>CAZUZS010000018.1:8629-17828 GCA_964624795.1 uncultured Calditrichaceae bacterium
ATGGTGCCCTCCGGGTAGTAACTGGCGATGGAGATATGCTGGCCGTCATGATGGAGCTCCCCGTAAATTTCATCAGAGAGCAGGACTACCCGGTTTTCGCGGGCAACTTCTGCCAGCGCTTTCAGCTCCTCCGCCGAGTATGAGATTCCGGTTGGATTGGACGGATAATTCAGAATGACGATGCGGGGTCTTCCCGGATCCGTTTGGCAAAGCGATTCCAGCGCATCGGGCGTGAGATGCCAGTCGTCTTCGGCTGTTGTGGACATCCAGCGCACAATGCGGCCCAGGATGTGGGCCTGCGGGGCGTACGAAACCCAGGTGGGCGTTGGAACAACCAGATCGCCGTAATAGACGAGCTGAAGAAGGAACATCAACTCCTTGGAGCCTGGCCCAATCAGGACATCTTCCCCAGAACACTCAAGCCCCTGCGAACGATGGTGGTAGTCCGCAACGGCGTCCCGCAGCCGGGGCAAACCTTTCACCGGGAGATACTGTTTTTGATGAGCGTTGGCTTTCAATTCTTCTACTACCGGCCGTGGCACCGGAAACGGCGACTGTCCCAGGCCAAGCCTGTAAATATGCCGGCCTTCGCTTTCCAGTCGAGTGCTTTCTTCGTTGATTGCCAATGTAGCAGACTCTGACAAGCCCCGCACATTTAAATTCAAATAAACATCGGGTGAGTTACCGTTATGATTTCCCATATGTAGCCCTGTCCTTGAACGCCTCTCTAATTTCAAGTGAAAATATAATCAATTCCTTTATAAAATAAAAGCTGTTAGGGAGGGTAGACCTATAATTTTCCTTCCCGGTGGAGTGGATAATGCTCTCCTCACCCGCGCACCCACTAACAAAAATTTCAATTCTGCAATGCGAAAACCAACTTTCCCATTGAGGCTATCTCCATTTTTTCGTATTATTCAACATGTCAAATTGGGGGAGCGGAAATACAATTTATGAATGAGAGAACGGTTGAAGAGATAGAGGCCATCTTAGGTCCCAAGTTCGAGAACGACTATTTTTCCCGGATCAGAGGATTCGCAGTCTTTCGAACCGACGATATTTCCATTTCGGATGACGAGCTGAGCACGGTAATTGCCAATCTGATGTCGCGCAACTATTTCCCGCACATTCAAAAGCGGGACGGGGAGCTGCTGATTCACATAACTTCCCGGGCACCCTCCGCCAGAAAGCCCCGCATCCTGATCAACATTTTCCTTTTCCTGCTTACAATTGTCACGACCATGATGGCCGGCTCCGTTATGCTTGGCAAGGAACCATTCGCCGATTTTTCACAGATCATTTACGGCTGGAAATATTCGTTTGCAGTGCTGACAATTCTGACGTTCCATGAAATGGGGCACTACATTGCTGCCCGTATTCACCGAATGAATGTCACGCTGCCATACTATATCCCGCTGCCGCTGCCTGGATTCCATTTTGGTACCCTTGGTGCATTTATCAAAATAAAATCGCCCATCCCCAACCGGGTGGCACTATTGGATATGGGTGCAGCCGGACCGCTTTCCGGTTTTGTTCTGAGCCTGATTTTCCTCACCGTCGGCTATATTCAACTCCCGGACCTTTCGGGAATTATCGCCTATGTCGAGAGAATTCATCCCTGGAACCTCCACGGACAGGGTATCAACCTGGTGATGGGCAATTCGCTGTTATTCGCATTTTTTAACGATATTCTGGCAGGCGGTCGGCTCCCGATGAACGAGATCTACCACTTTCCGTTCATTTTTGCGGGGTGGATCGGACTGCTGGTAACCGCCATCAACCTGATTCCGATCGGCCAATTGGACGGCGGCCACATCCTGTACTCACTGGTTCAAAAGAGAGCCCGAATGGTGGGCATTCTTTCTTTTCTCCTGCTGTTGGCGCTCAATTTTGTCCTGATCGTGCGCTACTTTTCATTTGTGTGGGTGGTGTGGATAATACTAATATTGCTGCTGATCGGCTTCCGGCATCCTCCAACGGTACAGGACAGTCTGCCGCTAAGTCCGGCACGGCGTATTACCGGCTGGGCATCTTTAACGATCTTTATCCTGTGCTTTTCGCCGTTGCCGATTTATATCGCCTGAGTGAATCACCCGATAATGCAAATCAAATATCAAAAGGAATTTAAAATTTAAAATGATTTATGTGATCGTGGTTTTAGGAGTGGTGCTGCTCGCAGTATTGGTGCTGGTCTGGCTGCGCAAATTGCAGTTCGATGCGGTTCACCGCAATTTTCTGGATCTTGTGGACAATTATGGGGGCAAAGTGCTCCGTGCCGGGTTCGCCGTCCGGCCCCGTTTTTCCGGCGCTTTCAGGGATTTTCCACTTTCCGTTTCCATTTCCGCAGAAAACAAGACGGCCAATACTCCCCGACAATTTTATATTTCGGTATATCTCCAAGCACCAGCTGAATCCAATTTTACAGTGCTTTCCAGCGATTGGCTAAATTGGAAGGACGATTCGGACAAAAAGAATCGGTACACGCGGCAAATTGCCGACAAAAGATATGTGGTTGAGGTCACCAACCAGGGACTCCTGCAAAAATTGAATTTTCAACGCATTGAGGAAGTGGTCAAAAGAATGGACCCGTTTGCGTATGTGCTGGCCTCGGGCAAAGGCCTAATTTTGGAACGCCTCTCCGCCGACCTTATCAAAGATACCGAATTTGAACGATTGAGCATTTTGATAGAATCGATGTACGAGTTGAGCATAATCCCGGTCAAAGGAGACGTTGAAGCCTGAAAATCAGCGGGCATTTGACACGGTCGGCGGAAAGAAAGATCTAATCCCACCCCCCGCATAATGGTGAAGAAATAAATTACTTGCGCTATATCCACCCCGCTAAAGCAGGGTGTTAATGATATTTTTTTTATTAACACCTTGATGTGAAAAGCCGCTTACCTAAATCAGAAACTGGAATCCTGAAACTCCAGTGTTTGTTAACGCAGCAAACTGCTCACCGATTGCTTGCGATTTATGTTGTGAATCACCTTTGCAAAAAGTGGCGCCACGCTCACTTCTTCGTACCACGCCGTATTCTGCACAAACGCCTCTCCCCAAAAAACAGCATCGGTGCCGATGACAAGTTTTAGCAATCCCTCATTGTAAGCCCTGTCGATGCGCTCCACCGCATTTCCATTAAAAAAGGGAAGGCTTACCGCCACGTAGATGTCCCGGGCGCCATTGTCCTTCAGAAGCGCCAGGGCATGGAGCAAAGTTCCGCCGGTCGCGATCATGTCGTCGACAATCAGCACATCCTTATTCTTGACCTCTCCCACCAGCCTCATGCTTTCCACGTGACCGACGCGGCTGTAATCACGAGCCTTATCGACAATGGCCAGGCCGGTGGAAAGCCTCTGCGAGTAGTGCCGGGCACGGTCGGCACTCCCCACATCGGGACCGGTAACCACCAGGTCTTTCGTGTGGATCTGGTGCTTTTCGATAAGGTAGTCTATGATTTCGCCGGAGGCGTGCATGTCTTCCAATTTGGTGAAGCTGAAGAAACCCTGAATTGCCTCGGCATGAATGTCAAGTGTCAGCACCCGTTGTGCGCCGGCGTCCTCCAACAGGTTGGCGACAATCTTGGCGCTGATCGCCTCCCGCGTTTTACGCCTCTCCTGCCGGGCGTAAGGATACTGCGGAATTACCGCCGTAATGTGATCCGGATCGGACTGGTAGGCGGCGTGAATTGCCGTAACCAGTGCCATCAGGTTGTCATTCACGGAACGATCGCTTAACGGATCGTCAACACATTGAATGATGTAAACATCGTCGCCGCGAATGAATTCATTGATAACCATCTTAACTTCGCCATTGGGAAAAACAACTTCATCGGTATTCTTAAGCTGATAAGCTTCCGGCCGACCGTTTTTTTTCTCCTTGCGGAACCTGTTCAGCTCGTTGATAATTCGCCCGGCGAAACTCTTTCCGGAATTACACGCCATAATGGACAGCGCTCCCCGCGATTCCATTGGATTACGTTGCATGATTTCTTCCTTCATGATCCCACAATTTTATTTTTTATGTGAAAAATGATGTGACAGAATTCGAACCAACTCCCCATGTGCGGCAGCATTTCCGGCCGCAACAAATCCTGACTCCAGGTAACCAGCCCCCCCCCAGAAGTCGGTCACCGCGCCGCCAGCCTCCCTGACAATGAGGCTTCCTGCCGCGACATCCCAGATGCTCAGCCCCATCTCCCAGAATCCGGCAAATCGTCCCATTGCGGTGTAGCATAAATCCAGCGCAGCCGAACCGCATCGGCGCATTCCGCTGCATCCCAGGAAAATCTCTTCAAATGCCAGAAGGTAAGACGGCAAGTTCCGCTTTGCTTTGTGGGGGAAACCGGTAGCGATGAGAGAAAGTGAGAAATCGGCATTGTCGACATGTATCGTCCGGCCATTGCGGGTCGCTCCCGCTCCTTTTTCAGCAGCGAAAAGCTCATCGTGCACCGGATCGTAAATCACACCAGCTACCATTTCCTGGCGCTTCTGCAATGCGATTGACACGGTAAAAAAAGGGATATCCTGAATAAAATTCTTGGTTCCGTCCAGAGGATCAATAATCCAGCGATACTCGCTTTTCTCCCGGCTCTTGCTGCCTTCTTCGGCCAGGATTTGGTGATTTGGGAAATGCCCTAAGATTTCCTCCACAATCATTTTTTCGGAATCCCGGTCCACGTGGGTGACGAAATCATTTTTCCCCTTTGCATCAACTTTTTGGGGATCGATCCCACCGCGGTTTTGAAGAAGGAAAGCACCCGCCTTTCGGGCGACTTCTTCGGCAATTTTCAAATAATCTGACATAAAAATCCAAAAAGGTAAATGATGGCTTTGACAATCCCGGTTTAAGAGATATTGATATCACCGAATTCGTAGAGCTTGTTTATTACCAGGTTCTTGATTTCCTCCAACCTTTCCTCACTTTTGGCTTCGAAACGCAGCACCAGCACCGGTTGCGTATTGGATGCCCGCACCAGGCCCCAGCCATCACCGAACAAAACACGCACGCCATCTACATCAATCACCTCGTAGTGCTGTTTAAAATATTCTCCGGCCTTTTTGGCAATCCTGAATTTTTCCTCATCGGAAGCACATTCAACCCGCATTTCGGGCGTAGAGAAGTACTGCGGCACATCCGCCAAAAGTTCCGAGATCTTTTTCCCCTCCCTGGAAAGCAGCTCAATCAGGCGAACAGAAGCATAAATCGCATCATCAAATCCGTGATATTTGTCGGCGAAGAAAAGGTGCCCGCTCATTTCTCCGGCAATAGTTGCGCCGGTTTCCTTCATCTTCTTTTTCAGGAGGCTGTGGCCGGTTTTCCACATTACCGGTTCGCCTCCGGCAGCCTCTATCGCCTCGGGCAGCGCCTGCGAACACTTGACTTCGAAGATGATTTTTTGCCCTTTCTTTTCTTTCAGAACATCCCGGGCAAACAGAATCAGCAGCCGGTCCCCCCACACGATATTGCCTTTATCGTCGATCACGCCAATCCGGTCGGCATCACCATCGTAGGCTATCCCCAGATCAGCTTTCAGGCTTAACACCTGCTCCCGCAGTGCTAAAATATTTTTTTCAATCGTCGGGTCCGGATGATGGTTGGGGAATGTTCCGTCCGGCTCACAAAACATAAAATAGGCGTCAGCGCCCAGTTCTCGCATCAAGTCCTCCGCCACCAGCGAACCGGCGCCGTTACCGCAGTCAACAACTGCCTTGACATTGCTTTCAAGCTTAATGCGACCCTTGATGTCACTGATATAATCTGGAAAGAGATCCACCTGTTCCACTTGTCCGGCCCCGGTCAGAAAATCTCCTTCTTCAATTATCTCTCTTATCTTTTGAATTTCCTCTCCATAGATGGAGGATTGGCCTACCGACATTTTGAAACCGTTAAACTCTGGCGGATTATGGCTGCCGGTAATCATGACGCCACCGTCGACATTCAGTTTGAAAAGCGAAAAATATTGCACCGGCGTCGGGACGACGCCGATATCGATAACATCCACACCGGAAGAGGTTAGGCCGTCGATGAGAGCTTTGCGGAACCGCTCGGTAGACAACCGGACATCTCCGCCGACAGTGACCTTCCTTCCACCCTGCCGCTGAACATAGGTGCCAAATGATTTACCTAACGACGTAACAATCTCATCGGTCAAATCTTTGCCAACTACACCCCGAATATCGTATTCACGGAAAATAAAGGGATTTACATTCGTCATTTGATTTCCTTCTTTCAATTTGACGCCCCAATCCTTGCGAGCCGTCAATTTAAAATATCGACCGAACCATTCCAAGCCATTTATCACTGCCCAAACTGTCATGCCGCTGAGAAATTAGGCAGACTTTTTTCTCACCGTTTTAATCATAATGGTAGTCTTGGATGCTTATCCAGCCCCGGTGTTGCGCGACGGATCTCGCTCGAACCAATTCCCGATTATCAAAACTCCGACAATGCGCTATGGTTATATTCCGCTTGTTCGAAAGCGTTTCCCCGAATACCAGTTTCCATTTACAGTGAAAATATTTCTGTCTTCGATAATCATAAATTCTTATCTTTTTATCAATTTGGAAAGGAGTCGATCTCCGTTGTTCAGAACCATTTATATTACCTACAAATCGGCCTATTCGGGACTTCCCAGGAATGCCTGGCTGCTATCGCTGGTTGTGCTCATCAACCGCAGCGGCAGTATGGTGCTATTCTTCCTGGTGCTCTATCTTACCCTCAAACTGAATTTTTCAGTTGCCATGGCTGGTCGCATGTTCAGCATTTACGGACTGGGAGCCTTAGCCGGCAGCTTTTTGGGCGGCTGGTTGAGCGATATCTTCGGCTCACGAAAAGTGCAGACTGTAAGCCTGGTACTCACCGGATTCGGCTACATTTTCCTAAGCTCTATCCGGTCGCCAATGCAGATTGCCATTACAATCTTCGCTCTTGCGGTGGTATCCGAATCCTTCCGGCCGGCAAATGCAACTGCAATCGCGGAAGCCTGCCCACCCGGTTTGCGGTCCCGTGGTTTCGCCCTCAATCGCATGGCGGTAAACCTGGGCGTTACCATCGGCCCGGCAGTCGGAGGGATTCTGGCCTTCCTGGATTATGCCTACCTGTTTTGGGTGGACGGCATAACCTGTCTGCTCGCTGCGGGAATGATGTGGCTGCTTTTCCGCAAAAACGATTATATTGTCCGCCAGGCGACCTCCGAAACGCACAGCACATCCAGATCGGTGTGGAAAGACGTGATATTTCTTGCCATCATTTTGATGATTTTTTTATCGGGCAACGTCTTCGTTCAATTGTTCAACACCTGGCCGCTCTACCTGCGCAATGCGTACAATCTGCCGGAAACAAACATCGGGCTGCTGCTGGCTCTCAATGCCACTATGATTGTGCTTTTCGAAATGCCGCTGGTTCACAAAATAGAAAAATTTGATCATCTCAAAATTATTGCCGGCGGGGCACTCTTAATTTGCAGCGGTTTTGCCCTTCTTCCCTTTGGAACCAGTTTCCTATATGCAGCACTTACCGTGGTGATCTGGACAATAGGGGAGATGTTGGTTTTTCCGCTGGTTGCCGGATTTATTGCCAACCGGGCGGACGATAAAAGCCGCGGAAAATATATGGGTGTTTTCAACTTTTCTTTCTCTCTGGCGCTGGTCACCGGACCGATAGTTGGCACTGCGATTTACGAGGGTATGAGTCCGTTCGTCCTGTGGATGGGTGCCGCGGGAGTGGGATTTGCCGTTTGGCTCGGATTCCGGGTACTGGGCATACTGGCGAAGAAAGAATCCAAACACATATTGAAAGAAGAGTCCCCTATCGTCGGTCGACTTTAAATTCCGGTGAGATGACAGACATGAGCGAAATTAAATTTTCCTTTTTAGCTTCATTCGCCGGTGTTAAAATTGTGAGAAGATATTTAATATTGCAGAATTGAATCGGGAACAATTAAATGGCCGCAGAACAGAAAACAGAAAAGGGCAGAGAGTGGATTGATGTACACTCCACCACTTCCTCCCTGCCCGGATTAATTGGATTTATCGAGGCAACCTTGCGAAAATTCAGGATCGTCGCCTATATCCTGGCACTCATCCCGATTTATCTGCTGGCCTCACTTTGCGCTGGCATATCGCTCGTCCCATCGATATTCCTGGTAAAATATCTCTGGATTCATACCCAGGGCTGGCCGGAAGTATTCCACTTTGCGGCAGTGGGTATCGGCATTTTCGCAGGCTTCCTGCTTTACGGTTTCACGCTCATTTTTGTGGTGCCGTTTGTCAACTTCATCCTGCCATTCCGGGTGAAGCCGTGGCGCGGAAGTTATTTTTCCCTGCACGCCATTCCGTGGTTTGTTCACAATGCGCTGACCTACCTGGTCCGCTATACTTTCCTGGAATTCATAACGCCTACACCGTTTAACCTGTTGTTTTACCGCCTGATGGGAATGAAAATCGGAAAGAATGTTTTTCTGAACACGACGCGGATTTCCGATCCCGCGCTCATTACAATCGAAGACAATGTAACCATTGGCGGCTCCGCCACAATTATCGCCCACTCGGCGGTGGCCGGCTTCCTGATCATTGCGCCAGTGAAGATTGAAAAGGGAGTGACAGTGGGGTTGGGCGCCACTATAATGGGAGATGTGGTAATTGGGACCGGTTCAAAAATCGCCCCCGGCGAAGTGGTTCTGCCAAAATCCCGGATATCCGAATCCCCGAAAGAAGAACAATCGGAAGCGCTCCCGGATAATGACAATGTGAATACTCAAGCACCGTGATCCTCTCGCCTGATTCGGCGATAAGCAGCCCCCCTCTCACCCAAATGAAATTATGAGCTAATTCGGCAAGGTGAACAATCTTCCCTTAATCCACTAAGGCCTTCCGACAATTCCGGTGACTTTTGCAGTCGCCGGGTCAGCACCTTATCCGTAGTTTGCTGCGCCCGCTTAATTCTCTGTCGGCAGGTAAGAGTAGTGCTCGGCGTAATCCAGCATCTGTTTCGTAAAATCCATCGGGTATTCCACTTTCACGTCCACGATCTTGTCGCCATTCATCACCGGCGTGAGCACAGGATTAATGAAGCCGGTGTACGGCGCCACACCCAACTTTTCATAGCGTTCCAGTACTTCTTTGTGCAGATCATGATCTATCTTTACAGCGTAAGTTTCTACAAGATTTTGTGCCGCTGCGTAATCTCCTTCCGATTT
>CAZUZS010000018.1:17928-69410 GCA_964624795.1 uncultured Calditrichaceae bacterium
CCCACTCCCGGATTGATCTGCCCGGAACCATGCCCGATCACTTCGTGCATGTCGGTGTGAAGATTGTCGGAAAGCTCACCGTATTTTTTGTAAAGATCAACTTCGCTCTGCGAATAGGCAAATTCTTCCATCACCCCGCCGCCTTCTGCCGCTTTATTGTAGGCATAGCTGATATTGCCCAGGGTTACCGACTTGGAGCCGTATTCTTTTCGAATCCAGTTGGCGTTAGGAAGATTCACACCGATCGGCGGATTAGGGCTGGCGTCGCCGCCCAGGGCCACTACGGTAATTACTTTGGCGGTGATTCCCTTCACATCTTTCTTTTTGTGCTCGTCCATGATGGGGGAATGCAGCTCGAACCAGTTGGCATTTTGGCTGATGGTTTCGGCCCGTTTGGTAGCTTCCATGTCGCGGAAAGAAACCATCGCCTCGTAGCTTCCCCGGAAGCCCAGCGGATCGCCGTAGGTTTCAATAAATCCGTTAACCACATCGATCATGGAATCCGTGTCCTTTGTCCACGCGATGCTGTATTCATCGTATGTATTCAAATCGCCGGTTTCATAAAATTTTATGAGAAGATCCAGCGCCTTTTTCTGCGTTTCATTTTCAGCAATGCGGTCGGCCTTTTTCAGCCAGTAGACAATCTTTCCGATAGCAGGAGAATACATGCCATCTACCTTCCACTTTCGTTCGAAAATAGTGCCATCTTCTTTAACCAATTGTGAATTAAGCCCAAAGGAGATTGGCTGCGGATCGCTTCTATCAATCACATTTGCGTAATAACCTTCAACATCGGGCTGGGTAAGCCCGGCGTAGAAATTGTTTGCGGAATTCAAAATCATGTCAACTTTGCTGTCGGTATTTACCTTTTTGGGAGCGACCGCAGGATTAAATAAAATGGGGGTCATCCGCGCTATGAACTCCGGCAGGGATTCCCCATCCCGGAGGGGAAAGTCGCCGCCAGGAGAGTTCAGCACCAGCGCACTGAAATACTGCTTGTCGAAGTCGGGCAAGATTTTGTCGGATGAATAATGATGATGAATGCCGTTGGAGAACCAGACTCGTTTGACATAGACCATAAATTCCTTGAAATCCTCGCTGCCGCGATCCCCGGAGAAATTCTTTACTACGGCTTCCAGCGTTCGTCGAACTTCAATATTGTATTTGTAGTTCTGATCCCAGATGATGTCCCGGCCGGAGAGCGCCGCCTGATACAGATAATATAGCATCTCCTTCTGTTTGGGGGCCAGTTCTTCAAATCCCGGAATGCGGTACCTGCCGATCTTAAGATCGGCAAACTGCTCAACCAGATATTTAAAATCGCTCTTTTCTGCCATTTGTCCGTCCTCTCCTCCTGCGCAGTTTAATACAAAAATTAACAATAGAACGAAAATAACGGAATGTGGTTTGATCTGCTTCATAAGTTTCCTTTCAATCTCAATTCAGAATTACGTTTGTTTGCCCAAATACAACTACCGTCGTCTGCTTTTCATTCGATGTCTAATGATACCCGGATGGCAATAGCCATAGAAAACACATGAATATAATTTTACGGCCAAGATTAAAGCAAGCGTGGATAAAATTCAGGAGTGGAAGAAAATACTGATGATTCATACGGGGCGTGGCAGAAAAAAAATCCCGGCCAGAAAATTGACCGGGACAAGAAAACTTCAAAGACGCTTTGGCGAATCGAATAATTTCTAAAAACGATAAGCTACCGTTAGTACAAGTTTTTGGACGGTTATATCTTCCTGCGACCCCGAAGGCGCCAGGTTGTCATACGTTGTCTGTTTCCAGGTTCCCCGCAGGTAAGCCAAATCCAGCTTTATGATTCTATCTAGTAAAACTCCACCGCCAAAAGTAAAATATTTGCGATCATTATCAGACGAAAGATTTTTGAGAGGGTTGGGATCGTAAATATAGCCGGCCCGTAACTGGGAATCATAAAATGGAATGCCAACTTCGCCGCCAAATCTGAGGGTTAAGGTGCCGCGGTAATTCGTTTTAAAATATTTGTTTTGGTCCAACAGACTGCTGTAGTCATCGTTCAGGCTGGCATTGGATGGCATCGCGAACTTCACCTGCGACCAGTCGGTGTATTTGGCGCTGCCTGTCAGCAAGGCTGGGCCAAGCGAGGCGCTAATCCCACCGGAGAAACGAAAAGGAATTTTGACGTTGTATTCAAATGTCCCATTGTCGGTGCCGAAGTCTGCCACATAGCCGTCATCAAATGAAAGCGAGCTTGAATTTCTATAATCCTCTTTCACACTGAATGTTTGCGGCAAGTCGATCCCAACGCCAATTCTCGCGTAGCGGCCGGCGTGGAACATACCACTTAATTTCAAGCTAAAAGACGAATACTTGGTTAACAAGGTCTGATTTTCCACATAGTCATTAAAATCCGCCGGGAATACATTGAAATTATTGAAAGTATCGACCTGGGTAAAATCAAGTTGGTAGTCGCTGGAACCTGTCCAATAGTTCAGAGAGGCCCCGACCGACATATTGGGGGATACGTCCATCGCGCCTGCGATAGACCACTGGTTGATACTTCCCTCGTCGGTGATATATTCTTGCTTTTGGACCGGCCGGTTGAAAAAATCGTATAGGTTGTCTGTGGAATCCAGGACGAAAGAAAGCCGATCCGTCCCAGCGGACGAAATTCCCCTGAACTGGTTGGCATATTCGAAATCCTTCAAACGCTGATAGCCGAATGCGAACACCAGGCTTCCGCGGTAGGTTGGAACGGGAAAGGCTATCCCAATCGAGTTGAATTTGGTTGCACTGTTCGAGGCCGTAGAGGGATTGTTCTGAAACGTGATATCGTTATTCAGCTTAAAATTGGAGAGCCCCATCCAGAACTCGGTCTTCCGCATTTGTGCCAGGCCGGCAGGATTCCAATAGATGGCTGAGTAGTCATCCGCCACTGCGGAATAAGCGCCCCCCATTCCCAAGGCCCTGGCTCCAAACCCGGTCATATTGTCGGTGATCCGAACGGCGTCATCGGTATTTTGTGCCCAAATACTGGTTGGGATGAGAATCAACATCATTGAAGTAATAAGCTTAAACCCGGTTTTGAAATTCATTTCCGCATCCATTATTTTTTCTTGGTTCGCGTTACTTTTCTGGCATCGCCGGATTTTGACTGAGATCCGTTCGAGCTTCTGGTTGCACTTCTGGCACTGTTGTTACTGCCGTTATTCGTCGTTTGTCTTACTCCGCTATTGTTGGACGAATCAGTGCTACTACCCTGGCCGCCCACAATGCGGGCGCCGGCACTCACGCTGCTTCCGGATGAACCGGTCACAACGCCGCCGTTGGCTGTTGTACTTCCCGCGGCCGCTCCGGCATTAATCCCCGGAAAACGGCGCCTGGCAGAAGTTGTGGGAAGTGGTCCATTTTCCTCACCTGTTGAAACGCCCTGTGTCGACGAGCTATAGAACATCCCACGATACCACCAGGGAGATTCGTAAAAAGTACTCCAGCGGTCATTCCCGTAAATATAATTCAAGCGTGGCAAGTACGGCTGCTGAGAGTCGCGGAGCGCCATTCCTTCGCCCGAATGGCAACTCGCGCAGTCCTGTGCAAAATCTATCTGACGGTGATATTGGGGATTTTCTTCATCCGCCACTGTAGGGTGCTGAATAACTGTGTAGCAACCAGTAAGAAAAATAAAGAGTACAATCATCCCCCCAATCAATTTGTGCATAATTTATCCCTCCTCTTAGTGTCGCCTTCCGGATCGGGAACTGCTGCTTCGGGAAGAACTGGAGGAACTGCTTCTTGATCCGGAAGAACCGGATGAGCGGCCACCCGAGGAACCTCTTACCGCTGAGCGCGACCCAGAACTGCCGCGTGAACTGCTACGTGGGGTGTATCCACCCGAGGAACCGGATGATGATCGGCTTGGCCCGCGGTAAGCCGGACGGCTATGGCTACTGGAGCGGGTTCGGCTATTGGTCACAGTGCCTTGCCGGGAAGAAGAGCGATCTGCCGTATTCCCGGAAGACCTGATGATTCGCCTTGCGGAGCTAGATCGAACAATATGTCCCTGATTTCTGTTGGTCTGATCATTTGTCGCATATCCGGTACTTCTGCGGATAATTCTGCGGTTATCTGTTACACCGGTACTGCGATCGCCTGTGGATGAGGTATTTCCCCGAGCAATTCGGCGGTTCGGATTTTCGGATCGCCTGTTCCACGACCGTTTGTGATAATCCCGGGATGAATAATGATACCAGTCATTGTATCCGTAATATGGATAACCACTATAATAACCCGGGTAATAATAACCATATCCGGCGGTGAGGAAGGGATAGCAGCAGCGGCCGTACCACCCCCAGGGGTACCAGTAGGGATCCCAGGAAGAGTAGGAGTAACTGAGGAAGAGTCCCCATCGCGGTGGAAAATCCCAATACCATGGATCGTAATATGAATCATATGCGTAAGGAGAACCAATGTAATAGTTATAAACATTCCCATCGCCAACTAATGTACTGTCTTCAGCGTAATAATTTTCGTCATAATTGCTGGCATAACCATTTTCCGAACTGCGATCCGCCATTTGGAGTTGTGTGTAACACCCCGCGAAAGCAAAAATTAAAAAGACCAAAAATACATGAACTAAAAAACGTCTCATAACTACCTCCTTTGTCCGTCTACTCAACTTTTACGGACACGAAATATATGTTGTTCCTACTTGTTACATAATACGCTATATCACATTTGAAATCAATACAAAATTTTAGTAGCAGTGCCTTCTGACAACATTTCGGGAGAAGGTAAGATGCGGGGAATGAAGCAAAATTTTATCATTGGATGAACCCAAGAATTCGATATCCGGAGAGCGAGATGCCACATCATTTCAGATACTCCAGACGCGAAAAAGGAAATCGCCATATTTGCTGTTAATAAAAGGTGACTCTTTTGTAATTCTTCTTACTGAACCTTTTCAGACTTTGACGATTAAAAGAATTTAGAAAGAAATGACATCTGCGGTAAATCGGCTAATTATTGTTTTGAATCGGAGGTAATTGATTGGAAGCCGAAAAGAAAAATGGACGAGTATTTGTGCATCCATAGAACTATGAAAATATAATAAACTAAGGCGGTTTGTCGATAATAACAAAAGCCGGGAACTTCATGGAAGCAAATAAAATGTATGAGTTATCAAAATTATTCTCCGTCACTTGCCATTCCGATAAAGAGATTAGCTTGTAGAAGGTGGTTTAAGGGTTGCTTAGGATGAGTTGAAAATGTAAATTGTCGAAAGATGTCTTATAAATAGAAAGAGGTTCGAATAATATGTTGGGGTTTTCAATGAGAAATAATTTCACCAGCAGGGTGCAAAAGGTTATCAGATATTCCAAAGAAGAGGCTATGCGTCTTGGGCACGATTATATCGGAACTGAGCATCTGATGCTTGGCATAATAAAAGAAGGTGAAGGCATCGCGATAAAGATTCTGAAAAACTTATCGGTGGAAATTGATAAGTTGAAGCAGCGTCTGGAAGAGGCCTCCGGGCCGGCAGGGGGAATGATGACCCTTGGAAACCTGCCATTATCCAAGCGGGCAGAAAAGGTCTTGAAGGTGACGTATCTGGAGGCAAAAAATTTTAAGTCCGACATCATAGGTACCGAGCATCTTCTTCTTTCTCTTCTGAAGGAGAAAGAAGGGCTTGCGGCGCAGGTGCTGATGAGCTTTAATATTGATTACAACGTGGTTTATACAGAATTAAAGAATATTTTAGAGGGGAAACCTTCCATGTCATACGCTTCACAACAACGAACGGCACAGAAAGTCAAGACGCCTGCCCTGGATCATTTTGGGCGGGATTTGACGCAACTTGCCATGCAGGGAAAATTGGATCCTATTATTGGGCGAGATAAAATTATCGAAAGAGTGGCGCAGATACTCAGCCGCAGGAAGAAAAATAACCCGGTCCTGATCGGTGAGCCAGGTGTTGGTAAAACAGCGGTTGCGGAAGGGTTAGCGCTGCGAATAAACAGCCGCAAAGTACCGCGGGTTCTCCATAATAAACGAATCGTCGCTCTGGACATGGGAAGTATCGTGGCCGGCACCAAATACCGGGGTCAGTTTGAGGAGCGGATGAAAGCCATCATGAGCGAATTGGAAAAAGCTGACGATGTTATTCTTTTTATTGATGAGTTGCACACAATAGTGGGCGCCGGCGGCGCGTCAGGATCGCTGGACGCCTCGAACATGTTCAAACCGGCATTGGCACGCGGCGAGCTGCAGTGTATTGGGGCCACCACGCTGGATGAATATCGCATGTATATCGAGAAAGACGGTGCATTGGAACGCAGATTCCAGAAAGTCATAATCGAACCGACCTCTGCTGAGGAAACACTCGAAATCCTGCGGTGCATCAAATCCAAGTATGAAGAACACCATCATGTAACATATACAGATGAAGCGTTGCTAACGACAATTCGTTTGAGCGAGCGGTACATCACAGATAAGTTCTTCCCCGATAAAGCAATTGATGTTCTGGATGAAACGGGCTCCAGGGTTCACATTTCCAGTATTGTCGTGCCCAAGGAAATTCTGGATCTTGAGCAGCGAATCGAGAAAGTCCGCCAGGAGAAAGAACAGTATGCCAGGCAGCAGGATTTTGAACGGGCCGCCAAAATGAGGGACGTGGAGCGGAGACTGCAGGAAGAGTTGGTCTTCGAGCGCAACAAGTGGGAAAGGGAAGAGGAAACCAACGTTGCCCCGGTGGGCGAGGAGGATATCGCCGAGGTGGTGTCCATGATGACCGGAATTCCGGTGCAGCGTGTGGCCAAGAGCGAGTCAGCAAAACTCATCGATTTGGAAAACGGCGTTGAGAAAAAGGTTATCGGGCAGGACGAAGCTATCAAAACGATCGCCAAGGCGATCCGCCGCTCCCGGACCGGGCTGAAAGACCCCAATCGGCCAATCGGCTCGTTCATGTTCCTGGGACCGACTGGTGTTGGAAAGACACATCTTGCCAAAATCTTGGCCGAATATCTTTTCGAGAGAAAAGACGCCTTGATCCGAATCGACATGTCGGAATATATGGAAAAATTCTCGGTCTCCAGGCTGGTTGGTTCCCCCCCGGGATACGTGGGATACGAAGAGGGCGGACAGCTTACCGAGCAGGTGCGCCGCCATCCCTACGCAGTTATTTTGTTTGACGAGCTGGAGAAAGCGCACCCCGATGTATTTAACATTCTGTTACAGGTGCTGGACGACGGGCAGCTTACCGATAGTCTTGGCAGGCGCGTGGATTTCCGCAATACCATACTGATACTTACCTCCAACGCCGGAACTCGTGAGATTAAGAAAAGTCTGTCCATCGGTTTCGGACAAAAAGAGGAGCACACCGAACACAGCGTAATGCGGGAAAAAATCACGCAGGAACTCAGGCGGCTTTTTAACCCGGAATTCCTGAACCGGTTGGATGATTTCATCTTTTTCAAGAAATTAACCAAAAAAGAGATTGTCAAAATTGTGGACTTGTTGATTTCCGAAATGAGCACCAGGCTGTTGGAGAGGAATATCTCTCTGGAATTGACCGATGGCGCCAAAGAATTTATCGCGGACCAGGGTTACGACCCGGTTCTGGGCGCACGACCATTAAAAAGAGCCATTCAGAAGAATGTTGAAGATCCACTGGCCGACGAGATCCTGAAAGGCCGCTTTAATGACGGTTGCACGATCAAGGTTAAAATGAAGAACAAGAATGAGCTGGGTTTCTATCTGGTGGAAGATAACAAGAACGTAAATGTAAACTGAGACTTACATTATTTGATAAAAGGGTTAGCAGAATGCCCGGGCATGAAAAGTGTCCGGGCTTTTTTTATCAATGAATGTTAACCATTCAGGCGTCAGGCTAATCATTTTTCTCATTTCAGCGTAGCTCTGCAAATTTTCGTTTTTTTTATTTCATATTTCAATTCAAAGCATTAAAATAAAGAGTAAGCCGAAAAAAAGAGGAACAATCTCTCTGCTCCGGGTTTGGGGAAGCAAGAAGGATGTTATGGCAGGTCACATTCGAATTGAGAAGTATGACTTCGGGTACATTATCATAGATGGCACCATCTATCGTTCGGACATCATTCTCTACCCGGATCACGTGGATGATTCCTGGTGGCGCAGGGAAGGTCATCTCCTGATCCCGGACGATCTCCCCTTTCTTAATGAAAATCCACCAAAACTCCTGGTGGTTGGCCAGGGGAAATACGGATATATGAAAATCAGCTTTCGCATGGAGGAACATCTGCGGCGGTTGGATATCAAGCTCAGATCAGCTAAAAGCGATGATGCCGTGAATATTTATAATGAGCTTTGGGCTGCAGGAGAGAGAAAAATTGGCGGCGCGTTTCATCTGACTTGCTGAGACCGGTGGTGCGTCAGGGATTAGATTAAATCATATTTTTCAACTCCCGCCAGTGCTCTTTGAGTGCACCAAAACAGCACTGTTTCGCCGATGGAATTTTCACTCAGCAAACAACCCAATAATTGAGCTGCTATAAAAAATGGATGAAGAAAGAAGAAAAAGTTGAGGGAAAAATTCGCACATTACCCCGGTGCACTTCTCGCCTTTGGGCTGGCTGCAGGCATCGTAATCGAGAGATATTTGGCTATCCCGATACTTCCGCTCCTGGCAATATTCATTATTGCGACCATTCTGGCGCTTTTGCTCAGGAAACATGCTTGGCCCGCATTATTGTTCTCCATTATGTTCATCCTGGCAGGAAGCGTAAGCTACCGCTTGTGGGCAGACAGCCATATACAACACCCACTTCTGCAATTTTTCCCGCTTGAAAATGCATCCATTAACGGCACTATTCTCAAACCGCCCTCTGCTGGAAAACCGGAAATGATTATCAGAAGCGAAGAAATCATTGCGGAAGAAAGTGCTCTCCGCATTCAGCAGAATTTCATTGTCAAATTAAGAAAGGCCCGCAGCGCGGTGCTTCCGGGAGATCGGGTTGAGTTGAAAAACGTCCGCATCGAACACCTGCCGCCGCTCCGCAATCCCGGCCAGTTCAACTACGGATCGTACCTGCGGGAACGCGGCATTCTGGGAATGGTCAGGATGACAACAGCCTCATCAATACACTATTCTGCCACTGAAGAGAAATTCCTGCCCTCCCGTTTTCTCTATTCTCTCCGTGAAAATCTGTCCTCCCAAATTAGAAAAATGCTGCCACCGGAAGCGGCCTCCTTTCTGACAGGCATTTTGCTGGGCGAAAAAGAAGGTATATCGCGTGAGGTAAAATCCGATTTTCAAAACAGCGGGGTTGCCCACGTTTTAGCAATCAGCGGGCTGCATGTCGGTTTTGTGGTTATCATAATCCATATTCTTCTCTCATTTCTGCCAATCGGCTTTCGCTGGCATAATATCCTGACAATTGCTTTTTTGTCATTCTATATGCTGCTCACCGGCGCCAATCCGCCGGTGGTTCGGGCAACGTTGATGGTTGCCATATATCTGATTGGCAAAAATTTAGAGCGAGTGCCAAATGTTTACAATACGATTTTCACTGCTGCCTGCATCATTCTCCTGTTGCAACCGCAGCAATTATTCCTGGCAGGTTTCCAGTTTTCATTCGTGGCAGTTCTCTCCATCATCTATTTTTATCGGGCATTAAAGCCCCTGGAATCGAAAGCGATGCAGCTTTTCGGTTCCGGAAAATCCGGAAAATGGGTGAAGAATCTGATCATCACCCCATTCCTGGTTTCGCTGTCTGCCCAACTGGGAACCATTCCGCTGATGGCTGTTTATTTTCACAAAATACCTTTGATATCATTCGTCTTAAACCTGATTGCCATTCCCCTGGTCGGTCTCATCGTTCCGCTCGGATTTCTGGCTGTTAGCATCTCCTATCTTTCCTTTAGTCTGGCTGTTCCGGTCAGCAGTTTGCTGGCGAGTATCATTCAAGCGCTAATAAACATTGTGCACCTGGCTGCAAACCTGCCCTGGAGCTATTTCAACCTGCCTGACTTTACAATTTTTGCGGTGATTCTTTATCTGTTGATCTTGTGGCTGGTATTTACCTGGACGAGCGAGCCAAATCTCCAGGTGAGAAAACCCGCATTGATCGCGATTGTCGCAGGTTTTCTGTGGCTTATCGCCCCTCGTGCATATCATCCCGAAATTCTAACTTTGGATGTTGGTCAGGCAGAAGCCAGCCTGGTTCGCACTTCCGAAAACAAATTGCTGCTGTTCGACGCCGGTTCCGCATCACCCGAATGGGACAACGGCCGTAGCGTTATTTTCCCTGCAATTCAACGGATGGGCAAACTGCATTTGGACAAAGTTATTATCAGCCACCCACATGCCGATCACATTGGAGGTATGTTCTCTTTAATAGAGCTGGTGGATATTGATTCGGTCTATCTTCCCGATCTCAGAACATATTATTTTCTGCAGGACAGCCTGCTGCGGGAATTGGGTAATCACCATATTCCGGTGCGATTGCTAAAAATGGGAGACATCGTGCGGGTAGATGCAAAAACCCGCATTTTCATCCTGGCGCCGTTCACAAAATTCAGGGAACCTTCCGGTACAAGCGGCTCCCAGATCAACAACACATCGCTGGTTGCGCTGCTCAAAACAGGCAATGCATCAATCCTGTTCACCGGCGATGCGGAACTTCCGGTGGAGACTCGTTTGGCAGAATGGGGCTCACTTGCGCACAGCGAAATTCTGAAGGCCGGACATCACGGCAGCGGCACTTCTTCCGGCCAACAGTTCCTGGAGCAGGTCTCTCCGCAATTTTGCATCATCCCGGTGGGCAGGAATAATCGTTACGGCCACCCCGGAAAAGACGTTTTGAACCGCTTGAGGAATTTAGGGATAAGGTACTTCAGAACAGATTTTGATGGCGCAGTTTGGCTCCGACTGCGAAATAAGGAGTGGAATGAGGTTCGGTGGCGCTAAAATGAGTGCAGCCCGGAAGCTTTCTGATTTTTCATCAGCGTAAGCGGCCGGACAAGAAAAAATTCTCCCGAGCCGGAATAATCTTCGAATACAATCTGGATGGCAGGATTGGAATATTGCCAAATCTCCAACGTTACGGAGCTCATCGGATCTTGCTGCCGGATAATTTTGCTCGGCTCACCGTAAAGCAGGAAAATCCTTCCCTGGTCGGTAAAGTCGCCTTCCGCAGAATCGTCCCGTCGATATCGGGCTTCGGCGCAGGCATATCGCTGGTAATATTCCTTCATCGTCTCATTTATTTCGGTCAATGGAGTTCGGTCTTTTTGTTTCCAGAAGAGGTTCAGTCCGGCCTGGCGTTGGGATTGTGGCATGGTTTCCAGTTTCGTTAATTCTTCCGGTGTTGCCACAAATCTTAGCTCATGCAAAACCTGCGAGAATGGTTTGAACTGCAGGTCCACCGGGCTTTGGTAAACCCAGAAATTCTTTCTTCGGCGCATCGTGGGATTTCCATTTTTTCCAAGCAGGCGGATTATCAACTCATATTCTCCCGCCGCATACTGTGCGGTATTCAGAGTCGAGAACACGCAGACCTTCTTCTCTTTTAATTTTTGCCTGCCGCTGGAGATCAGCTTCTCTTTGCCTTTCAGGTTCCTGACCGAAATATTGTAGGTAATCGAATCATTCATCGCAAAATCGTTATCATAGACTTCAAAATAATAGAAAAGCGCTTTTTGATTGGCGCCGAAAACGGCTGCCGGAAACGGCGATATGCCCTCAGCTTCGTTCTTTTCATTATCCGGCTTAACTTTCCCCGCCAGGAGAATCTCGCTCATCGTTAGCGAAGCCCTGTTCAGGCCACGCACCTGGATGTGTTTTTCGATAACACGTTTGACATTGCGACAGTCGTCGGCAACCCCGATCATCAGCCGATAGTCGCCAACCGGCAAATCAAGCGGCAGCCGAATAAGCCGATGCTGGGTGGGACCAGGTGATAAATCAGCAGTGTTCATGCGCAAAGTATCGCTAATCAGTTGCCTGCCGTAGAAACTTCCCCTGCTATCGTAAATCGAGATATCCAGTTGATAGCTCGCCCACATCCTGTTTTTATACTGCCGGTATTCCATTTCAGATGGTGTGGTTTGGATGAAAAGAACACTTAGCGGATTTTCCTTCTCATCATCCCACCCATTCCAGTAATCCACAAAAACCTGAAATCCGGTGCTCTGGTTTTGATAATCCATGTAGCTTTGGGCGCTAATATTATGGAGTGGCAATACTGGTAAGAGTATTCCAAGAGCCAGTAATCCGATAGGAAATAACGGCTTACAAAGGGTGCGGTGAAATCTTTCCAACCATTTCGAATATGACGTCCGTGTCATTTCGGGTCCTCACATATTGTTTACCTTTTCATCATCGACCCCCTATTTCAAATATTTAATGAAAACAGGACAATTTTTTTGACAAAAAATAATATTGGTTAAATGAAGCCCTCGATTGGATAGCAACCGGAGGTTGAATTCGGTGAAGTAATTCTGTCCTGGATCTGAGTTTTGGAATTAGGCAGGGTCCAGATATCAAGGAAGGCAACATTGACTAACGGTTTCACCCGACCAAGAGAGAACCCGGAAATCAATGTTCGTCCACTTCACCACGCATGGGAACGAAACGAACCGGCAGTTTCTTCTCTTTTTGCAATCCTTCGTCGGTTTGCCGGAACAGGTAAAGTTCCTGGTAGTATTCGCCGATCGGGATGATCATGCGACCGCCGATTTTCAATTGCCCAATCAGCGGTTGCGGAACATGGTCTGGTGCGGCAGTCACAATGATGGCGTCGAACGGAGCCTTCTCGAGCCAGCCACGGTAGCCGTCGCCGACCTTAAATTGAATATTGCTGTAACCCAATGATTGCAGTGTTTGGGCGGTGTGCTCCGACAAATCCGGCAATATTTCAATCGTAAATACCGAATCGCACAACTCAGCGAGAATGGCTGCCTGGTAGCCGCTGCCCGTCCCGATTTCAAGCACACGCTCACCGCCGCCGAGCTTAAGCTGCTCAGTCATGTAGGCTACAATATAGGGTTGCGAAATACTCTGCCCCTCCCCAATTGGCAGCGGCTCATCCGTATAAGCCTGTTTTTGCAGGTTGCGGGCAACAAATTTATGACGGGGAACTTTTCTGAAAACTTCAAGAATTCGCTGATCTTTCACACCCCGCGATTCAATCTGCTTTTCCACCATTTCCAACCGCATTTTCTGAAACTTGTCTTCCTGTTCATCCATTTGTTTTTCTCCTGCCTGTTGGCAAATTGCACCTAAAACCGGGATGAGCAAAAAGTACCACGTAGGCTTCATCTGTTTCATCTGCATTTTAAAACTATAACGATCATATTTTTTATCTTCACTCATCGTTCGGGAATTCAGTGAGTGACTTTCAGCGGAAGCCAGAGCGTCATTTTTTAAACATGTTCCTGGACATATTCCGGTAGTTTTATATAAAAAATGGTGCCTTTCCCGGGCTCCGATTTGACCTCTATTTCACCGCGATGGTCGTCAACAATCTTTTTGACAATTGCTAATCCCAGACCTGTTCCACTTTTCTTTCCGCTGGTAACAAACGACTCGAAGAGACGGTCACGAATCTCCTCCGGAATACCAGGCCCGGTATCGGAAAGCTCAAAAACTACTTTGCCGTTATCATCATAAATCTTGAAATAGAATTCGCCCTCGTTCGACATAGCTTCTTTGGCATTTTTTGCAATATTATAGAGCACTCGCGTAAATTTGTCAACATCCGCATAAACCAGCTTTTGCGATTCTCCCTGGCTGCGAAAACTGATTTTCGACTGCCTAAAGAGTTGTTCTGTCTCCGGAATAAATCGCTTAAGGATATCTTTCACCGCCGTTTTCCGCGGGATGATGCTTGTTTTTCCCTTGGCGAAATCCAGGATTTCGCTGGTCATGTTGGTTATGGATTGGATCTCCATTCGGATAATTTGGGCGTATTCTTCCCGCTCCTCCTTCGTGTTATCCCCTTCCAGCAGCAGCTCCATGAACCCGTAGATGCTGTTAACCGGGCTTCTCAAATCATGGACAACAGTGCTCATCATCTGACCGACCGCGGAGAGGCGTTCCTGCTTCAGCAGTGCCTCGCGCAAAGCGTTGAGCTCCAGCGCACGTGAGATTTTTTGTTCTACCATTCCCAGGAATTGGAAATCTCCATCCGGCGTTTCTCTCAATTCCGGCGATCTCGCCTGGAAAACAAATATCGCCGGCATCCTTTTTTCCTCAGCCGGTTCGGCCGGGATAATTTTGGCGTAGAGTGACTGGACTTCGCTTACTTCCGGTAGAAGCTTTTTCATTTCGCCCGGTGGAAGCTCACCGGCGGCCATGTTCCCGCCGGAAAGGGCGTAAATTTCTTTATATACCGTGGCCGGGATGGAACGGAAATCAGTTTGACCACTCCCGGACACAGAGATCAGGTTGACCTGATTATTGAGCGGGTAAGCCACAGCCGCGAATTCCCCTGCCTGGTGCCGAACCGTGCGATCCAGTATTTGGCGGAACACTTCGCGCACATCGTATTCGGAGGAAAGCTGCTGCTCGAATTCATAAAGCAGATCAATCTCACGGAATTTCTTTTCAAGCTGCTGGTAGAGATGGGCATTGGAAATCGCGATGGCAACCTGCGAGGCAATTGCCTCCAGAATTCCTTCATCCCCGTCCGTAAAAAAGCCAGCCTTCTTATTCAGCACCTGGATAACCCCGACCATCTTGCGCTGTGCACCACTGCTTAGCGGCTCCCACACAGGAATGCAGAGGATGGAACGGGTGCGATAGCCGGTGCGTTTATCGGTGGACGGATCGAATCGCGAATCCTGATAGGCATCCGGAATATTCAGCTTCCCGCCGGTTTCCGCTACCCAGCCCGATATGCCTTTGCCGAATTTCTGCCGAATCTCCCTGACTTCCGCTTTCAGTGCGATTTTGGACCAGATCTCGTTTCTTTGATGATCCACAATGTAAAGCGTGCTGCGCTCCGCCTCCATTATTTCAGTGATCTCTTTCATAATCAGGTTCAGCAAATCATCCAGTTTCAGTGTGTTGCTCAGCGCCTGCCCGATCTTCTGAATGGAATAAAGCTCCCGCTCCTTTTGCGCAAGCTGAATCCTGAGATTGCCCCCGGCCTGTTCTTTCATTTTTTGCCCTCGCACCAGATTTAAATTATTCGCCCTGCATTTGAAGTGCTTAAAGATAAAATTAAAATATGAAAAATCAAAATTCTGAAGTGTAATATTGTGTTGCGATAGGGAGTAGCGTTGCGTGATATCGAGAATATGGAAATTGCGCGAATAACGGCTATCCACCCGAATCTTCATGTTTTTCACGCTGACGGCGCAGCTCATTTACCTTTCGATGTGCGAACCGCAACGGCTCCGGGATACGGTAACGGGGACTGCAGCGTAGTACAATTTCCATCGCATTCGGCAGCGAAATTTTATGGCCCACCGAGACAAATACCGGTTTCACGCTGCGGCGGGTCCGCAATGCTGCGCCAATTTGCTGGTCTCGGTAGATCAACGGGGATTTGCAGCCCTTCTCCATACCCGGCTCTTTATAATCACCCACCAATACCGATTTCGCGCAGCCGATCGTCGGAATATCGAGTATCAAACCCAGGTGTGAAGCCAGCCCAAAGCCGCGCGGATGGGCTATGCCATGCCCGTCGCACAGCAAGACATCCGGGGCGGGAGAAATTTTCCGGAAGATTTCCAGCAAGGGCGGCACCTCGCGAAAGGAGAGAAATCCCGGCACGTAAGGAAAAGTGACACCCGATGTTCCGGTGTAGATAGAATGAATCTGCAGCGAAGGGAAATCCGAGATAACTACCGCTGCATAGAGAACTTTTCCATATCGGGTGAACGATATGTCGGCGGCTGCCACGGTGCGGATCTGCTCCGGGCCAATCGTGGATGTCATATCAATCTTGTTTCTCAGCGAAAGCTGAATAATCTTGGCTGCAGCGGGACTAACATTCCAGCTATGCAAATCATGAATGACCATTCCCTTAATTCCCTTCCTTCAAAAAGCTGTTGGGCCTGCGGGAATTTCCCGGTAAAAAAAGGTTATTCAAAAAAAATCCGGGGCATTTATGTTTCACGCCCCGGATCAATTAACAATACAAATCTGCGATTATTCCAAAGTGGTCAGGATTTGTTTTTCCGCACTATCTTGCCCCCGCGGGGCGCGCTTCATCCCGCTTCACTAACACAACCGTTCCGCCCGGTGCAGTCATGAAAGCACTTATTTCGTGTACCTCCAACCCGGTGCGGGTTTTTCTTTCTATTTACTCTCATCCTCGTAAAAAGCAGCCACAGCTCGCTCCGAGTTTTCATAAGTATCAAAAATTCTCATGAGCTGCGTAATCATCAACAAACTCTTTACTTTTTCAGTGACGCTGGCAATCTTCAGCTTTCCACCCACATTGTTCAATGAGGTCATGCAGGCCATCAAAACCCCCAGCCCGGAGCTATTCATCCATTTCACACCTTTCAAGTCAATAACAATCTTTTTCACTCCGTCCGCAATCAAGCTCTTTACTTTTTCGTGCAGCGCGGTGGTTTCCGGACCTCCCATCATATTTCCGGAAAGGGCAATTACAGCCACGTCCCCTTCAATTTTTTCTTTAATTTTCATAAGGTCTCCTCTATTGAATTGATGGTTTCAAATACAGGTATTCGAACTACATCACCCGGGTATAATCTATTAATATCTGCACCCGAATTCAAATACTGAATTATTTCAAGCGGTACGCGGTAATGGTTTTGCGCAATTTTCCAGACCGATTCGCCGCGATTTACCTGGTAATCGATAAAACGTACGATCTGTCGTTTGTTTAAATAATCCTTTAAAGTTGAGAGATGATAATTTAAACGCCTCTTCACGAATTCTTCTCCGGAAACGCGGCTAAAATCGAGCTGCAACTTCTGTCCCTGGTAAATGGTGCGGCTGTGCCGAAAGCCGTTAAGTCGCCGCAATTGGTTGATGGGAATATTCAACCACTCGGCATAATGCCCCATCGTTTCGTTGGTGAATACAACAATTGTATTTCCATTTACTGCGAGTCGTTTCCCAAGCTCAGATTCCAAACCACTGAGCGATAATTCGATATCTGTTTTTTGCCCTGGTGCCAGCAAATTTTTCCACGATGCAGATAGCCCGGTGCGCAACACATTATCCGCTTCAACACCCGGTTTTCTCAGCGAAATCGGGGCAGTTCCACCAATCTGCGGGGAGACCTGGTCCGGTTCCGGCAGTAAAACAGAAAGCGGTTGTTTGGGGCTCACCGGCTTAAGTTCGGATTGAGCTTCGGCAATTTTCTCTTCCGGTATATCCACCACTGTTTTCCGGAAATAATTTTCGACCGCCGCCAAGTCGCAATCCACCGGTAGCAGCAGGCTGTATCCGGCGGGAACATTGGTCCATCCCCTCCAAACCCGGCTGGTATACACTGGATTAAGCTGGCGCAGGGTAGTGATGTCGACATTTAGGCGCTTCGCAAGGCGGGGCAAACTTACAGAATTTTTTAATTCGTATTGGAGGAATGCGGGAAGGGTGGTCGGTCTCACATCAGGGAAATATTTGTCAACATCTCTCATTATGTCAACTACTGCCAAAAATTCGGGGTAGAAATTGCGCGAGGCAAACCGGAACCGGCGGTGATTAAACGATTCCCTTACCTTCAGATAGTCGGAGCCACACTGCCGGGCTGCTTTTTTTATTCCCGCCAGGCCGAAATTGTAGGCCGTAATTGCCAGGCCCCAGTTGCCGGTCTCTTTATAATTCCATTTTAACAGGCGTGCCGCAGCGCGGGTAGAAATCATCGGATCATACCGCTGGTCAATAACACGATTTACCTTCATGTAGAGGCGGGCAGTAGAGCGCATAAACTGCCACATGCCGGCAGCGCCGGCGTAAGAGTGCGCCAGTGGATTATAAGAAGATTCGATGTGAGGAAGATAAGCCAGGTCTTCCGGCAATCCTTGGTCGCGAAACACCTGTTGAATGAATGGTAAATATGTAAGCGCCCTGCCGAGCCCCTCGCGGAACTGCGTGCGCATCCCCTGTTGAGCCCGGATTTGCCGGCCTGCCTTTTTCAGAGATTCGATATCCACTGAATCCCCGAAAATCGCTGCAAGGTATTGTTCGAAGCCCGACAACTCTTCTTTTTTATTCCCATGATTGGCCAATTTCAGTAGGCTATGTTGGATCTCATCCTTTACATCATCAATCTGTTTTTGCCGGTTCTTATCGCTTACCGTCGAATCGAAGGTGAGAATTTTATAGACAATCTTCAGATTTTCGGCGTCGTGCAACACATACTGGTCATTGCTGTAGATCGTAAAAACAGACTTCCAGAACTGAATGTCATTTAACATCGCTTCGCGATCCGGCCAGACGTTCTGGCCATGAACCGGCAGTGAAAAAAACACAAGGCTCGCAAGAGTGAACGCGAGCATTTGATATTGAAAACGTGCCATAAAGAAGTCCTTTTCTTTTAAATAAAGCGGCGAAGCAAAATATATTTACCACACCTCAAAAATGCAAGATTTTTCAGCACTTAGAAAAAATTTGTCAACTTGACCGGATACAAAACAATTTCTTTGGGAATTTCCCCGGGATTCATAATTTCCCGATATATCCAGAAATATTTCAGGCACGTCCTAACATAGACGCGGGTCTGTTCAAATTCCAGGTTCTCCATAAAAAGATCATCATCTTTGGTCGGGTATCTGTTTTTCCATCTATCCACACGGTGAGGCCCGGCGTTGTAAGCGGCCAGTGCCATAACATAATTCCCATGATAGCGGTGCAGTAGGGAAGATAGATAGTACGTCCCCATTGTAATGTTCATCTGCGGGTTGAACAGTTGCCTGGTTGAGCTATACCGCATGGAAATTTTGGGAGCAATTTGGGAAGCCGTATTCGGCAGGAGCTGCATAAGACCGTAAGCATTTGCGTAGGAGATAACGGAGGGTTCAAAAGCACTTTCTTTTTTCATAACACTCAGAATCAGCGCCGGCGGCACATCGTAAACCCCTGCCATTGAGTCGACAATGTTAGTAAAATAAAACGGGTAAAGCTTTTTAAAAACCGGCACCATATCGGAAAGCGCGGCATCGAAAAAATGAGCATTAAAAATAGAGCGGAATTTGCGGTAGGCACGTCCGTAGTTGCCCATTCGCTCATGCAATTCCCCCAGGGCGTAAACACGCTGCCAGTCATTCGCATTAAATTCAAGGGCTTGCAGCTCGCGATCGCTCCAGGCGCGCCCAAGGATTTCCTTCACCAGCAGTGCCCGGCGAAACTCCGAAATGTGTCCGGGCAGATAACTCTGATTCCCCTCATGCAATTGCCAGAAAATATCGCTAATCTGCTTGTGGGTTTGCCGGCCATTGCTGGTCAGAAAAAAGGCCTTCAGGTTATAGTAGCTATCCACCGGACGTTTCGCTAATTCAATAAGAAGCTCTCCCTGTTTTTGGTAATTCTGCTGCTTCTCATAACTTTTACCAATCCAGTAGAGCAGCCGGTCTTTTTGAAAGCGATCCTTTGTGGCACCCACCGCATCTTCCCATGCCGCCCGCGCTTTATTGTAATTCTTCAGACGATAATAATCCAGCCCGATGCGGAAGTAAGCCTCATCCCGGAATTGCGTGCGGCGGTAGGTTCTGACAAGTTTATGGTAAGTCTTTATCGCATTATGCAGATCCGGCCCGTCCTCGTAGAGCCAGGCTACTTTCCACAGCACCTCAGGGGATAGGACATCCGAAGGATATCTCTGTTGAAATGCCAGGTATGCCTTGATGGATTTATCAACCTGGCCAATTCTCAGGTAGCAGCGTGCAATGTGGAGATCGATTTCGCGCAAAATGCGCGAGCTTTTAAAAAATCCGCGCTGGTTGAGGCACCAATCCAGCACCCGCTTGAACTCGCCCTGGCGATAAGCAATCTCTACCGGCAGCCAGTTGAAATAGTCTTTTTCGGCAGCAGTTATCGCAAACCGCGATTGCCCGGAGACCAAATTCTCAGCAGAAAGGAATTGGCTGGTGGTAAAAAGATAATCCATTATGCTCTCGAAAACATCATCCGGAATTTGTCCATCATACAAAGACAGGACATCCTTATAGACATCTCCCGACCGGTTATGAAAGGGGTAGGTACGAATAAAAATCAGCGAATACTTGCGAAACTCATCGAGATCCCCCTGTTGTTTTAGCAACCGGATGATATTCAGATAGATCTCTGTTTTTTCAAATTTCCCGCTGCGCAGCATTCTTTTCAGGTAAAACAGCGCACTGTCTGCCTGGTTTCGTTTCAGGAAAATTCCGCAGCGCAGCGAATCTGTCAAATCGTTCAGGGGAGAGTCCTGGTATTTATCTTCGAGGAAATGAATTTTGTTTGTTGCTGCTGCCGTGTCGCCAAGCTGCAGGCTTGCCAAAACCTGGAAGTAGACCAGGTAATCTTCGATTACCCGCAACGGTTTGCGGCCAGATTCCATAACCGGTATTACGCGTGCCCAATCCTGCGAACGGTATAGCGAGTAGCCGATTTTGAAGTTCAGAAGTGGATCTTGCCTGATTAAGCCGGGGTCTGCCTTGACGGCTTCATTGAATTCCCGAAGCGCTTCCTGGTATTTCCCCGAATTATATGCAACGTTTGCGGTATAATACACCGGAAGCTCGGACTGCACCACGGATTTGTTGGTAAAAAAGAAAAAAAGCAAAATTGCCAAGCCCAGGAAGGCCAGGGTAAACCGTGAGGATTTGGAATTGCTTCTTTTCATCACCAATTGTTTTTTCTTCCGATCTTTAGATATATAATCGTCTGCCGGTTGAAAACTAAAGTAGTAAATGAAACGCCGGCAGCCGGCAAAATATCCTGCAAATTTGAAAAATCGTCCACTGAAATCACGAATATTATGAGGAGGATTGTGAGGAGCATCTGATTGAAAAATGAGTTCATGGGAATCCGTGCAGGCAGAAAAACGGAGAAGCCTAAAAAAGATGCCCCGTCATTCAGAGACGACGGGGCATCTTATGAAAATCAGCTATTTACGCCTGTTACTTTATTACAACCATCTTCCGGCTTTCAACGAATGTTTCGGCATTCAGACGGTAGAGGTAAATTCCGGAGGGGACAACGATGCCGGCATCATCCCGTCCGTTCCAATCAACGGAGTAGCGCCCGGCAGTCTGCTTTTTGCTTACCAGCGTTCTTATCTTCTGTCCCAGAACATTATAAATTGCCAGTTCCACCCGGCTTAGCATCGGAAGCTGGTAGTTGATAGACGTCGTGGGATTAAACGGGTTGGGGTAATTCTGTTGCAACGAGTATTTGTCAGGCAGGTTCGCCGCACTGTTTCCATCCCCGATACCGGTTGGCACATCGAACCAAGCCAAGGTGCGCTGCAGCAATTGGTCGCGGATACCCTGGCTGTTATTTACGCCTTCCAGGCCAAACCCCAGGAAAACAGCCTTCCAATTGCTCTGGTAATCTTCAGCCCGCACTCCGGCATTTCCAAGCGGAGCCCCGGTCCCGTAAGTCAGGATTGCAGTTGAACTTCCGGTAATCGCCAGATCATCTTTTGATAGCTGATTCCCCGCCCCGCCAACGGTGGAGACGAGAAGCCCGTTTCCAATCGGATCGCCAGCAACGCCCCGCACAATCGGGCCGGTCATATTCTGATTAAAGGATACTCCCAGGTAATCCGTAAACAACACGCCAGCGGTGCTGTTCTCGGCCACATTCTGACCGGTCAACAGCAGCCTGCCGCCATCGTCCAGAAAAGTCACCAGACTCTGCTGTTCGTTTGCGGAGAGCACATCCGAATTCGCGTCGCCGGTAAACCAGATGGTCTTACATGGTTGCGGAAAAAGATCGTAAATCGGTTGGGATGGAACCCCCTCTTCACTTACCCGCCATTTATGGTAAGAAAGACCTGATTCCGTCAAGGCCTCCTCATAATAACTCTCATAGTCAGTTGTATTATCATCATCAACCAGCAGAATATCGGCCGGATTCAAGGCAAAATTAGCAATTGCACCGCCTTGTGGAAGATTTTCAACCGCCATTGATACTGCCGGATATGGTGCTTCGGGCGTAATAACTACCCGGTAATTTTCCACGGTAGGCAGGGAAATCTGGTAATTTCCGCCGGCATCGGTTGTCGTATCTACCAGCGCACCGGGGGGAATGCCGGGTTTATTATTGGTAGCAAAAATTTCAACCCGGGCCGAAATAGGTGCACCGCTGATAGAATCGATTACCGTACCGGACAATGTGGCCATAGGATTCGGAAGAAGCTGAAAATCAAGATTAATCACCTCGGTCTGTCCTATTCCGCCTGCCGGGTTAAAGGCGACAGCCTGGGTTTGGCTTTCATAGCCAAAATAAACGGCCGTCAGGTTGAACTGCTGCTGGAGAATTGTCGCCTGGTAACTTCCATCGGATGCGGTGTAAACCGTATCCACATAGTAACCCGGTCGCTGGTAACGATTATTGCCAAATATAGGATCGCCGGCAATCGATGCAAACACAGTGTCAGACACGAGTCCAATATTTGCAAAAGGAAGCCCGGTGGATCCATCTGTGACATTACCCTGTAAAATCCAGGAAGGATAAATGTAAGATACACCGGCAATATCGTCCCAGTGCAGAGAGCGTTTGAGGGTATCTCCGTTGGCCGAAGTACCATACATGGTGGCCTGCAAAATGAGCGGACCAACCCCTGGCGGCGAGCCGGCAGGTCCGGAATGCCCTAGCCCCAGATGATGTCCCACCTCATGAGCAATTACGCTTTGCAGATCCTGCTGATTGAGCGCCCCGGTGGTGCTTGGCGGGTAATCGCGTGCGTTCCACACCAGGTCCGATTCGACCGCATGATAGGCGCTCCCCGTTCCCGACGTCCAGGTGCGGGAATAAGCAATTGTATTTGTTCCTGGCGTAAAATTCACACCCTGAATATCAAAAAAGATTAGGTTGATTCCGTCCCGTTCATCTGTACTCGCCGATGTAAACCCGCCATTCTCAAATTCCCAATACGAAGACGGGACATCTTCCCATACCTGAGTCCCGGCATCGATTGCCGGTACATAATCGGCGGGTGTAATATTATTGAGCATATATACGAAAGGAATATCGGAATCCTGGTATCGCCTGGCATATCCTGTTTCGTTGGTAAAAACCGAATATGCAAACAAAATGGTGCTGGCAGCAAACAGCATGGCAACCGCTGCCAATATTGGCAATTTATATTTTCTCATCTTTTGATCTCCTACATTACTAAGTGATTCCACTAATTTCATTGATTCGTAAGCTGTTGATTATTTGGAGGAAACATACGATTTGACTTCACCAATAAAAGCATCAAGCGAGAACGGCTTCATGGCATCTTGCGGACTCACCCTCTTTCCGGTTGCAGGATCAATTACATCCACATTCCGCAGGTCATTAATTACCTGTTCGTTAAATTTTGTGTCGGTAAATATTCTGAAGCAGCCCAGGGCAAAGGAATGGATTTCATAGACGCCATTGCTCTCCACCAGGAAAAGAAGAACTTCATCGCCTTTTCGAAAATACGGTGTACCGGAAATAATATCGCTGGTGTCACCGATCTGCCCTCCTTTTTGCTTAAATACAATTTGGGATTCCCCGGCGCCTTTGATATAGCGACTCACATCCACTGTTACATAAGTATTGATTGCCCGGTGATTGGCATCTTCCCATTGGGATTCTGTGGAATGAACAACACCTTTAATAATCAGGGTGCTTTCGGTAGTCAATTCTTCCACCGAAGCTTTCGCAAGCGTCAGGGAAGAACCACGTTGTGCGGTAAACAGTAATAAAACGACCGCAATTATAGCTATTTGTTTGGTCGTGGTTAAGATGTTCATTAGTAACTCCTTTTTATTGATTGAAGTAAATTCGAAGTCCGAGCAGAGTCGTGTGTAGCACAAATATTTTGTCAAGTTGAGTGACGGTATTGCCCTCTCAAAATCAGGTTATCACGCTGGAATACACAGTTTGAAATTTCGGAGAGAAAATATGCGTCGATAAATTCATGGTTACCTGTAGAAAGATATCAGCATGAATTTCTTAGCAACCGGAAATCGAGCAAGTTCTTGCATCTGGTATTTGGCAACTTTCCATGTTAATCCGAAATATTTCCTCCCCTAGGCATGTGACAAGAAAATAAAGAGGCTATCCGCTTTCCAATCCAATTACCGAATAGCCTCTTTTAAAAAATCAGGTAATGAATAAGCGCTATTTCATCAACAGCATTTTCTTTACTGCCTGGAAGCCATTATTTGAGACCATTTTCGTAAAGTAAACACCCGAGGCAGAAGGTATGCCGTGGCCGTCAATCCCATTCCAGACTACCTTGTGGTATCCCGGTGTAAAAATCCGGTTGGCCAGTACTTTAACCTCCTGTCCCAACGAGTTATAAACTATGATTTTTACCTGTGACCTTTGCGGCACCGCGAAGCCAATTGTGGTCTGCGGATTAAACGGGTTAGGATAATTCGGCTGCAACTGAAAACTTTGCGGTAACGTGCTCGTTAGTGGGGCATCAATTGCGGTGATGGGGCTGTTGAGATAATTCAGCACCCGTTCCATGAGCGTCGCCCGCCGACCAAAATCGTTGATGGCCTCATAGCCAAATCCCAAAAACACTGCTTTGGCATTTGTTGCCGAATTTTCATAGCGAACTGCTGCCGGCGAGACGGTTCCGCCCCCGTAATAGAAAATCGGTGTGGTTGTCGTGGAGTCAACAACCTGGAGCACATCGCTGGAAGTCTGGTTGTTCGCTCCGCCTGTACTGCTAACTACAAGTATAAGGCCATCTGCAATCACATCTCCAGTAACTCCCCGCACCAGGGTTGTCACCGTATTTTGTGCAAAATCAACACCCAGGTAGTCCAACAACAGGCTGCCCTGGTTGGTTTCGGCTATATCCTGCCCCGTGAGAAACAGTTTACCACCAGTGAGCAAATGATCTTCCAGTTCCAATCGTTCGTATTCGGTAAGTGGCGTGCTGGAACTGTCACCGGTAAACCAGATAATCGTCCGGCTGGGATATGCATTCCGCACAGCCGCGGTCGGAACGCCATCTATCTGCGTATCCCACAGGTGGTAGCTCATGTGAATTTGATCGAGAGCTTCGGTAAAATATTGTTGGTAATCCTGTCCCTGGTCATCATCTACCAGCATAACATCCGCCGGCGACAAAACGACATCATAATTTAGTGGTGTTGTCGACAGCGATATGTTGAGCAAGGTCGTGAAAGGAAATGGCGTTCTGGGAAAAACTTCAATATCGTATAAACCGATAATCGTCGGCAATGAGTAAAAGCCATTTGTATCGGTCATTACGGAGGTATATGGACCGGACACGGGATTGCCATGGGCAAAAAGAACGAGTTCGGCAGGAATTCCATTGCCGGTGCTGTCTTTCACCTGTCCTGATATAGTAGAAACAATTTGGGGTTCAAGGGAAATATCTACAGTGTCCGGCGTCTGGAATGGCAGTGTCAGGCTCACGGTTGTATCGCGGTAACCAAATGTCCTAATATCAAGATTAACATTCGGAGCAAAAGAAGCGAAACTATAAGCACCACTGGAATCTGTTACTAATGTTCGACCGGTTTCCTGCATTGTAATCTCGGAATAAGGAACCGGATCCCCGGTTGCTGAACTTCGCACTATTCCTGAAAGCAAATGAGAAAAGGTAGTGGCCGTTACCCAGGTCCCCCAGGTATTGGTAGCCGCTGCATATTCCACGAACGACCAGATGGCATTTGTGGTTGGATCTAGCGCAATTCCCATGTAGTCGCCCCATCTGTTTCGAGTACCACTATAGGTAACCACGTAATTCCCCTGACCACCCTTGATTGTAACACTGGGAGGCAAGCCGGGAGGATCGGTGTCGCGGCGACCAGTATAATAGGCACCGGCATACTCATCGTCTCCGCTGCGCGAAAAAGCCATTACCATATTTTTGTTGGAATCCACCTGAACGGCAGGATAAAGATAGTAGTAACCATTTGCACCAAAGGTGACATCTTCCAGAGCGGTCTGGTTAACGACATCGATCCGTACATAACGGGCGTAGGCATAAACATTGCCGGTGCCTCCTGCCACGGCTGTTGCCGACCACAGCGAACCATCCATGTACACGGCGTTACGATATGCTCTGCGGCCGGAATCGATAAGCGGATTTCCGCCACCCAACTGGTTCCCATCCGGGGGCGATAGCGTTGCTGTAACCGGCACATTGTAAGCCGTAAATGAGGGGCTGCCTAACGGATCTGTAAGCTTCCAGATTGTTACAAAAGTGCCCGTATAAAAGGGACTATCCACAATGAAATATGTGGCATCGGGCTGTCCAAAATGAACTGCTGCGACGGGGGGACCATCCACCCTCTGAGATAAATATTGCGGAACACGCAAATCCCAAAAATCAGTGTAATTTACCGGACCACAGGTATTTGCGTACAATTGCGATTTGGGGATTATGCGGATTTTACAATAATTGAAGCCCCCGGAAAAAGCAAACATACGGCCGGAGATATAGAATGCATCCTGATCGAGTCCGATCTTCGGGTAGTCGGCCCAGTTGGAAGTGGTCGTCGATCCGTTTTTATTAGCAGGAAAAGCATAATTGCACCAATCACCCATCGGGTCATCATCATCGGATACCGAAACCAGGTAATAAGGTTGATTTGGCAAAGCCTCGCTATCCCATACCATCACCCAGCGTCCAGCATAATGATCATATACAATTTGCGGGTCGAAAGGATCAGCATTTGCGGCGACATTATTAAACCAGCTATTGGCATCCCGTTGAAACAATTTATTTCCTACTTTATCATAGATGGCAAAGCTGGTATTAACCGTCACTATCACGTGGTTTGGTCCGGCTGCCATGTGCGGGTCGGGCGGAATAGAGTTCCCCATCAAAAGGCCCTGAAAGTCTACCATAATCCCCGGTGCCAGGGGATTGGCAGGCAATGGGGCTTTGGCGCTTCGATCAATAACCACATTGCTGCCTAAAGGGGCAGAAGGTGGTGTATGGTTGAGCGCATCACTCAATAACGGCGGATTTTCCTCCTCTTCCCACTCCCGGTTGTAGATCGCCGGCGGGTAAATGGGCATAGGACGTCCCAAGAATGTTCCGGTTGAAACCATTGCTCCACTGGCAACGGTGCCGGTGGCCGGTCCCTGATATAACGATTGGGCAAAAACATCCATTCCGGAAAGCATCAGAAAAACTGCAATCACAAACATTATACTCAATAAGGAACGGAACGGTTGGATCAATAAATTTGAAAATTTCTCGTAATCAAATTTCATCATAATACCACTCTCCATTTTTTGTATGACATGATGCAAAATATAATTTCCGGAAAAACGGATTACCACAAAAAATTGGCAAAAAATAAGGGATAGCAGGCAAATAGAGGATTAAATATCGTCTCCCGACCTTTTAAGCCGGTAGTGGCCTTTCAATCGTCAATCCATTAAGCCTTTTTTTCCAAATCGAAATGCGACGCTACTGACGGCAGGTCGGAATACTTAATCAAAATGAAATATACAAATCCGCATTGCCACAAAAAAGATGGCTGTCCCCGCCGGGAACAGCCATCAGGAGAATTAAAAGATTTTGTACAAACTTACATTCCTAATTTTATGGTAAATACATGATTCGCATCAAAATAATCAGTTAGCTGTCGATATGCATAATCAAGATAAAAATCAAAATTCGAGACAGTATATTTTAGGCCTGCACCAACAGATGCACCGAAAATATTATTGTCCTGTTCCTGTGCATTGTAAGTGTAACCACCCCTCAGGAAGAACAGGTCGTTAAAGGCATATTCAATTCCACCGATTAATTTGTCCGATGCATCATTGTGGTTAGTAAATGCACCGGTCAGCGAGACTGAATTTTCTTCATTCATGTTAACCCGATAGGAAAGCCCAAATTCAAAAAGTGACGGAATATCGGATGACAGCGGCACGCCGCGGAAATATCCCTGGTCGGCGCCCGGTGTCGAATTCGGAATGCGAAAAGTGCGTTCCAGGTTTCTGCCATCGTATTGCATCTTGCTTCCCACATTCTTCATTACCACGCCGAGCCGGAGAAACCTGTTAAATGCATACTGAACACCAAGGTCGATTGCAAAGGCGCTGGCATTGGTCTGCATGATGCTCTCCGAAATATATTTCCCGGTAATACCGGCAGTGATCCGATCGGTGAGAGCGCGGCTGTAGGAAAGACCGGCAATCACAAACGCCGGCGAGTAGGTATTTCCCGTGCCATCCGGAAATGTTTCAGTCGTTTCCTCGATCTCCCCGAAATTCAGGCTTTTAATGGACAACCCAAACGCGCCAAGGGAACGGCCATTAAAAACACCGGCAATGTAATTTACCTTTATGTCGGCGATGTATGTCATGTTGCTAAACATGAACTCGGACTTGGGATAGGCTGCAATACCGGCGGGATTGTAATAGATTGCCTCAGCTCCGCTGGCGGTACTCACAACTGCCCCACCCAGCGCGATTGAGCGCGCACCAATAGGTATCAATAGTTGTGAGCCGCTGGTTGTTCCTTGCCTCGATGTATCGCCAGCATAGCTAAAGCTCACTAAAAATATGAGCACGAGGGCTATGAAGAAGATCTTCTTTTTCATTGTCTGTACCTCTTATTCTAAATTTAATTTTGCATTTCACCAATTATTAATACCTGTCAATCCGCTCTTCTCTCTGGATCACAGCAAATTTGAGAGTTTTTTGGCCAACACCGGGTACCTCGATATGGGCAATATACATACCTGAGGCGACTTTCAATCCGGCTTGGTTTTTCAAATCCCAGTATAATTCATTGGACTGGTCATTCTTTTCAAGCGTCCGGATAAGGCTGCCTGCCAAATCGAATATTCGAATTGTCGCTTTGTTATCCAGATGAGTGAATTTCAGACGCGGCTGGTCATAGCTGGTTTCATATGTGCTGTAGGCAAAGTACGGATTGGGCACCGCTTTAACTTTGTCTAATAGGTCTTTTCTATCATCAATAGTCAAATTTTCAACCAGACTTCCTGTACCGAAAGTAAACCGATCAAGATTGCTATTAGGATATTTAGGGACAAGCACAAGGCTAAACTTTGCTGACTGAACAAGACTATCGGCTACTGGTACTATTCTCATAATAACGTACGCATCTGCCTGGAACAGGGAATCCTGATTTGGCCGTCCAGTATATCCATAGGTAGGATCGTAGTCACTGGTCATAATAATGACTTGAGTATTAGTGTTGAAGTTTAGGTCACCGGTGGGTGAGTTCCATGCGATGTTTAACTGACGTTCGTTCGAGGGATCAGAAATATCGTATGCCCTGACAAAGACATCACGTACGCCACGGAGTATGGTATAATTCCCAATGTATGAAAAGCCTTGTGCAACATTGGTGGTGTCGAAATCAACACGCACAGGAAAGTATTCATCTTTCCTGATATCGCTCTCAAAACCACTCGGCAGTCTATTAAGTTCATGTTTCACCAAATCGATACTGCGATCATAAACCGCATGTTCTCCGTAATAGAAAGCTTTCATCCCTTTATCGGGACTCTGTAACCAGACATCGGAAGGTTGATCAGCCACTACAAGTGCAGTATCTAATTCGTCAGAAACCGTTACAATTTTTGCCGAAATACCATCGAAGATTGGGAAAGTCCAGTCATTGGGAGTTGGTGCCTGGTAAGTCATGCTATCCAATTTTACCACGCCGGTTGTTTTATCGGTTAATCTCCAAAGATTTCCATCATCGTAAAAATCAACCACATATTCATCGCCAGTCACTTCATTTCTATTCACCACATCAACAAAAACCGAACCTTTATATATATCAATAGAATCCGAACCCAAAATAACCTGGTTCGGTAGAGTTCTGTCACCTGTATAAACGGCACCTTCACTCCTGAACGGTTCAAATTCCGAAGACCTGGTGGTGACACTTATGAAACCAGCCTGGCGGTTAGACTCCAGAAAATCGGCCGGGCCGGATAATATATAGTCATTAGTAGCGGGTGTCGCTTCATAGGGTACGGCAAAGGTCTGGTTGATGCTGAGCGCAGTAACTGCGAAGTAATATTCCTGGTTTGGTATTAAAGGATTATCATTATTAAAGGCATCGGTTGTGATATCCAATTTAATAATAGCAGAACCAGGATCCGCAAAACTCGTGGAATCAATATTGTTGTAGCCATCCCATACCTTTTGGATGGTACCATTTGACATATGCATGTACAGCGCACCATACTTATCGCCCAGATCATACCTTTTGATTATTTTAGCATTCTCTACGTTATTGACAACATCGCTGGGATTGTTAGATTTGAGCTGAAATACTTTAAGCGCTTCAAAAACCTGGCGGTTCAGCAGCTTATCCGTCACATCATACCTTCCGGTGCCATTGGCTTCGAGATTGATGACCAATTCGATTTTCTGGTCGAAAACACGCGCAGTGACTACAGGTGCAGGAGGTGGACCAGCAATAAAGAAGTTTGCGTTATAAGCGCTTTGTGCCACAACATCGGTTTCTTTCAATTTGGCTAAGCTTCCCAGAGCGTCGCTGCCTTGCGCAACCATATAGGCGACAACTACGTCTTGTGTATCGTGCGCAGCAAGCTGGAATGGGCCGCAGTTTACCATAAATCGCTTATCTGCCGGATTATCATCCAACCATCCCTCCCCGGTAATGGGATCACCGCTAAAGATATAACGCGGATCGGTGGTTTCCGTACCGCCATCTCCCCATTCGGACGGTATTAGCGGATTACCAAGTCGATCCAATCCTCCTTCCTGGTAATTGCGTGCCACCTGAGCTACATCGGGATCACCTATCTTGGCATCACTCTGGATATAAAACATAAAGGAGGTCATCGGCAAATTTTTCTTATCGTACAGCGTATCGATTCCAAAGAATGGACCGCGGTATAAATATGCCGTATCTCCGGGAGAATCGACGATCGGTCCCTGGAAAAAATCCACACCGTGTGCCGGTGGATTAGGTCCATAATTCGCGTCATCCGCATCATTATAAACATAACCCATACTCAAGGTGGTATCACAACCGATTAAATCATCATAGGCATCCCCCAAATCCGGGTCTTCCCACTGAGAAAAGATCAGATCCTGGATGTCGTAATCGTTGACATTAATAAAGCGATAGCGGAAGAAGATAACATCGCCCAATGCATCGGCCCGGGCAAATGCCCACGCCTGCTGGTGAATCTCGATGCCCAGCGGAAGGGTTCCCAGACGAGGGGTTCGCTGGGTAGAGGATGTTCCATCATTAAGCACTTCCCAGATTACCTTGTCGCCTAACATATCCGGCTTATCCACGTCCGGATTATAAATGCCGTCACCATCCAGATCCTGAAAATCCGCTCCCAATGCCACGGCATTGGCCCAATCCTTATAGGCATCGCTGCCAGGGCCGTCTGCAGCTGAGACTACATAGAATTTGGCTTCATCGGCGGTAGGATCCATTTCCCATTTTCCTGGCTGCCATTCTTCGATAAGGGAGGCAGGAGCCATCCACGAGGCCCGGAGTTCACCATTCACATAACCCGTGCAGGCAAAGCCGCCGGAGAACAGAAAGCTCAGCGTGGTTTGCCCGTTGGGGTACCAGCTCTGACCATCTTCGCCCACTGATCCCTGGTTGTTAAGGGGAAGATCGATATTATTGATATTCATGCGAACCACTTCCCCTAAAATACCAGGCTTTTGAAAACCCAGCTTATTTTCCATATCTCTTGCATAAAGGAATGTAGCCAACAAGGATAGAATAAAACAGGTTAAGAGGATTTTACTTCTCATAATTTTTACCTTTCAATTTAGAGTCCAACAAAAACCTTAAAACTCAAGTCGCATTCCAAGCCGAATAATTCTGGCGAGACCAAAATTTCCGGGATCCAGCTCACGGGCTTTGTAATCGCTGATAAAACCTTGGCCGTATGTCTGAATCGGTCCTTGAGCTTCTGTGGTGAGTAAATAAGCAGTATTGTCCGGTTCACCAGTCGAACCGTAAACATCAATATAATTCCTGCGATTAAGCAAATTCTGTATCCACAAATATGGTACAATATTCATCCGTCCGAGGGTGAAAGATTTGTCTACCTTCATATCAACCCGGAAAATGCCGCCGGCATAGGCAGAATTTACGTACTGAGTAAGGTTACCATAATTGGAAGTACCGGCCAATAAGTTTACGTAAGCCAATGGCGTATAGGGTCGGCCGCTTTCGTAAGATATGAGAAAATTTGCCCCGGCATTCTCAAAAAGCCTGAATCCAAGTAATTGAGGTCCCTGGTTTCTGCCGGCGCGAATATCCAGGTTGGCGGTCAACGTATGCCGTTGATCAAAATTGAGCGGCGCAATGGTGCGCGGCGCTTCGTTGTGGCGGCTTCTGAAAACTGCTACAAATGCACCTGACTGTGAGGAACCGGTCCCCTCAGAGAGCGCCAACGTATAATCAACTTTTGCGCTAAATGGCCCTATGCGGCGCAGGTTGAAACTGAGGGCCAAACCTTTCACTGTGCCGAAGTCGGCGTTGAACGCGCCGATGGCTGATTTCTGGGATTGGCCATATCTGAACCATTGCATCTGCAGGTTGGTCAGTCCCTTAACATTTTTATAATAAGCTGTTATATCCAAGCTGGCAATATTCTGGATCTGCTGTTTGAAGCCGAATTCATACTGGCTGGTGCTCTCCATGTGGAGATGTCCTAGGTTCTGGCCCTGTCCGTCCATGTTTTCCAGATCATCGAGGTTAATCCAGCTATCATAGAGGTCGGTAAATCTGGGAATCTGACGGAATACGCCGTACTGGGCATGAAATACGGTGCGTTCAGTCACCGGGTAGGCAAATCCGATACGTGGACTGACATAGCTTTCCGCCGGAGCTTTTTCAAAGTCATCGGGTGTTAATACACCATCATTGCCCAGAACATTTGTCACGTCCTTAATGCGATTGAAATTGGGGTCAAAATAATCCCACCGGAAACCCAGGTTTAAGATAAAATCGGCAAATTCGATTTTATCCTGGAAATAGGCAGCGCCCGTAATCGGCCTCTTGGGGCCGGCCTGCTCATAGGTGTCATTGGAAGTGTTCCGCATGGTTGTGCTATTGATTTCGTTTCCATAAATATCGTAACCCCAAAAAGAATTCAGCGCATTGAAATACCGCTCTTCCATCGTACGGATATCTTTCTGCACAGAAAGCGTAACCGGGCTTATCCACCAGTAACGGACGATGTTTTGTTCCAGCATTCCACCCATTTCAATCAGATGCGACTTATACTGTTTGGTGAAATTTAAATCCCCACCGAGGGTTTGCACTTTGTATTTGTAGAATGAATTGGAAACCCTGCCGAAGGGAGCGAACACGTTGTTATCATCGACAAGCGAAGCCCGGCTGCCATCGCCGTTGGTCAGCGTTATGCCTACCGCCGCATTTGCCAGCGAATCGCCATAAGCCATCAGGTTATCGTACCAGAAACCGTCACCCTGCTGAAAATACTGATTCCGGTAGCGTACAGTCGCGTCCAGAAAGGCAGTTTTGCTAAATACCTGGGACAATCTGAGGGATGTTCCAATCACATCTTCTTCATTTCGGGGTATGTGCACCGCGTTCTGCTTCGCGTAAACATGCGTATAGGCCCGTCCATCCGTAAAAGAACCGTTTGCATTAATGGTGGCCTTCAGATTTCCAAAATAGCCATTCACTTTGCCGGTAAACCTGCGGGCAAGGGTTTTCATACCTGGGCGCACCATCTGATCGATACCAGCCGAAGGAATTATCACTCCAGATACCCTGGGCTGAGGATCATCAGTCTGCATATATTCGAACGATCCAAAGAAATCGAGCCTTTTGAAGCCGGGATATACGGGCCCCCCTAAGGTAAAAGTCGATTGATCATAATTGTAGGCATCAGTGTAATTGGATGTAACACCTTCGAGGGAACCAAAATATTTAGGGCTTCCTCCCTTGGTTACAATATTGATTATTCCAGACTGGGCGCTGCCGTATTTGGCGCTAAACCCACCGAGTTGGGTCGAAATCTGTTCGACGGCTGCATCGGGAATGGTCCCTGCGGAATTTCCAAACAGGGCGTCATTGTAAGGAATTCCATCCACGATGAGCAGCGTTTCATTACCGCGGCCGCCTCTCACATTCAGAACGGCATTTCCGGCATCGCCGCCGCTACCGTCGGAGACAACCACACCGGCATTAATCGCTACCACTTGGTTGATCCCTTTTACCGGGACTTTCTGAATCTGGTCTGCATCCAGCACTCTTACCGTGTTGGTGGCAGATGCTTCGAAGAATGGGCGGTCGGCGGTGACAACAATCTGTTCACCAATATCAATGGCGCCCTCTTCCATCACCACGTCAAGACGTTTGGTAATATCCGGCACAATCCGGATTCCGTCATATTCAATGGTCTTGTAACCAACATAATCGAAGGTTACCTTGTAGGTACCGGCAGGCACATTTAATATGACATAGTACCCGTCCAGATCGGTGGAGGCACCCAGCAATGTCCCATCGAGTACGACATTGACACCCACCAGTGCTTCCCCGGAGTTTTTATCTTTTACAACGCCGGTCAGTTTACCGGTGGTTCCACCAAATAACTGGGAGATACTAAAAACGAGAACAACTAAAGTGATGAAAAGTAATCGTTTCATCATGAATTCCTCCAGTAAATAAAGACATTTAAATAATAATTCCGTTTAATAACTGCGAAAACTAAGGTCTTCTCTATCTATATTAAAACAACTGTTTTTCTCAAAAGTATAAAGTTTTTCACTCCCTGTAATTTCCAACTTTTCGTAATAAACTTGCAATTTAGTGTCAATCATGGAATTATTGCTGATATATCAAATGAAAAAGTGGTAGTCTGTGTGCAGGCAGCCCTGTGAATCACTAATTTTCCATCCACACCTGAAAATATAAATGTTCATCGCACTTAATTAAAATCAAACATTTCGTTTTCCTTGATACTAAAAATTGACCGGCCAGATCTTAGCTGGCCGGTCAAAACAGAAAAAACAACTATTTCATTAAGACCATCTTTTTGGTCATTGTAACATTGCCCGAAGTTAATTTATAGAAGTAGAGCCCGGAAGCCAGGTTGCTGCCATCGAACTTCACTTCATGCGGTCCAGCGGTCATTTTGCCGTTCACCAAAGTGGCGACTTTTTGTCCCACAGTGTTGTAAACATCCAGCATAACTTTTCCGGTTTGATTTAAATTAAAGGAAATGGTTGTGCTGGGATTGAACGGGTTCGGATAGTTCTGTGCCAGATTAAAGTTGTCGGCGATATTGTGTTGGCCATTATCAATGCCAGTCCCCGGTTTCAACACTTTAACTCTCTCATATTCCCAAACGCAATCGGAAGGATCGTTACCGCCGTCAAAGAGAGAAGTGCCCGGATTGGTATCCCACATGTACATCAAATCCAGCACCAGCGAGTCACCAGCGGTATTGTAATAGAATTTCTTCGGAAGGTTGGGATAGACATCGGATTGGTTGGGCGTGCCGGCCACGAAGAACGGCTCGCTCCATGTGGCTCCGCCATCAGCAGAGTATGCGCCATAAATATCCGTCATGAAAATCTCGAAGCCACCGGCAGGGATTTGTGTGATAATGCCGCCTGCACCATCATCTTCCCATTGCTGCCAGACGCATACCAGATCCCCATTGGGGCCTTCGGAAAGTTGCGGATAGGCATTGCCCAGACCGTTGCCGGGACGGAAATCTGCCAGTGCAGCCTGGACGATCGGATCTGCTGGGCGTCCATGTGCCGCATCGGTCAATTCGATCATCTTGTGATCGTTTTTATTCCAATAAAGAATGGGAAACATATCAATGGCAGTAGAAGTCACCGCGTTCACGACACCCTGCACGGCGCCAAACACGACATGATAGTTGCCGTCTTCGGTATACATGCTGTTGGCCTGGTTGAAGTTTTCAATAATATATTGGCTGCTATCGAAAGCATTTACGCTGTCATCATACCAAATCATGGTTTTTGTATACGTTGCGCCACCATCGGTGGTAGTCGCAATCCAGTCGGAACCGCCGGTTTGCGGCAGTTGAAGGGTCGCAGTAATGGTATCAGGTCCGAACAGATAGGAAAAAGTATTTCCAGTAGGATCGGTGGGATCAAATGTCGGCCAGGCTTCACCCATTCCGGCATCCGTGGTAACAGGATCTTGCGGGACAAAGTTGTGGCCGGTCCAGGTGGCCATATAATCGTGAGAGATCATCACGGTATCGCCGCCCAGCCAGTTTGCATTGGCCAACTGGCCCATAAATACTACATTGTCACCCAGGCGGGCAATTCCCGGGAACACGCCGCCGGTTCCAACATGTAAAATCTCAGAAAATGAGTACGCTGCTTCGCCGGCATCCTGGTACACCCAGATGCCCCCGCCGTGGAGACTGGAAATCATTTCATCATCCCGGCCATTCAACACTCTGCCCCAGCCTGTTGCCTGAGTTTCAGTAATTGACTGGTTTCCAAAAAACAGGCCAAAACTTTCATCCCAGTAATCATAAGTGACATATCGTGGACCATTCTGATCCGGTTGTCTTTTCATGAACACAAAGTGGATACCATCGGTGCCTGTGCCATAGGCATGAGCATTTGTCCGCCCCATGACATTATTGGTTGCATAATCATACCAAGTTGTGCCCAATTCGTTTGCGCTTTCGAGCGCCTCGGGGCTGTCATAGTCTTGGACATTATTCAATTTTTGTTGAAACAATGCTTCGTCTTCTGCCGTAACTTTATGCGCCCGGTATTGATGAATCTTGGCGGCAAAGATGGCAGAACTCAGAAACAACACAATGAAAATTGCAAGTGCGAATGCAGTAGAGAACTTCTTGAACATAACTCCTCCTTTAATTAAGAGATAAAATGAGATACTACATGCTAAAGCACAAAATGACAAACTCTTTTCTAACTCATAGGCGCTCCTCCCATTCGGTTAGAACGTTAATAGTTATCCGGAAAATTAATTACAAAAACGATACCATCTGTGAAACATAATGAAATAAACTTATAAAATACAGCGCGTTGTGACAAATATTCGGTGAATTGCTCCGGGAGAAGAGGTTAGGAATTACCCATCGTAAGCGGAAATATATTTCCTATCAGAAGGAAGCTTCACATGAATGTGCGTCTTATTTTCTTTTAAAGAAAAGTTTTAAACCATTAGCAAACTATATATTTATCTCCATTTTAAAGACACCAGTAAATGAGATTATATATAAAAAAAATATTTTTTGCAAGATATAAAATAATTTTTGAAAGAGCTATCGGGGTTGGCTTAGAATTTCCGGGTAAAACCTGGCCAGTTTTTCCAGTTTCGCTGAATCAATATGTACAAACTCAATGCCAATTCGGTATTCGTTATCTTCCATTTTCTCAATATGCCGCACACGCCCGTCAATATCTACAACTTCATTACCGACCGCAATGTGTATTTGAATCGCGGCATCCTGCGGGAAAGCAGTACGGTCTTGCATTTGAACACCCTTCTGACTTAAATCCCGGCTAAGGGCCATTCCCGACAACACCGTTTCCCCCTTCTCATCTTTCAGATCATACGAAATAAAATGTTGCGCTTCCACCCGGGATGATTTTCGTAAGTTTTCCATTATTCTTTTCCTGTAATGAATTCATTTTCTTCCAACAGATCTCTTATTCGCGGAGCGAGATAGATATTTTTTAAATCCATACGCTTTAATTTCATGGTTAAAAGATCAATGTTTTGTTCAAGCAGATGATTCTTGTTGAGGAAAAAAAACTGCTGGTCACCCACTACGCAATATCCGCCATTAAAATGGCCCGGTTCAATCCTGATTTCTACACCCAGTTTCTTTAGTGTTTCACATAATTCATCGAACAAAGCCTGCTCTTCGGGGTCTATTTTCAGCACCCGCTTTTTTCGTTTTCTGACTTTAGATGAATTCATCCATTCCACTCTTTTTTAGCTGTTCCACTACTTCTTTTACATCCTGGCTTCTATTTTTTTTGCATATCAGTAAGGCGTCTTTCGTTTCAACGACAACCAGGTTACGGACGCCCACCAACGCCACCAGTCTTTCCGGAACAAAAACATAATTCTCCCCGGAGTCCACCTCTACAATTTCTTTATATTCGCCGGCATTTTTTGATTTGTCCTTGGGAGCAATCTCCCAAACCACCTCCCAACTCCCCACGTCGTTCCATCCCATATCGGTAGGAATAACATAAACGTTCTGCGCTGTTTGCATAACGCCATAATCAATCGAAATGCCCCTGATCCGCCGATAGACATCTTCAACAACAGAGTAATAATCACTTTTCCCTAAATGTCTCTTAATCTCCGATAATCCCTCTGAGAGTTCCGGCAATTTCTCTTCTATTTCTTTAAGAATCGCGGATGCCTTCCAGATAAACATTCCGCTGTTCCAGTAAAAACCGCCGCTTTCCAAAAAACGGATTGCCGTTTCCCGGTTTGGTTTCTCGGCAAATGTTTTAACCCGGTATACACCATGACCATCATATTCTCTTACGTTTTCGCCCCGCTGGATGTAACCATAACCGCTCGCAGGATTGGTAGGTGTAATGCCGAGCGTAACCAGTCCCCCGGACTCCGCGGCAAACCGGAGCGCGTGCTGCAATACATGCTGAAATTCCTCGACATTGACAATCAGGTGGTCCGCCGGCAGAACAAGCATCATTCCATCCGCATCGATCTGCCGGATGAGCATTGCGGCAAGACCAATGCATGGGGCAGTATTACGACCGAAAGGCTCAAGAACAAAATTTCCATCTCTCAGTTGCGGAAGCTGATTATGAATGATTTCCTTTTGATCAATATTGGTAACCACAAAGATGTTGGCGGGATCGACCAAACCTTCCAGTCGTTTATATGTGGCTTGAATCATGGTTTCGTGGTCGATGATGTTGAGCACCTGTTTGGGATTTTTTGCCCGGCTGCGGGGCCAAAAGCGGGTTCCCACTCCACCGGCCATTAGTGCAGCAAATATTTTCAACTTATTGCTCCCCTTTCTGTGAATTGCCATACAGAAGCTCCTGGTATTCCTGAATTCTCTCCACTACCAGACTATTGGACGGATCCAACCGACGCAGAGCGCTTAAAATCTCCCGCGCAGAAACGTAATCCCTTTTGTGGACATAAGTATCTACAAGGTTTGCCATTGCTACGAGATAAGTCGGACGAAGTCGAATGGCTTTTTGATAATGCGCAATGGCCTTGTCGTACTCGCCAATCGCATCCAGGATGTACCCGGCGTTATTATGTCCGGGAGGATAATCGGGATTCTTGTCCAGCGCCTTCTTAATGCAATACACCGCGCTATCCGTATTACCATAATAATAGTAGGCCACACCCAGGTTATTCCAGGCATCCACGTAATTGGAGTCGATTTGCAGCGCCCGCCGGTAGTTACGGATTTTTAGCTCCAGGCTGTCCATTTTCGCAGCTTTCTCCACCAGCTCAAATGCGCCGATCTTTAGCCTGCCCTGCAGAATGTCGGCGGTCTTGGAGCGGTTCAGGCGCGCCTGCTCATAATTCGGATTGACTTTTAGCGAATGGTCGAAATATGGAAGTGCTTTGGCATATTCACTTTTCAGGAAATACATGTAGCCCAAATTGTTCCAAGCCTCGAAGTAGCCGGAATCGATTTTTACCGCTTCGGAAAACGAAAAAATGGCGCTGTCCAGCTTGCCTATTTTGTGATAGGCAAGACCCACGAAGTTATGGACTTCCGCATCGCCTGGAATAATTGCAAGCGCCTTTTCCCAGCGGGATACGGCTTGCCGGTATTTGTCATTCTTGTAGAAATCAATACCATCATCCACATAATTTTCAGCCACAACTTCCGGAGATACCGGCGATTCAGCGCTTCCCGAAGGTGCTTTCTTCTTCATAAATGGCGAACACCCGGCGACCAGAAGAAAAAAGCCAATTACTAAAGTAAGATTTCTTTTCATGATCTGTCAGTTTTTGAAGAAATATATTATCTTTGCCAGCAATTTTCAAGTTTATTATGCAGCGATCTGCAAACGCCCGCTTCCGCATGGTAAGACGATATGTTCGTTGTTCATTCCGGACAAGGCAAATAGGGCACAAGTCGCCGAACCCAGACCAAAAACACCATGATATTAATTCCCCGGCGCAATCATTTCGGTAATGTTTTGCCAGGCTTCCTGTTGTCCGAAAACAAACGAAACTGCCCAGCCCCCCTTGAGAAACCAGCATTTTCCGGCAAAGGAAGCTGAACCAGGCACAGCACAATCTCCGCTATTTGCCTTTTCTCACAAAGCTAAATAACCCCCCAAATAGCCTTTGGGAAGCCGGTAACTGATCCGGATAAATTCCCTCATTAGCCATGCGAATATCTTCCACAGAAAAAAATGCTTTCGGATTATGTTTCCGCACAATCGAAACAATTTTCTCAAAATCTTTTCTTTTAATGATGGTAAATATTACTTTTACCTCGCCGGTGGTTCCCTGCCCGTTCACCACGGTTATTCCATATCCTTCATCTTTTAAATTATCGATGAGGCCCCATGCCTCTCTGCGCGTGATGATGCGAACCACTTGCATGCCGATGGCAAGTTTGTGTTCGATATACATTCCGACAAAATTGCCGCTGGCAAAGCCTGCTGCATATGCCAGGTAGCAGGCAATATTGCTTAAATTCTGAAAAATCTGGCCGATCGCCAGGAGCCAGACCAATATTTCAAAAAAACCAAGCACCGGCGCCAGGTATTTTTTGCCGCGTGAAATATAGACAATTCGCATGGTACCTATCGAGACATCGACCACCCGCGCCAGAAATATGAGAATGGGCAAAACGAGCCATCGAAAAATATCAGATTGAAAAAACAATGGATCAAACATAGATTAACAGAAAAACCATTTTAGAACAATTATTTTATTAGCCGGAGAATTCAGCCAGACGACCAGCCTTAAAATCACCCGGGACTAATTTGTAATATTTTGATAGCTGCCATTTGAAGCCAGAACTCGTCACCCGATCAGCTTCCGCCTTCCTCAAAATCGTCTGACTGGAAAATGCCCTCGAATGTCCTGACAACCGGCCCTTCCAGCCAGAATGCCCCGAATTCCGGTATGACACCCGCTTGTAGCTCGCCGCCGCGGGCGATAATCCTGACCGGCGGACGAAGCTTCTTCCAATCCGTTACCGCAACCGCTGCTGCCACCGCGCCGGTGCCGCAGGCCAACGTTTCCCCTTCAACCCCTCTTTCAAAGGTACGGATGTAGACGCTTCCGTTTTTCACCTGAACAAAATTGACGTTGAGGCCGTCCGGTGCAAATAGCTTGTGATAACGATAATAACGGCCTTCCTCCTGAATATTTATTTCATCCAATGAACTGGCTGTCTCCAGAACAAGATGCGGCACACCGCTGTTTACCACTGCAAAATTCGTATAGGCTTTGGAAATCACCCCCCGAAGCCCCTCTATTTCCTGAATTTCCGGCGGCGTGTTCCAGTAAATTTTTGCGCGGTTTGCGACCTCAATTTCACCGCGGTAAGCATCGTCACCAACGTTGAAAGCAAACTTTTTCCGATCCGGATTCAGCAGGTGCATCATGTAAACCGCACAGCGGGCGCCGTTACCGCACATTGCCGCCGGTTTGCCGTCAGCGTTGAAATACTGCAGATCAAAATGATCCGGCTCGGAGAATTGAAGGAGCATTAATCCATCTGCCCCGATTCCGAAATGCCGTTGACATAGATTACGGATCAACCGGTCCTCACTACCGGAAAGATATCCCGGACGATTGTCGATCATGATAAAATCGTTTCCGGCGCCATGCATTTTGATAAACGGAATTTGGCGGGTCATTTCTTCTCCCGGAAATCAAAATCGAAATCGACACCCTGTGTTGTCCAGCGCTTGCGGACTTTTACCGTATCCGGTTTGAAAATGAAAGGCTCGGAAAATTGCCAGGGTGAGGTTTGTCCGCGGTCCCATCGTCCGTTGCCGTTTACATCCACAACCGCATGAGTCAAATAGAAACCGGCCGGCAGGAATGGGATTTCATACTCCTTGCCGGTGGGCGCGATGACACGGTATTTTTTTTGACCCGCTGTCGACACCGCTGCCGCAATCGCCTGTTTCCATTGCGGATCGTGAACCGTAATTACGCCCGAGATCTCTCCCAAATCCCCCTGGTTTATGGTAATGAATTGAAAAGAGAGGGTGGTGTCCGGGAACGGTCTGCCGAACAGGTCTTTAAGGCTGTCCAGTTCAAGTTGTATTTTGTAGGTAGCGGTCATTTCCAGGGAGGTATCCGGCTTAAAAAGCGGGCCCACCAGGCTTGTGAAATCAAACCTGCCGGCTACCGGCTGGTCTGCTTCTGTTAAAAGAGAAAAAGCTTTCCGGAAAAGCTGGCTGTCTACCGGCGCAGTAAATGTTACCCGAATCGAGTCATTGGAAGGAACATTGATGGCACCGCGTGAAGGTGAGATCTGCCTGAAAGCGGGCGGTGTGGTATCGGCGTGTGCGGGGCTCGTAAAGTTCATTCGGAGAACAGAATCCGCAGGGAAATTCCCTTCCGGATCGCTGATTCCACGAAGGGTGAGCCGCATCGGCCGATGGGCCGGCAGTGCCGGGAAGTACAAGTTCAGATCTTCTTTGGTGAATTGATCGAAACTGGAGCCGATCGGGAGAAACCTGGTTTGGTCTGTGGTGTCCACAACTTGTGCGCTGAAACCGGATGCTAATTTCACCTTTTCATCAAAAAGCACATGCAACTGGGTCGTTGAGAGCGTGTCCACCGATTTTATTCTTGGAGCAGTCGTGTCCTCTTCGATCAGGTAGAAATTCATGCCGGAGAAAGTGGAATACACGGAATCCAGACGTACGTCCATAAACGGAATCCCGATTAAATCGCTGCCAATATTGTAGGTAAGATTGTAGTCCTTGTCCGCCAGCGCGATCAGGCGGTATGTGCCCATCGGCAGATAATTCATCCGAAAGTTGTTGTCAGCGTCGATTTGCGTAAAATAGGGCGCTTTGTGGTACAGCAGGGAATCGGGAATTGTATCAGCCGGCAGCGGATAAGCATAGATATAGACATCCCGTTCCGGAGATTCCGAGTAAATTTTTCCCTGTACCAGACCGCTGTCCAGACTGCTTCCGGTCGCAAACGCCAGTTGAAACGGACTTTTCAGATTGTTGTTTCGTAAATCGGTGATAGCGGTGGAAAGCGTGAGCACATAGGTTCTGTTTGTCTCCAAGGTATCCTTCAGGTAGAAGCGAACTTTGTGACTGCCCTTCCACTTGATCTCCGGCTCAGTTGATAACGCGGGAATCATCCAGAAATTGTTTGGCAGGGTAGATTGCCGGATGCTTTCGCTGAAATCGATCTCGATATATTTGAGCGATTTCACACCAACGCTATCAGGATTGGGAAAACTGCCAATAACAGTAGGCGGAGTTTTGTCGGGCGGGCCGCCGGTGGGCGCTACCTGGTGAGCGCACCGCAGCCAGACCACCAGAATCAAAAAAACCGACATGAACTGGAACAGGTAAATTAACTTCTTCATCATATCTCCGGAATCTGCTGCCGGTTCTCACAATGTCGTTCCGCAGCAAGTCTTCGAACAGCATATAATATATGAAGGAAGAAATCGGAACACACGTTCGAATTCCAAATCCTGGGGTCTGGTGCCGGAGTATTGGGGTGGTGGAGTAATAGGAAAATTGAGTAGCTATCTCAATTCGCCTGGTGTCGGCGGCAGGCTTTGTCTTCGACTAAAAGATAACAGGGCTACATAAATTCCGAATCCGGTATATGGTGGACGATTAAGATTATGATTACGAGGTGGAATGATATAGCCCGGATTATGAAAATCAAGACAGGGAAATCGATATCAGTACTGCCCCGGACTTTTCATCTTCGAAACTGCAATTCCAGGAATTTCTTAAGTTCTTCGCAGGAATAAAGATCGGGCATCAGGCAGAAGGGGCCGCGAACATCTATTGAGACGGTTTGGCGGCGGGGAAATTTCGCCCAGCGGGGCATGAATTCAAAAGAGCCCCGGTTTATTACCGGGACTATCGGAACACGCAAAGCGGTCAGGATGCGAATCACGCTCACTTTGAAATCCTGCAGCTCGCCGTCCCAGCTTCGTTCTCCCTCCGGGAAGATACCCACCGGGATTCCCCGTTCCAGGAAAAGAAGGATGTGGCGAACAACCGACGGGTCGGTGCGATAACGCGTGGTAGGAATACCGCGGCCAATGCGAAGAACATAGCGTTCAAAGCGGCGAGAGAAAGATGTGCTCTTGGTGAGAAATGCAATACGTTTATCCAGAAAAGCTGTCACAATAAACGGATCGAAAATGCTCTGATGGTTGAAGAGGGCGATGAACGGATATTCGGCAGGCAGGTTCGGTTTACCGCTGATTTCGAGGTGAATCCACAATCGCAGAAAAAACCATAATACCTTACGGAGCAACTCAGTCACAATTCGTTGGTGAAGCGGCTGTGAAACGGGCGGTTTGGAGCCAACCGGTATTTTGCGGCCGTTGCAATCCGGGAAGGTAAACCGCAGCCGGGGCTGAAATTCGATGATGCGTTTGCCATTTCGCCGGTAGAAATCACTTAAATATTTGCGAAAGATGATTTCATATTTTAACGGGCTCTCATCATCAAAACGCACCTGGAAGAATTTTTCCCCCTTTATCCGGAATTCGAAGTAGTGCCCGTTGGTTGTAACGCAGGTGACATCTTTGATTTGAAATTCAAAATTGCTGTGCTGTGAAATGAAGAAAAAGGTGTTTTCCGCCAGCAACAGCCTTCCCTCAACTACCGGCAGGGAAGACTCTATCGATCGTCTGAAAAGCCCTGAGAAACCGGTAAAAGGCACAACCTCACTGCCCTGCCGTAAGATTGCCGTCCCACTGATTCGCAAAATTTCCGGCTGCCGGGAATCTAAGAATGCTCTCAGCACCGGGTCTGCAATCGTTTCCTCGCGTGCGACGGTGATTTTCTCTTTCATCCATCGCAGGAGTTGCGGAAAGTCCCAGGCGGAATCGTTCACCTGCACGCTTTTTTCAAGAATGGTGAATTCCGCTCCGCAAACGCGGCAATGTTTTTTTTCGATGGGATCTTCTGATTGGCAAACCGGGCACAAAAATATGAACTGGTGCGGCATAGGCGAACTTTTTGAAAGAGAACAGGAACGCCTGGAAAAGATATTTCAGACCTTCCCGGAAAGGTTCATCCGATTAATTTTCGTCGTCCTCCGTGAGGGGACCCCAATATTCGATAATTGGGTCCTTGACTAGTACCTTGAACAGCACTCAATCGACCAAGCAACTGGCGATGCGGCTCTCAGGGGATTACTGCTTTTCCTTGATCCTGGCAGCTTTGCCCTGCAGGTTGCGCAGATAATATAGTTTGGCGCGGCGCACCCGGCCTCTGCGTGTAACTTCTATTTTATCAATGCGAGGGGAGTGCAGCGGGAAAATTCTTTCCACCCCTATTCCATTTGAAATTTTTCGCACCGTAAATGTCGAATTAATTCCATCGTTGTGGCGTTTGATGCAAACCCCGGAAAAAAGCTGCAGACGCTCTTTGTTTCCTTCAATCACTTTTACATAGACTGCAAGGTTGTCCCCCGCCCTGAACTCGGGAATATCGGTGCGAAGCTGGTTAGCTGTTACAGTATGTAGAATGTCCATTTTCCTGGCCTCCGTTTATTTTTTCTCACTCATTTCGTTTTCTTTATTTTCCAAGTATTTTCTATATAGATCCGGCCTTCTCGACCGGGTTCTTTCAATTCTTTGCCTTAAACGCCATTCCTCAATCTTTTTATGGTGTCCGGAAATCAGAACTTCCGGCACCGCCAAATCCCGGAAATTCTCCGGTTTGGTGTAATACGGGCAATCCAGCAAGCCTTCCTGAAACGAATCGGTCAGGGCCGATTCAATATCCCCCAGCACGCCCGGGATCAGGCGCACAACTGCATCAATCATCATAAGAGCCGGTATCTCGCCGCCCGAAAGGACAAAATCTCCCACCGAGATTTCATCCGTCACCCAGGTTTCGATCACCCGCTCATCAACTGCTTTGTAGTGCCCGCAGATGAAAACCAGGTGTTCTGCCTGGCCCAGATTCTCCGCAACTGTTTGCGAGAACTGTTCCCCCTGCGGCGTTGGAAAAATTACCCTCGCCTTCTTCTCATCTGAATTTTCGGTGCAAATGGATTCGAGCGCATTGAAAAGCGGTTCTGGTTTCAAAATCATCCCCGGCCCGCCGCCATACGGAGTATCATCTACGCTGCGGTGTTTGTCCTCCGTAAAGTCTCTCAAATCCCATAAATTTATTTCCAGATCGGTTCGCTTGCGGGCCTGCTTCAAGATGCTCTCGTTTAACGGCTCCTGCAAAATTTTTGGAAAAACCGTTATCACATCGATGCGCATCACATTTCTTCCCACAAACGAACGACTATTTTTCCTTCCGCAACATCCACCTTTTCAACAAACTCGCTTATGGCCGGTATCAATATTTCCCGGTCATCATTATTTACAACGTAAACATCGTTGCCGCTCATCACCAATACATCTGAAACCTTCCCCAAGTAGACTCCTTCAATGTCGAATACTGCAAGCCCAACCAGATCGTCAATAAAAAATGTGTCTTTCGGAAGCGCAATTTTTTCGCCGGCAGGCACAAGCAGTTCCTTTCCAATCAATTCTTTTGCGGCTTCCCGGGTATCTACTCCTCTGAATTTCAGGATGACGCCATTCCCTAAAACTGCTGTTTCCAAAAGAATTTTCCCAACCGTTTCCTCACCGGATTTCATATAGATCACCCGCATATCGTCAAAGCGGTCTGGTAACCCGGAATAGATGACAACTTTGACCCACCCCCCGGTGCCGTGTGGGCCCGCAATCCGGCCTGCTGCTATGTAGTCGTTATTCACCTCTTGCATAAAAACAAGATTCGGAGGCAAGCAGCCCTCCGAATCCGATTATATTATTAGGTTAAACCAATACCTGATTATTCTAAGATTTCGAGAACGGCTCTTTTGCCGATTTTCGCTGCGGACGCGCTCAACAACGTGCGAATCGCTTTGGCGGTTTGTCCCCGCTTTCCGATGACTTTCCCCAAGTCCCCGTCGCCGACCCGTAGCTCGTAGACAGTAACGCGCTCGCCTTCCACCTCGGTCACATGAACTTCTTCAGGCTTATCCACCAGATGCTTTGCAATGAACTCGACGAACTCTTTCATAACCATTACCTCCTTAGACATATTGGTTGTTTGAGCAAATCATGTATCGCAGTACTTGAAGACCAAAGGTTCCCGGTTTCAATCTTCTTTCTTCTCAGATTCCGGTTCTGCCGATTCAGTTTCCTGTCCGGCTTCTTTTTCGTCTGTTGATGAGGCTTCGGTTTCTTCAACGGTTTCGGCGGCGGCTTCCTCCTTCTCCACCTCCGGCTCTTCCACCTGCTCCGGCTTTGCCGCTTCAGGCTCTGCAGCTTTGGCCTCTTCTATTTTCTCGGCAGGTTCAGCGCCGGCAGCCGTCTCCGGTTCCGGAGTTTCTTCGGCAATTTCGGGTTCTTCTTCGACAGCCGCTTTTCTCGACGCCCGTTCAGCTTCCAGCCGGCGCAGCCGCTCTATCTGAAGAACTTCCCATTTTCTCAATTCTTCCTGAATTTTCTCATCCGCAACACCACGTTTGCGCAAATCAAATTTCAGGATAATTCCTTTACGACTCAAGACATTTTTTACCGTTTTCGTAGGAATTGCGCCGACGCCCAGCCAATAAAGCGCGCGGTCTTCGTTCACATCCACAGTAGAGGGATCGGTAAGCGGGTTGTAAGTCCCGATTTCTTCGATAAACCGGCCGTCACGGGGAAAGCGTGAATCTGCGGCTACAATCCGGTAGAAAGGACGTTTTTTCCGTCCCAGCCTGCGCAATCTTAATTTGACTGCCAAATTTTACCTCCGTTTTTTATTCGCTGAATATGTTAAAATGGCAGTGCACCCGGTGGGAATGCACCTTTAAATTTTCTATTTTTCATTTTCTTTATCATCTTTTTCATTTCCTGGAACTGGTTCAGCAATTGGTTCACATCCTGCACCCTTGTCCCGCTGCCGGAGGCAATTCGCCGGCGGCGGTTTCCGTTTAAAATTTGGGGGCGGCGGCGCTCTTCCAGCGTCATGGAATTTATAATGGCTTCCACCCTGCCAAAGGCGTTATCATCAATCGAAACATTCTTAAGCTGTTTGCCAACACCAGGAATCATCGACAATATCTGTTCCAGCGGCCCCATCTTTTTGATTTGCTGGAGCTGTTCGTAAAAATCCTCCAGAGTAAATTCTTCGCGGCGGAGTTTTTTCTCTAATTTCTGCGCCTGCTCAATATCCACCGCTTCCTGCGCCTTTTCCACCAGGCTGATTACATCACCCATACCCAGAATACGGGACGCCAGGCGATCCGGGTGAAACGGTTCCAGCGCATCCATTTTTTCGCCGGTGCTCAAAAATTTGATCGGACGGTCGGTAACAGCCCGGATGGAGAGCGCCGCACCGCCGCGCGCATCGCCGTCCATTTTGGTAAGCACCACTCCATCGAAATCCAGGCGATCCATGAACTGTTTGGCGGCATTCACCGCATCCTGCCCGGTCATGCCGTCGGCAACGAACAGGATTTCCTGCGGTTTCAACTCGGCCTTGATCCGCTCCAGCTCCTGCATCATGTCTTCGTCAATGTGCAGACGGCCGGCGGTGTCCAACACCACTACGTCGCGTCCCTGTTCCCTGGCGGCCTTGATGGAATTACGGCAAATTTGGACCGCATCTTTTGAATCTTCCGCATGAACCGGGACGCCCAGATTTTTGCCCAGAATTTTCAACTGGTCGATGGCCGCCGGGCGGTAAATGTCCGCCGCCACCATCATGGGATGCCGTCCCTTCTTACGAAGGTAGTTGGACAATTTTGCTGCGAAGGTGGTCTTGCCGGAGCCCTGCAGACCGGAGAGCATTATTACCGCCGGCGGGAGTCCCGCCATTTTCAGTTCGCTCTGCGATTGCCCCATCAATTCCACGAGTTGGTCGTGCACGATCTTGACAATCTGCTGACCGGGTGTTACGCTGCGGAGAACTTCTTCGCCAACCGCTTTTCCCTGCACCTTCTGAATGAAATCTTTGGCAACCTTGTAGTTGACATCTGCTTCCAGCAGGGCACGACGAATCTCTTTCAGCGATTCCGAAATGTTTTCTTCGCTTAATTTTCCCTGGCCTCTTAATTTTTTTAGCGCCGTTTCCAGCTTCGCAGTCAGGTCTTCAAACATAGCAAATCAGTCGTTTATCCATCCAATATCGAATCAAACATTTTAAAGCTTATCAATTTAAAGAGCAGCATTTCCTTTTGCAAGATTTTTTTTATTACGACTTTCCTTATAAAATCGCACTTTTCACTACTTTTTTCTAACGATCAGATGATCAATTTTATCCGTAAAAGCTCAAAATAATTTCTATAAACGAATCACCCGGTTCGGGACCGGCCGGATGATAGATTCCGCCGGACGGGTTTCACCGAGGCGTTCCGCCATCCATTCCTGCGCCTGCGCTTCACCGTGGCATAGAACGACCTTTCGTGGCGCAAGTGTTTCGATCATCGAAAGCAGCTCCTCCCGGTGAGAATGGGCGGAAAAGCGAAAAACATCCATCCCGCACCAAACTTCATCCACGCCAAAAATTTCCCTGATTTTTTCGACCTGCATTTCGCGAAGCGAGCCGCCGGGCGTCTCCGGGTCGGCCCACCCGACAAACGCAATGGCATTTCTCGGCTCCTTCAGAAAATCGCCGGCAATCTGGTAAGAAATTGTATTGGGCAGCATCATCCCGGAAGTGGCCAAAATAATGCTTGGTTTGCGGAAGCGTTTTCCCTGCAATGTGTCATAACTGATGGCGCGCAGCCGGGTATGGCGATATTCAGGATAAATCTTGTGCAGTTGCCTGTCGTAAATTTTGTTTATTTCGATCCCGAAACCGGTGATGTAAATGGGCACTGCCGGGATCTTGCTTTTTTGAACCAGGCTGTGCAGCAACACCATAATTTCCTGGGTGCGTCCCAGTGCAAATACGGGAATGAGAATCGCCCCGCCCAAATGCAGCCTGTCGCTCAGGAATTGGCTGAATCGCCTGACCTCGGAAGACTTCTTCAATGAAGGCGCCCGTTCGTCCGCACCATACGTCGTTTCCGTAATGAGGATGTCGGTCGTCTGCGGATAACGCGCCCCCTTCAGAATAAATTGAGATGATTTCTTGGTATTACCGGTATAAAAAATCGACCTTCCCCGCCAGTCAATTTCCACACCTGCGGAACCCAGGATGTGCCCTGCATCCCAAAAGGTGATCCCGATCTCGCTTTCCTGAAATCCATGTATCTTGAAGGGAAACTGGTAGTCGAAAGATTGAAAGAGAAAAAGGATATTTTCGACCTCTTCGGCAGTGTAGAGCGGCTGGAATTTGACCCGCCCATCAGAGGCCCGTCGTTCCTGCACCCTGAGGTAGTGAAAGAGCATGACCTCGCTTAGCGCGGCGGTGGCCGGCGTCATGTAGACGCGGGCTTGCGGGAAATAGCGGAGCGCCACCGGCAGCGAGCCGAGATGGTCCAGGTGGGCGTGTGAAATGATGATGGCATTCACCGGCTGGTTTTTTATGCTCTCAAAATCCGGGACTTCCTGGGTATTGGGATCCAGGCCGGCATCCAGCAGTATTCCCCACTCGCCCAATTTCAGATAGTGGGCAGACGCACCAATGCGCTGAGTGTCTCCCAGGTTGATATATTCAATTTCCGCCATCTATCTCCATCTTGTCCCGATTCCTGATGAATTTGTTTTTGACAGGATTAACAGGATTCACGGGATGCCTGCTACTTCCATTTGATGCTAATTCTCCATTTATCCGGTTATGTGACAACATCCGTTATAACACCGGAAATCACAAACATTACCGCTCGACAGATAATAGGAGGCAATGCTCCTTTACTTAATAATTCCAATACTCCCGGCTTTCGAATTTCCCAGAACCCTCATTTTCATTTGACCGCCTCCAGCAGCGCCATTTTGCCCTTCAGTTGAATTTTCCTGCTTTTCCTAAAACCAGCTTTCCTCAACCAATCTTTCATTTCCTGAAGACTGTAACTGTTGCCCCGCTCGGTATTGACCAGCATATTCACTGCAAATAAAGTCCCGACCAACGGGCCGGTCTTGTCGCGGTTCAGGAAGAAATCGCGGATGATGATTTTTCCGCCTTCTTCCAGCGAATCGTAAACCCGCTGCAGCAGCGCGCGGTTTTCCTGTGCGCTGTAGATATGCAAAATGCTGGAGAGCAGCGCCGCATCGTAGCC
>CAZUZS010000019.1:0-28743 GCA_964624795.1 uncultured Calditrichaceae bacterium
TCGTGGGCGCCGAACAGCGACAGCCTGGTGTATGTTTCGGATCGGGACGGGAACCAGGATATTTACCTGGTGACCAGCGGCGATCCGCAGCAGAAGATGCTGAGCCGCACCACCCGCTTCAAAACTGTTAAGTTGGTTGGCAGCGCAGAACAAGATCACGATCCGCAGTTCTCACCGGATGGAAAGAAAGTGGCATTTATCCGCGGGAAAGGGGATTTGGTGATCTACGATGCGAAAAGCAAACAGGAGCGCGCGGTGGTGAAAGGCTGGAGTCCCCTGCAATTCACCTGGTCACCGGACAGCCGCTGGATTGCTTACTCGCGCGAAGACGACGAATCGAATTCCGAGATATTTTTGCTGAATTTGGATGAAGGCAAAACCTATAACGTGTCGCAGCATCCCGATTACGACACCACGCCGCACTGGTCGCCGGATGGCAAGCGGCTGGCATTTGTTTCGAGACGGGTAGGGGACAACTTCGATATCTGGATGGCTTTTCTGCAAAAGGCGGATGACGAAAGGACAAATGAAGAGTGGGAAGAAATCTTTTCTGACGAAAAGAAAGACAAGGATAAAAAGGAAGAAGTGCATGTAGTAATCGATAATCCGGAGAATCTCTACAAGCGGCTGCACCGGGTCACTTCGCTACCTGGCGAAGAAAGCGATTTCTGCTGGTCGCCGGACGGGCAGTTTGTGGTGTTCTCCAGCAATTCTTCCGGCAAAACCGATTTGTGGAAAGTGAAATGGAACGGCAAGGATGCCAAAGAGCTGACCAGCGGAAGCGACCGCCCGCAGTTCATTAACTGGCATGAAGGGAACAAGAAGATCTACTTCCTGAAAAAAGGCGGCAAACTGGCATCTATTACGCCGGATGGAAGCAAATCGGACGGAATTAGCTTTTCGGCGCAGGTCAAAATAAATGTCAGGGGCGAGCAGCGCCAGAAATTCACCGAAGCGTGGAGCACCCTGAACGAATATTTTTACGATCCCAAATTCCACGGTGTGGACTGGAAGGCGATGTATGAAAAATATCTTCCGGCGGCGGAAAACGCCTACACCATTCAGGATTTTGATGATATTGTGAGCATGATGATAGGCGAATTAAACGCCTCCCACCTGGGAATTTACCCGCCGGGAGCAGACGATCAGGTTCAAACCGGCATGTTAGGCCTGCGCTACGACCAGGAATACCACGGCGAGGGATTGCGGATCAGCGAGGTAATTCCCAATGGCCCGGCAGACAAGATAAACGAACCAGCCCTGCCTGGTGAAATTGTGCTTGCGGTGAACGGCATAAAGCTGGGTACCGAAGGAAACCTTTATTCATTCCTGGAAAATAAAGTCGGTCAGCCGCTGGAGCTTCTTCTGAGCGGAAAGAAAGATGGCAGCGAATACCGCCGTTCTGTTATTGTCCGGCCAATCAGCTACGGAAATTTCATGTCGCTGGAGTACGACCGCTGGCGTGAGGAGAAAGCTAATTCGGTGCACAAACTCTCCGATAACCGCCTGGGCTACATTCACATCCGGGCGATGGGCGAAGCCAGCCTGGAGCGATTCGAGATGGAGCTTTATGCCGAGGCGCACGATAAGGACGGCCTGGTCATCGATGTCCGCAATAATGGCGGCGGCTGGACTACCGATTACCTGCTGAACATGCTGATGATCCGTGATCATGCCGTGACCGTACCGCGGGACGGCACCCAGGGCTACCCTCAGGCCGAGCGTCGCCCGCTCTACGCCTGGACCAAACCGATCATCGTTCTCTGCAACGAATATTCATATTCCAATGCCGAGATTTTTTCTCATGCTATTAAAACCCTGGGGCGGGGCAAAGTCGTTGGCAAGCCGACCGGCGGGCTGGTGATCAGTACCGGCGCCATCACCTTGATTGACGGCTCTACGTTCCGGGTGCCCACCCGCGGCTGGTATGTGAAGGGGAGCATGGTGGATATGGAAAATCACGGGGCAGTGCCGGATATCATCGTCGATGATCAGCCGGGGGATACAGCCCAGCACAAAGACCGCCAGTTGGAGGTTGCAGTGAAAGAATTGTTGAAAGCACTGTGATCGGGAACGGAGAAATGTGAAACGTCAAACGTGAGACGATGTTCTGGAGCGAAGGAGTCTCGGAAATCGGGGGCTGAAGACAGAAGGCCGGATGCCTATGTGCTACGCTCTCTGCGCTCTGCAATTAGGATTGCAATTAAGATTATCAATATGCGTTCATAAGACGAAATGAAACCTGAATAAAGTAAAAAATATTTTGAAAGAAAATCGCATGTTCTTATATTTAGGGTCTGTAAAATCCCGCAAGGGAAATCTTTTTCGAAAAGGAGGACTAACTTAAATGACTGAAGAAGTTAAAAATCAAAACCCGGAGACAACGGGTGAGCAGCAGCCTACCCCGGATCCGGCAGCAGCAAATGTAGAGAAGGTCAAACCGGGCCAGGTTTTCAAACTTGGGGAGGTTCCCGATGAACTGGAAGAAGAAACCCCGGAAGTTGACCATGAACTGATGAGTATGTATGAAAGAAGCTTCGAACGGGTGAAGGAAGGCGATATCATCAAAGGCACGGTTGTAGCCGTGGCTGACAAGGATGTCATCGTCGATGTGGGTTTCAAATCGGAAGGTATGATCCCGAAAGAGGAATTTATTGATCTGGATACGATCAAAATCGGAGATATGGTAGAGGTCTTCCTGGAAAACTCCGAAGACGTCGAAGGACAGGTCATGCTATCCCGTAAGAAGGTATATTTTATTCGCACCTGGGAAGATCTAATGAACAAAGCCGAGACCGATGCCATTATCCAGGGACGAATTGTTCGCCGTATTAAAGGCGGATTTGTCGTCGATTTGAATGGCGTGGACGCATTCCTTCCCGGTTCCCAGGTAGATGTGAAGCCGATCCGCGATTTTGATGCTTTCGTGGGGCAAACCCTCGATCTCAAAATTGTGAAGGTAAACGAACAGCGCAAGAATATCGTTGTTTCCCGCCGTGTGATCATTGAAAAACAGTTGGAAAGCAAGCGTGCGGAGATCATAAAGACCCTGGAAAAGGGACAGGTCCGCCGTGGAATGGTCAAGAACATCACCGACTTCGGTGTGTTTATCGACCTGGGCGGAGTCGATGGTTTGCTTCATATTACCGATCTCTCCTGGGGCCGTGTCAATCATCCCTCGGAAGTGGTAAAGCTGGATGAAGAAATCGACGTGATGATCCTCGATTTTGATGAAAACAAATCGCGTATTTCGCTGGGCCTGAAGCAACTTCAACCACACCCATGGGAAAATGTCGAAGAGCGCTTCCCCATTGGCAGCAATGTGAAGGGCAAAGTCGTCAGCATCACGGACTATGGTGCATTTGTGGAGCTTGAGAAAGGAATCGAAGGATTGATCCATGTCTCGGAAATGAGCTGGTCGCAGCACATCAAAAATCCGGCGCAGGTACTGCGCGAGGGCGATGAAGTGGAAGCGGTGGTGTTGAGCATAGAACCGGAGGAGCGGAAGATATCCTTGGGTCTTAAGCAGCTTACACCGGATCCCTGGGAAGATATTGAGGAGAAATACCCGGTCGGTTCCCGGCATCACGGTGTAGTTCGCAACCTTACGCCGTTCGGCGCTTTCGTGGAGCTGGAAGAGGGTGTGGACGGGCTGGTTCATATTTCCGATTTGAGCTGGACCAAGAAAGTCCGTCATCCCAGTGAGGTGGTCAAAAAGGGTCAGGAAATCGATGTAGTGGTTCTGGATATCAATAAGGAAGAACGCCGCATTGCACTGGGCCACAAGCAGGTAGAAGCCAACCCGTGGGATGCTTTCGAGGATGCCTACGATGTGAATACCGAAACTACCGGCAAAATTTCCCGGCTTATCGATAAAGGCGTGATTGTCACGCTTCCTTTAGGTGTGGACGCATTTGTCCCGCTGAACCATCTTGGGAAATCAAATATTAAACGCGCTTCGGACCATTTCAAGGTGGGCGAGGATCTGCCTCTGAAGGTGATTGAGTTCGACAAAGAGAACAAGCGCATTGTGCTTTCGGCCGGCGAGTATCTCAAGGGCAAAGAAAAGGAAGCCGTTGAAAGCTATATGGCCGAACACAATTTCACGACGACGACTATCGAAGAGATGGTGAAAGATGTGCCCGAAGTCCTGGAAGGCGTTCCCGCCGAGCAGCAAGGCAGAAAGCATCCGGCACGTAAGCCAAAAACAAAAAAGGCCGCGGATAAAGAGGACGCCGAGAAAGAGACCGAAACGGCAGAAGAAGAGCAAAAAGCGGCCGGCGAGGCAAGCAGCCAGCCAGAGCCAACTGAAGCCGAAGTCGCCAAACCGGAAGAAAAAGCCGAACCTGCTGCTGAAGCAGAAGAAGCTTCCAAGCCCGAAGCCGAGGTGGAGGCCACAGAACCAGCAGAGCAGGAAGCGGATGCCGTCGAGGAAACGGAAACATCCGGCGAGGTGGAAGAGGAAACCAAAAAGACAACGAAAAAGAAAACGAAATCCGCTGCAAAAGAGAAAGCTGAGAAGGAAGATGATACTGAGGCGGACGCGGAAACGGAACCCGAAGAGACAGAATAGTTTAGAACGGGTAATATATTATATAATTGTCTGGGCCGGGGAATTTTCTCCGGCTCTTTTTTTATTATTGGTCTCTTATTCCCCGATTTGTAAAATCGGGGCCATTCAAATCCGTAATATTTCTCTTTCCTATTTTCCGGCTTGCCTTGATCTTTAGATCAGGGATTGTATGAGAGATGGTATTCGATTGTCATTCCGGCATGGATTGCCGGAATCCAAGATTGATGGACGAATATTCTCTGGATTCGCGCTTTCGCGGGAATGACCCTTTACCTGCCACCTCCGAGTGAGTTCTTCCGGATACTCTGATATTGTGCTTGATTTTCTTGCTCCTCCGGTTATATTTTTAGATAAAAACAGTGTGAAAAATCCTTTTCAAGAAATCTACAACCGTCTGAAGATGGACTCGCCGGAGTTTCCTGATTCTGTTTCATCTCTTGAAATGCTGAACCGGCAGAGACTGCAGGCGCTTTACCTGGTAAGCCAACAGATTATCACTATTCTGGACCCGGACGAGCTTTTCCCGCGAATCAAACGCAAAATCATCGATTTGATGAATGCCGAAAGGGCGGTGATCATTCTGCGAGAAGGCGACAATCTGAGAATCCGCATCGCGCACAACCTCGATGACCAGTCCGAGCAGAACGCTTTGAATTTCAGCAACTCCATTGTCATGCAGGTGATGAAAGACTACAAACCGCTCTACAGCCACAACGCCATTCACGATCCGAGTTTTTCGCAATATCAGACTATCCAGCAGTTGGAAATTCTCTCCTTCATCTGCGTGCCCATTGTCGTTGAAAAAGAGGTGCTGGGAACAATCTATGTGGACAACCGGCATATCGCCAATGTGTTTACGGAAGAGGATGTGGAGTTTCTTCAGGCATTTGCCAACCTGCTTGGAATCGCGATCCGAAATTCGCTGGCTTACCAGCGGGTAGAGGAGCTCAACCGCTCTCTGGAGGACAAGGTAGCGGAGCGAACAAACAGCTTGCGAAAGACGGTGGAGGAATTGCAGAGCACACAGTCGCGGCTCATTCAATCGGAGAAAATGGCCAGCCTGGGCCGCCTGATCGCCGGATTTATGCACGAATTCAATAATCCCATTAATTTTATTTACAGCAACCTGCCTTACCTCGAGCAGTATGTGAACCAATTGCTGGAAGCCCTGGACGAAGCAGTTTTACAACTGCCGGCAGCGCAGAAAGAGAAACTGGAGGATGAAAAAGACCTGCGGTATGTTAAAAAAGATCTGGTTAAGTTGATCGAGGGTGTGCGGGAAGGCGCCCGGCGGTCCCGCGAGATTGTGGAAGATTTGAAGAATTTTTCGGGTGCCGGCGGGGGCGCGTTTCAGGTGATTAACTGGAATGAAAATATGGGGATTGTGAGCAAAATATTTCAGGAACGACTGGAACAGACAATCGGGATTGAGCTGGAGTTTAACGGAGAGTTTTTTGTTGAAGGCGTAAAAGCAGAACTGAACCAGGCCCTTCTGAATATCCTGAAGAATGCAGTGGATGCAGGTGCGCAACATATTGAAATTGTGTCGGGCGCGGAAGGAGATTGGTTGAGATGCGACATCGCAGACGATGGTTCGGGAATCTCGCCGGAAGAAATATCAAAGCTGTTCGATCCGTTCTATACCACAAAAAGCGTTGGGCAGGGAATGGGATTGGGATTATCGATAACTTACAGCACTATCACGCATCATAAGGGACGAATCGAAATTAGTTCCCAGATCGGCCAGGGAACAACGTTCCGTATATTCCTGCCGTTGATCACCTGATCCGGCGGGTGAACTTCCGACGGTTCTGAACGACTGCAAATCAAGTATTTATCAAAGAAAATATTACCCAATGGCAAGAAATAAATACTCGTTTCACTCCGCAACGTTGCTGCTACCAACCCGGGGCCACAATTTCCGTATCCTGCGGCAATTGAACTCAAACGCATTCAGCGAAAATTCACCAACTGGCAACAGGGGCCGGGGAAGATAATGGCGTCTGCGGTTTTCTTTGCGGTTTTAAATATGGGACTGGGACATGCGACGCGCAGCCTGCCGCTGATTCGTGAATTTCACAATCGCCGATGGCGGATTTTTATCGGCAGTTCGGGGCGCTCGCTGGAATTCCTGCGGCAGGAAATAAGTTCCGCCAACTTTGTTGAATTGCCCGATTACAACCTGACTTATTCACGCAGGGGGGTTAATATAGCCGGCTTGCTGCTGCGGGTCCCCTCAGTTTTGGCTGCCATTGCCCGCGAGCATGAAATTACCGAACGGCTCATCGCTGAAAACAATATCGAATTGGTGATCAGCGATCACCGGTATGGTTGCTATTCGGAAACTGTTCCTTCGCATTTTATCTCCCATCAGTTGCGGTTCATCGCCCCCCGATTTTTCCGGCCTTTCGAATTTATTGGCGAGAGATTCAATCAACACTATCACCGGAAATATTCATCCGTTATCGTTCCTGATGTGCTCAGCACAAGTGAAGGCTGGTTATCTGGCCGACTTTCCCGGAAAATCGGGAGCGGAAATTATAACTACCCCGGCATCCTCTCCAGTATTTCGGCAAAACCCGATTCGCTCCAGGATATCGATGTGTTAATTTCCATTTCCGGGCCCGAGCCGCAGCGCAGCCTGCTGGAACATCTGGTGCGATCCCAACTTCCGGAACTCTCCGGCAAAATAATAGTGACACTGGGGGTCCCGGAGTCCGACGTGGTGGAGAAAATTTCTGAAGATGTGACCATTTACCAACATTTGCCGCGGCTGGAAATGGAGGATGTATTCAATCGCAGCAGACTTGTTGTTACACGTTCCGGTTACAGTACGCTGATGGAACTTGCCGAATTGGAGAAAAGGGCGCTGCTGATTCCCACACCGGGGCAAACCGAGCAGGTTTACCTGGCAAACCGGCTGAGGGAGAAGGGTCAGTTTTACTCGGTGGAACAGCGCTACTTGAACCTGAAAAATGACATTGTCCAAGCGCTCAGATTTCCCGGCATTTCCCGGAATCTTTCAACCGCGCAAACCGTAAAGGATGTAATCGAAATTTTGACAGGGGAACAGAGCAAGTGCGATTAATGACGAGCATTCATTCGGTATGGAGGAGTTTATGAAAGTGCTTATTATCGGCGGAACACGGTTTCTCGGTTACCACCTGACCCGCGCTCTTTTAAGAGAGAATTTTGAAGTTACGCTTTTCAACCGTGGAAAAACTCGCGACGACTTTGGTCCTGAAATAGAACGGATTCATGGAGATCGAAAAGATTACAAACATTTTTTTGACATTTTTCGCGGCAAGAAGTTTGATGTGGTAATTGACCTGATTGGCTATGATTTGCAGGATGCGATTGTGGCTGAAGAAGCCTTCCGGGATTGCATTGGACAGTATATTTTTATCAGCACCGGGCAGGTTTACCTGATCACCGAAAATAAACACCAGCCTGCACGGGAGACCGACTATGATCAGGATTTAATCGAGTGTCCGGAGGGCGAAGAAGCCGGTTACAACTACGGGCTGCAGAAACGCCAGATCGAGGATTTTCTGGTGGATGCCTTTCAATCACGTCGCTTTCCGTCAGTCCGGTTTCGCTGTCCCATTATTCACGGTCCGCGGGACTACACACTGCGACTCTATTCATACTTGCTCCGCATCGCAGATGGAAATCCGCTTATTATTCCGGAAGGCAGGGACAATATTATCCGTCATGTGTACGTCGCGGATGTTGTGGGGGCGATTAAATCCGCGATGTCGCGGGAATCTGTCAACGGACAGGTCTTCAACCTTGCACAGAATGAAGTGCTTGTGCTATCGGAATTCGTCGCGCGGATTGCCGGGTTAATGGAGCGGAAAACGGAGATCATTGAAATACCGCCCGGGGAATTGCTGGCGAACGATGTGCCTCTGGATATTTCGCCTTTCAGCGGAAAGTGGGTGTCTTACCTGGACCCCTCGCTCGCGCAGCAAACACTTGATTTTCATTCGACGCCGTTAAATGAATGGCTGCCGGTTGTCATCAAATATTTTATGGAAGAGTACAGCGGGAGTGAACCGGATAATTACCGCTACAGGACGTCTGAAATTCGACTGGTGAAAAAGTGGAAAGAATAGAAAATACTGATAATATAGAGAGATATTACCTGTGGTTCAGCAACAACTGGCTGAAGGTGCTTATATGGAGTTTTGTGTTTTTTGCTATCTATGTTACAATGGTCCCATTTAGCTTTGTTTTTAATCCGCATTTTATAATCAGGCGATTCGGGCAGATCGAATGGATTCCCTTCATGGCGAAAGGGAGGTTCGCCCCGCGAAGCGATATTGTAGCCAATATTATATTCTTTATGCCGTTCGGCATCTTGTTGGCTCTCCGCAAGATATTGACGGAATATCGCAACCTTCGGGCGGGCGAATGGATTCGGATTTTATTGCAGGGAGCGTCGTTGAGCGCTTTCGTGGAATTCCTCCAGATATTCACTTACGACAGGGAATCGTCTGTAACAGACATTCTGACCAATACAACCGGCACACTGCTGGGAGCCTTTTTAATGCTGGCCATCTACCTGCGATTCCATGAGGAGATCAAATCGATTCTGTTCACACTTTTTGCGCGGAAACCGGAAATGATTATGGCCGGCCTGTTTATTCTGGTAATCTATCTTGCGCAATCTGCTCCATTTACTTATTCCATTCAACCGGATTCTATTGCTCACCAGGTAGCTGCATTTCTTCGGCATCCCCTCCGGGTTGAAAATCTGTTCAACGATCTTTTATCCGGCATTATTTTGTATGGCAGTTTCACCTTTTTTTTATTTGCCGGATTGGAGCGCTATTTTTCATCATCTCTAAAAAAAATGCACTATTTCCTGGTTTTGCTGCTCTCTTTGTTTCTTCCGCTTTTTATCGAAATTTACCAGTTACTGGTTCCGGTTCGGAATCATTCGCTGGGCGATGTTTTTATTGCGCAATTAAGCGTTCTGTTCGGCGCCGCCCTGTATTGGAATTTGCGGAGAGACAACAGGAAAACCTCGCATCAAGCGGCCATTCTGAATGGCCGGCATTTTTCACTCCACATCCGGTTTTTTAAGATCATGGGATATATTTACCTGTTGTTTGTTATGTACCGGATTCTCTTCCCGGTGGATTTTGTACCGAATATTGCCTTTTTTAAAGAGGTATTGCAAACCGATAACGTTTCCACATATTACCTGATCCGGTACCACAGGCTGGACCTGGTGATTTCAATTGTCAGGGAAGTTTTCGCTTTTTTACCTGCCGGTTTTATTCTATCTTTGATGTGGTTTTTGAAAAAAAACCGCCAAATTGCTTCAGGTTCTATCTGGGCCGCGGCCATTTTAATACCCTCGGTTTTCTTTTTTAGCGGCGTCCTGTTTGCCAGGCAAGATGCCAATTGGTTTGAAATTCCGTCCGCAGCAGTTGGGATCTGGCTCGGCTTTGCCTGCTGGCAACTTTATATATTTATGTTAGGAAAACGCAATTGATCGGTAGTAAATATTATTGGCTGCAAATGATTTTGTTCGTGGTTATTGCATTATCCTCTTGTGCTTCCAAAAAACCGGCTGTTCAGCGAACCGAGCCGAATGCGCCTGCCTTTTCATATTTTTATCGCGCCCTTACTTCAATCGAGTCGGCGAAATACAGCGAGGCACTGGCACTGCTGGACACCGCTATCGTTATGCGTCCGGGGTTTGCGCAATTTTATTACGTGCGCGGACAGGTATTTGAGCTGATGAACAAACCGGATTCTGCCATAATCGCGTATGAAACTGCCCTGAAATTCAAGTCACATTTCCCGGAAGTGTGGAAGCGGTTGGGCGATCTGTGTTTACGCGTAGGTAAGTATCGCGAAGCGGTGCTGGTATTGAAGGATTTGACCAGTTACCAGCCGGACTCTCTGGAATTTACACTGATGCTGGCGGACGCTTATCAAAATGCGGGGCAGTCCAGGTTGGCGCTGGATCGGATCAAATATTATCAGCAGCATGGTGGAAATTCTCCCGAAACAGACCGAATTGAAGGGCTGGCGTATTTCAACGATGAGGATTATCAAAAAGCTATCGGACATTTGGAAAAATATATCAAAATAGAGAGCAACGATGCCAGGGCCCAGAAAATGCTGGGAATTGCCTGCATAAAAACCGGCTTGTTGGAACAGGGCATCTCGCATCTGAACATCGCCTTAGCACTGGATCCCAACGATGCCGAAATTTACCTTTACCGGGCCATTTATTTTATCAACCGCGGCAAGTTCCAGAGCGGGCAGGATCAACTGACCTTTGCCCTGAACCTGGATTCAACAAATTCCCAAATTCTGGCCGAAAGGGGAAAGTTTGATCTGAGCCAGGGGGATACGGCCAGCGCCAGGCAAAATTATTTGCGGGCGTTAAAACACAATCCCCACTGCTGGGAATGTTACCGGGCATTAGGCATAATATCGGATAATAGTGGAGAAACGGCGCAGGCATTGTATTATCTCGAGCAGTATCTGAACAATATTTACACCAGGGATCCGGAAGTAGAAAACCGGATCGAAAAACTGCGGCAAAGTCAGCGGTAGTAAATCTACGGCCCAATGGTGGTGGTTTCGTGGCTCAAATTTTTTGGCTGTTGATCCGGGGGCGGTCTGTTCGCCGCACAGGATTACTCCAGAGAAATGTTGAATAACAACAGACCACATTAATGTTTAAGGAAAATAAATCTTCTGAGAAAATAAAATGCCGTTTCCTTCCCGAAGGGAACAGTAAAACCGGATTGAATGGCAGTCTACACATGGGGAGTGAACAATGCGATTGAGATTATTTGGATTTGCCTGGACTATTTTAATTTTGGTGTCTGCCACGGTTGCGGATGAGACCCACCCACTCGGAAATCTCAGTATATCAATCGATAATGGGCCGGCTGAAGCCTTTCCAATCCTGAACGCTCTTCTTTCGAGAAATGTGAGCGTTGGCTACGATTCAACGGTAATGGTTGAGAGTAAAGAATCGAGGGAAATACTATTTTACCCCGAAATCAGGAAGGGGAATAAAAACGTCCTGGAAATTGTGGCCGGAACCAGGAGCAAAAAATCTGAGAATTTCTACGACCTGTATATAAATCTTGGTGATACCATTCCCGATTCCGTCAAATATGTGAATCAGCAGGGTGACGTTTTTCTCACTTACAACGGGATTGCGAGAGCGAGCCGGCCGCAGAGTGAAAATATAAATGGGGTGGTCCGTTTCGAGGGTGGCAAAAAGGAGGAGCGGGCGGCCGGAGATATCGATTTGCGTTTTACCATGCCGCCCTTTGTGATCGATTCCCTTGCCCACGATTTTCATATTGAAGGCAACTTCAGGGTGGCGGTTGGCGAGTACCGAAAGCTGAGCCTGGCTTCCGCCACTACCAATGAGCAATTGAAAAAGAAATACCGCAAGAACATTTACCTGGCGGTGATTGCCACGATATTTGTTTTGGCTATTTTTGGATTGAAATGATGAGCGGCGATTGGAAAAAGATTATTTTGCATGTGGATATGGATGCTTTCTTTGCATCCGTCGAACAGCTTCTGCACCCGGAATGGCGAGGCAAACCGGTCATCGTTGGCGCCGATCCGCGGGGTGGGAAAGGTCGTGGTGTGGTTTCGGCAGCATCCTATGAAGCGCGAAAATACGGTGTCCACTCCGCTATGCCCATAGGCCAGGCGTACCGCCGCTGCCCCAATGGAGTATATGCCCCGCCGCATGGCCATGTTTACCAGGAATATTCCAAAAAAGTCTTTGCCGTTTTAGACAGATTTTCGCCGCTAATCGAACCGCTGAGCATCGATGAAGCTTTCATGGACATGACCGGCAGCCTGCACTTATTTGGTGATCTTGAGATCCTGGGGAACAGGCTCAAAGCTGAAATCCGCGAAACAACCGGCTTGAATGCTTCGGTGGGAATTGCCCCCAGCAAAAGCGTGGCAAAAATCGCCTCGGATTTCTGCAAGCCGGATGGACTCCTGATTGTGCAGCCCGCCAAAGTGCAGCAATTTCTGAATCCGTTGCCCGTTACCCGCTTATGGGGAATCGGGAAGAAAATGTGCGACGAATTGAATAAGATCGGTATTCGAACTGTTTCGCAGCTTGTCGAATATCCCCTGGATGTTCTGAAACAGAAGTTTGGCAAGATGGGCGAGCACATTTATCGAATGGCGCGAGGCGACGATCCGCGCGATGTTGTTGCGGTTGAAGATGCGAAATCGGTAAGCAATGAGGTTACTTTTGACACTGACCAAACCGATTTTGAGGTAATCCGTAACACGGTCTTCTACCTTTCCGAGAAAGTAGCCGGCAGACTACGCCGGGCAGCCATCCGCGGCCACACAGTTCATTTAAAGATCCGTTTCGAGGATTTCAAAACTTTTACGCGCAGCCACAGCCAGAAAGACCCGGTCAATCTGACCAAGGACATTTTTCGCATTGCAGAATACCTGCTTTCGGAATTCAATCCCCCGGAGTATGCAGTTCGCCTGCTGGGGGTGGGCGTTTCCAACCTGGAAAAAGAGCAGGGAACGCAGCTCAGCTTATGGGATGCGGAGGATCAGAAAAAATTAAAGCTGGAACAGGCGATGGACAGCATTCAGGATAAATTTGGAAAAGATGCTATTCGCCATGCCCAGTCGCTGGAAGGGCGAAAACCGGTGGATTTGCCCCGGGATGAAAAATAGCCGAATTTGGTTGCTGATCTTCTAGCTTCCATTTTCACCGAATCAAATTCCTTTTCATAATCTTAATCTTGATCGTACTCCTAATTATAATCGAAAAGCCGAATTACAATCATGATTAGGATTACAAATACGAAATTGCGGTGGGGATAAATATTACAATTTGGAAAAACTCGCTCTACTGTCTAATTTACCTGACTTGATTAGGTAAGAAGTTGGGATACAAGGATGAAATTTGGGATACTGGCGATAGCGGTATTGTGCATCTGCGCCTCAAATGGATTGACCTATTTTCAGCAGCATGTGAACTATAAGATTCGGGTTAAGCTGATTCCGGAATTGAATCGCCTGGAAGGCGAACAGAAAATGGTTTACCTGAACAATTCCCCCGACACACTGCGCTACATCTATTTTCATCTTTACATGAATCGTTTTCGACGCACAGCCGAGTCCGATAGCATCCCAGCAAAAAATGCGGGATATATCGAGATTATCTCGGTGAAAGACAGTCTGGATCGGGAATTACAGTTTCAAACGGATGGCACGGTTATGAAATTGGAGCTTCCACTGGCGTTGGCGCCGGGTGACTCGCAGGAGTTTTTTTTCCGTTTCAACACCATTTTGCCACCTGCCGGCGAACGCTTCGGTTATTATGGCGATCACTTCGATGTTGGTAACTGGTACCCGGTTCCGGCAGTTTACGATGAGCGCGGCTGGCATGCCGACCAGCATGTGGATGGAGAATTCTACCAGGAATGGGGGAGTTTTTGGGTGGATGTCACCGTGCCGAACGGATTTGTGGTGGGCGCAACCGGAGCCCTGCTGAATCCGGAGGCGTTGCCGGATTCGGTGAGCTTCGCAAAACGCCGCACCGATTATTGGAACTTCCCCGATTCCACGCCGGTCACCTACCGGTTTCATGCGCCCCGCGTTCACGATTTCGCCTGGACGGCGGACCCGGAGTTCGTGCTGCGCCATGTGGACGTTAATGGGATAGACATCCAATTTTTTATCCTGTCCTATCGTATGAAGGACTGGGAGTCGCAATTGCCGGTGGCGAAAAAGGCGGTGGAGTTGTTCGAGCAGAAAGTTGGCCCCTACCCGTACCCTTCACTCGCGGTTGTAGATGGTTTTATTAAGGCTGGCGGCATCGAATACCCAAACCTGGTTATCATCAACGATCTCATCTACGATCCGCGGGACTTGAGCGCAACCATCATTCACGAAATCGCCCACCAGTGGTTTTACGGGTTGCTGGCGAATAACCAAACCCGCTACGGCTGGATGGATGAAGGATTTGCCACCTATTTCGAAAACTTGGGAATGGAAAAAGTTTTTGGGGACAAACCGCTTTATATTGATTCTCCTTCCGGCTTCTGGGGAAAGTATTTTGGCTATTCCGAGGATGTGCGGGAGACTGATTTTCTGACCTACCTGGCATATATTCGAACCGGCCAAGAGGAGCGGATAAACCTGAATTTCGACTGGTTTCAGTACAATCCGTATATTCCTTACTATCAAAAAATGAGCCTGGTCATCTCCCAGCTAAAGCTGGTACTGGGGGATTCGCTATTCTGGAAAGGGATGCATCAATATTACGATACCTGGCGATTCCGTCATCCCTACCCGGAAGACCTGTTCCGGGTCTTCGGGGTAGCCGGCGGGCAAAATTTGAGTTGGTTTTTTGAGGAATGGCTCAACACCATCTGGCACTGCGATTACGCGGTTGGCGGATTTGGCGGAACTTGGGAAAAACAAAATGACCGCCGCATTTTTGATGCGCACTTAAAATTCAAACGGAACCAGCCGGTGGTTATGCCGCTGGATTTTCGTCTCTTTCTTGCCGATGGATCGACCCGGGACTACCGGGTGCCGGTGGCAGGCGGAACCAATTTTATTGCCGGTCAGGATACCGGCATCTCGCCCTGGAAATTCTATGAAAAAGAAAAGCAGGTGCGGCTCCGGCTGCCTGCAAAAATTAAAAGGGTGCTTATTGATCCTGAAAATCGCTTGCTGGACGTCAATCCTTTCAACAACGACTCCCGTCGATTCCCCCGGATTTACTGGTACTGGCTGCACCGGCAGTATCTCTATCCCCGGACCGACGGTTACACTGCTACGGTTTTCCCTTTTATATTTTACAACCGTGAAGATGGGATACAACTGGGCGTAAGAACGCGTGGGAATTACATCTACCCGGACTTCCAGCACCGTTCGGAAATACTTTTCGGCATTCGCTCCCGCCACCCGGATATCGATCTCTGGTTCGAACATCCTTTGTATATACTGAATCCACAGTTACATTTTGTTGCCCGTGCTTACAATTCCGGTGGGCGGCGTGGCGGCGGAACATGGCTGCAATGGACCGCTCCTCCGCAAATCAAGGATTTGAAATTTACTGTCGGCTGGCAATTTCGGCACATTTATGAAGATGCGTATTTTCCATTTGTCCCCGGCAAAGGGAATATCAGCTATCTGGAAGGCACAGTGAGCCGGGCGCACTGGAAATCCGGCTACCAGCCGTTTGGCTGGGAAGCGGCGCTGCACGGCGAAAATGCGTTCTTGGGAAGCGATTACACCTTCAATCTTTGGACTGCTGAAGCGAGCTTTCGGGTTCCCCTGGTTTTTTATCAAAAATTGACTGGCCGATTTTTCTCCGGCGCTGTTTACGGGGATGTTCCCGTGCAGAAAGAATTGCGAACCGGCGGCGCCAGCGGATACGATCTTTTTCTCAATCCGTACACGCGTTCGATTGGGACGCTTCCTGCTGACTGGTGGCACAACGGGCATGTTTTCATTCCCGGCGGGGGAAATATGCGGGTATTTGCCGATGCCTGGGAACCACAGGGGCGTTCGCTGGTAAGCGGAACGGTGGCGGTGACTTTGGGAAACCCCTTGAATTTGTCGCTACACTATGTGCCCTATATTTCCGACATCGCTATATCGGGCTTTACGGATTGGGTTTCAACAGCAAATAACTGGGGCGATTTCAGGCGGTTTTACGGCGAGGCTGGCGCGACAATTTCCATAACCCGCCTTCCTTTCCCGTTCCATTATTTTGATATTGATGAGATCCACTTTGATTTTCCTTTTTGGGTCAATAGAAATGTGGATCAAGAAAAATTTAAATTTCGTTGGTCAATAAGAGTGGATTTCAGGAGTTTTTATTAGTGAGAAGAAAATCGATGCTGAAAAACAGTTTCATCCGCTATCAGGTTCCGGCGTTGCTCTGGACGGTGCTAATATTTGTGTTGTCCTCGATTCCAAATCTGTCCGGTCCCGATCTCGGATTCCGGTTACAGGACAAATTCTATCATTTTATGTTTTATTCGTTTTACGGGCTGCTGCTCGCCCGCGCATTTTTTTACCAGCAACGGTTTCGCCGGTTAAGCAGGTATTTTTTGGTGCTCGCGATTTTTTGCGGAATGCTGTATGGAATGAGTGATGAAATCCATCAGCATTATGTGCCCGGGCGACAAATGGATGTCTGGGACTTTGCCGCTGATTCTTTAGGGATTTTGGCCGGCGCATTCGCTTTTTATGTGTGGCATTATCTGAAAAAAGTGTCAGGTTTCCAAACCGCCTCCCCGGAATCCGGCATGCCGCCTGCTGAAGATTAAAAATGAGATGTACCATATATCCTAAATTGGACATCGAATTAATTTATTTTCGTAATTAAACAAGTGAGAGGAATAGATTATGTCCGAGGTAAGCAAAGAAAAAATTAGGGAGATTTTGTCGGAAATTAACTACCCGGGATTCACACGGGACATCGTCTCGTTTGGCGTTGTCCAGGATGTCGAAGTGGAAGGCTCGCGTGTTACCGTGACCCTGAAGTTTACGACAAAGAGCGATGAGACCCGGAATGAGATTTTGGCTGGTGTAAGGCAAATATTAAATGACAAGATTCCCCAGCACGAAATTTCTATTGTAGAAAGCTCCGGCGAGACCAAATCGCATGACCGGCAAACAGCCGCAGGCGGCGATCCATGGGCAGGGCGAGCCCCGATCCCGGGAATCAAGAATATTTTGGCAATAGCATCCGGAAAAGGCGGGGTGGGAAAATCCACCGTTAGCACAAATTTGGCTATCGCTTTGGCGCAGAAGGGGTATAAGATTGGACTCATGGACAGCGATATTTATGGTCCCAGCGTGCATATCATGATGGGCGTAACAGAGCGCCCGATGGTAACCGAGGACCAGAAGATTATTCCCATGGAGAAATTCGGGATCAGAATGATGTCCATGGGATTTCTGGTTGACGACGATGCGCCGCTCATCTGGCGTGGCCCCATTGTGATGAAGGCGGTTGAGCAATTTTTGCGGGATGTGGTGTGGGGCGAACTGGACATGTTGGTCATTGATCTGCCGCCCGGCACCGGAGACGCCCAATTAACGCTGGTTCAGAAAACGCCGCTGACCGGGGCGGTTATCGTCACTACGCCGCAGGAAGTTGCACTGGTTGATGCCCGCCGCGGGCTGAAAATGTTCCAGAAAGTGAATACCAAAGTCCTGGGTATTGTGGAAAACATGAGTTACTTCGTCTGCCCGCATTGTGGAGAAAAATCGCAGATATTTGGCGAGGACGGTGGCAGTCGCTCGGCTAAGGAATTGGATATTCCTTTACTGGGACAAATTCCCATTGAGCCGGAAGTTACCGAAGCCGGCGACAGCGGAGTGCCGATTGTGGCCCGAAATCCGAAATCCGCGTCGGCCAAAGAATTCCTGGCTATCGCCGAGAAAATCCTTCAGGACAATGCGCTGCTCTTATAGTGAATGTATGGCAGTTTCGGAAGCGGCAAGCGGATAGTTGAAGGAGATGGAATCTGAACAAAATAGAAGAAACCGCACGCTTTAGGTGGGTGGGATGGGCGTGCGGTTTCTTTTGGGTTGAGGAGGGAATTACTAATCTATGTCAAAGAATTGACATGCTTCATCAGGTGCGATTTTTTATTTGCCGCAGTATTCCTATGAATTATTCCCTTCGAAACCATTTTATCTAAAAACGAGGCGGCCTTATTATAACTTGTAACGCCTTCGTCCTTATTTTCCGTGGAGACAACTTGCTTCAGAAATGTTCTCATGGTCGAGCGGTAATACCGGTTTCGCTGACGATTCCGTTCCGCAATCTTAATTCGTTTCAAGGCTGATTTATGATGCGCCATACAGATCAACTTCCTTTCTCTTCTTAAACAACTGTGCCAAATTTAATATAATTGCATTTTTTTGTCAATTAAAAAATCACGTTTACAATATTTTTAAAATCCGGATAATTCTTGTTCATGCTCAATTTCGTACCCCCGGCAGGAATCGAACCTGCGCGCATGGCTCCGGAGGCCATCGCTCTATCCACTGAGCTACGGGGGCATTTTGACGATGCGAATTTAGGAAGGAATGATAAAGAAAACAAATGGAAATCCTTAATTATGGAAACACTTTACCGGGTGGAAGAAATAGGGCAATCCGATTATCTTGGATGTGGGCAGAAATCTTCTTGAAAGTGTCATGAAATTTCTATCCGGTTCTGTGCTTTATACCCGCTGCAAAAAACAGACCTAAACAACGACGCTTTTCATGACTAACATAACAGTGGAAAATGTTTCCTGCAGGGCTTGACTGTCATACGCTTTTTGAAAATATTTTTAGATGTGCATATCGCTAAATGGTATTATCTTTGAATTCGGGGTGAAAAGAATAGGTACCGGCTCACCCGGAAGAAGATATCGGCAAATTGGTGGTATAGTAATCTCTAACAGAGGATGATTAGAATGAATAATAAATATTCTGTGATTGTCCTGGTCGTGCTCATTGCGCTGATGGGATCGTTATGGGCGGGCGAGGACTGGACAACCTTCTACGAAAAGTCCGAATTCAAAAAAACGCCTTCATACCAGGAAACGATCGATTATTGCAGCCGGTTGGACAAGGCTTTCGACATGGTAAAGTTAATGGGCTTTGGCGAATCACCGCAGGGCCGCATGTTGCCGCTGGTTGTGGCGGACAAAAATAATAATTTTACCCCGGAATCTGTTCGAAAAAGTGGAAATGTTGTAATGCTGGTGGAGGCAGGAATCCATGCCGGTGAAATAGATGGAAAAGATGCGGGTCTGATGTTGGTGCGGGACATGGTGATCAACAAAAAGTTGTCGAATTTGCTCGATCATGTCACCCTGTTGTTTATCCCTGTTTTCAACGTGGATGGGCATGAACGATTTGGGCCATATAACCGGATCAACCAGAACGGGCCGGAAGAGATGGGCTGGCGCACGACTGCGCAAAACCTGAATCTGAATCGCGATTTTTTGAAAGCGGATGCGCCGGAAATGCAGGCCTGGCTGAAACTTTTTGACAACTGGCTGCCGGATTTGCTGGTGGATTGCCATGTGACCGATGGAGCGGATTACCAATATGCGCTTACCTACGGCCTGGAGGAATTTGCAAATGTGGCAAAGCCGGTGCGCGATTTCAGCATTAATGTGCTGGAACCTTACTTGAACCGAAAAATGAAAGACGACGGCATCCCGATTTTCCCATATATCATGTTTCGTGACTGGTCGGACATTCGGAGCGGGCTGGTGTCAGGTGCTGCTTTGCCGCGCTATTCAACGGGTTACGGTGCGGTTCAGAATCGCATATTCTATCTGATCGAGACACACATGCTGAAAGATTATCATACACGGGTGAATGCCACGTATCACTTGTTGATGCACATGATGGAACTGGCCAATCAGCAGGTAGCGGAGTTGAAGAAGATAAACCGCGAAGCAGACATGCTGACCGCGAATTCACTTACCGGAAGCTACCTCCCGCTGAATATGCAAACTTCCATGACCGACAGCGATATGGTGGATTTCCTCGGTGTGGAGTACGACCGTGTGCCCAGTGAAATTTCCGGCACCGACCAGGTAATCTACCATCCCGATAAGCCCAAAACCTACCGGATGGCCTATTATGATAAAGTACATCCGTCAGATTCGGCGCTTGTGCCCTGCGCGTACCTGATTCCGCAGGAATGGAATTTACAGATCGAAAGGCTAAAGTTGCACGGTGTTGTCGTTAAGCGGCTCGCAAAGGACACTACGCTGCGGGTAAGCACATATCGATTTTCGGACGCAAAATGGGATGAGCAACCGTTCGAGGGGCATCATCGGGTAAGCTTTAAGGAGAAGCGCATCACTGAAGAACGCCATTTTATGAAAGGAACAGCCGTGATCCTCCTGAACCAGCGGACAAACCGGGTCATTGTCAACTTCCTGGAGCCAAAGGCGCCGGACTCTTTTATTTCTTGGGGTTACTGGGATTCGATTTTCGAGAGAAAAGAATATGCCGAAGGGTATGTTCTGGAAAAATTAGCCAGGGAAATGTTGGCCGCGAATCCGGAATTGGAGGAGGGATTTCAGGAAAGGCTGGCCACTGATTCCACCTTTGCAGCAAGCCCCAGGATGCGGCTGAATTTCTTCTACGAGCGATCGCCCTACTGGGACAAGCAAAAGGACCTTTATCCGGTAGGTGCGGTGATAACCCCCGTGCGGCTTCCCCTTGAAGAATAAGCCACACTAAGGCGACTATGTTTAACGTGCAGCCAGGAGCGTATTGGTGCCTTAAGGAATGGCTAACAGGAGAAGATGTTAAATGAAAACGAAAAACACATTTTACAGCGATTTTGATTTTGAACCAGTTGAAGAAGGCTCTCCTCTGGATTACCGCACGGTATTTCAGCGCGACCGGGACCGGATCATTCACAGCTCGTCTTTCCGCCGGTTGCAGGCCAAAACGCAGGTGTTCCTTTCCGGTGAATACGATTTTTATCGAACCCGCCTGACGCATTCCATCGAGGTCGCCCAAATCGGGCGATCAATCTGTAATTTTCTCCGTGAGGAAAGCCCGCTGCTCTCGAATGACTTTTTTATTGATTCTGACCTGGTGGAAGCCGCCTGTCTCACACATGATTTGGGGCATCCACCTTTCGGCCATGCCGGCGAACGCACCCTGAACCAGATAATGAAGGAATATGGCGGGTTTGAGGGGAATGCACAAACCTTGAGAACGCTGACGGAGACCTTTTATTCGGATGGCGGGAAAAGAAAGGGGATGAATCCCAGCCGTGCCTTCCTGGATGGTATCATGAAATACAAGACTCTTTTTGGTGAATTGAAATCACCGGAAAACCATTTTCTTTATGATAACCAATCCAAATACCTGCATTTTGTATTTGGCGGACTATCGGTTCCGGACAGTTATCCACCAGGTAAAAAGCGGGATACGCTGCGCAGCATCGAATGCCAGATAATGGATTGGGCAGATGATACCGCTTATTCATTGAATGATATCATCGATGGCAGCAATGCGGGATTTATTACAGCCCGCAAGTTAGCCGGGTGGGGTGCCGATCGACAAATTGATAAATCTCAGTCTGCTTTGCTAGACAACCTGCTGCAGCAAATGCATACCGAAAACATAGAGCGGGTATTTGCCCGCAAAGTTGGTGATTTTATTCGAGCTGTGCGTTTGGAAAAAAGAGTTAATTTTATGAGTGGACTAACCAGCCGGCATTGTTTTAGTTTAGTGATCGATCCGGTTGTTCAGAAGGAAGCGGAATTTTACAAGAAAATTGCAGTTGATCTGGTATTTCGTTCCCCCCAGCTCCATCAATTGGAATATAAATGGGATTTCATTCTCAAACAGTTATTTGGAGCGCTGGAGAAGAATTATCTTACCCCGAAAGGGTCCGGTTTCAGGATATTGTCTGAAGAAACCGACCGCACCTTGAGGCAGGAAGGTGACCCCCAAATAAAAGCACGCCTAATTTGCGATCAGCTTGCCGGAATGACCGATGTCTTTGCGATTCGCACCTACAAACGTTTATACGATCCTGATTTTGGGTCAATTGTCGATTTGATTTAATACCAATCGGAAATGGCATCGAAGTTCTATAATAATTCAAAACCCGGAATCCCGACACAGAATTCGAAGATAGTGGCTCCTATTGCGACGTGTCGGTTGCCTCAATATTCTGATATTGATTTCCTGTGATAAGTATCATAAGGAATTCAGCGATGGTGCTTAAGTTGGTCTGGCTTGATAAAGGGATTTTGTGCTTAGTCAGGGAAGATTCGCATGTTATTAATTTCTTCAAATATAGTTTTTATTATCGGCGTTTGGTCTCAGCACTTGAGGGCGCAAGGTAATATTTTCAAAATCGGCAGATGGTCAGAAGTTTTTTCTCATGAGATGGCCAACACGGGTTCGAAAGCACTCGTCGGTTTGATCTTTATTGTTGCCCTGGTTTTCTGGGGAGGATGTGCTGGTAACAGCCCGCACACAAGCCCGGGCAATTCCACCGAATCGATGCGTTTTGCCTATCAGCCAAAATCTCCTGCAAATCCCGAAAATGTTCCGGAGTACAAGATCGGCTATAATGATTTATTGGAAATAAAATTCTTCAACAATCCGGATTTTAACGAAACCGTGCGTGTGCGTCCCGATGGACGAATTACCCTTCAGAGAATCGGCGATATTTTTGTTATTGGCAGAACCCCGGCCCAGCTTTGCAGCCGGGTAGATTCGGTGTACAGCCGGATTATCCGGAGTCCGGAAATTACGGTTTTCGTTAGGGAATTTGGTGGTCTCAATTTTTACGTTTTGGGTGCGGTATCGAAACCAGGAAGCTACCTGTATGAGAAGAATATGAATGTTTTGCAAGCTGTCGCGATAGCCGGCGGCGAATTGCAGGGTGCGAAGCTTACATCAGTCTTTGTGTTACGGAAAAGAGTTGATGGCTACATATATGTTAACAAGGTAAATGTTAAACCCGGCCGTATTGCAGACATTCTTTCCCAAAATATTTTTATTGAACCATACGATATTATATATGTCCCCAAAACCTTTTTTGGAAAGACGACCGATTTTATGCGCCGTTTGTTCGAGGGATATTTGCCTCCCCTGGATTTGTACTTGCGCACGGTTTATTTTTATAATCGAAAATGAATTGGCTTTGAAATAGAAAATTAAAACGCGAAACCAGGTATCGTAAAAAATATGTACCTTGAACACTTTTCATTAAAAGAAGAACCTTTTAGTCTGACACCGAATCCAGACTACCTCTTCCTGAGTGAGGGACACAAGGAAGCTTTGGCTCGCGTCCAGTTTGGCATCGAGACGAGACGCGGGTTTATTGTATTAACGGGAGAAGTTGGCTCGGGCAAAACCACGATTATTCGGACCTATTTAAAAAAACATCCTCCCGAGCAAAAAGTCGCGTTGGTGATAAACACCAAGGTTACAGCCAAGAATTTATTGCAGAACATCTGCAAGGATTTTGAAATTAAGGCAGATTATACTAAATTGTCAAAGGACGGTCTTTTAAATATTCTATACGATTTTATTCTCAAGAACTCCTTTTATGGGAATAACCTGGTTGTCATTATCGATGAAGCCCATGATTTGGGTGCGCGGCAATTAGAGGAAGTGCGTCTTTTAACAAATCTGGAAACCAATACAAGCAAACTTCTTCAGGTAGTGCTGGTCGGACAGCCTGAATTATGGGAGCTGCTCAATATGCCTGAATTGCGTTCCCTAAAACAGCGTATTCAAATGCATTATCATTTGAAACCGCTGGATTTTTCAAATGTGCAGAGATATATAAATCATCGGCTGAAATGTGCCGGCTCGAACCGAAAGGATATTTTCACATCAACAGCTTTGCAAAGGATATATCGGCTTTCCGGAGGCGTACCACGCGTTGTAAATGTTATTTGTTCCAATGCCCTCCTGATGGCCTACAGCAAAGGAATAAATAAAATCGATCTTCCTCTCATTGAAGAAGTTGCCAACGAATTTACACCGAGAAATAATTCAAAAACAGACGATCGGTCTGCGGAACCGGCGTCAGGTTCTACTCAACAAGCTGCAGAATTCCCCGCTTGTCCAAAATATTCGCGCTGGGGTTTATGGTTGGCGATCATTGTCGGCGGCTTTTTCGCATTCGAACTGGGAGTTCAAATATTAGCATTGTATTTGGGCAAGATTTTAAAACTTTTTTGATGGGCATTTTAAATTATGGGTTACATCTATAATATTCTTGAAAAAAACGATCGCTTCATGCAGTTCTCTGCAAAAGAGACCAATGGATTGTCGCGAAATCTTGGTGACATTTCTCTTGCAGCGCAAAATTTTAACCTGAAGCAATTTCCGGACGTTCTGAAAGAAATCTATATATTAAAAGAGAATCTTTCCGTTTTATTAAGCGAAAGCAACCAGAAAGTTTACGCGTTTACGAGTCCCCACGCGGGAGAAGGTGTTACCACCATCGTTTCGCACCTGGCTTTTGTATGGGCGAAATCCTTTGTTTCCGTTCCCGGCGATCTGAATCTTTCTCCCAAACGAAAGGTGCTTGTCATCGATGCCAATCGCCAAAGTCCTCAGCTCCATGCTCATTTTAAAATTGAGCAGGCGTCCGGCCTTTCCGATTTCCTTTCCGGAGCAGCGCCGCTTGACCGGGTCGTACGGACGGTTGTCGGCAAGAATCTGTACATTATAACGGCCGGAGGCGCAAATGATTTAGATGAAGAGATATTCTCATCTCCGCGTTTTGCTCGATTGCTGCAAAAACTCGAGGAAAAATTTGATGTCATTCTGGTTGATACACCCCCAATCCTGAACTCATCCGAGAGCATCCCACTGGCGAAGGCTTTTAAGAATTATATACTTGTAATTAACTCACAGAAAACACGCACTTCAATTGCCCAAAAGGCAGTCGAACGGCTTTTGTTTTATCACGCATCCGTAAAAGGGATTGTAATGAACCAGAGACGTTTTTATGTGCCAGATACCCTGTACAAAAAACTTTAAAAGAAATGATGGCTATTAAGAACAGAAAATTGCAGGATAAATTGATAATCACGGATCGCTATGCAAATTTCGTCGAGGCAGATGGTTTTCTCAAGAATCTGGAACGGGATTTTCGGGAAGGCGGCAAAAACAGGGACATCCCGACTGTCGCCAAACTGGAAATTGTCCCAAAAAATGGCGACCGGCCTTTCTCTGTCTGGCCTGCACAAAACCTGGTGCAGGTAATATCGCACAACATTCGCGGCCAGGATTATTGGATGTTGCTGGATACATGCCTGTACATCTGTTTCTCACGCTGCGATAAGTTTAGTGTAGCAAGCTGTATAAATCGTCTCGACGGTACTTTGCAGAAATCGCAGCCGGTCGATTTTTTGAAGAACTTCGAAATCCGAAGAAGTTATTTCGATTATTTTGAAATCGTTGTTGAATTGCAGAATCTGGTGAAATCCTCTAATTGGATGAAGAGGAAAGACAGATCGAATCCGGCAAAGAAAAGTGAAGTGATCGATGTTTTCAAGACGGCGTCTCTTCCATTCGATTGGCGGCTGATCGCACCACCTTACAGCACCAATTACCAAAAGCGCGTTAAGCGAATAATGGATATTATCTTGTCATTGTTATTCATCGGTTTTTTCCTCCCGCTGGGGCTCCTCATCGGTATTGCCATTTTTATCGACTCTCCGGGCCCGATTCTTTTTCGGCAAAAGCGGGTCGGGCATCTGGGGAAAACATTTTTCATCTATAAATTTCGCACTATGAATGCCAAGGCTGAAAACGAGTTTAGCCACAACCATCTGATTGAATTAATTACTTCTGCGGAGATGTCTACCAGTGAGCTCAGAACGGCCTACGCGAATCATTTGGACTCTTCACTAACAAGGATAGGCAGGCTTCTAAGGAAGACGAGCCTGGATGAAATTCCCCAAATCATCAACATTTTAAAGAATGAAATGAGCTTTGTTGGGCCACGTCCCCACCCTGTTTACGAAGTTGAAAAATATAAAAAGTGGTATTACCAGCGACTTATTGTGAAACCGGGATTAACAGGACTTTCGAAGATATCGCTGCGTTTTTCGCCTGATAATTATGAGGAAACCATGCGTTTGGATCTGCGCTATGTGCGCGACTGGTCGCTTTGGCTGGACTTAAAAATAGTATTTAACACTTTTAATACAATTCTTTCGGAATAGCATTGATTAAACCACGTAAGGGACTACGAATATGTTTCTTTATGGAAAAAGAATCTTGGTAACCGGCGGTGCAGGATTTGTGGGATCAAATCTTGTGGACCGACTTGTTGAATTGAACGCAGAAGTCACTGTTTTGGATGATTTGTTTACCGGAAAGCTTTCGAATATTGAGAATCGCGATCGGATTCGTTTTGTTGGTGGCTCTGTTGCTGACTACGACCTCGTGGAGGAACTCAGTGCAGAATCAGATTGTGTCTTCAGCCTTGCGGTTAGGAATATTATTGTCTCCACAAAAAATCCCCACCAGGATTTTGAGGTGAATGCCCGCGGAACATTCAATGTTTTGCAGGCGGCCAGGAAACGGGGGGTCAAACGTGTTGTCTACATTTCTTCCGCTTCAGTTTATGGGAATTCCCGTTACCTGCCGATTAATGAGGATGATGGTTACAATATCCTAAATCCTTATGCGGCCAGCAAAATGACTGGGGAAAACTATTGCATGGCATTCCACGAAAGTTACAAAGTGCCGGTTACGGTTCTTCGCTATTCCAACGTATATGGGATTCGTCAGAATCCCTCGAATCCTTACTGCGGGGTAGTTTCTAAATTTTTCGAATCTGTATTGGACGAACAGCCGCCGCAGATCCACGGCGACGGAGAGCAGAGCCGGGATTTTACTTATGTGGGAGACGTAGTGGAAGCCACAATTTTGGCTGCTGTTCAGGATAAAGCAATCGGCGAGGTATTTAATGTCGGCACCGGAATTGAGACCAGCATTAACACATTGGCTCGGACGATTCTGGAGATCGCCAACCTGGATGTTGAACCCGATTATATCGACAAAAGGGACATCGACAATATCCGCCGCCGGGTAATGAATATCGAAAAGATAAGAAAATACATCCGCTGGGTTCCCACCACCACACTCAACAAAGGATTATTCAGAACGTACGAATGGTTAAGATCAAATAGCTTTAACGGGAACGGAAAGCTTCAACCAAGTAAAGAAGAGGAAAATGGAATATATCAAATTTCTCAAAAATCATAGAAGCGTTTCCAATCTTACCAGACGCGTTCCCAAAATTGTCTCGCGTTATGGTTTCGATGGGCAAAAATTACGCAAAAATATCTTTTCTATGGTTGAAGATTGCAATCGCTTCTATGTTTGTCCGACTCTCCCCGTAACAGGTCAGGTCGTCGGAAAATATCCTGATTTTTTCCAGCAATTTGATGAATCTCAGGTTGAATTTGCAATTCACGGCTATTTTCACCAGGACTACACACGTCTCTCGGTCCAGGAGAAACGGGACCAGCTCGGTCGTGCTTATAAAATATTCAAGGATGCAAACGTCCCAATCTCCGGCTTTCGTTTCCCCTACCTGCGGGTAGATGACGAATCACTTTCCCTGGTGGGAGAACTGCCGTTCATTTACGATAGCAGCCAAAGTTTTTGGTGGGAAATAGATCGGGCGCTGCTGAACGGTCATTCGAAAGTTGTTGAGAAAATGAGGACACAATATGATCCCCGGTCCCCACAGGATGCTCCGGTGCTCCCCAAACGACTGGGCTCGCTCATCGAGATGCCCGTGTCTTTACCGGATGATGATATTATAATGGATCGGGTAGGCATTGGCGACAATGAATTGATTGCAAAGTTGTGGTTGGGGATTCTGGAGCAGACGGTCCGGCGCAACGAGCTGTTTGTGCTGCAGTTGCACCCCGAGCGATTTCAATTGCTCCGCCAGGCCCTGAGCACACTTCTGCAGGAAATAAGGCAGCGAGACAAGCAGATCTGGGTTGCACCCTTGCGAGAAATTGCACAGTGGTGGAATAAACGGGAGGAATTTCATGTAAGCTACAAGCGCAACGGTAACAATTGCCTGCGGGTCCAGATTAAACATCCCGGGGAATTGAATTACCAGTTGCTTAATTTCTCCGCCAAGAATTTCAAAATCACCAATTCGTATCGATCTAACGAAGTGCTTGAAGAGTTCGAGATAGAGGAAGATCAGTTGCCGTTGATTGGTGTGGGAAAGGAAACATCGTTGGGGTTTCGGCAATTGTTGACCAACCTCGGATTTCCCTTTGAGGAAGTAGCCAACTGCCCGGAAAAGTGCAGCGTTTATATCGAAAAAGACCCTGAGACTCGTTCCGTCAATAAGTGGCTAAACCAGTTCCTGTCATCGTTAACCAGCCCCTTGATACGATTTAATTACTGGCCGGAAAATTTCAGCGCGGCGTTTGCGGTGACCGGCGATATTGATGCACTGACCACCCAGGATTTTTTCTCGAGGATTTATGACCGCTGATATTCAAATTAAAGATCGGGTAGATACTGTAGAGTGGGACAAATTCTGCCGTGAAAACGGCGGCAATGTTTTTCAATCCCCCTACTTTTTCGAAATGTGCCGCGCCGCT
>CAZUZS010000019.1:28843-69137 GCA_964624795.1 uncultured Calditrichaceae bacterium
TGAATTACACTGTTAACCTCCGCCCTCCGCTTGACGAAATCCTTAAAGCGGTGAGGCGGGAAAAAAGAAAAAAAATCAGGGCCGGCGAGCGAAACGGGCTTAAGCTGCAGGAAGCAAAAAGCATAGAAGAGGTGGCACTCTTTTATCAAATATTGAAAAAAACATACCAACAAAAAAAGGTGCCGCTCGCCGATAGCTCTTTATTCACGGAAAAATTCACAGCATACAACGCAGAAAAAGTATACCGAATCCTGCTTGTTGAGTATGGCGGACAGGTGATTGGTGGGCAGGCGCTGCTGTTTTACAACGGAATTGCCTACGCCTGGTACATGGCGGTGGATGATGCGTATTTCCATCTGCGTGTTTCTGACTGGCTGGTATGGAAAACCATCGAATACGTAAGATCCTCCGGCTGCAGCCTGTTTGATTTCTGTGGTGCGGGACGACCGGATGAAAAATATGGCGTCCGGGATTTTAAAAAGAGCTTTGGCGGGGAGGAAGTAAATTATGGCCGGTTCATTTTTACTCCCCGGCCCCGTCTGTACGGTTTTATGAATTCCTTGTATTCGCTGGGATCAAAGAAATGAGCCGGTGTGTGTTTTTTGATTTTATGATTTCCCGATGGAGGCCGGAATAGGTTTTGGCAAATATGGAATGGTTCCGGAAGAAGCACGAACCATGAAGTTACAAATTCTATGCTTCACGATTTGTTAATGGCGGAAATCGGGGGCCGGAAGGATACCGGTCCATCAATCAGAAATCGCCTGAACCATTCTGTCGCCTGTAACTGACGTGGCGGAGCTGTGCCAAAGCGATTCAAGGAGGGCGGCAGCCCCCGGTAGTTTTAGAAAAAGAGGCATTTCTCATGAACAAAATCAATTCGAATGAAAAAGGCTTGCCGCTGCGCTATCTGCTGCAGGTCGTCTTTAAACATAAAACAATGATGAGCATTCTTTTCCTCTCGATTGTTCTTACGGTACTGATTGGGAATCTGTTGATGAAACCGGTCTACCAGGCATCTGCAAAAATTCTGCTGGAATTACGTGAAAATGATGAAAAAGCTTTGCTGTTCCGCATGAATCTGAATCCTGACTATGGCCGCTACAACTGGATTAATTCGGAAGTAGAGATCATTCGCAGCCGGCCGGTAGTGATTCGCGTTATACAGGATTTGGACCTGTTGAAGAATTATAGGAGGAGCCATGCCAAGCAGGAGAGCGATTCATTGCTTATGGAAGAAGCCATTCGTGATTTCTACTATTCGCTTTCCCTGGAAACGACAAAAGACGCTCCGATGGTGCAAATTCAATTCAATGATAAAAATCCACAGCAGGCAGCGCGGATTGTCAAATCGATCATTGATAATTATATCAGCTACCGGCACCAGCTTTTTGAGAAAAGTGCTTCTTATAAATTCCTGGATGAACAAACTGCGCTGACCGGTCAACAGTTACGTGAGCTGGAGGCGAAGGCCGCCGAATTCAAGCAACAGAGCGGATTGGCCATTCCTGAGGAACACGGGAGAATTCTGTATGAAAAATTGGCAGAATATGAGAAAAATCTCGCAGAAGTACGTTCCGAGTTGGCTGCAAAAGAATCCCGCTTGCAGCTATTAAAACAACAGTTAGCCCAGGGAAAGGAATCCAGCTTACCGGAAACCGGCAAGGAAGAAGCATCCGGCAGGGCAGCCTATCTGGATGAACTCAAAAGTAAACTGTTCGATCTGGAAATGAAACGCCAGGTTCTGCTCGAAAAATTTACACCGGAGTATCCTGAAGTTGCGAATTTAAGCAGCCAGATTGAGACCATACATAAAAAAATTTATGATGAAATTAATCAATACATTATGGAAAAGGAGACCGAGGCGCAGGCGATGCGCAGGCAGGCGGCGGTTCTCATGCAAAACATTAACGAGACCAGGCAGGAAATTAAAAACTTCGTTGGGCAGGAACACCAGTTGGAACAACTCACACGTGGAATAGGGGATAAACGGGATGTCTATTCAGTTCTTTTGAGGCAAAAGGAAGAAGCGCGCCTCTCCATGGCGAAATCACAGGACAGGGTTCTGGTCAAGGTTGTCAGCCCCCCTTCTGTGCCGGTGGATGCGGTAAGCCCCAAAAGACAACAGAATGTTTTGCTTTCTGTTTTGGTTGGGCTCATGGTTGCGCTTGCTGCGGCGTTTGGCGCTGAATTTCTCAGCCACACCTACAGCAGCGTCGAGGATGTGGAAAATCACCTGGGTGTACCTGTCTTAGGGTCCGTAAGCGATTTCAGTCATTTCGATTCGGAGGCCAAACACAAGCCTGCCGGTTAATAAAATCTTATGGAGAATTTGTGGAATATACAATCCAAATTGTAAATCCGATGTCCGATACGGAATGGGATGCTTATATCGGGCGCAACAATCAATCCCTGGTATTTCATTCCTCACTTTGGGCGGAGGTTTTAAGTGAGACCTATAAACAGCTTACCCCTTACTACCTTTTGGCCCGGAACACTCAAGGCGTGGCAGAAGCAGCGTTGCCTCTGTTCCTTGTTAAAAGCCCCTTCACCGGAAAACGTTTTGTTTCGTTGCCGTTCACGCTTTACAGTGGGGTACTAGCGGATAATCCTTCAGCAAAAACGGCGGTCCTAAGCGGAGCCAAGGAATTGTTATCCGACCATGGAGCAGGATTTTTGGAGATCCGAAACGTTACGGATTCGGTGGATTTCCCAGAGGGAATTCCGGTCTGCAGCTATGTGAATCATATCTTGGAATTGTGTGCGAATCGAGACGATGTCTGGCGTAAATTCAGCCGGACCAATATCCGTCAGCATATCCGGAAGGCTTCCGTCGATGATTTTAAAGTTCGAAAATGCGAGAATATTGGCGATTTAGATATTTTTTACAAACTATTTGTAAGCACTCGCAAGAAATTTGGTATGCCGCCCCAACCCCTGGAGTTTTTCAAAAATGTCTGGAATAAGATGGTGGAAAAGGGAAAAGCCGTTTTTTACATCACAACTTACCAGGGAAAGCCGGTGATGAGTGTGATGGTGCTTCTCTCCAAAACCCGATATCACCTGGAGTACGCTGGTCTGGATTATGACTATTATTCACTGAATCCGAGCGTGGTAACGTATTGGAAAATTATTCAGGATGCTCTCGAAACCGGGGCCTGTTTCGTCGAATTCGGTGGTTCAGCGCTTTCTAACCGTTCCCTGAGGCGCTTTAAAGGACATTGGGGGGCGGAAGAGGAATCGATTGTTCATTGCTTTTATCCGGAAAACAGGGGGCTTTCTGCAAATTGGGAAAGGAAAGCCGGAACGGAAATCCTGCTCAGGATTTGCCGGCACATGCCCGATGCCCTTTTTGTCAGGATGGGACGTGCGGCGTACCGGCATCTTGGCGGCTGAAATTTCCACGCATTGTCACCTTAGAAGATTGTTCATTTTAACAAATCACAAAATGATTCTCAGCTTCCGGTCCAAATACCGCGAGGACCTGAGCCGGACTGACTATTCACGAATGGAGCCTCACTAATCAAGAATGAAGATTGCCAGGTAGATGAAATAAAAAAATATCAACCCCGTTTCTCGATGCGGGAATGGCTGTGGGGAGAGCTTAAAGCTGTTCTCCGGCTGATGAAGAAATTTTCGCACGGGCTTTCGCATTTGCTGCGGCGAAAGAGTAAGAGGCGGGGAGAGGGCTCGCGCAAAACGACCTCAGAACTTCCGGCAGCTCTGAATCTCCAACCCGGTGAAAAGGTTCGGATCAAGAATGTGGAAGAGATAAATAAGACGTTGGATGCGGAAGGCAAATTCCAGGGTTGCTTGTTTACCCGGGAGATGTGGGATTTTTGTGGTGAAGAATTTGTCGTATTCAAACGCGTAAATATGTTCCTGAACGAAACAAATAACCGGATTCAAAAAATCAGCCATACTGTACTTCTGGAGGGCGCTTATTGCACCGGGCAGAGGGCTTTTGGCGAGAAATGTGACCGTTCGTGTTTCCTGTTCTGGAAAGAGGCCTGGTTGGAGCGGGTAAATCTCCAATAAAATATGCGCATACTATTCGACATCGGCCACCCGGCAGACGTGCATTTATTCAAACACACCATCCGGATTTGCCAGCAGAACGGGCACAAAATCAAGATTGTCTGCCGCCCGCGGGATAATGTAATCGAATTGCTCCAACGATACGGATTTACGTTTGAGAGCATCGGTCATTTCGATCACCTCTGGCAAAAAGCACTGGGAATGTTTCTGATAGATTTCAATCTTTATCGCATCTGCAAACGATTCCGTCCGCAGTTGCTGGTCAGTTTTGGATCGCCTTATTCCGCACATATCGGCCACTGGTTTCATATTCCAAGCGTAACAATGGTTGATACCGAGCCCGAGCCATTCACGCTTTTCCACTGGGAATCCAGAATTGTCTTTCAGCTTTTTGTAAAAAAGATATTTGTGCCCAACAGCTACAAACGAAAATTTTTGGCGCCGCGCGTTGTTCGCTTTGCGGGATTTAAAGAGTTGGCGTACCTTCATCCTCATTATTTTAAGCCGGATCCGTCCGTGTTGCAAGAACTCCACATCCGCCGGGGCGAAAAAATTGTTCTGGTGAAATTCGCCGCCTGGGATGCCATTCACGATGTGAATCATACAGGATTTATCGGCGATGAACAAAGAGTCAATTTTGTTCGTGCCTTGCAGAAATATGGGCGGGTGTTCATTTCATCGGAAGTGGATATTCCCGAACTCAGGCACTTGTATCTCCCCCTGCCGCCCGGGGATGTGCATCATCTTCTGGCGCATGCCGATCTTTATGTTGGGGAAGGTGCAACAATGGCAGCGGAGGCAGGAGTGCTTGGTGTCCCCTGGGTTTTTTTGTCTTCACGGCGGCTTGGGTATCTCGATTTTCAGTCGGAACGCTACCATTCCGGCCAGACTTGCGCCACGCCGGCGTCGGCGCTTCTGGCATGCAAAGACTATCTGATTCTTGAAAATGTGCACGAGTCCTGGCAAAAGAAACGGGAGAAGCTTTTGCGGGAAAATCGGGATGTTACAGCAATGATTCTGGATGAAATCGAAATGTATGCCGGGAAGGCGGCGAATTCTCAAAGATGAAACCTGTATTCTACCGTGCAATGGAAACCACCGGCCTGCGCCTCGCCTCGTTCCCCGGCTTCGCCGGAATCTCCTCGCCGGGAATTGTTATCCTGGCTTATCATGATATCGGAGTACTGCCCGAGCCGGTTCCCCGACGGTATATCTATAATGTGAGTGAACAGAATTTTCGTGAACAAATGATGATCTTGCGCAAAATGGGTATACCGGTTATCCCGCTGCGGGAAGCGGTTCTCCGCTTGCAGGGGGAATTGCCGCTGGACCGCCGCTACGCGGTCTTGACCTTCGATGACGGTTTCCATTTGCTTATGAAAAGTGCAGTTCCTGTGTTGCAGGAGTTGGAATTTCCAGCGACTTTTTTTGTGGCAACCGGATTTCTGGATAAAGAAATTTTCCCCTGGCTGGCGGATGATTTTTTGCCTTCCGGTGAGGTAATTCCCCAATGGCAACCCTTCACAAAAGAGGATATTAAATCCATCGCTGGCAATCCGCAGTTTGAGATCGGCAGCCATTCACATCTTCATGTGCAGTTTGAAGAAGGCAAATTCGATAAATATTTGCAGGATGTAAAATTGTCAATTGATGTCTTGCAGGCTGGATTTGGCATTAACGTGGAGTCATTCGCTTATCCGTATTCTTTCCCGGGCCAAAGAAAACGCGCTGGTTCGGAGTTCGGCCATTTGGAAAATGGTTTCCGTCATTTTGGTTTGCAGGCCATCTGCACTACGCAAATGGGGCTAAATCGGGCTGCGCATCCTGCGCATCGGCTAAAACGGATGCAGGTAAAATCATACGACAGTCCGGCGCTATTCCGGGCCCGTCTCGCCGGCAATCTGGGAATCCCGGAGTTCATACAGCGCCTGTCTCATAAATTATTTTAGCGTAGTCCGTTCTTCCTGCAAAGCTGCAATTTTCGCGTGAACAGTTGGTAAAATAAAAACTAGATCAAATGAATTCTGAAAAATACGCCATTATCACCCCGGTGCGGGATGAGGCCGAATTTATCGGGAGACTGATTTCGTCAGTGGTCCGCCAGGCCATTCTTCCCGAAAAATGGGTGATCATCAATGATGGTTCTCGCGATGCTACCCAAAGCATCGTCGAAGCCTACCTTTCCGACTATCCGTTTATCGAGTTGGTCAATCTGGCGGATCGCGGTTGGACAGAGGCGGGGGGCGATTCGGTCTTCGAGCTGGGGCTGCAGCATGTGGACCTGGAACAGCTTGATTTCCTGGCCCGTGTGGATGGTGATGTTTCGTTCGGTCCAACTTACTTCGAGTTGCTGTTACGGAAGTTCCGGGAAAATCCGCGCCTGGGAATCGCCAGCGGCGAAATGATTTATGTAGATCACGGGCGGCAGGAAATCACAACCGGTCCGCGATTCCAGACCCACGGCCCGAACAAATTTTACCGTGTCGCCTGTTTTCGCGAAATTGGGGGGCTGGACGCTGATTTAGGATGGGATATTGTGGACAATATAAAAGCTGTTCAGCGAGGATGGGAGGCGCGCAGAATTACCGAAACGCAGTTCATCCATCATCGCCGGGTCGCATCGCGGCGGGGGCCGTGGGGGATATTCGAGAATTGGGGAAAGGCTGCTTACCTGGCGGGCTACCACCCGTTATTTTTCGGCGCGAAATTCCTGAGACGCCTGTTTACAGCCCCGTTCTTGCTGGGCAGCTTGCTGATGGCGTACCACTATTTCTCCGGCTATCTACTGCGCCGTCCTCGCATCATCTCAGATGATACCCACCGGTTTGTCCGTAGGGAACAATTGAAAAAACTCATGGGAAGACCCAGTGCCTGGTCCTGATCGATTAATTCTATCCGATAAAACTTTCTCTTTCCTGCGCCACTTTTTCTGGGTTTTCGCAGGATTCATAGTCGGTTTCATCTTTCTGAACATACAATTTCTGCAAATGCACCGGTTGCTGGTTTTGGTGGGGGGAATTGCATTTTTAGCCGTTCTTCTCATTGTCCAAGACCGGATTCAACTTCTCCTGGGCGTATTCTTCTTTGGAATCATATTTAATCCGGATAAGTATTTTGTGTTGGTTGAAAAATGCAGTTGGTCAGATGGAATTTCCCTCTCTCTGGTCGAGATAATCTTTGGGATGCTTGTAATTTTCTATTTTCTGGAAAAGCGGGATGAGATATTAGATAAGCGGTTTTTTCTGCCTCACCTGGATTTACCAATGCTGTTACTACTTTTGGCTTCAGTTCTCTCGCTGTTTAATTCGCCGGATGCACTGGTCAGCAGTTTTCAGATCGTCACTTTTTTCAAGCTTTTGGTGTTTTATTTCTTTTTTACCAGGATTTTGCGTTCCCGCGATGTAAGCGATGTTCTTTTTTTAGGTTTGATGGTGATGATCGGAATTCAATTTATTTTTCTCCTGGCTTCAATTCCACTATCCGGCGGGATTTCCGATTTAAGATTTAGCGGCACTTTTGCAAATCCCAACTCCTTAGCCGAAGTGTACGCACCATCGCTTGTCATTCTTCTCACGCTTCTTATTAGCGGCACACTCCGCAAATTTCGTGTTCTGGCAATTGCAGCAGTTTTCATGAATTTTCTAATTCTACTCTTTACGCTATCCCGCGGCGGATGGCTTAGCGCGTTTGCCGCCATCTGCCTCCTGCTCATTATTATGTGGCGGGAGGGCATGCTGGATCAACGGAAAGTGCTTGTGCTTGCTGTGTTTGTGGTACTTTTTCTTGCCATTTTTCACCAGGAAATTTTGAGCCGGCTGCATTTCGGAGATGAATCAGCACAATCCCGGCTGTACCTGGATAAAATGGCTTTCCAAATGATCAAGGCCCATCCCGTGTGGGGCATCGGCGTAAACAATTTCCCGTTCGTGATGAAACGTTATTATTTCCCCGGTTTGCAGGTGAATGAGTGGCTGCATACTGTTCACAACCAGTACCTGCTGGTATGGTCAGAAATGGGCCTTCCGGGAATTATCAGTTTTCTGTGGCTCCTGGGAGGCGGTGTTTACTATGGACGCCGCGTTTATCAATCCGGACATGAGACACGCTTCGTAGGCCTGGCGCTGTTTCTGGCGATTCTGGTCAGCGCCCTGCACATGATGGTTGATATGTACGTTGCACTTCCCAACCTGATCTTTCTCTGGACTGTATTCTCGGCGATTGCCGCTTTATATGTCAATATTAACCGATTCGGGAAAAAACAGAATGAATAAAGGAAGAAAATTTTACGCTTCATTTTTTTATCGCTATCTGTTCCCGCTCTCCGAGATAAAGGTTCCGCCGGGCGGAAAGATCAAGCAGCACCTTGAGGAACTGTTGCACACCCAACATCGGTCGAAGGCGGAAAATGAGGCGTACCAGGTGGAAGCGTTACGCCGGTTGTTGGAGCACGCCCGGCAGCACAGTGAATTCTACCGCGAGGAATTCAAAAAAATACAATTTGAGCCTTCCGCGCTGGAGCGACTGGAAGATCTGAAAAAATTGCCCACAATTAATAAAACAACGGTTCGCGAGAACCTGGAACGGATGGCGGCAGATAATTACCGGGACGACCGGGTTGCCTACAACACCGGCGGTTCCACCGGCCAACCCATGCAATTTTACATTCCGCGGGGAGTGGAGAAATCCTGGTCCGCTGCGGCTGCGTTCCGGGGTTACGGCTGGTGGGGATATACACCGGGAATGCCGATTGCGTATTTCTGGAGCTCCCCATTCGACGCCAAAAGAGAGCTTCACTGGAAAGTGCGCATCTACCGGGAGTTCAGCCGGGAATACTATTTTGATGCCTTCCGAATCACTCCTGCGGTCATGAATGACTTGATCTCCCTGATGAACCGCGTTCCGGGAATCTACCTCAAGGGCTTTCCTTCGGCCATCTGGGTTTTCTGCCGCTATCTTGCCGAGAAGGGAATAATGGTGTCCCCGCCGTCAGCGGTGTTCACAACCGGCGAAACGCTGTACGATTTCCAGCGACAGACCATCGGGGAAACGCTGCGCGCACCGGTCGTGGATTTTTATGGCAACCGCGAAACAAATGCGATTATTTTTCAGTGCCCGGAGCACGGTCTGTACCATGCGGACGACGAAAATGTAATTGTGGAGATTGAGCGCAATTCTTCCCTGCCGGGGAATGTGGGCGAGATCATCGTAACCGATTTACGCAATTATGCGACGCCTCTCATTCGCTACCGCACCGGGGATCTGGCGGAAGCCGCCGCTGAAAAATGCGGATGCGGGCGGGAATCTTTTACTTTGCGTCGCATCCTGGGGAGAAACAACCAGATCATGTTCCTGGCAAACGGGCGAATTCTTCATCCCGTTATGTTTCCGATGTTTTTCAAGGACGTGGAAGGCATCTCCGAATTTCAGGTTGTGCAGGAATTGCCGGACCGCCTGAAATTGAAATTGGTCGCCTCCGGGGATCCGAATAACAAAACAGCGGAAACGATTGTCACGAGTTTGCAGGAAATAACGGGGAAGGAGATTGCGGTTGTATTAGAGTGGGTCGGGAATATCCCCACCCTGGCCTCCGGTAAAACATGCTACATGAAATCCTTGCCGGTAGCGGATTTCCACCACCAAACCGCAGCTTCACACTTTTCAAAAAGTAGTATTTGAAACGTTTGCCGGCTTTATGCGGTGAGCAATCCAACGTGAGAACAGGGAATGGAAAGTATCGATTACTTGCACAAAATCGGGTTCCTTCAGAGGATAAAATACAACGGTCTGATCGAGGAGATCGAAGAGCAATTGCGATATCGCCGTCAGGCGCCGGAAGTAATAAAAGGCTATCAACTGGGTAGAATTCAGGCAATCGTGAACTATGCTTTTGTTCATGTGCCTTTCTACCACAGCCTGTATAAAACCGCCGGATTTCAGCCCGGCGATCTGAAGTCGTGGGACGATTTCAGGAAGCTTCCGGTAGCAAACAGCGAGGCGCTACGGGAAAGTTTCTCAGACTGGTCCTTTCTAAAAAATCACCCCGACCGAAAATTCCTGATTGATGACAGTACATCTGGGTCGAGTGGCAGGCCGTTCGTATTTTATAAGGATTCCAGGCTCCTGGCACGGGAGCATCTCTCCCTTATGATCCAGAAGCTGCTCCTGGGGTGGAAATTTACCGACAGGGAATTGTATGTGAAAGGGTTGATTCAGAAGCTTGCCTGGAAAGAGAATATCCTGGACTTTTTCGATTGGCATACTTACCGAATCGACGGATTTGATATTTCCCGGAGAAATATTGAAGATTTGGTTCGGTTTATCCGCAAAAAGAAGATCAGTTTCTTTTACGGTTATCCCACATCGCTGCTCCGTCTGTGCCGTGCAGCTTCTGAACACGGCGTTAAATTGCCTGCCAGGCTAACCATAACGGTCGGTGAGGTTCTTACCGAATCTCTTCGGAGCAACCTGGAAGACTGCCTGCAGGGATCCGTTTACCAGCTTTACGGCGCTGCCGAGTGCATGCAGGTTGCGCACGAGTGTTCGGAAAGACAGGGCATGCACGTGGATGCCAATCGATATTATCTTGAATTGAAATCATCAAATGTCAGCCGCAATGGATATGAGCGGGGGTCGATGCTAATTACCGATTTTGATAACCGTGTAATGCCGATTATCCGATACGAGATCGGCGATATTGTTAATATTGACTATCTTCCCTGCGGTTGCGGAAACAATTGTCCACGCATCAGCTCGGTCGAAGGAAAAGTGTATGAAGTGATCAAGACACCTGCCGGAACTGAGCTGAATCTGCATATCCTGCTGGATGATATTTTTAGCGATCATGCAAAATTTATTTCCCAGTTTCAGGCGGTGGCCGAAAAGCCGGATCTGCTAAAAATCTACATTGTTCCCGGGCAAAATGGCATTCCGGAAGATCTCCGGGAGAATTTGCGGAAACAGCTTCAGAGCTACGCAGGGGAGAGTATGAAAGTGAAACTGCAGGATGTTTCGTATATTCCGCGGGACGGTTCCGGCAAACAAAAAAAGGTGATTGATTGGAGAATCTATTATTCAAATGGCAATTCCGCAAAACCACCGGAGAAGTTGACAATTTAGTTTGGATTTCCCTAACGGGGTCCCCGCAAATTATTACTGCCTTTTCTCTGCAGACAGGATGTAACTAATCAAAGGAATTTCCAACTCACAAAATCGATTCCAATGAGTTTTAATTTACGAAAGTTCTTCAAAAATTTAGGCTATCTGTTCAGCGTAAACATGTTATCCAGCGCCCTTCTCTTCTTCCAGGGGATTGTTCTGGTGAGGTACCTGGGCACTGAGAACTACGGTGTGTGGAGCCTGGCCCGTTCGCTGCCGGGCATGTTGTTTGTACTTGCCGACCTAGGCTTAAACAGCCTCATCTTGCGCGAAATTGCCCACCAGCCCTCTCGCCAGAGGACCGAGCATTTTTTTAGCAATGCACTGGTCATGAAAATTTATCTCTCGGCCGCATTTGTTCTGGTGCTGGCCGGCGTTCTGACAGTCTTCGACTACTCCCGGCAGGTGGCGGTGCTGGTCATGCTGTCCGCCATATCTTACATTGTAGTCACTTTCGCCGAAATCGTGATCGTTCTTTTCAAGGCGCGAGAAGATTTTAAATGGCAGGCGATCTACACTTTTGTTCAGACCGCCGGTATTTTTATCATCGTTATTTTGAATGTGTTTTTTAAGTCATCCGTATTTGCAATTTTGCTGAGCATCGCGATCTTTCAAGCCATTCTGTTCCTTGTCTTTATGATATTGGCTGTCCGGCTTTTCAAATTCAATTTGCAGGACCTCATGCCCTTTTCCCAGCAGCTTGCCCTCTTGAAAAAGGCGATTCCGTTTGCTCTCATCGGAATTATGTCAAACTTTTTCTATGAAGTCGATACAGTCATGCTTTCCAAAATGGCCCATTACAGCGATGTGGGAATTTTCAACGCGGCCAACCGGCTTATTCATGCTCTCATCATGTTCCCGCTATTTTTTGGCCAGGTGCTGTTTCCTTCTCTTTCTTACATGTACAAGAATGATTTCAGGAAATTTGTCGACGTAGTGCTCAGCTTCGAGAAATACATCATAATATTGATGCTCCCCTTTTGTGTCCTGTTTTACCGCTTTGCGGATGTTGTCATTTTGGCGCTATTTGGAGATAAATATGCCGCGGCAATTGCACCGCTGAAGATTTTGAGCTTCGCACTTCTTTTTTATTTCCTGGCTGTCTCGTTTACGGTCGCGCTGAACGCCGGGCACCTTGAAAAAAAGGTCGCATTAATTTTGAGCATCGCGGCGACGGTAAAGATTATATTGAATTTTATCCTGATTCCACGCTTCACCTTCATTGGCGCCAGTATCTCGGCGGTCGCAGGAGAAATGATACGTTCCGGCGGTGCAATCCTGTTTTTTTCCGTATTTTTAAAATACCGTTTAAAGTGGATCAGCTTGTGGCGGGTTTCGTTGGTGCTTCTGCCGCTTTTGGTGTTTCTTTTCAGATTTCACGGCATTCCCGGCTACTTGCTGTACCTGCTCTCCCTCGTCGTCTATGTTCTTCTCCTGTTCAAAGCAGGTTTGATCTCAATCTGGGAAATCAAGCTTGCCTGGCAGCGTTTCCTCACAAGCGAAGAAGCGGTTTTGCAGCCGGGTGATCTTCCATGAGAGAAGCGCCTCTTCGCCTCCTGCTAGTTACCCACCGCTTTCCTGAATCGGGCGGACGACGGCCGGAAAAATTGGCAAAATATTTTCCTCAGTTCAACGTGTACCCGGTCGTCCTTACTTCCCGGCAGTTGGACGAAACCGCCCGGCAGGTGCTGGAACATGAATTTCCCACCGATCTTCCCGTTTTCCGCACGCCTTGCCTTCAACGGGATCCGTTCAAAATTCTCCGCAAAATTGGCTTTCCGGATAAATGGGGAGACTGGCTGAACCGTTTTTTTCTTTTCCCAGACATTTATGCCAGTTGGGTATTCGGCGCGGTAGTGGCCGGTCTTAAGCTTCTGCGTCGCCGGAATATCGATGTCATTCTCACCACCTCGCCACCGGAGAGTGTCCACCTGGTGGGCTACCTGCTTCACCGCCTCACCGGGGTTCCGTGGGTTGCTGATTTTCGCGATCTCTGGACGCCTAAGGAAATAAATTTCCGTCCGGCAACGCTCTTTCACCGCTGGCTGGCGCTACGCCTGGAAAAAATGATTTTTAACATGAGCAGCCGGGTAATTGCCAATACGCCCACCAACGCAGCGATTTATACCCGGGATCTCGGCGTCCCGAAAGAGAAGATCAGCGTGATCACAAACGGATTTGATCCGCTGGACAACCCGATAAACGGGCAGCCGCCACAGACCGACCCGCAAAAGTTGTCTTTCGGCTACCTGGGGTACCTTGACAAAGACGGCTTTCCCTGCTGGGAGATTCTTGAAATATTTGCCAAGTTTCGTGAGGAGGGGATTCCAGTGGAGCTGCATGTCACCGGCTACATCTCGAATTCTGCACTGGAGCGGATTCGCAGGTCAGGCTATGACAGGTTTATTCAATACACTTTGCAGATGCCCAATTTTCGGGCAGTACCGGACATTCAACAGAAAAGCGATTTGCTGCTCCTGCTGCTTTACGAAACGGACTACAGCAACGCGATTGTACCACTTAAATTGTACAGCTATTTAACCATGAATCGGAAAGTCCTGGCGATAGCGCCCGAAAAAGGCGAAGCACAGCGGATTCTCAGCGGCACCGGTTTGGGAGAAGTTTTTTCAATTGAAAACCGGGGGAAAATTGTTAATTTTATCCGAAGTGCCTATCGGGAGAAACAGAAAACCGGGCAGATTGCGATAAACCCGGACCCGGACGAATTACAAAAATATAATATCGTTCATCTGACGGAACGACTATCACAGATCATAAAAGTACTCGCCCATGAAGGAAAAAATTAGAGTCCTCCACATTCGCTCTGCGATTGGAAATGGTGGCGGTCCGGAGAAGACCATCCTCAATTCGCCGCGCTATATTGATGGCAATCGTTATGAAATGGCGATAATTTACCTGAAGAAAAAGGTTGATCCGGCATTCCGAATCGATAAAAAAGCAGAAGAAGTAGGCGTGCAGGATTTTCATGTAATCGAAGAGGGTAGCCATTTCGATCGCCGCGCCATGCGGGAGCTGAAAGATTTTATCGAAAAACGGAATGTGAACATTCTTCACACCCACGATTACAAAACTGATTGGTGGGGATGGCTGGTGCGCCGGCATTTCCCTAGCCTGAAACTGGTAACCACCGTTCACGGCTGGACGGTGATGAACACCCGAAAGGAGCGCATTTTTTATCAACTCGGCAAGCTTCCTCTTTATTTTTTCGACCGGATAATTGCGGTAAACCGCGAGATTGTCGATGCGCTTGGACGGATTGGAATTCCCGCTGGAAAAATGGTGGAAATCCGCAACGCAATTGAAACACAGGTTTTTGACCGGGAATCGCCTGCTTCCGGCAAAAGCGACGGATTGGTGGTTGGCTATATCGGGCGGTTAAGCCGCGAAAAGCGGGTGGAAGACCTGATCCGGGCGATGGGGCAGTTGGGCGCAAACGGCGGGATCAGGAAGTTGCTGATCGCCGGCGAAGGGCCATCCAGGGAAAGCTTACAGGAATTAACCATCGAACTTGAACTGCAGGACAAAATTGAATTTCTCGGCTACACCGATTCACGAAGTTTTTTTAACCGGGTGGACATATTTGTGAACCCATCGTTGAAGGAAGGGCTGCCCAACACCATGCTGGAAGCCATGTCGATGAGGAGCGCGGTCGTTGCCACAGCAGTAGGCGGGGTAGGCGAACTACTGGTTCATGGCGAAACCGGCTTGGTGATACCGACTGAAAATCCGGAGGCAATTTGTGGGGCATTAAAATTGCTGGCAGAAAATTGCAGCAAGCGGGTGAAAATGGTTGAAAATGCCCGCGAATCGATTTGCAGGGAGTACGATTTTATGGCAAGGATGAAGAAAATTGAGGATATCTACAGTGCGGTAGTCGATAACAGTTCTTAATGCGTTCTCGATTTGTCCGTATTTGAGGTCGTTGAATGAAAGATCGCAAAGAGGTGCCAGTGCTATATTCATTGCTCGTGATCAGTCTGCTTAATATGATATTTGGCTGTCATAATAGCATCGATCCGGTGGAGAAGAGTGCCAGGTATTATTTTGTTTCCACCACCGGCTCCGATAAAAATCCCGGTTCCGAGACCAAACCGTTTCGGACTATTCAGAAGGCGGCTTCGGTTGTTTTGCCCGGAGACACCGTTTGGATTCGCGGCGGAGAATATAAGGAAATTGTTACAATAACACGTGGCGGCCAAAAGGGAAAAACAGTTGAATTCAGGAATTACGGTGATGAAGAAGTCATCATTGACGGTGGCGACCGGCATGTTCCGGAATGGAACGGACTGTTAAATGTGAAGGGCGCCAGCTATGTGAATATAAGCGGAATTAATGTTCGCAATAGCGGTGAAAGGGGAATATGGTTGACCGCGGATGCGGTCAATTCTCACATAAGTTTAGGCGATTGCAGGGTGAAAAACACGGCAAAATCCGCGTTCGCTGTCGAACAGGTGAACGGATGCCAGTTGATAAACTGCGAAGCGACCGCTGCGGGTGATGGGTACCCCGGCTTTTACCTTTTCGACAACAAGGAGGTAGTGTTAGAAAACTGCGTTTCGCATAACAATGGCGGGAACGGAGGTGGGCTTGCGCAGGGATTCGTCTTTTACGGCGGCTCCAATTATGAAGTCCGCAGGTGTTCAGCTTTTGAAAACAGCCGGGACGGATTTGATACCGGCGGTGGTACGGTAGGGACACAGGATATTCAATTCACTGACTGCAGTTCCTACCGGAATGGAGAAGATGGATTCGGACTTAATTCCTATGCCCGAAATGCCATTTATCGTCGCTGCCTGATCTACGATAACGATGGCAGCGGTTTCAATATTTATGAAGGTGCTTCGCAGGTTGAAATTGATAATTGCACCATTGTTGGTTGTGCGCATTATTTCTGGATAGACGGTTCCGATGACCCGTCACAGGGAGTGGAAAATGTCCGGGTAAGGAACTGCATCGGGTACGGTGTCCAAAACCGGGGAATTATTACCATCGCTCCGTTCAACGGAATCAGTTTTGATTACAATTGCTGGTCAGGAGTTTACAGCGGCTACGGCGCTTTTTGTCTCTGGAATATGGGACCGGGCGAAATCCCGCTTATTTATGACGATATTGGAAGCAACCGGTCCTGGTCTCTGCAATTGGGGCAGGGGCAGCATTCCTTCGCGGGCGATCCCGGATTTGTCAATCTGTCCGGCAATGACTATCATCTGCGGTCCGATTCTCCCTGCATCGACAAGGGGCTAAATGTCGGGCTTCCATTTAGCGGCGCTGCGCCGGATATGGGGGCTTTTGAATACAGCCCCTGAACAGGATTTTCAAAATTGCCAAATGGCTATTTGGAAGGCCATTTTATATAAAACTCGAATGACGCCCGTTTTGGAAAAGACGGGCGTTTATTAATGGCAAAAACTCTCATCCCGGAAGGCTTACCGAAACGCGATTCCACAGGTCTTTTGCTAATTTTTCCTTTTCCGCATTCTTAGCAAAAATGTGCTTACCCCCTCGTTCACTGTTTTCGAGAAATAGGTATCGCAATTACCAATTGATCCCTTCGTTTGCAATATCAAGCCTATTCCCTTTAAAACGTCTCCCGCACTATCTGCTCAAAAACGGAAACCGTTGGCTGATCGTAAACACAAATCCGCACTTCCTTCAACGATCCCTGCAGGTGGTTCCGCAAGTAATCTCTCGTTGTTTGTAAAATAATTTCCGCGCAACGATCTTTGGGAAATCCGAAAATTCCGGAGCTGATTGCCGGCATGGAAACAGATTGAAAATTGTTTTCCTCGGCCAACCGGAGGCTGTTTTCGACAGCACTCCGTAGCTTATTTTCCTCGTCGCCTTCCCCCCAGCGTGGCCCCACCGTGTGAATGACATGCTTTGCCGGCAGCTTGCCGCCGCCTGTTATTGCTGCTTGTCCCACCGGCACAAAACCAATCTCATTGCTTTCCCGTTGGATTTCAGGACCGCCATTTCGTGAGATTGCACCTGCTACACCACCGCCATGCTGCAGGTGCGAATTAGCTGCATTTACAATGGCGTCAACCCTTTCCTCTGTAATATTCCCCCTGATTAGTTTTATTCTTTTCTCTTCACCTATTTCCAATTCCCAAATCTCCCGGTTCATCCGGATTTCCTCCTTAATGATTCTACATTCAAATATAGAAGGGGCCCGCATGATTGTCAATCTTCGCGAAGGGCGATTCAATTATTTTTTAAGAATATTGAAGATTGGATTTCAAATGATTAAAATTACGTGTGCCGCTTTTGATGAATCTTGCTGTAAAAAATCGAATGTTTTTGAATAGCAATGATGAAGGATTTTTAAGACTTCGGGAAAAACGTTACGTATGCCAGGCAAAACCCTTATCCAAACTATAATTCGAGGACTTGAAAAATGAGAAATTCCATGAAGCAGATTCAGGATTTCCTGGCCCTGAAGCGAATCGTCGTGATTGGAGTGTCGCGCGATCCGCAGAAATTTTCAAGAAAGCTTTTTCAGGAATTTGTCGGGCGTGGATACCAGGCAATCGGCGTAAATCCCTCGATGACTGACGTGGACGGATTCGCCTGCTATTCTTCCCTTGAGGAAGTGATTCCGCCGGTGGAGGGAGCGCTGATCCTGACTGCGCCACCAATTACGGATGAAACGGTTCGATCTTGCGTAAATTCAGATATCCGGCACCTGTGGATTTATAACAGAAAAGGATTTGATATGCTGGACGGCGGCACATTGGAGTTGTGCCGGCAGGCGGATGTCTCGTTGATTGCCGGCCTTTGTCCATACATGTTTCTCCCCGAAACCCAATTCGTTCATCAGCTTCATGGCTGGATTCTGAAATTGACCGGCGGCTATCCGAAGGCCTCAAACCACCAACGGAAAAACTGAAGAGGAATATTCATCCGGCATAAGGAAAGGACTGAGCATGGGACCAAAACTCTGCCCGAAGATCATACTGGAAGGCACCCGCTTAACGCTGAAAACCGATATTGCATTTGCTCTTAATGAACATCCCCGGATTGTCGGCCCAAGAAAATACCGCTACCACTCGCCGCTGATTTCAGCGGAATGGTGTGCATTCACCAACTTTCCGTGGGGAAGAGGACTCATCAATTTCGAGCCGCAGGAAGAAGCCCTGGCAATGGAAACCTACGGTACCTGGGTTCGACTCTTTGAGTTGCTGCGTTACTATTCATGGATTGTTGACCGGTTTCATATCTCAACAATTATATATCAGAGACGTGCCTATGGGAAGATTTATGATTTCGGCTGGCTGGAAGAGCGGCTTGTTGAGTTGGGATTTCACCTGGTGCTGTGCACCCGCAGTGCAGAATCTTTTGATGCGGCCCGCCAGGAACGACTTGCGGTTTCCGGTAATCCGAAACAGTACGACGATCTGGAAAAATTTATCGACGAGCAGGAGTTCTTCCGACATGTGGTGCGGGAGTCTGCGCTACCAACCTTTGAGGTGGATGTATCAGATAACAATATCGCGAGAGCCACAAATCGCATTGCAGACTGGTTGACCGAAACAGGCGGGCTGTGGGCAAAATGATCCATGGTTGCAATTGCGAAAATGATTGCCGGTTTTCCTGATTTCCCGGCAGAATTATACAGTTATACGGCCTGCCTTGTTTACTGTTTTTCCGAGCGCTCATTTCTTCATCGCTTGAATGACCCGATATGTGCGGCATTTGCCTCCGGAGCGCCAATGCGGCCTGCCGCTTGACTTCATTGAATTTTCCCGATAAATTTCTTCCACACTCGGAAAAGGGAGCTGATTTGAATACTCTCCGAAAAACCTTGTTTTACCTGCAAAAAAATCTTCTGCTTACAATTTTTATCTTTATCTTCCTGATCAGCCTTGCCGGCGCCTTTGTCATCCTGCATATTGAGGCAAAATATAATCCGAACCTCAAATCGTTCGGGCAGGCGCTGTGGTGGGTGCTGGTCAGTATTTCGACTGTCGGCTATGGCGATATTGTCCCGTTGACCGCTGCCGGCCGTCTGCTGGGCGTCTTTGTTATTTTTACCGGCGTCATTCTGGTTTCCATGTTCACTGCAACGATTTCATCGATTTTTGTTGCGCGAAAATTAAAGGAGGAACGGGGATTGAAACAAATAAACGAGAGGGACCACATCATCCTTTGCGGCTGGAATCATACCGCAGAGCAAATCCTCAGCGTTATTTTTGCCAAACCACAACCGCCCCTGGTCGTAATCATCAACCAATTGCCGGAAGATCAGGTGCAGAACATCATGTTCAAATTTAAAGAGAAACCGCTGGAATACGTGCGGGGCGATTTCGCGCAGGAAGAAATTCTTAACCGTGCCAATATCAGCAAGGCCCGGGCGGTTCTTATCGTGCCCGATGCAAGCACCGGTTACAATTCGCGCAGCGATGAAAAGACAATTCTCACCGCCTTCTCCGTAAAGGCGATTCAGCCCAAAATAAAAGTGTACGCCCATATTCTGGATCGGGACAATGAACCTTATCTTAAGAAGGCACAGGTGGAGGATTATATTGTCAGCGATGCTTTTTCAGGAGTTCTGATGGGCGAGATGGTAACCGACCCGGGCGTGCCACAGTCCATCCAGAACCTGATGCGCAGCGACAATGCCAGCCACCTGGATCGCATCGCGATGCCGCAGGAACTGGTCGGCAAAAAATTTACCGATGCGCTTGTATATTTCCGCGCCAAAAATCTGTTGCCTATCGCCATTGTGAAGGAGCAGAAATCGCTTTCTTTCACTCATGTGCTGTCGGAAGATTACTCTTACCTGGATGAATTCATCGAGCGCAAATTCCGCGAAGCAGGACGGAGCTTCCGGAAAGGGGAGCACGTCGATGTGCAGCTCAATCCACCGGACGAAACAGTACTGGAAAAAGAGAGTTACCTGGTGGTGATAAAATAAAATTTCTACCACGGAGATGCGCGGAAAAGCACGGAATTAATGAATTTTTTTTAATACAATTTTTTCTGTCGGGGACAAGATGGGCCTCTTGTATGAAGATTTGACCTTTAAAATCATCGGAGCCGCAAAAGAAGTGTACAAAGAACTTGGCGCGGGGTATCTTGAATCTGTATATGAAGATGCACTCTGTTATGAATTGGATTTGTTGAAAATCTCTTATCTTCGACAGGCATACCTGAATATTCGTTACAAAGAAGCAGTTTTTGAGAACCGCTTCCGGGCGGATTTGCTGGTGGAGAATAAGGTGCTGGTTGAAAACAAGGCCACAAAAAAAACATCACTAACCAGGATATGGCCATTCTTATAAACTATCTAAAAACGACAGGACTAAAAATCGGACTCCTATTCAATTTTGGAGCAACCCAATTTGAAATGATCCGCAGAATTTACTAAAAATTTGAATTCACTACGGAGTTAAATGAAGATGTGCTGAAAAGTAATGTAATCTTTTGACCCTCTGATTTTTGACTGGCATTGACAAACTCAGTATGAGGGTGCTTAGTTTGTTTTTATATTCAAAAAACTCCGTGTAGAATCTGTGAGACTTCCGTGGTAAAACAAAAACCGGGTCGATGACAATGAATGAAAAATTACAGTTTCTCAAAAACGTCTATCTTTTTCATGACATGGATGAAAAATATATCGAGAATTTTCTCTCGGCAATGCAAATGAAGGAGTATTCCAAAGGGCAGGAAATCATTGTTGAAGGCGAGAAGGGAGACAGTCTGTTTGTCCTTTTCAAGGGAAAAGTTTCAGTAACTAAAAAAATGACACTTTTTGCCGAATATCAGGAAATGAGCCGGGTAGATAAAGCGCTCATCCGGCTGAAGGACACGGACCATGCTTTCTTCGGGGAGATGTCGTTGTGCGGAGAGGCAGAAGAGCGCTCGGCGACGGTTACCGCGGATTCTGAGTGTGTCCTGGGGGAAATTACGGCAGAGGAGATTTCTCGTTTGCTGAAAGCGCATGGAGATGTGGGAAGGAAATTTTACCGGAATCTGGCCAAGGTGTTGGCGGACCGGCTGCGCAAGGCGAATCGGGATGTTTTAAAATTGACCACCGCCTTGACTTTAGCTCTGGAAGAGTGATAAATATTACAGGGAAGGTGAAGCCAGGATGGCACCCAACAAGCTTTTTAATCATGTCGTCAGCATCTATTTCCACCGACCCCTTCCGCTGCCGCGGGAAAATTATCTCGACGTTGTGAGTAAGCAACCCGCTAAAATTCGAACGCAGGTTGCCCGCTACTGCCATTTCCCGGAGGTCGTGCAATATCTGGCCGATGATCCGAATAAAGAGGTTGCCGCAGAAGCCCGCCAGAATGAATTCTGGCAGTTATTAGGACAATACTTTTCCCTGCTTTCCATTTCAAAAAAAGAAAAAATCCAATTTATCCGGCGCGAGGGATTGGCCAATATCCTGGTATTTGTTATTTTTGAGGCTGATATCGAGGTGCTGCGCGAGCTCTATTTTCATCCCGATATTTCGGTGCCGATGCTGAACACCCTGAAGAATTGCATCGCCGAAAGATGTAAGACGGGGAAAGGCAAGTCCGTTCTGGATTTGCTGGAATCCGTAATAAAAGTGCGGCGGCGCAGAATCTTCCGGGTGACAGAGGTCTTTCACAATTCCAAAATCTCCGACGCCCGACAGTCCGTGACAAAGATATTTTCGTTCCTACTGGACGAAGACGAAGTAGTGGTGATGAGCGCCGTGAATGTCCTGAAATATTATGAGTATCCCATCGTGCGTCAGTGCATTTTCCTCGATAATCCGTTCAGGAATGTAGCTGCCGACAGTGAAAAAATATGGATGCTGCTGCAGAAATTGCTGAAATATTATCATCTTTCAAACAGGCCCCATGTTGAAACAGACATTCCCGAATCTGGCCCAGAATTCAACCAGCAGTCTTTTTTGGAAGATATTCTCTTGCGCAAGCTCCAGTTGATCGATCAATGCGCGGCCAATTTGCCCCGGGCGGAAAATCTGGTGACACTGGCCCGCGCTTATCTCGATGCCGATTCCCGGGTTCGCGAGAAGGCCAAGTCCGTTCTGAACCTCGAAGAACTCCTGGCATTGATAAGCGATCCGACTTTTCCGCAGGGAATCGGCTACCACCTGATCGGGATCCTGAAAAAGATTCCTTCGGATTATGTACAAAGGCGGATTTCAGAAATCTTTTTGGAGATTAACGAGCGGGCGCGACGCCGGATGCGTGAAATGGAACTGAGCATCAATGCCTATTTTGATATCGTGTTCAATTCGCTGGGCTACCCAAAGATTCATCAGATTCACCAGACATTCAAAATTCTGGAAGCAGCCAAGAAATTGACGGTCAGTTTTATCCAGCGGACCGAGGGCGTCAACATCGATTATGATCAGATCCTGATCATGTATGGAAAAATATTCGAATTCTACCAGGGAAAGCTGCTCGAAATTTACCAGGATCTGAATCACAACCGCATCAAAGAACTGGGAGAAATACACGAATTTATTTTGATGGTACTGAACCTGCCCGGCGATTATATCGAAAAGGAAAGATATGGCAGGGATGGTGATTCCCGCTTGTTTCGCCGGATGGAGAACCGTATTCGCACTATATGGCGGTCCGCAATCGGCCAGTACTTAGGGCGCATACGGGAATTGGATGAAATGATCCGCCGCAAGTGGCTGCACCGTATCGGCAGCAACCAGGAACGACAAAAGTTGAATAGGGACATGCGCCTGGCGATTCAAAAAATGGAAGTAGAATATAAAAGCGAGGCGAAGTGCAGCCTGCAGACAGCCTGCAAAAGCTGCAAAAGGCGTCCCTGTGCCGCAGAGCGCTATTTGCGGCAGACCGAATTTTTTCTGGGTGAATTATTGGACGACATCGCCGGCAGCGAAAAAAAGCGACCACCGGTGCTGGTTGAAGATTTGACGATGCAGAGGGCTTCCTGAGGCAGGGAACAAGGTCCGAATTGTCAAACGGAATTATTCAGAACTTACCTGGAATTACACAGAAAAGCACTTGGTAATTGAGAACAGGCTGATAAAGAAAGATTTAGGTTGGCGGTTTGAAAAATTAGGCAATAAATATAGAGATTTATTTCTTATTCCATAAAATCACTTGAACCAAGTAGAAATCTCGATCATCCTACAACCGAAAATAATCCTCGAAATTAAGGCTGAATCCTTTCGGGTGGTATTCGCCCAACCCGCGGTTTAGAACGTAATCTCCCCGATAGCTGCGGTTGGCAACTTTTTTGAGAACTTCGATAAACCGGTCGATTTCCGCTTTGGTGTTATACATCCCGAAGCTGGCCCGTAGCGCACCCGGAATTCGGGAACGGTCTCCCTGCAGCATTTCCTGCTCGATGCGGCGCGATTCTTCCTCATCCACACTCATCAACTGCTTGATGTAGGGATGGGCGCAGAAGCATCCGTTGCGCACCCCGATGCCGCCCTCGTAATTGAGGATGGCAGCCGCCAGTGAATGATGCATCTCTTTTACATTAAAAGCAATCACTCCCAGGCGATTGTCCACGACGTTGGGGTCGGCGCTGCCGTAAATCTCGATCCCGGGAATCTCCTTCATCCGCTGCAGCATGTGGCGGGTAAGCACCTTTTCATGCTCTGCAACCTGATCCATCCCGATCTTCTCCAGGGTTAACAGCGATTCTGCCAGCGCCACCACGCCCACCGTATTTGGGGTGCCGGCCTCCTCTTTCTCCGGCGCATCTGCCCAGTAGGCGTAATCCAGAGAAACGATATTCACCGTGCCACCGCCCACGTAATCGGGATCGCCACTTGCAAAAAACGATTTGTCGCCAATGAGCACGCCGGTGCCGAACGGTGCGTAAATTTTATGTGCGGAGAGCGCCAGGAAATCGATGTGCCCGGGATCGCTCTGCGATTTCATGTCAATCGCACGGTGCGGCGCTAATTGGGCGGCGTCGATCAGAATCCGGGTGCCGTGTTCGTGGGCGATCTCCGCCAGGCGGTTCACATCGTTTACCCAGCCGGTCACGTTGGAAGCGCCGGTAATCGCCAGCAGCGCCACCTTGCCGTGATATTTGCGCAGCTGCCGGATCAGGTCATCTTCGTCCAGGCTGCCGTTCGCGTGAATCTCGATATGGACCACGTTGGCATTCGCCCGCCACGGCAGGTCGTTGGAATGGTGCTCCATTTTGCTGACCAGCACAACTTCATCTTTGCCGATGGGCAGGCGGTGCGCCAGCTTGTTGATCGCCTCGGTGGCGTTTTTCCCGAAAATGACCGCGTGGGTAGCCAAATCAACATTTACAAAATCCGCTACTACTTCCCGTCCGTAATCATAGACTGCCGAACAGAGCTGCGATTTGAAACCTGTGCCACGGTGAATGCTGCTGTACCACTCCATGAATTCGTTAATTTTGTCCATCACCGGTTTCAAAGAAGGCGTGCTGGCGCCATTATCAAAATTTATATATTGGCGGCTGCTTCCATCGAGGAGCGGCACCCGCTTTTCGTACCCGACAATATATTGATTGATATTTTCGATGTTTAAAGCAGATTTGGTGAATGAATGCATGACTTCCATATTTTCTCTCCTAAGCTGGCACCGAATAGTTGTTAGAAGGGCAGCCTTCGGGCGGAAAGCAATGAAATGTCGGCTAACTAAAGCGGCAGGCATGTCGTGCTTTTCATCCACAGGGAACTGCCGAAACTCCAATTATTATCGTGATAATTGAGGATCAGTTCAAGCATTTTTTAAAACAGAATTTTGATGGAGTAATGGAGTAGTGGGATATTTGCCGAAGCAATCACTAAGGACAGAAGGACACCTCACCGGCGAGAAAAGAGCATCCAAGCCGAAAAGTGCAGTCGTTCTCACTGATATGGGTCATTTTGTGCCAGGCGCTCCAAGCACCAAGCCCCATGATCTATGCACGATCACTATGCATTATACCACATCTTGAGCGCCATGAGAAGCAGGATGACTGCAAAGCTGATAAAAGTGCTTTTTTCAGAACGAATGGCGGCTGGCACATCGGGCGACACCGGATTTTTCGCGAATACCGGTTTTAGCCGGGGAAGGAATCGCGGTACCTGTTTGCGGTAATCCAGATATTCCTGGCCGAAGAGGTTTTCCAGCTTGTCTTCTTCCAGTTTGACGATAAGGTGATATTGAATGCCAAAAAATATCCAGACTGCAAACAACAGCCAGGGCAGCCAAATATTGGCAATAACCGCAGCCCCGGTGTACATTGCCATATTGCCAATGTAAAGCGGATTGCGCACCCTGCCAAACGGTCCGCTGGCAACCAGTTGCGGAGCACCTACATTGCGGGTGCGAGTCGCGCCGCCTGCGTAAGCAACACCCCAGATGCGGACCATTTCACCAACCACCATAAGTGCCACGCCCCACGAAAACGATTGCAACGAAGGCTGGGCAAAAAATATGACGACGAGAATAAATGGGACCGGTGTAAAACCGCGGTATTTGAAGAAGAATTGACGAATGTCCAAGTCAGATGCTCCATTGTGTTTTTACAAGATGTGCATGTTCCTCGATATTTTTCAAAATTGCGCGCGCGACCCGCAACGCCCGAACACCATCTTTTCCGCTGACGGCAACCGGCTGATCTTTAAGAATGGATTGCAGAAAGAGCGTCAGCTCATAATTCAGTGGATTTATATCCTTTTTCTCGTAGCGGGTGTAGCGGATTTCCTTTCGATCTTTTCCCTCTCCCACCGACCCAAGCGAGAATGCCAGGTTCTGGCCCTGGTTGTCGGCGGCGGGATCGGTTATATGGTAAACCTCACTGGCACCTTCCAGGAAATCCACGGAAATGTAGGCGTTTGGCTGGAAAAAGCGCATCTTGCGCATTTTACGGGTCGAGATGCGGCTGGCGGTGACGTTCGCCACACAGCCGTTCTCGAAATTCAGCCGGCAGTTGGCGATGTCCTCGCTGGGCGAAATAATCGAAACACCGCTGGCGTCGATGCTTTTTACCGGGCTGTGCACAAAACTCAGGATCAGGTCAATGTCATGTATCATGAGATCCATGACTACCGCTACATCAGTGCCCCGGGGATTGAAGGTGGAGAGGCGGTGCGATTCAATGAAGAGTGGATCGATTGCAATTCCTTCCAGCGCCAGGAATGCCGGGTTGAAGCGCTCGATATGACCGACCTGCAGTTTGAGGCCTTTCTCGTCCGCCAGGGCGACAATCTCCTCACCCTGTTCCACTGTTTCAGTAACCGGTTTTTCGATAAAGACGTGCTTACCGGCTTTAATTGCCTGAAGTGCATACAGGTAATGCGTGATTGTGGGAGTTACAACGCTTACTGCGTCCACTTTTTCCACTAATTTTTCGAATTCCGGAAAGGCCGGCACACCGAATTCGTTTTCAATTACGTTGGCGCGTTTTGCATCGGTGTCAAAGATACCGATGAGGTCCGCTTGCGGAATGGCCTTCAGTTGCTGCACATGCCAGCGGCCAAGATGACCAACACCGGTCACACCGATTTTAATTTTATCTGCTGTCATGGAGTCGGCTCCTCCTGGTTGTCTATTAGCCGGTAGCGTTTGCGGCCATCCAGCGCCCGAAAGGTGAATCTCAATTGCTGATCTGGCAGGTTGTATGTCCATTTCATATAGGGATTCACCGGGCTCAGGCTGAGGTCTTCAATTTGGGAAGGTTTGCCATAAATAACATAAATCTTTCCCGGATCGGTGCGCCATCCGTTTCGCCCTTTTTTACCCCATCTCATATCGGCGGTGTCCACGCGACTGTAAAATTCCGCTTCAACTTCGTTGAACGCAGTTGCCGGTGTGGGATCCTTTTCTTTCCAAAAGGCGCGAAATGCATTTTGCTGTTCCTGCTTGTTTCCTTTAGTCAACTTTTTGTAAAAGTCTTCCGGCACAATTAGCTGAATGGGCTTGAGGGCATACTCTATATCCCGGATGCTGCGCGGTTTGTTAAACCAGGTGATATGAAACGGCAGTTTTTGCCACAAACTATCCCGGCCTGCGCGGTACAGAATGCTGATCAGGTAGTCGCCTTCATCCCATTTTAAGAATGGTGGATAAAGACTGATGCGGACATTCCGGTTTTCCACTGCGAGGGCTGTGTCTGCCCGGAAGAGCGCCTCGGCAGATTCTTCCCTCGAAATATTGAATTTAACGTTTACCGACGAGCTGCTATCTGCGAAGATGTTTAGAAAAACGGACAGAGCCTTGTTGAATATAACATCTTCGCGCAAAACCAACGGGCGATCCTGGAACAACGATGGATAGTTTTGCCTGTTCTGCGATGAATCGCAAAAAACAGGAGGAGAAGCATAGAAGTTGCGTCTTTCCGGCAAGAGGATTTTTAATGCGTACTGCCGGTGCTGATCCCCCTGTAGATCCTGGTAGATTAATTTCAGATGGTAATTCCCTGCCGGGAGAGAAATTGAGTCCGTCGTTAGAAAAAAGTCTTCCCGGCTGTTGGTCTTCTCGAAATCGGAGATTAGCAGCGTCGATTCCCAGGTTCGTGAATAAACGGCGTTAGATTTTTCGTTTACTAGGTCAACCTGTATTCTGAAATTTGCAGTGTATCCGGCATTTCTCAGGGTAAATTGAAGATAGTCATACATGATGTCTGCCATCAGGTATAACTTGTATTGATTCTCGCCCAGGGCAACAGGGTAGGCGCGAAACAGAATGGGGTTGATCGAAGCGGATTTACCCGCGCGGTCGTGGCTCCGGTCGACCTGCCGGTATGCATTCTGGCCAAAGAGAAGAAGGCAGGTGAAAAGGACAATTCCAAAAGAGCGTAACCACATAGTAAACCTTAATTTTTGGAAAAATATACTCATGCTGCCCCGACAAATCAAGGCGTACCTGTTTTGGCAAAAAAGGAAGCCGGTTAATCCGGACCACTATTTCCCAAATAACAATTTTAGAAGTTTGGCTTGGTTGATTTCCTGGGCCCGGCAAGCCGGAACTTATCCGTGATTTTCACTTAAAATCAACAGGCTTGCATAAATGCAAAGCAAAATGTAAATTTGCACCGTTTGAATAATATTACGGTGCAAGGAAGAAATTTTATACGGAATTCGGAGAAAGCAGCATGTTGGAGCGCGGCGTGGTTGTAAGTAATAATGAGAACGGTGTAGATGTTCAGATGCAGCCGTCCGCCTCCTGTGAAGGATGCAACGTGTGTTTTATGGATAAAAGCAAGCTGCAGACTGTCCATGTAAATCAAAAGGTTTCGGCACAGCCGGGAGACTTTGTAGAGATAGAAGTCTCTCCGGGATTTGCGGTCAAGTCTGCATTTCTCATTTTTTTTCTGCCGCTGCTTATGCTGCTTGCAGGCTATTTCATTTTTCAATCTTTTCATGGAATTCCTGTGTCAAATCCGTTGTACCGGGGAATTCTTGGTGGAATAGGTGCGATGGTCGCAACCTACATTGGGGTTTATTATTACGACAAGCACCTGCAAAAATCCACCGCTGCAAAGCAGGTCAGGATCGTGCAAGTGCTAAAATCTTTTTAGACTGACGGTAGTGAATTTGACAGAAATGGTATTTTGTTTATGTTTCGAGAATTTTTAAAAGCAAAAATACACCGGGCAACAATTACCGAATCCAATCTTCACTACACCGGTTCTCTGACCATCGATGAAGAGTTGATGGAAAAAGCGGGTATTGCGCCCAACGAGCGAATTCATGTATTTAATATCAATACCGGTTCCCGATTTGAAACATACGCGCTCCCGGGGGAAAAAGGGGGGCGTAAGATCGGCCTTAACGGCGCCGCCGCTCGCATGGGAGAAATTGGCGATCTGATCATAATCGTGAGTTATTGTTATCTCTCCGAAGATGAAATCCCGGGACACAAGTCCAGGGTGGTGGTGCTGGGAGAAGATAACCGGATCGAAGAAGTTTTCGAAAAATAAGGGGTGACGATACCGCCGCCAAAAGCTGCCAGATTACGCGGACACCTGTTATAACCTGAAGGCATTCCAAATTTCCCGATTTCGTGGGAAACACTTCAAAATAATTATTTCTTGATTCAATCTTCATTGCCGGAATACATTATCATTCTCAATGAGAAAAAAGCTTACTCAAAATTTGATCCTATTTTTTGCCACGATTGTCAGCCGGCCATTGCTTACCATGTTCAGGATGAGCTTGTCCATCCGGATAAAGAACGGCCACTATGTAAAAGAATGCCGCAGGCAGGGCGAAAATTTCATCTTGAGCTTCTGGCACGAAAATATGATCCTGCCGCTGCTGGTTCATGAGGGAGATGGGATTCACGTGCTGGTAAGTCAACACTTTGACGGGGAAGTGATTGCCCGCGTCCTGCATTCTTATGGTTCCCGCACGGTGCGCGGCTCCAGCACACGGGGTGGCGGCCTGGCATACCGTCGTATGAAAAATGCGATGAAATTCGGAAAATTCGAAGCGGCTTTCACACCCGACGGACCAACCGGCCCGCGCCGCAGAATGAAACTGGGCGCAGTTCGGCTGGCCGCTGAAACCGGCGTTCCGATCATTTCCATGGGAGTTGCCGCCAGCCGTTTCCGGCGGCTGGGAAGCTGGGACCGGTTGTTGCTCATCTTGCCTTTCTCCCGCTGTGCTCTGGTTTACGGGAAACCGTTTTATGTTCCCAAACAAGCCGGGCTTAAGGCGCTAAAATACATGTGCGATGAATTGACGGCTCAAACCAACCAACTGGACCAGGAGGCGCAGGCGTGTCTGTGATCCGGATAATCCTGGGAGCGCTGTTATTCCCGTTCGTTGTGCTATATACTTACGCCGTTTCCCTTCGAAACAGGCTTTATGACTGCGGATGGTTAAAATCCTGCAATATTAAAGCGACGGTAATCAGTGTGGGGAGCATTCAAATGGGCGGCGCCGGCAAAACGCCGTTTGTGGAATACCTGGCGGAAAAACTGTTAAAGATGAATCACCAGCCGGCTATTCTCACGCGAGGTTATCGTCGCGGTATTAAAGATCAGGTCATTGTCCATCCAGGTAATCGTTCTGAAATATCGCCGGAGATGGTAGGGGACGAGCCGCTTTTGCTGTCCGCGAATCTGCCCGACGTGATTTTGGGAGTGGATGCGGACCGCTGCCGAAGCGCTGCGGCAATTCTGCAAATCCAGCCTGATATTACGTTTCTGCTTGATGACGGTTTTCAGCACCGCCGAATGCCCCGCCAATTAGACATTGCATTGATCGATGTTTCCCGCTGGTCGGGTTGGCCGCTGTTGTTCCCAATAACACATTTTCGGGATGTAAAATCCTCCCTGAGACGGGCGGGCATTTTCATACTTACTCGCAGCGAAGGGCTGAAAGAAAAGACGACTTCCCTAAAACGGGCTTTGGCATCTTTGGGCAAGGCGCCGGTTCTGACCGCGATCATATCTCCGCTTTGCCTGAAATCGCTGGATGGTTCCGAAGAATTTCGGCTGGAATCGGTGCGCGGTAAGAAGGTATCGGCATTTTGCGGTCTGGCGAACAACCGTCAATTTTTCCAGATGGTTGAGAATTTAGGGGCAAAGCTGTGTGCCGAACGAGATTTCCCCGATCACCATCGCTATTCAGCGAGCGATTTGGAAATGATAACGGATATCTCCGGGCGAGCTGGTGCGGAGCTGATTGTCACCACTCAAAAGGATGCTGTGAAAATTGCCGGGCTGAAAAATCCCGCAAACATCCCCGTTTTTTTTCTGAAAATCGGGATTCGGCTGGACGAAGAACAAGCGTTGGATGAGGCGCTGTTAACGGTTTTGCAGAGCACTCAAGTTGGTTCCGGAAAATCCAATTAGGTATTGACATACCGGGGAATACATATTATATTTGCCACGCAATTTGATCGCGGGGTGGAGCAGTTTGGTAGCTCGTCGGGCTCATAACCCGAAGGTCGCAGGTTCAAATCCTGCCCCCGCTACAAATCTTCTGTCCCATTAATCTGGGGCAGTTTTTTTTCAGCCTGGCGGCGTAGCTCAGTCGGTTAGAGCATCGGAATCATAATCCGAGTGTCCGGGGTTCGAATCCCTGCGCCGCTACTCTGTTTTAAGCCTTCCTTAAAATGAAAAGTCATCTTAAAAATCGCTTTGCAGAATTTGCTGCCCGGCGAGACCTTTTTCTGCCCGGTGAAAAAATACTGGTGGCGGTCAGCGGCGGTGTGGATTCGATGGTCCTGCTGCACTTATTATTGGAATGGAAACAGCATTTCAAAATAGAATTGGGAGTGGTGCATTTGCATCACGGCATCCGCGGGTTGGAAGCGGACAAAGATCGGCAATTTGTGGAGAGCGCTGCGCAGTCGTTGAATCTCCCCTGCTACATCATTGAACAGTCGGTTCCGGAATATGCCAGGGAAAAGAAACTGTCGCTGGAGGAAGCCGGCCATCAATTGCGGGAACGCCTTTTCGAGGAGATTACCCGCAAACATGATTACCAGCGAATTGCGACCGCCCACCACGCAGATGACCAGGCGGAAACCGTTTTACTGCGGCTTTTGTCCGGAACCGGTTTGCAGGGGCTGCGCGGTATTCGGCTCAAGAGGGGGCTGTGGATCAGGCCGCTTTTGTTTGCCACTCGCCATGAGATCGAAGAATTCGCAGAAACCCGGGATATTTTATTCAGAATAGATGCTTCGAACCTGGATGAAAAAATACCGCGAAACAAGATTCGCCACAAACTCCTGCCGCTTCTGAAAGCCGATTACAACCCGGAAATTGCACGGCATTTGAGCCAATTTTCGGACATCCTGGCAGAATGGGACGATTATCTTGAAAATGAAATTATGCAGGCGGTGAAAAACGGTATTATCACTATCTTTAAAAATAAAATTAGCCTTGAAATACCTTCGTTTAACCTCTATTTTTCTTGGATAAAAATCCGGATTTTAGAGCATATCTTGAATTTGCTCTCGGAGAATCCGGTTAACGTAAATTACCGGCGGTTTTCAGATTTCATCAACTGGCTGGAGAGGGGAAATACAGGGAGCGAGTTTCAATGGGGAGAGGGTATTTGGAGCGCAAAAAAAACCGCCAGTGCAGTATTCTACAGGCAGCGGGAGATTGAAGCTGAAATGGATATTTCCATATTTCCGGATGTCTGGTTTGATCTTCCGGAAAATGGAGTGCGGTTAAAACTTTCAAAGGCTAGGGAGGAGGAGATCGGTCTTCGGGTAGGCCACAACGAGGAATTTGTTGACGGCACCGATTTCAGGTTCCCCCTTCTGGTGAGAAACTGGAAGGCAGGCGACCGCTTCATGCCGTTAGGCTTTCCCAACGAAAAGTTGGTGAGCGATTTCCTGACTGACCGGAAGGTTGGGCAGCCGGAGCGCCGGCACGTAAAGGTTTTGATAAACAAGAATGAAATCGTGGCGATTTTGGGGTTTCAGATAAGTGAGCGATATCGTGTTGGCCGGAATCGAAAAAATGTTTATCGCTTAAAACTAAAAACTGTTGATGGAAATGGGAGAGATAATATTGAAAGTCGATGATCTTGAGTTCGAAGTTTTGCTGAGTGAAGCGAAAATCCAGGCGCGTATTAAGGAAATGGCTGATGAAATTTCCCGGGACTACAAAGATAAAACGCCAATATTTGTGGGCGTACTGAATGGTGCCATCCTGTTTTTGGCCGATCTGATCCGCAAGTTGAGTGTGGAATGTGAAATCGATTTTATAAAAATCTCCAGTTACGGAGACGAACGGGTCTCGTCCGGGCAAATCACCATGATCAAGGACTTTAGTGCCGACCTGCATGGCCGGGATATTATCGTGGTGGAGGATATCGTTGACTCCGGACTTTCGATCAGCTATCTCAAGAGAAGAATCGAAAGCATGAAACCTGCAAGCGTAAAATTTGTATCACTATTGGTGAAAAAGGATTGTGCCAAAGTTCCACTGACCCTCGATTATGTTGGCTTCGAGATCGAAAATAAATTTGTGATTGGTTATGGCCTCGACCTGGCACAAAAGAAAAGGAACCTGGGAGCGATTTATCAGATCAAGGAGCAGTAAAGTCACAAGAAAAGGAATTATTTATGAATCAAAATAAAAAACCTAATCCCGGCGGAAACAGACCGCAAGGCCCCAACCGGGATAATAATGAATTCCAGTGGAAGCGTGGATCAAAAACCATTCTGATCTGGGTCATTATCATCATGGCGATCATCCTGCTTACTTCCATTTTCCCTATGGGAAAAAACGATGAACGGAGCGTGCCTTATTCCAAATATCTTTACTTTTTGAATAACGACCTCATTGTACGGGGTGAGGTAGTGGTAAAAGAAAATGAGTTTCGGGGCGTTTTAAAGAAGCAATTCCAGGATGTTTTGCCCAATGGGAAAACGGTTGAATATACGAAGTTCAAAACCGTATTGCCCTTTGTTGACGAAAAGATGGTAGCATTGTGGCAGGAGAAAAATATAAGTATTGAATTTGTGAAGCCCTCCAGCGAGTGGCTGGTGTTTTTGGGCAACTTCCTGCCATGGATTTTACTGATAGCTTTCTGGATTTTCCTGGCCCGCCGAATGCAGGGGGGCGGTGGACCGCGCAACATTTTCTCTTTCGGGAAGAGCCGTGCAAAAATGAACATGGAGAACGAAACCCGGGTTACGTTCGAGGATGTTGCCGGCTGCGACGAAGCCAAAGAGGAGCTGCGGGAGATTATCGAATTTCTGAAAAGCCCGGGCAAATTCACCCATCTTGGGGGAAAAATCCCCAAAGGTGCCTTGCTTTTAGGCCCTCCGGGAACCGGCAAGACATTGCTGGCGCGTGCTGTGGCAGGCGAGGCCGGTGTGCCGTTCTTCAGCATGAGCGGAGCGGATTTTGTGGAAATGTTCGTTGGCGTTGGTGCCAGCCGGGTCCGCGACCTGTTTGAGAACGGGCGTAAAAATGCGCCGTGCATTATTTTCATCGATGAAATGGATGCCGTTGGGCGGCAGCGAGGTGCCGGACTTGGCGGCGGCCACGACGAACGGGAACAGACGCTGAATGCGCTGCTGGTGGAAATGGACGGTTTCGATACCAAAGAGGGTGTCATTATTCTGGCTGCAACCAACCGGCCTGATGTGCTGGATGCGGCGCTGCTCCGCCCGGGCCGTTTTGACCGCCAGATTGTGGTGGACCGCCCGGATGTTCGCGGACGGGAGGGAATTCTGCGCGTCCATACAAAGAAAATTCCGCTCGCAAAAGATGTGGATCTTTCAGTTTTAGCGAAGGGGACGCCGGGTTTGGCAGGTGCCGAATTGGCGAACCTGGTAAATGAAGCGGCGCTTCATGCTGCACGCATAAACAGCAGCCAGGTAACCATGGAAGATTTCGAGGCCGCAAAAGATAAAGTGATGATGGGCATTGAACGCAAAAGCATGATTATCAGCGAAGAAGAGAAACGCAGCACTGCCTACCACGAAAGCGGGCATGTCCTGGTGTCCAAACTCATTCCGGGTTCCGATCCGGTTCACAAAGTAACCATCATCCCGCGCGGGCGGGCATTAGGTGTTACCTCCTACCTGCCCATAGATGAGAGGCATAATTACAGCAAAGAGTATGTTGAGATTATGTTGTGCCACTTGCTGGGCGGTCGTGTGGCGGAAAAACTGGTAATGAACCAGTTGACTACCGGCGCCGGCAACGATATCGAGCGTGCCACAGAACTGGCCCGGAAAATGGTCTGCGAATGGGGAATGAGCAGCAACCTGGGTCCGGTAACCTTTGGTAAGAAGGATGAAGAGATATTCCTTGGGCGCGAGATCGCCACTCACCGCGATTTCAGTGAGAAGACCGCGGAGGAGATCGATAAAGAGATCAGGCAAATCATCAGGTCCTCGGAAAAGAAAGTTGAAGATCTGCTTACCAGCAACATGGACAAATTGCATCTTCTTGCAGCGGCACTTCTGGAGCGTGAAATTTTGGATGGGGATGAGATCGATCTGCTTTTGAGCGGGAAAGTGCTGCCCGAAAAACGTAAGAATGGCAGTCCGGTCAAAGCCGCAAAGAAGGAAACCAAGCCCAGGCAGGAAACATCCGGGCAATTGAACGGCAGCGCAGATGGAGACGGGTCCGCCAAAAAGAATAAAACTGTCTCGACGAAAAAAGTGGAAAATCCCGAAACGGCGAACGGCCCGAAAAAGAAAGCCACAGTTGCGAAGCCGAAAAGGACACCCCGGGCTAAAACAAATCCCGACCAAACCGATTGATTAAACGCACGACAGGATAAAAGCCGGGAGTTGCATCCTGGCTTTTTATCATGCGGGGACAATTATGGACGCTAAAAAGATCGCCGAGGGTGTTCGTCTGATACTGGAAGGTATAGGTGAAAATCCTGAACGGGACGGGCTTCTGGAAACGCCCCAACGTGTGGCAAAAATGTGCGAGAATCTTTTCAGCGGGACCGGCCGGGAACCCCAGGTTGAGGCCGGATTTTCGGAGGAAGTTGGCGATGATATGATCCTTATCCGCGACATTCCCTTCTACTCCATGTGCGAACACCACCTGCTGCCGTTTTTCGGGAAAGTTCACCTGGCATACATCCCGAAGCAGAACCGCGTTGCTGGATTTTCATCTCTGACCCGGTTGGTGGACCATTTTTCACACCGCCTGCAAATTCAGGAACGCTTGACGCACCAAATTGCCGACGCGTTAATGGTAAGCCTGAAACCGGCCGGCGTGCTGGTAATTGTGGAGGCGCAGCAGCTTTGCGTGAGCATGCGCGGCAGCAAAAAGGATTCTGTTCGCACGGTAACGCAGGCACTGCGGGGAGATATTTCGCCGGATCGACTTCAAATGAATAAAATATTTGAATAATTGATGGTTCGCCGCAATCCGTCCTTCAAGCCGGCGGAAATCCGCAATTCATCAAAGGCGGAGGCATTTTCAATTGGTGGTGGATTGGTATTCAGCTTATTTCTCAAATTTGCAGGATATGGAATCGTTGCAGAGCCAAATTATTCAATGAAACCGAATTAAAATAATATGAAAATCTATTATTTCAATAGTATGATTTCCTGTTCCAGGCTCCCGGCGGGAACGCATTCTCACAGTCATCCAAATTCACTCGGAAGGATAGAATGAGCCAGATCGTAACCTTTCTCTCGGGAAATGTTCCCGGCGGAATTTTTCTTTACATCCTCGTTGTGTTGGTTACCTTTTTCGTTTTGTATTTCATGTACCGGGTGAATGAACTGTTCACGAAAAAGCATCTGGTCCGCTGGTTAATTTCCTGTCTCGTATTTTTTACAGTTGTATATGGATTTATCTGGTTCAAGAATCCCCCGCATTCTGTCTACAAACGATATTCTATTGGCATTATTCAATCCGGCACCAAAGAAAACTGGCTGGGATTTTATCTCACTGATGCCATTTCGGGATCGGTTAAGCCGTACCGGAGTGAACGTGAATATTTTTTCCCCTACCGCTGGCTCTATAAAATGTCGCTTTCGGATTCTGTTTCCCGAGTGTCGTTTGCCGATAGGATTTATGAAAAGATGCCGGTTCAAAAAGTTCTGGAAGGAAAGGTTGAGCGCCGGAGTAATTCATTCCTGGTGCACCTGGAGCTTTGCGAATATCCCGGTCGCCGTGTAATCGCCCAGGCCGAGGACGAGTTCGATCTGCGGGATATTGACGTTCTCATCGAAAAGATTAAAAGACAGTTTGGCGGCGAATTACCGTTTAAAGAGTCGATCGATATATCCGCTTTTCAATCCCGCGACAGTCTGCTGGCGCTGATAAAACAGTCGTTTTATGCACAAAATTACAAAAAGGCCGCCGGTCTGCTGCAAATGCATGGCAGTGAACTGCAACAGGATCCGGAATTCAATCGCTGGGAGCAGTATCTGAATATCAAAGAGGCCGCCGCGCAAGCGGAGGCGGCGCCGGTCTCAAATCCGTACATCAAAGTAACGCCGCACTGGCAAAAAGAAATGCGAATCGCGCGCGCAGAATTGTTGGATGAACTGCGCAGTGGCCTGCAAAGCAGGATGGCCGACCTGATGGTTGCCGAGAGCTACTTGTGGGAGGAAGATTTTTCCGCGGCGGAGGTTTTTCTTAAACGGGCTTTCATTGAAAATCCGTTTGATATCGATGTGCTCCTGAACCTGAGTTTTCTTTATCCATCACGCTACCGCGAATTTGGCTTCAAAAATATGCGGGAAATCTACCGCCGCATTTTGACTGTTTGTCCGGTGGACGAAGCCGTCCTTCTGAAATGGAGCGACCTTATTCTGAAGGGCAATCCGGCCTATACTGCAGCCCCCGATTTCGCCAAAGATTTTGTTCAACGCTATCTGGGCATAAATCCGTATTCAGTGCCGGTGTGGATCATGTTGGGAAAGATTCAGTCTTTGCAGCTCGAAAGATCCCAGGCATTGCAGGCTTTTCTGAAAGCCGATTCCCTCAAACCGAACAACGGATTGATCAATTACAATATCGGCATTCTGTTTTACGAGTGGGAAAAGTACGACCAGGCGGAAACGTATTTCAAACGTTCTGTCGCCGACGATAATTACCTCGATTCCCACCTTTACCTGGGTGCGATTTACAAAGAAAAGGGCGAATACGAGAAGGCGCTGAACGAATTTCGTTACCGGGTGGAACACAGTCAGGGAGAGGACGACATCTATTCGTATCAGGCAATGAAAGGAATCCGTGAATGCCTGGAAGCGCTCGGACGTCCGTTACAATAGGTGTTATCCATGATTCGTTGGCTGCAATCTGATTTGTTTGAAGATTTTTGGCAGGAAATCCGGCAGGTCGAGCCGGATGCGGACCGGTTTACGGTACCGGAAAAGATCAACCCTTCCCTCATGCTGAAATTCAGCCAACTGGCTGCAGACGATTTCGCACAAATAGAAGCACTGTGCTCTTTGTTCGCATTTCCGAATTGGACTTCCCAATCTGCCGTTGATAATTCCATAATGATTTCATTCCCGAACCGGGAGGCGGTGCGCAAGCTGATGCTTGTGGAACACGATTTTACAGATACTTTTCGGCAGGAATTGACTGCCCTTTTAAACAATATGGAAAAGCGGGTTTGGAATTTCAAGCTGCCTTCCGGTGATCTTCGTATTGATCGCCCGCTGGTGATGGGTATTTTGAATGTCACGCCGGATTCATTTTCCGATGGAGGAGAATTTCTTGAACCAGGGCGGGCCTTCCATCATGCGATGAAATTGGTGGAGGCTGGAGCCGATATCATCGATATTGGCGCAGAATCCACGCGGCCGGGGGCGAAGAATGTTGTTCTGGAAGAAGAATGGCGGCGTATTCAACCGGTTCTGCGCCAAATCCGCCGGGAGACGAAAATCCCCCTTTCGATTGATACATATAAGTCCGAAATTGCGCGCCGGGCAATTGCCGAAGAGGTTGATATCGTGAACGATATCAGCGGTCTCACTTTCGATCCGCGAATGGCTGAGGTTGCGGCGGATGCGGGCGTACCGGTTGTGCTCATGCATATCCAGGGAACGCCACGCGATATGCAAAAGAATCCGCAGTATGGTAATATGATGGAAGAAATCTTCCGATTTCTGAAGGTGCAGGTGGAGTATGCCGAAAGCAGTGGGATTCACCAGATTGTTGTTGATCCCGGCCTGGGGTTTGGCAAACGGTTTGAGGACAATTTTGAGCTTATCAGGCGGCTGGCGGAATTCCGGGCTTTAGGGTGGCCGGTTCTCAGCGGTCCGTCTCGAAAGTCTTTCATCGGGAAAATCCTGGATAAGCCTGCTGATCAACGCCTGATGGGCAGTGCAGCCTGCACGGCATTGTCTATTGCAAATGGCGCTTCCATTGTTCGTGTCCACGATGTCGCTGACATAGTTCAGCTAACCAGCGTAGCGGAAGCCATTCAAAAATCAAAAGCATAAATAAAGGGTTTTATTTTCTGATAATAATTTATTTCTTTTCATAAAACTCAATGGCGGCGTTCCTGCTGCCGATGAGATTCTGATGACGGAAAAGCCGCGAAATTCAGGGTATCTGGCAATCCTCAGAAGTCAATGATTGGAAAAAGGCGTTTGGCCAAAATAGTATTGTTATAAAAAACTTAAGTTTTGAAAAAAAATAACGAAAATATGTCCAGATGAGGTAGCAGATGTTATTTCGGATCGGATTTTTAACAGTTACGGTTATCGATGTTCTCGATATTGCGCTTGTAGCCTACATCTTTTACAAGGTTTATGAGTTTTTGCGCGGCAGCATGGCAGCGCGAATGATGATTGGTCTTTTATTTATAATTCTGCTGTCAATTGTCGCCGAGATGCTAAATATGAGTGGCAGCACCTGGATTTTTTCCAATTTGAAGACCGTTTGGGTCATCGCATTTGTAATCATTTTTCAGCCGGAGTTCCGGCGACTGCTTCTTTACATGGGACAGAATCCTATACTACGGAGAATCGTGCAAGTCTCTGCAACAAAATTTATTGATGAGGTTATCGGGGCCATTTCGGACCTCTCCCGGAAAAATTTTGGAGCGCTCATTGTTCTGCTCCGGGATACCGGCATCCGGGCCATTGTGGAAACCGGCATACCATTGCAGGCGCAGGTAAGCAAGGCGCTGATTCTTTCGATATTTAATCCCCGCTCGCCTTTACACGACGGAGCAATTGTTGTGCAAAATGATGTAATTGTGGCAGCTAAATGCCAGTTGCCGCTAACCGAAAATCCGAAATTGGACCCCAGCCTGGGTATGCGCCACCGGGCGGCGCTGGGGCTTTCGGAACAAACCGATGCCATAATTCTGGTTGTCAGCGAAGAAACCGGAATGATTTCCATGGCAGAGACCGGGGTGCTGACCCGTGGATTGACTGAAGAAGGGCTTAAGAAGAGATTAATGGAGGCTTTCTCGCCGACCAAACCACGCAAACGCAACTTTGCGGATATCTTAAAATGGGGGGAAGATGTGTAGATCGCGGACATATTGAGGAAAAAAGCGACATTTCGCACCTTGTATCGTTTTGCGCATTTTCTTATCTAACTTACTTTTTTTTTGGAGTCTGAAAATAACTTATATTTTTCAATTCAATAATTCAGGAGGAATGAAATGAAGAGATTGCTAATATGTTGTATTGCGTCACTGGTTTTCTCTTTTATTACTTTTACTACGGCGAATGATTTGCATGCCGAGTCG
>CAZUZS010000020.1:0-10330 GCA_964624795.1 uncultured Calditrichaceae bacterium
ATAATCAGTGAAAAATGAAATCCTGACGGGATTTACGGAATTTACCGGATGCAAATATTTTGCTTCATCCTGTTCATCCTGTCTAAAATTCTTTGCTGTAAAACTTCTTGTTCTTTTCCGCATATTCCGCTAACAGACTGGCCGCTTTAAACCTGGCACCGTGGTTTCCCGCCAATTCATTCAATTTTGCCAAAACAGCTTTTGCCCCAGTGCTGTCGATATAGCGAAATGGCCCTCCCAGAAATGGCGGAAATCCAAGTCCGAGAATGGCGCCCAGGTCCCCGTCTTCCGGCGATTTCAATATTTCCTCCTGCAGACAGCAAACCGCCTCGTTTATCATGATGAGCGACAACCTGTCCTGCACTGTTGAAATTCCCATCTTTCGCCGGTTGGCGCCCCCGAAATGGGAATAGATCTTTTCATTTATTTGCTTGCCCGATTTTCCGCCTTCTTTCTGCGAATATTTATAAAATCCCTTGCCGTTTTTGCGGCCCATAAAACCGGCTTCAACAAGCTTCCGTAGTGTTTCGGAAGGTTCCGAGCCTCGTTGCCGGAACATTTCGCCCAGTACCTCCGAGACATGCGCTCCCACATCCAGCCCAACTTCATCCAGCAGCGCCAGAGGACCCACCGCAAAGCCAAACGCCCGCATGGCGTTGTCAATCTCCCTGATTTCGCCGCCCTCCTCCAACAAAAGAACAGCCTCGTTCAACTGCGGTCCCAAAATGCGCGTGGTATAAAATCCGGGGCCGTCATGCACAACAATCGGAATTTTTCCCTGCTTCAATCCCAGTTCGGTGGCTGTCGCCACTACCCAATCCGCTGTTTTCTCCGTCGAAACAATTTCCAGCAGAGGCATTTTGGCCACCGGGGAAAAGTAATGCATGCCAATCACCTGCGCAGGGCGGCGGGAGACCCCGGCGATGCGAGAAATAGGCAGGGAGGAAGTGTTGCTGGCGTAAATGCAGTCCTCCCCGACAACCTTTTCAGTTTCCTGCAAAACACGCCGTTTAAGTTCTAACTCCTCAAAAACTGCCTCGATAACCAGGTTTGTACTCTTGAAGCCGTCGTAATTCACTGTCGGGACAACCCGGCTCATCACAACATCCCGCTGAAATGCAGTCAGAGCATGTTTCCGAACTTTCTCCTGCAATTCTTTCCAGATGCTTTTTTGCGCTTTGCCAAGTTGGATGTAGTCCATGTCTTTCATTAATACCGTAATTTCTTTTGCTGCGCTTACATGCGCAATTCCCGCCCCCATAAAGCCGGCGCCCAGAACACCGACCTTTTCAACCGGGTGCGCCTGCTCCTTCAAAGGATTTTTCTTGCGGCGGTTCATATTGAAAAACAAACGGATCAGTCCCTTCGCGTGCGGCGAAAGCACCAGCTCGTCGAACAGGCGGGATTCGGCATCCTCGCCGGCGGCAACGCCTTTTGTCATCCCGATTTCCACGCATTCGATAATCTTGAGCGGCGCCGGGTAATTCCCACTGGTTTTTCTTTCTACCTGCTCCCGCGCTTTGCGATAAACGAGCCGCTGCCCGATTGCGAACGCTTCCAGAATTCTGTCCGTTAGCGGTATTTTCTTTTTGCGCTTGTGCGATTGTGCAGCTAATTCCAGCGCTTTGTTTTTTGCGATCTCCCGGAGCCGGTAAGGATAAATCACCATATCCACCAATCCCATTTCCCTGGCGGGATGAGGATAAATGTTCTTTCCGGTGAGCATAATATCGAGCGATTTGCGAAGTCCCACAAGGCGCGGTAACCGCTGCGTGCCGCCTCCACCCGGCAGAAGGCCGAGTTGAACCTCCGGCAGGCCAAGCACCGTTTTGGGATGATCGGTGACAATTCGATAATGGCAGGCAAGCGCCAGCTCCAGGCCGCCCCCCAGGGCTGCACCGTGAATTGCGGCCACCACCGGGCTCGAGAAATTTGTCACCCGGTTCAGCAGTTTCTTCCCTTTGCGGCTCATCATTTCCGCTTCGCCGGGGTGGGTCATCAGCAGAAATCTTTCCAGGTCGGCGCCGGCAATAAAATTGTCTTCCTTGCGGCTGATGATGACAACCGCTTTTATCCCGGCATCCCGCTCGATTTCGTCCAGGCATGCCTGGAACTCATCGAACAAATCCACGCTGATTTTGTTGACCTTCTCGCCCGGCTGATCCAGCCAAACGAAAGCGACATCTTCCGATTTCTCAACGGTCAGGTACGACATACACCATCTCCTTTCCGGATTCGGCTTTTGGCGTTCTGCCGCCGGAATCGATTTTTTCAACGTCCTTCATCAAAAAGTTGAGACTATTTTCAATCCGTCCTGAAAGACAAACTTGCATCATCAATATTTCCCGATCATTCCGGGCTCAACGGCGCTACCGTATCCAGGCCCTGCAAATCACCGTCAATCCAGCCGCTCCAAAATGATGGCATTCCCCAGGGCACCCGCGGCGCAGGATGCAATCAGGGCAATCTGCCCATCCTCTTCGGCAAGCCGATTCGCGGCAGTGGTAACCAGGCGGGCACCGGTTGCTCCAAACGGGTGACCGAGGGAGAGGGAGCCGCCCCGCGTATTAAGCTTATCCATAGGAACTTCTCCCACTTTTTTCTTTCTTCCCAACTTTTCGCGCGCAAACTGCTCGCCATCCAGGCATTTTAAATTTGCGACCACTTGAGCCGCAAATGCTTCGTGAAATTCAAACACGTCTATATCGGCAAGGGACAGCCCGGTGGCATCCAACACTTTTGGCACCGCATACGCCGGACCCAACAGCAATTCCTCGAATGGGTCCTGGGCGGTGAAAACATATTCACGCACCGCCGCCTTCGGTTTGTATCCCAGTGATTTCGCAGCGTCTTCGGACATCAGCAATACCAGGGCTGCACCATCGGTTAAGAATGATGAATTCCCGGCGGTGACCGTACCATATGGTTTGACAAATGCCGGTTTGAGTCCCGCCAGCTTCTCGGACGACGTATCCGGACGAACGCCATTGTCTGCAGTCATTGGCTCAAAATCGGGCGGAATCAACGCCGGCTCCATCTCGCGAGCCAGGAAACCGTCCGATTGCGCGCTTGCAGCAGCATGGTGGGATCGCAAAGCGTACTGGTCCTGCTCCTCCCTGTTTACCCCGATTCGGGCCGCCAGGCGATCGCAATCCTCTCCCATTGTGCGGTAAGTGGAATGCTCAGAAATGCTCGGAATTTCGGGAAGAAGATCACCGAAATGCAGCCCTTTGACAAAATTCAGGTAGTCCAAAGTTTTTCTGTATTTCTGGCTCTCAATCAACTTCATACGCAACGTTTTGCGATAGCGGATAGGGATGTCGGTCAGACTTTCCGTTCCGCCCGCGATAACAACATCCGCCCGGCCGGCGCGGATTAAATCCACGCCATCTGTAATTGCCCGGTTGGCGGAAATGCAGGCTTGTGTGACCGTATACGCCGGGATACGGTGGGGGAGACCGGCGCCAAGAGACGCCTCCCGCGCTACATTGCTGGTAGCGAGGTTAGAGACCACATTTCCCATAACCACCCAATCGATATAACGGGTCTCGATCTGCGTGCGCTTCAGCAATGCCAGCAGTGCGAGTCTTGCCAGGTCATAGGATGTGAGATCCCGGTAACCGGTATTGGACCGCAGGAATGGAATCCGGCACCCGTCCACAACGACAGCTTTGCGATTATGGTTGTTCATGATGCACTCCTTCTCTCACTCAGATAAAGCTCACCAAACAGTCTGATGGTACCTCTCCCGAAGCCGCTGATCCGCCTTAAGTTTACTCAAAAAGAATCCGATTCGCAAGCCGCCCCCGTTCATTTAAAGTGCGCATCAAACTTTTGAAATTGCTGTTACAAAAAATTTTGGCGGAGAATTCACGTGCCGGTGTCTCCCGGGAATCTATGATTGCAAATTGTGGCCGGAATATCGGGAACAACCGAATTAAAAAAATTTCAACAGCTCCAAATAAAGTCTAATTGCAGGAAGATATTAATGATGGAGCTTTTTGGAAATTTTATATTCGAGAGGGCCGCAGGCAAGTCAACCGATGTGATATATAAAACCTATTGGAGGCAGAAATCAGCGACTTAAGAGACTACCATGGAAGTCAGGTCAAAGACCTTTTCGTAAAGTTCTATGTTTTTCTGCATCAAATGGTCGACCGAATAATTCTCCAGAATAATCCGACGGCCATTCCACCCCTTTTCGCGCCTCAATTTCTCATGAAAAATCAGCGTCGATATTTTTGCCCGCAAATCACCGGCTTCATTAGGATCAAAGAATGTTCCGGAGGTTCCCGCGATTTCAACCGCAGTGGGCGAATTGGGGCAAACAAGCGGCACTCCGCTTGCCATCGCCTCTTTCAGCAACAGCCCTGAATCGTCCTGTGCGGCCGTCCATTTCAGCGAAGGAAGCACGATAATATCCATGCAATTCAAGAATTGAGCAAACTCCTGATGAGAGGCATGAGGGACAAAAGCAGCATTTACTCCTTTTGATCGGGCCAACCTGGCATAACTTTTTTCCTGATTCTCATTCCCGATGAAGAGCAGCTTGACGGGCAGGCCTTCAAGTGTCCGGATGAGTCTTCTTGTGCTGCTACCGTCTTTGCCCAAAGCAGGCAAAAAGCCTATCATCGTCTTCCCTTCCGGATTCAACCGACTGCGCAGCTCAGGCACTTCCCTGGGCCTGAAAACATCACAATTTATTGCGGATGGAATTGATTCATGTCGTCCGAAGTATCGCCACTTTGAAAGTTCATGCGCAGCAGCCGAATGCCGTGTTATGACTGCGGCAGCACGTTTTAACATATATCTTTTGATGAATTGGAATGAAAGGAAATCGCGGCGGAAATAATCCCGCCCGACCCGCAAAACCAGCTCGCTGGAAGGTGAAAACCGATTGCGCTGCCGCACCACATCCAGGGCACCGAAGAGAAATGGATCTGCTTCCAGATCGATGATTCCCGGCCGAAACATTTTCAGGAGCCATTTTAAATGGGATTGGAATTGCATCAGGCAGGGGTTTCCGGCCAGACGGACTTTGCCAACCAGGATATCGTAGAACCGATCAGACTCTTTTTCCGGGAATATGTCTGCATCTACCCGGGAATCCTTCCCGTAAGGCGGTACCAGCACTTTAATCTCCCAGCCGGTTTGCCGCGCCAATTGGGAGGGCAGCGAGTGATTGAATTTCCTTAGCAAGGATTGAAATGAGACTATCAATATTTTTTTTCTGCCGGGCATATATTCCCTTATTTTAACCACTTCCCTGTTACCTGACAGCTACCCGCGCTTTGCCACGAACATGTTGCGGCTATCTTTATTAATCGGGCGATTTTTGCTTTTGATTATTGAAAAAGCGGTTTGATGTGGAATTGCTGAAAAAATTCTCCATTTCAACAAAAACGGAAATTGGTAAACGAGAAGCTTCCGGGAATCTGATTATTCGGGGAGAGCGGCAAAGCTGGACCAAAAATTATTCTGGCAGTAACGGATTTTCAGCTACGGTTTGATCTGCGATTTGGGGAAAAGCTCTTCTTCCAGAATTTCACAGATGATGTGGCCCAAAAGTGCATGGACCTCCTGGATGCGCGCAGTGGAAGCTGATGGAACTAAGATAGCTAAATCGGCCAGTTTTATTAATTTTCCGCCATCTCCACCCAATAAGCCGATTACGTACAGCCCTTTTTCATGGGCCATATTGACCGCTTCTATGACATTCGTCGAATTGCCGCTGGTGCTGATGGCAATCAGCGTGTCACCCAGTCGGCCAAGCGCTTCAATCTGTCTTGAAAAGACAAAATCGAAGCCGTAATCATTCGCGCCGGCGGTAAGAATGGAAGTATCCACGGTCAAAGCCTGGGCAGCGATTGCCGGGCGGTCTACACTGCTTTTCAGACGGACCACCAGTTCCGCAGCAAGATGCTGGGCATCCGCGGCGCTGCCGCCATTTCCGCATATCAATATTTTGCCATCATTGTTTATGGTAGTGATGAGCTGTTCCACCGCCCGCAAGGTTGCTTCCAGATTTTCTTTCAAAACGCGGTTAGAAACCCCGATGTTCTCGAGAACATTTTTCTCAAAATCCTTTTTCCAGCTTGCTTTCATTTTCCTTCCTCCCTCAATTCCATTTCTCAATACAGCTTCAGGATTCGATTGCCGTTTCTCCCAAAGGGAATTGCACCGTTCATCTCGCTCATTCCCGGTGAATAGCTGCTGCAAAATCCCGAATTTTGGCGAAGTTTTCCGGATGTTCGAAATGATTGCCGACGACAACGTAAGAAGCGCCCGCCAAGACTTTTTTGTTCGCCTCTTCCGGTGTTCGGATGCCTCCGCCCACGATGGTGGGAATAGAGATCGAGCGGCTGACGGCGGTCACCATTTCATCCGGCACAGCGAGCTGCGCACCGCTTCCCGCCTCCAGGTAAACAAGCTTGAATCCCAGGTACTGCGCCGCCAGGGCGTGCGCCAGGGCGATGTCCGGTTTGTGCCGGGGCAGTGGTCGTGAATTGCTCATGAACTCGGCGCTGGTCATCCCTCCGGACTCCACCAGCATGTAGCCGCACGATATCGGTTCAAGACCGATTTGCCATATCAGCGGCGCCGCCAATACCTGGCTTTCAATCAGGTGCGCCGGATTTCGACCACTGATCACCGAAAGGAAAAGAATGGCGTCCGCAAATTGCGAGATTTGGTAAATGCTTCCGGGGAACAGGATGACCGGCAAGTCTTTCGCCGTTTTTTTTACACGCTGAACGAATTCGTCAAAATTCCGTCTCAGGAGAAATGTCCCGCCAACAAAGAGGATATCCACACCATTTTCTCTCACTTGCGAAATCGTGTCCTCAATGTGCTCCATCATCAGCTTGTCCGGATCCAGCAACAAGATAAAGCCGGCGCCTTTTTCCTGAGCAGTCTTCTTTATTCGATGGTAGGTATCAAGATTCATTAATAATACTCTTCACTTTTTTGAGATGCAAAGTCCGTGAAAAAATAACAATTTCAACTCACAAAATCAAGATTTTTGGAAAGGGGCTGCTTTCCATTCGAAATTTAAAGTGGAAGCTAATATTTGCCTATTTTCCGAAACCACCATTCTACAGCGTCCAACAGGTTTTCCGCAACATACTGCGGCGGCTGCGTCCAGCTACTGCCATACCTTTTAAGCTGCTGCTCGCCAAAACCTGTTTTCAGCAAAATGCCCGGGATTTTCAGATTTTGGGCGGTCAGGACATCCGTCATCTTATCCCCGATAACCACGGAACGTAGAATGTCGATATTCAATTCTTGAGCGGCCCTCTCTACCATCCCGGCTGCAGGCTTCCGGCACCGGCATTCAATATTGTATGGCGGATTTCCATCCTCATGATGCGGACAGTAGAAGATTGCATCGATAACGGCGCCTGCATTTTTCAGAATTGCCAGCAGCGCGGCATTGACTTTCCGCACCTGCGCCTCCGTAAAATATCCCCTCGCCACGCCGGACTGATTGGAGATAACGACCGTCTTCCATCCCTCCCGGTTGATTCGCTTTATGGCCTCCACCGAACCGGGGATCAATTTGATGTCTTCTACCCGGCTCAAATACCCAACCTCCTCATTGACGGTGCCATCGCGATCCAGAAAAACGGCGGGAGTCAGATGTCCCCTGCTACCCATATAAACCTACCTTCCGAATTCCCGCTAAATGAATACACACAGCCAATTCATTCGCTGCCGGGGAGAATAAACAAAAAAGCCTCCGCCAAAAGCAACGGAGGCTAAAGTCGTTTAAGATGTTTCCTTTACTTGCTGACGGTTTTTTCATACAGCTCCATATATTTCTCTGCCGACCGGCTCCATGAAAAGTCCGCCGCCATTCCGGTCTTTTGAATCTGAATCCAGGTGTTTTTGTCTGCAAAAGTCTTTACGGCGCGAGTAATGGCATCAAGCATTTCTGCCGCATCATATTTTTTAAAGGAAAAGCCGTTTCCCTCGCCGGTGACAGGATCAAAATTCCTGATAGTGTCCGCCAGGCCGCCGGTTTCCCGAACAATCGGAACCGTTCCAAAACGAAGGCTGTACATCTGGTTCAGGCCGCATGGTTCATAACGTGATGGCATCAGGTACATATCCGAGCCGGCTTCGATGAGATGCGCCAGCCGGTTATCAAACCGCAAATTTACGCTCAGTTTGCCGGCGTGCTTTTTTGCTAATTTGTTGAGAAGATCGTGATATTTTGGATCGCCGGTACCCAGGATTACCATCTGGACATCCATCTTCAGCAGTTCTGCTGCAGCATCCGCCAGCAGGTCAAATCCCTTTTGCGCATCCAGCCTGGAGATCATCCCAATGACGGGAGTGTCTTCATTATACTCCAGGTTGCTTTGCTTACACAGAATTTTTTTATTTTCGGATTTGTCTTCCAAATTTTCAATTGAATAATTCGCAGGAATAAGGGTATCGAATTCCGGGTCCCAACTGCTGTAATCCACACCATTCAAAATGCCGTAGACATCATCTTTGCGGCCTGCCAGTATTTCCTCGAAGCCGTAACCATAATCGGGATCGGTCGTGATTTCCTCTGCATATTTTTCGCTTACTGTACTCAGGATATCTGCAAAATGAATTCCGCCTTTAAGCAGGTTTAGTTTCCCATAAAATTCGAATTCCCTGCCAGGTGCAACATATTTGGATGGAATCCCGATCTTTTCCGCTTTTTCCAGCGGAAAACTTCCCTGGTAGGCCAGGTTGTGGATGGTCAGGATCGTATGGGTATTCTTGAAAAATTCATCATCCTTGTAATGGGTTTTTAGATAGAACGGGATAAGCGCGGTTTGCCAATCGTTACAATGTATGATATCCGGCTGCCAATATAAAAGCTTCAAAGTTTCAAGAACAGATTTGCTGAAAAAGGCGAAACGTTCGGCGTTGTCTTCGAAATCCCGGCCGGTCTTGGAATCTACATAAAGGTCTTTGCGGTCAAAATAATCGGGAATATGCAGAAAATAAACATGAACTTTTGAATCCGGCAGAAAAGCCGTTTTTCCATCGGCAATTTTCGTTTCGTCTCCTAATGTTACATTTACCTCCTTCAGCCGGATCACCTCTCGCAAAACGAATTTCCGCTCGTTAATCGATTTGTACTTTGCCATCATGAGGCGAACATCCTGATCAAATTCTTTTAAAGCGATGGGCAATGTTCCGGCAACATCTGCCAGACCTCCGGTCTTGGCAAACGGAACAACTTCGGAGGAAACATAACAAATTTTATATTGGTTCATTCAAAAACCTCGGAATTAGAGATTAATATCCTTCAGATATTGAGCCGCGTCTTCCGGACTGGTGGGATTGATGTGAAAGCCTGTGCCCCATTCAAACCCTGCAACCCGTGTCAGTTTGGGCATGAATTCAATGTGCCAGTGATACGATTCAATGGGGGCGTCCTGCATCGGCGATGTGTGGATGACAAAATTGAATGGGGGCGTTTTGAGAGCGGCGTTAACACGTCCCAGCACATCTTTCATGGTAATGGCCAGATGCCTGAGCATTTCGTCGGAAATCGTTTCATAATGTGAAAAGTGAGTCTTGGGCAAAATCCAGGTCTCAAACGGGAAACGAGGGGCGTAGGGTTCTATCGCAATAAAGTATTCTTCATCAAAGACCACCCGAACACCATCCTTTAACTCCTGGCGGATTATGTCGCAAAATATGCAGCGCTCTTTGTAATTGAAATAAACCTTGGCACCTTCCATTTCCTCCACCACCGTTTTGGGAATGATGGGGGTTGCAATAAGTTGCGAATGCGTGTGTTCAAGCGAAGCGCCGGCCGTCATGCCGTGATTCTTGAAAACCATCACGTATTTCAGCCGAATATCTCTTTTCAAATCGCGGATCCGGTCCCGAAAAATTCCAAAAACATCATGAATTGTCTGGATTTCGAGATCGGCCAGGTCTTTCATGTGATCGGGTGTTTCGATGATAACTTCGTGGGCGCCAACCCCGTTCATTTTGTCGTAAATCCCATCGCCCTGGCGGTTTAGCTGGCCCTCGACCCGCAAAGCGGGGTATTTGTTGGGAACGACACGCAACGTCCAGCCAGGTTTGTCGCGGGAGGATTTATCAGGTCGGATCGCAAAAATTTCGGGAGGCGTTTTATCTTCGTTTCCGTAACAGAAAGGGCAAAAACCGCCACTCTTTTTCTCTTCAAACTCAGCGAAATCCGAAGGCCTTTTTCCTCTCTCTGTCGAAATTATCACCCATCTGCCAATCACCGGGTCTTTTCTTAATTCAGGCATATACTAATAAAATTTTAGGTTATTCAATAATTTTTAATCACTTATAAATATAACGA
>CAZUZS010000020.1:10430-69102 GCA_964624795.1 uncultured Calditrichaceae bacterium
TACTACTCGAAAATCTCCAGCCGCACTGCGCCCTGTTTTACGTGAATCCGCAATTTTACTCGACACCGGGCAGTTTGTACCGCACCGAACTGAAAAAGGGGCTCTTCCACTCTTTTCGCTCCAGGTCGACAACGAGCCCATTCACAGTTACATTAGAATCCCAGATTACATGCCCTTCATTCTCCGCCGATGGCTGCCGGTAGATAAGATCGCATTTCTTCAAAATGGATTTCACCCCTTTCACCGGCCGAAAGAAATCGACCTCTACCTGGTATATCTTCTCATCCGCTTTGCGAATAAAGAGTGTGATGCCGTGCTTAACCTCCTCCGAACTCTCGGTGGTTACTTCCAATACTGTTTCTTCGTGGCTGCCAAGGCCGAGGTTGCTGTAGAACAACTGGTAGGTTTTGGCGTAGTCATCCTCGATTTTTCCTTTCGAACCGAATAACCTCTGTAAGTATTCCTTTGGGTAAAATACGCCGGCACTGCTGTCGTAGTAGGTAAATGGACTATAAAGATTAATATACTCAAATCCGGCAGATGGCGCCCAAACATAAGCCGAGTCAAATTGCGAATTATGAAACTTCAGCCAGTTCACAGTCCTCCGGTCGATAAATATTTTCTGATTTCTCTTAAGATGACCAAGAATGCGGCCGTTTGGTTTTTGCCTCACATTTTCACGCGTAACCGTGATGAACGCCGAATCGGGAATGGCAGTAATCTCCGGCAGCGCGACAATACTCTTCTTCAGGAATTTGGGTTGGCAAGCCAGCACCAGCAGGGTCAGAAGGACAAAAAATTTTGCATTCTTCAGATTTAACATTTACTTCTCCGGATAAAACAGCTTTAAATATAAAATCACATTGGCGGGACACAAGCCGTTTTTAAATTTAACGACGGGCAGCAAAGCGCCTCCCCGCGTCCAAATAGAAACCGGTGCAGCCATTCAGCGGCTCAGTTTTGGAATACCGCTCCGAAAGACCGCGGGCAAGCTCAATTCGGTTGCTGCGGCTCATATTTCCCTGCAATTCAATTATTAATGAATATTTAACACAATTGAAACAAAATCATAACAAAATCGAACTAAATTTAAGAAGTGATGGAATTGTGAAATTTGTCAATAGAAACAGGAGTTTATAAAATATTTTTGGTAAAATAGAAAAGTGCAAGGAGAAATAATATGTCAGCTCGAAATATATTCAGGGTGATTCCCAACGGCGAGAACTGGGAAATCAAAAAGAATGGGCAAATACTGGACTCACATCTTCAAAAGGAAGTGGCAATGCGCAAGGCTCGGAAATTGGCACAGAATTCAATCTCAAGTCATGTGCTGGAATACAGGCGCGACGGTTCTATTATTAAGATTGCAAATCCAAACTGAGATACAGCATTCTTTAACACCTCTCCGGGTTTATCCCCAACCTGGTTGTTCCCGCCTCTCAATTTCATTTTAATTTAAAAAATCTTGCAAAACATTCTTGCGCCGCCCGCCGCGGACGGGGATATTATTCGCTTGTTGTGCTAAAAACACGGAGTTTCCCTACCAGGAACACCAGCACCGAGCTTGCCAGGCCGGGGTACATCGGCTGGACGCCCAGCCAATATTGCAGATCTAAAAGGGAAACGCTGATTCGAAGTGATTGCCAGAGAAAGAAAAGGGAAACGGCAAAGGGAATCACAAGGTTTAATGCTGTCACCCGCCGGGTCATCCGGAAAAACGCGTAGTAGCTTCCCAGCACGGGGATCAGCATCGGTGGGATAAAAAGTGTGCCCACCACATACCACAACTGGATTACCGATGGGAATGTAAGCGCCAGCGAAATAGAGAGAACCGCACTGATCACCAGCCCGGCTTGGGTGAGCCTGACCCGCGCATCATTGCGGGATTTAAACCTGGCAAACAGGTCGTGCCCAATGGTGATGGCCGATAGCAGGAAGGCGCTGTCCACAGTAGACATGATGGTGGCCAGCAGCCCGGTGAGGAAAAGTCCGGAAAAAAATGGCGCCAGAATTTGGTGGGAAAGCAGCGGGTAGGAAAGGGTGGGCTGAATGTTTTGCAGCAGCGCCCGCGCATAAAGTCCGGTGGAAGTTGTCAGAAAATCGAAGATCATCCAGAAGATAACGGAAACCAGAATGCCGCGCCGGGCGATTTGCGGGGTGCGGGCGGCGTAGCACCGCTGATGAAATCCGGGATCGACTAGCGTCCACAAGGCGATAAAAAACCACACCACGATATACTGGGCGCTGTTGCCGCCGGTGAGAGTTAGGTGGAGTGGCGGCAGGTGTGAACGGAGAAAATGAAGGCCGCCGTATTTCGTCACCAGTTCCGCAAACATCAAAACAAACCCGCCAAACATCAGAACAAATTGCAGCTTGTCGGTGCGAACCACCGAGCGAAAACCGCCGGAAAGCACGTAAATCATGGAAAAGACTGTTCCAAGCAGAACCGACAGCCACAGGCTCCAGCCGGTAATCATGCTGATGAGGAGACCAACCATCAAAACGTACGGGGCGGGAAGGGTCATAAAGAAAACAAAAATGGTTCCTAAAATCCCGTTTTTTCGTCCGTAATGCTTGTAAAGCTGGTCCGGGATGGAAAGCATTTGTGCTTTTCGAACCCGGCCAGCCAAAACGAAGGCGAACACAATGGCAAAAATGTAGTAGGGTAATCCGAACACAAACCAGTTGGAAAGGCCGTAGCGGTAGGTAAATTCCCCCACTCCCAAAATGCCGCCATACCAGGTGGTAACCAGGGTTGCTACAAAAGCCGGCAAAGTCAGCCGGCGTCCGCCCAGGATAAAATCCTCCTCGCTGGGGCTACCTGTCCGCTGCCGGAATCCGATAAACAGCAGGAGCACCAGGTAGAGAATAATGGGTAAGATTTCGAGAATGTGCAGTTTAATCATTCTGATTCAAACGAGATTCCGTTCCGAAAATGGGCGGCAACTGCATTCGCGAAGCGGGAAAATTTCTCAGGTTGCTTTCATCGAATTGACAAACACCAGCAGCAGGCCGCTTTCGATGGTGATTTTAATGGGATTCTGGGTGATGATATTGCTGAGCCCCTCCCGAACGCCGAATTCCAGCGGCTCATCCTTCAGGGCATATTTCATTCCGCGGGTGGTTACCCCTTCCACTTTGCCAATTGGCAGCAGCGAAACATTCTGTCCCGTGGTGCCGGTATATTCGAAGCTCTCCCGCACCAGAAAAATGCGGGAAAACCGGTCGTAGAGTTCCAGTTCGAATTCGCGGTCGTAACGGGCCAAAACCGAGAAATTATTCAATGTGTGATCCTGCCTTCCGCCGGTTGTGCCCAGAACTACCACTTTCACGGCACCCTGTTCACGGCAGTAAATCAGCGCTTTTTCCAGGTCGTTCATATCCTGAGAAGGCCGTCTGATGAACTTCGTTTCGGCCAGCTTGTCCTCCAAAAGCTGACCACCGGAATCCAGGTCGCCGATAACGACCTCCGGCAGCACACCGCATCCCAGCGCCTGCAAAGCGCCCCCATCGGTGGCAACAATTTGCTCGATCTCGTCAAATGGTATTTCTCGTAATAAGCGGCAATCAAGCTCGCCGTTGGCAAGTAGCAAAAAGGTCTTCTTTTCCATTTCCTCTCTCTTCAAATATGTAAATCAAATTCATTGGATTTAACATAATTTTCCTGAGTTCAAACACAGAATGATGTTTTTATTTCGGACGGGATTAACAGAATTTACAGGAAAAAATGGTATCATGCTATTATGTCGCGCTGTGGATTTAATTGACTTCTGTTTTATCCCTTTTACTCTCCTCTTAATTGATCAGGAGAACACCTGCATATTATGTGCACGTGCTCTCTAAATTATAAAATCATTTTTTAAAAGAAAACAGGGTACCCCAAAATGCAGAGCCATTTTGGGAATTAATTTCTCCAAACAGTCTGTCAAGATTAAAAGCCGCTTCAGATTTACAGGATCCAATTTTTGACTTCATCCTGTCGATCCTGTTAATCCTGTCAAAATTTTATTCAGCATGGTCATAAAATCCCGTACTTAGAGAAGTTTGGTCCGGGCGATCATCGTTCTTTCATTATTCTGTCATAGAAAAATTGAATCTGGTTCGATTCAAAAACATTGATTCCCTTCAGATTAAGTTTGGCGGTTTCTACCATGGCAACCGCCACGGTTTCTGCCGCAATTGGGCGGTATTTTCTTAAACCGCCTGCCAGCAGAAATGAAAATGCCGGCATCAGCAATTGCGCAATCTTTTCACCGAGGCGGAATTCCTGCCGGTTACCCAGCAGAAGCGAAGGTCGGAAAATCTGGATGCCGTAAAACAGCAGTTCGGAAATTGCTCTTTCGACTTCTCCTTTAACCCGGTTGTAGAAAATTTTGGAATTAACATCCGCGCCCATCGCCGAAACGAGAAGAAACTGCTCCGCCCCGCTTTGCGATGCCAACCTGGCGATTTCGTGCGGATAGTGAAAATCCACTTTTGAAAAGGCTTCCTGCGAGCCGGCTTTTTTGATGGTGGTGCCCAGGCAGCAGAAAATGTGATCGGCATTTGTCCAATCTTTTTCTCTTACCAAATCATCGAAATTGACCGTGCGTTCCTGTAACTTGGGATGCTCGCGCTGCAACGAACGACGGCTCAAAACGATTACCTTTTCGTATGTTTCATCTTCCAGCAGAAGATCAAGACAGTGTCCGCCAACCAGCCCGGTGGCACCAACCAGTAGTGCAATTTTATTCGACATATTTTTTCCCCCAATTTACTACAATTTCCGACAAATTAAAATTTTTCGCCGTCCACCCGCGAAAATTTCGCCAAATAATCGCCGAAGAGTGCTACTGCATTTTTGGCAAATTTTCTGCTTGCAGGCGATCTCACAGATCAAAGCGGGCATTCATGAAAACCTGCCTTCCCGCCGCTGGGAAAAATTCATCGTTTTCGCCATGCAAAATGTAAATTGTATTGAAAATATTTTCGACATGCAACTGCAGGTTAATCCCGGACAAGCCCGCAGTGCTGGGGAAAGTGTATCCAATCATCCCGTTGAAAACAGTGAAAGGATCGACCACGTTATCTGCCGCCATGCCATAGAAAACAGATTGGTCTCCATAATTGTTGGTGTACTGCTTCCCCACATGCCGCATACCGGCGGACAACTGAAAATCCCGGAATCGGTAGGTCGCACGCAAATTGCCCAAGATATCAGGAAACCCGGCGATTGGGTTGCCATCCAGGACTATCTCGCTGCCATCGCTGTTGAAAACCGAATATTTCTCCAGTTTGTTCTGGCTTACTGTGAAATTGCCGCTCAGCGTCAGGCTGCGCCACAGATTGCCCTGGAAACTGAGCTCCACCCCGGTGTGAGATGCGCGGTCGGCGTTGCCGGTAACCGGCTGCCCGAAACGGTCCAACTGGCCCTGCTTCACAATTTCATCTCTGAAATCCATGTAAAAGAAATTAAGGTTTGCCTTTACCTGGGAGCCCTGGTAACCTAGCCCGGCTTCAAAATCGTTCAGTTTTTCCGGTTTCACCAGCGGATCATCAAAATTGTAATTTGCATCGGAATTCAGCTCAAATTGGGGGTTCACCGCTCCCCAGCTCTGCGGTGTGCTGGCTTCGGCAGCATCATAGAAATTTTTCAGGCGCGGTTCGCGGCTGGTGCGGGACACACTGCCGAAAATATTCAGGTTCTCCGACACATTGTAGTTCAGGCCCACCCGCGGATTTAGAAAATAATAATTCAGCGTGAAATCGGTTCCGATGAATTTTTCATCGTACAGGCGATAGCGATTGTAGGCAAACTGCAAATCCAGCATAAGAAGCAGGTCGGATCGCAGGCGGTAAAAGGAATGGATGTAGGGCGAAATAATATCTTTCGCGCCCCGGTATTCATAGTAGCGGCGGTCTCCAATGTAATTCAAGCCGCGGTAATCGCCGGAAACGGCGGACGGCAAATCGCTGCTGCCTTTCTGGACTCTGCCCCAGTGCAGAGAGCGGTGGAAACGGATTTCGCTGCCTAGCACAATCTGCCCGTGGCTGTGCGTCCACTGCAACTGCGGGAGCCACCCGGCCTGCTTGTTGTCCACATAAGCACGGATGAGCAGGCTGTTCACATAAATATCCTCCGGATTTCCCTGCACATCGAAGCCGTATTCCGGGGTGAGCCGGTAATAGGAAAGCGGCGCCCACGATCCGTCGTAATCAAAAAAACCGTAGCCGCGAATGCCGAACAGCGTATTATTAAGCTTCAGGTTTTTGCTCAACTGATACTCGTGAATCAACTCCAGGTGCGGCTGGTTGAAATTTTCAATTTCATCCGGGCGTTGAATGGGATTGGCAGTGCGCTTTTCCGGATTGAGTGCATCTTGTTTGGGGATGCCATAATATGCCAGGTGGTCGGCAACCGGCCCGCCAAAAAAATGCAGCCGCAGTGAGGAACGTTTCCCAAAACGGGCCGCACCCACAAAAAAACTTTTGAAATCCGTCCAGGACTGTTCGCGGAATCCATCGCTTTTGATTTGTGAGAACCGGCCGAAAAAGACATAGTGATTTTTCACAAGACCGCTGTTCAACGAAAGAGAATATTTGCGGGTATTGTAACTGCCATATCCCGCGTAGGCGATAGCTCCCGCATCCTGCAAAAATTGGGACGTCACAATGTTCACCGAGCCGCCTATGGCGGGCGGGCCGTAAAATGCGCTCCCCGCGCCCCGTTGCACCTGGATGTCTTCCACATTGCCCATCAAATCCGGGAAATCCAGCCAATAGACGTTGTGATCTTCCGGCTCGTTCTGCGGAATGCCGTTTACCATCACCGAGATGCGGCGCTGCCCGAACCCGCGAATTGACAGGTAATTATACCCGATGCCGTTCCCGTTCTCGGAATAAAATGTGGTGGATGGCAGCTCGCTCAACAACACCGGAAAATCCTGTGCATAATATCGGCTGTCGATTTCCTCTTTGGTGAGGGTAGAAAAGGCGGCGGGTGTCTCGCCTTCCACTGCACGGGTAGCCACCACCATCACTTCTTTGCCGGCCAATGCAGTCGGCAGAAGTTGAATCTCGACCTTGTCGGTTTTCCCCGCCTCTACGGCAAGCGGTATCCTGGCTTTTTCATACCCCAGATAGGAAATCACCAGCGTGTAATTGCCCCGTGGTACATTCTGCAAAACAAACGTACCGTCTTCATCGCTAACCGTGCCTCTCCTGATTTCCTTCAATTCCAGGTTGGCGCCAACCAGACGATCGCCGCTCTTTTTATCGCTCACCACACCGGCGATTCTTCCGGTCTGGGCCGCTAGATTTTGCAAAAGCAGAAATGAAAGTAATAAAATCACTCGTTTCATTTGATTTGCCTTTCCAATTCTTTAAATAAAAAAACCGTTTCCCGGCGTGGAGAAACGGCTTCATTCTCAAAAAATTGGCTTCGATTTTTGGAGTCCATTTCCCTACGCTGGTATTGTCCAGTTCAGGTTCGAGGGGTATTCTCTCAGCTTTCTTGTTGGAAAAGCACCCCCAACGGAACGCCGGTAATGTAACATGCTTTTTCGTGAAAATCAAATTAGGACTTTAATGGCTGGCGATGGGGAAGGGACAGCAAGTACAAAAAAGGAAAGTCGGGGATGTGGAATAATGGAGTGATGGAGTAATGAAAACTGTAATGGTACCATTACAATCAAAATTAAGATTACGATTATGAACTAATTTATTCCAGCACGGAAAAATTGGGTCGCAAGCAAAAACAATTGTGCGTGGAATTGTATTTAGATTTGCTGGATTTCTGAAATTTGGCCATCACGAGAAATTTATTTGTGCAGAATCCGTTCGATCTCATTAAATTACAGGTCCGGTTAATAATTCACTGCCAAACCGGAACCACAATGACATTATGGACATGAAGATGAGACACAAAAATTTGCCAAATGAGAGCCAGGGAACACCGCCAAAAGCCGGGATGCGCAATGTTTACGGGCTTGGTTTCGTAAGCATGTTCAACGATATAGCTTCCGAGATGGTTTACCCGGTCATCCCCATTTTTCTGACCACCATTTTAAAAGCGCCGGTGGCGGCGGTGGGCGTAATTGAAGGAATCGCCGAAGCTACTGCCAGCATCCTGAAGGTTTTTTCTGGCTGGTTTTCCGATCGTTTCCGGCATCGCAAGTGGTTTGTGGCCGCCGGCTACTCGCTTTCCGCCATTTCGAAGGTGCTGCTGGCGATTGCCGCGTCCTGGCCGGGCGTTTTGTTAGCCCGCTTTGTGGATCGTTTCGGGAAAGGTACCCGCACCTCCGCCCGCGATGCGCTCATCGCCGACTCCTCTCCACCGGAAAAAAGAGGAATGGCCTTCGGACTTCACCGCGGGATGGACACTGCCGGGGCGGTTCTGGGTCCGCTGCTGGCGCTGCTGTTTCTCTACATTTTTAAAGAAAGCTATTCCACCATTTTCCTGATCGCGGCAATTCCGGCTGCCATTGGCGTTTTCATTCTCCTTGCCGTGGTAAAGGAACCGAGGCGGGAAATTGCATCCTTCACAACGCTGCCCAAACTTTCCATCAAGCAGTTCAACCGGCCATTCAAAATCTTTGTGCTGGTGAACATGATCTTTGCCCTGGGAAACAGCTCCGACGCCTTCCTCATCCTGCGATCTGAATCATTGGGCTACACCACCGTTACCACCGTGTTGCTATACGTGGTTTTCAACGCAGTTTACTCGGTTTCATCCTACCCCTTCGGAAAGCTGGCCGACCGATTTGGCCCGCGGCCGGTGCTGATCGTCTCTTTCCTGTTTTTTTCACTGGTGTATGCAGGATTCGGGCTGGTTTCGCACCGCGCCCTTTTGTGGGGGCTTTTCCCCCTCTACGGTATTTACATGGGCATGAGCGAGGGGATCGGAAAGGCTTACATTACCCACCTGGTGCCGGTCGAAACCCGGGGAACCGCGCTGGGCCTATTTTATACACTCACCGGAATTATTGCCTTCTTTGCCAGCCTAATTGCCGGTTTGCTGTGGAATTACATCGCGGTGCCGGTGCCGTTTTTTTTCGGGGCAATCATGTCTTTTATCGCCGGGATTCTTTTCATCGTTTTGGGGAAATCTGGCGGCATAGATTAAGAACAGTTAGCCGCGAAATAGTGCGAATGACGCAGGGTATAAAAGCGAATTCACCACCGGAACTCACACAAAGGCCACCACAATTCTGGCCTGACTGACCTACCTACCCGGTTCTCACAAAAACCTCCACCGTTTGCAAATCCACTAACTGTATCCTATATTTTTTAGGAATTATTTCCGGTGAGAAACATGTGGCTCTTTGGTAAACCACACTGCAAAATTGTCTATAAAAGCGAATATTTCGCAGGGATTCAGGCGCGCGATTCCCGGCAGTCCTTCGATGCCATGAAGTTCAAGAAAATCCGCGATCAACTGATCAAGGAGCGGCTGATCCGGCGCAAAGATGTCCTAAAGGCGCAACAGATATCAAACGAAGATCTGTTGCTGGTTCACACCAAAGAGTACCTGGACAGCCTCAAAGACCCCATGAAAGTCGGCGAGATTCTCAATCTCGATTACGTGAATCCGTGGGATGATTATATTTATGAATATTTCCGGTATGTTACCGGCGGCACGCTGCTGGCAGCAGAGTACGCCCTCCGGCACAACACCACCGTATTCAACCTGGGTGGGGGCTACCACCACGCGCACCCCGACCGCGGCGAAGGTTTTTGCCTCATCAACGATGTCGCAATCGCTTTGCGGAAGATGGAAAATGAGAAGAGAATCAAAAGAGCGCTTATCGTCGATTTGGATTACCACCAGGGTAACGGCAACCTGCTGTTTTTCGAAAATGATGAAGGGGTGTTTACTTTTTCCATGCACGCGGAAAGTTGGGTATCGGGAACCGGAAAGAAAAATAACGAAGACATTGAGCTGCATTCCCACATCAAAGATGAGGAGTATCTTAAAATTCTTTCCGAGAAACTTCCGGAGGCGATGCAGACGGCGAATCCGGATCTGGTCATCTATATCGCAGGAAGCGACACCTACGCGATGGACAGCCTGGGGGATTTTGATTTGAGCAAAGAGGGTTTGCTGGAGCGGGACAAGCTTGTTTACCATACTGTCCGGCAGCAGAACACTCCGCTGGTGGTGGTTGAGGGAGGCGGCTATGGCCCGGAGAGCTGGAAGATTTATTTCAATTTCATTAAGTGGGTTATTAAAAAGGGATGATGAAAACCGGTTAATCCGGCGGTAAATTAGAACTATGTCGAAAAAAGCTAAAAGGCTGCAGAAAATTTCGCGGCGCCTTACTACTCACCAGTTGCGCCGGCTGCAGGAAAAAGATGTCGCACTGGGTTACGGTGATCTTTTCGACGGTGGCGCCGAAGAACGCAGTTCCCCATATTTTCTGGGATATTATTCGCCTGCCGGCATTCAATACGCTATGGAACAGTATGGATTTTTCGACAAGCTGCGGGAAAAAGGATATGACAACTTCAAGTTTCACATGAACATAAAAGATCCCTACAAGCAGTGCCTGGCACTGTATTATGACAAGAAGGTCGCGGATAATCTATTAGCGGAGTTAGTCGTCAAACGCAAACACATCACCGTTTACCCGCCTTTTCCGTCCGGTATTCATGGGCGCAACTTTGAGGTGATTGCGGTGGAATGGCTTTGCATGCAGCATCCCAAGGAAAGATTTACGCCGGAGAAACCGAGACTTCCCGGCCAGAAATATCCCGGGCTGGGGCTGGGTTACACGATAATGGAAATTCTGGTCATCATGAGCAAACGGTTGCGCACCGCCGGCTTGCTGAACATTCCTGATCATTTCCACAATGCACAAATGTATTCCAGAGAGTTCCATTATCTTGAACCGGTTTACGAGGCCAAGCGGCGTGCAATCGCAAGAGACTTGTTAAACCGATATTCGCTCTCCACGGTGGCGTGGGCTATCGATCTAAAGTGCATCCGGGAAAACGGCCATTCGTTTGAGTGGCAACCGGCGGAACAGGTGATTCCGATCGACCGCGACCTGCGGGATTATTTTGACAGTAAAGAATACATTCAAACCACCAACGAGCTTTCCGAACAATATTCATATTCACTGGACGAAAAAAAGTGGGAAGAGAAGAAGGGAGAGATTGAGATCTCTAAAACCTGCTGACCCGTCTGCTCGTCGTTTTCAACTCATCAGATTTACAATTCCTTCACATTTATGAAGTCATGAAAATCTATCCGGCATTGCCTAGGTTTGTTCACCGGTGATTAATCGCAGGGCATCCAATCGCAGCCGGGCAGCCAAAATTGCTTCGCGAAGCGAATCCCGTTCCTGGCGGAACAGCAAGATCTCATCGTCACGAATATTTTTATTGATCTTCCGTAATTCCAGCAGCCGCCTTATTTCGCCAGAAAGACCAGATTCCATTGACTGAAGCCCGTCATTTTTTATTGCTTCGATTCGCTCTTCCGCCAACTCTTCGCATTTTTTGAGCATCGAAGGGAGCAGCTCGTTCCGAACCAGGGGATGATCCAGAATCGCGGTTCCATCGGCGTTGCGCAGGGCTTTATTTAACAGTTTTTCGGGAAATTTTTCGGTGAAATCCTGAAGCGAATGATTGACCAGCACCCGCACCGGAGTAGGGGGCAAGAATCGACTGGCATTGAGGCGTTTGGGTGCAATGCATTCCAGGATAAAAACAGCTTCCAGCATGATTTCGTTTGTTGCCGAGCCCGGCCAAATCGCACTTGCACAATTCCCCTTTTCTGAGCCGAGGACGAGATCTATTCCGCCGATTACCATGGGATGGTCCCAGCTCAGAAATTCGATATCTTCATGGCTGAGTGCTGTTTTCCGTTCGAATGTAACGGTGGGCAAATCCTGCTTCAGAGGAGGGAGCGGAAACACCGGGCTGGAAAGCAGCGACAAATTCAGCCGGTAAGTTCGTTCGGTGATTTCATCCTCCCGGATGCCATAAAGACGAAAGACATCCAACATAAACTTTTCCATATCCCGTTCCTTGTCCAGCAGTTTAATATCCCCGACCAGACCTTCCGCTGCCGCCGGACGAAAGGAATTTAATTCCAGCAGGCGGTCCCGCCCCATTTTCATCCTTTGAGAAATGGCGGCCTGCATTTCATGCGTATTCCCAATGAATTCATTCAGTTCTGAAAATCGCCTCCCGATGGTGAGAGACATCAGCTCATCGCCCAGCTCCTGAAAGACCTGGTAGACGCCGGGCACATTTTCCCGGAAAGCATTCAACCCCTCGTGGTACCATCGAGCCAGAATTTCATATTCGCCGGAGCGAAAGTATGGCACGTGGATATGGATGGTATGTGTCTGGCCAATTCGGTCCAGCCGGCCAATACGCTGTTCAAGGAGCTCGGGATTTAATGGAAGATCGAACAACACCAGGTGATGCGCAAATTGAAAATTACGCCCCTCGCTGCCAATCTCCGAACAAATCAGCAGTTGTGCACCATCCTCACGCGCAAACCATCCGGCCATCCGGTCCCGTTGCAGCAGCGTCATTTTCTCATGAAACAGCGCCGTATCAACCGCAACCGTGTTCCGCAGCGCTTCTTCAATGGCTTGCGCTTTCCCTACCGAACGACTGATCACCAGCACTTTCTCATCCTTGTGCTTTTTCAGGAATTGCGCCAACCAGGAAATGCGGGCATCCTTCCGGTAGTCGAAAACCACCTTTTCCATTGTCAGGCCATTATCGGCGGCAAACTCAACGGACTGATTTTCGATGTCCTTTTCTGTCCCATCCAGCGGAACAAGATGGGCTATCCGTTCCGGGAAGCCGGCAATACTCGCGCGTGTATTCCGGAAAACCGCCCGGCCGGTACCGTGACGGTCCAACAGGTCACTTATTAATCGATTCCTGGTTTCCTCATCAATTTTCGCGATCTCCGCTACATCGCCGCCAAACGGCTCCGGAGGCAAAATGTCGCGTATCAGCCGGACATCTGATTTGTTCAGGTCACGATTTTCAAGCAGCTTATTTACAATTCCTGAAATTTTCTGGTACTGGCTTTCTTCCTTTTCAAAAAGTTCGAAATCATGATAGCGGGCAGGATCGAGTAACCGGAGCCGCAAGAAATGACTTTTGTGTCCCAACTGTTCCGGGGTAGCGGTTAGCAATAGCAAACCGGTGGTTGCCGAACCCAATCGCTCTGCCAGTTCATAACCGGCACTGCCTTCGGTGAGATGGTGGGCTTCGTCTATAACCACCATATCCCAACCTGCCAGGATGGCCAGCTCCTTCCATTTTGCCTCGGACGCAAGAAACTCGATGCTGCAAATTCCGGTCTGGGTTTCCCGGAATGGATTTGCCTCAGAATCCGTTGCCACAACCGATTCGCAGTACTCACGATCAAATATTCTGAACATCAGGTTAAAGCGTCGCAGCAGTTCCACGAACCACTGATGGACCAGCGGATCGGGCACCAGAATCAAGACACGACCGAGTCTCTCGTTTATCAGCAGCCGGTGAATAATCAGGCAGGCCTCGATTGTCTTTCCAAGACCGGTTTCGTCGGACAGCAAAACCCGCGGTATTTGGCGGGAGGCGACCTGGTGTGCGACATACAATTGATGCGGAATGAGATCGATACGGGCGCCGCTAAAACCGCGGACACCTGATTTCAGCATTTCATGCTGAAATTGCAGCGCCCGCATTCGAAGTTTGAAATCCCGGTTGCGATCCACGAAACCGTTCAGAAGGCGCTCCCGGGGTGTTGTAAAACTGATAGTGTCGGATAATTCCTGCTCCGGCAAATCGACATTCTCTCCATGATAGGTGATGAGGTCGTCGCGGACGGACACCGAAGTAATGGTAAATGACGCTCCTTCCCGCGTCTTTACGGTGTCACCGGATTTGAACGCAACCCGCTTTAGCGGGGCGGCAGCAGTAGAATACGTCCGCGAGGTATCACTGGCAGGAAAATAAATCTCTACCGTCCGGTTACCGGCGTTCTTTACCACACCCACACCCATTTCAGGCTCCATTTCGGTTATCCAGCGCTGCCCGGCCTTATAATCACTCATATTGCAAATCTCATCTGTCAGTTTGCTTTCGTCAAACCTTAAAATATATAGCAAAAATGAAGAATCCATGTAATGAATAAATCTTTTATTTTAACGACTTATCGATTGTGCCTGCCACTGTCCTAAAACCCGACCTTTCGAGGAACGAACAAGAGCATCCTGAAATGAAGAGAGAAAGCAACTACCTGCATCCGAGGAATCTTAACTTGGCCGCTGAATCCGGGAGATATTTTTCCATAGAATTTCTACAAAATCGGGTTGTACATTTCATCAGAAATGAAGATTCTAATCATCGAAGACAATTTTCACCTCGCGCAGGACATGCTGCAATTTCTTAGAGACAACAGTTTTGTTGCCGAACACGCTGCTTCTTTTCTTAAGGCGGAAGAGAAAGTAAACATTTACCAGTATGACCTGGTGATCGTCGACCTGGGCCTGCCGGATGGCAATGGATTGGAGCTGGTGCGGCAAATAAAGGCACACAAGCCCGACACCGGGGTGCTGATCCTTACCGCCCGGGATACCCTGCAAGACAAAGTAACCGGCCTTAACCTGGGAGCCGATGACTACATGACCAAACCGTTCCATAAGGCAGAGCTCAATGCCCGTATCCATTCGGTGCTCCGAAGAAACAAATATGGACAGGGCAATATTCTTCGGGTTGGCGGGTTTAAGATTGATTTGCCGGCAGCCCAGGCATTTGTTGAAGATACCCCCTTAAACCTCACCCGTAAAGAATATGATCTTCTGCTCTATTTCATGCAAAACAACGAGCGGGTTCTGACGAAAGAGAGCATCGCCGAACACCTTTGGGGCGACCATATCGACCAGGCAGACAGTTTCGATTTCATTTACAACCATATTAAAAACCTGCGTAAAAAAATTGTCAACGCCGGGGGCAAAAACTGCATTCGCGCCATGTATGGCATGGGGTATAAATTTTCCTGTGAAAAATAAAATCGGGATTTGCAATGTCCAAAAAACATTCATTTACACTTTTGTCCAAAACAACCTCAATTTATCTGTTGTTTACATTTATCGCGTTCATTAGCAGCGCATTGTTCCTGATTCATGAAATGGATCAATTCATTCACAGGGATCTGGAGAACAGTTTCGCGAGACACGAGCACCGACTGATTCGCTATATCGAAGAAGGAAAATCCGTTGAGAAGCTGCACGCAGAAGTCCGGCCAATAGCCGAAACGGCAAACATCGGCAAGCCCGAAAATCCGGTTTATTCGGATACGATGATTTACAGCAGCAGCCTGGATGAAATGCAGCAATTCAGGAAAAAAACTGTGGTTTTCCGGGCCAACGGGCAGTTTTACAAAGCCTCTTTTCTCCACCCGGTGGACGATTTTCTGAAATTACGGGATGATATTTTCGGATCCGTCATCCCGGCTTTCATCATCCTGGCAGTCGCCATTGTGCTTTTCAATTTTGTTTTGTCGGGTTATTTTTTCAGGCCATTTAACAGGATTTTGGGATTAATGAAAACGTATAAAGTCGGGAATGCACAGCAGGTAAAAAGGATCGAGACCAACACGACCGAATTTGTCAAAATGCAGGCGCTGTTTCACCAGATGATAGAGCGCATCGAGGATGATTACCGCCACCTGAAGGAATATACCGAAAACATGGCGCACGAGCTTCAAACTCCGCTGGCGGTAATTTTGAATAAGGCGGAAAATCTGATCGCCGACGAGTCGGTTATGCGAAGCAATGCCGATGCGGTTAAAGTGATATATGACGAAACCAATTACCTGTCGAAATTGGGCAATTCTCTGAACCTGCTGACAAAAATTGAAAACGAAGAGTTCAGCAACGCGATTGAAATAGAGACGCGTCCGGCGATTCGAAAATTGGTTGCTTCGGTGGAGGAGCTGGCAAGTTTGAAATCGCTCAATATTGAAACAGATCTTTCAGCGGAGCATCGCCTTCTGATCGATCCTTTCCTGCTGGATATTATTCTCAAGAATCTTATCCGGAATGCAATAAGTTATGCCACAGCGGACGGACCGATCAGCATAAAAACGACCGCCGATTCATTGTGCATATCTAATTTTGGCCCGCCGTTGGGTGTGCCGGAAGAAGAGATCTTCAAGCGTTTTTACAGAAATGAGAATTCGAAATCGTCGCTCGGACTTGGATTGTCGCTGGTTAAAAAAATATGCGATTTGAATAATCTGCGGATCGAATATCGCTACCGGGAAGGGCAGCATCTATTTTGCCTGGAGACCGCTATCCAGGACGAGGCGGTTTAACACCACAAATTGACCTCGCGATTGGCCAAAAGGCAAGAATCATGGCACCTTTGGTTTTTTATTTCCCTTCCGGATTCGAACTTTGGAATTTTCTTTATCTACAAAAAATCTACAGATTCGCTTCTTATGTTAAATCGATTTTAATTTTTACATTGAAGGAGTTTGTAGATGTTGAGAAGATTTCATACCGCCCTTATCTTAATCACTGTTTTCACCATTCCGGCGTTCTCCCAGCCAAAATCCGGCGGACCTGCCGGAAGCATCGCCGGCCGGATTATCGATTCGCAACAAAAAATCCCAATTGAATACGCAAATATAGTTCTTTACCGGCTGGCGGACAGCTCCCAGGCCACTGGCACCATCAGCAATCCGCAGGGCAAATTCGAATTGAGCGATCTTCGACCCGGCAAATATTACATCGAGATTTATTTTATCGGGTATCACACAAAGAAGATTGAAAACATCGAGTTGAAGCGGTCGAAGCTCAGCGTCGGCCTGGGGACGATCGCGCTGGAGCAAACGGCGCTGGCGGCCGATGAAGTGGTGGTGGAAGGTGAGCAGGCAGCCATGGTCTACAAAATCGATAAAAAGGTAATCAACGTCAGCCAGCAACACACTGCAATTTCAGGATCGGCGGTCGATGTGCTGGAGAATGTTCCGTCGGTCTCGGTGGATATTGAAGGCAATGTGAGTTTGAGGGGAAGTGGCAATTTCCGGGTGCTGATTGACGGGAGGCCTTCGGTGCTGGACGCCAATGAGGCGCTGGAGCAGATTCCGGCTGCCACCATTGATAATATTGAAATCATCACCAATCCATCCGCCAAGTACGACCCCGAAGGTACCGCTGGAATAATCAACGTGATCCTGAAAAAAAATCAGATGATAGGGATGAGCGGACTTGTCAACATGGATGCCGGTTTACGGGACAAGTATGGTGCGGATTTTCTGCTTGAATATAAAAACGATTTATATACCGCCACATTTTCACCGGATTACAATCGCAGGAACTCAATCGGCAGCAACCGGGATGAGAACCGAACCATCCAGGGAGATCAAACATCTAATATTGTTTCTTCCGGTGATTCTCACCGCGGGCGAATATCCTCCGGTCTCCGCGGCTCACTCTCGTTCGACCTGAGCGCGCTGGATTTCCTGAGTTTCAACGGCAGATACGGGGACCGGTCCCACCAGAGCGATGCAACCCGCAATTACGATCAGTGGACCACCCCCCACCTATCCCATAATATTTACACAAGCCGAAACAACCAGGATCACTCGCGCAACTATTACGCGCTTAATATGATGTACCAGCATCGTTTCGGCGCACAGGGCCACGAAATTTCCGGACAGCTTTCCTATAGTCATCGAGACGGGGATGAAGACGCCACCGACGAGCTGATAGACAACGCAGGCGCCATGATCTCCGGTCGGAAAACAACGGAGAGCGGTCCCAACAATGAATACCGCGCGAAAATCGATTACTCGCGCCCGATGGGAAAAGACCGCAAGTTTGAAGCGGGGTACCAGAGCGAGCTGGACCATTCCGATGAAATCAACACACTTCTGGATTACATCCCGGAAACGGGAAAATATCAATTTATGTCACAATACAGCCATTCAACCCGTTACCAGCGGGATGTTCATGCCGTCTACTCCATCTATTCCGGCGAATGGAATCGTTTGGGATACCAGGCCGGGCTGCGGGGTGAATACACCTACCGGGTGACGGAACTCGCCGGAGAGAGCCGTAAATTCACCATCGATCGTTGGGACTATTTCCCTACCATTCATTTTTCCTATCAGTTCCAGGAAGGCCAGCAAATGATGGCGAGCTACACCCGCCGGATAGACCGGCCGCGCGGCTACTTTCTGGAACCGTTTCAAACATGGACGGACGCATATAATGTCCGGATCGGAAATCCTGCTCTGAAGCCTGAATACATCGATTCGTATGAAGCGGGCTATCAAACATATTTCGGGAAAAACGTCTTTTCCACGGAATTTTATTACCGGGTAAATCACAATAAAATCGAACGCATTCGCTCGGTGTACGACACAAATATCACCCTGCATTCCATCAAAAATGTCGGCACCGATTACTCCTTCGGCAGCGAACTGATGCTGAATATGGATGTGCTGAAAAGATGGAATGTCAATTTGATGGGGAATATTTACCAATACCGGATCGATGCGGCCTACGCCGACGAATCCTTTTCCCGCGAAAGCTTCAATTGGAGTGCCCGTTTCAACAATTCGATTAAGCTGGGAAAAGTGACCCAGGTTCAGATTAATGGCATCTATAACAGCCCCACTGTTTCTTCGCAGGGCAGGCGTGAAGGTTTTTTCATGACCAATTTTGCCGTGAAGCAGGAAATTTTAAAAAACCAGCTATCGGCTACCCTGCAGATACGCGACATTTTCAATACCGGCCGGTTTGAATATACGTCGGAAGCCACGAATCTCTATAGCTACAGCTACCACACCCACGAAGCGCCGGTGGTCATGCTCAACATCCGCTACACCATTAACAACTACAAAGCCAGGCCGGAGCAGAGGGGAAATCCCGGCGAGGGCATGGAAGACGGTGAGGAATTTTAGTTTCGCAAGCCTGCCTGCCTGGCCTCGCTGCTCAGGCGAAAATTTGCCGCCTCCCGATTGTTGAAGGGCTTGATCAAGCTGCGCGAAGCTGGCGATAAAGAATAGGGTGACTCATCCCCAAAACGGCGGTCAGGATGTAATTATTCACATTTCCGCGGAATTCTATCCCGATGATCATTTGTGCATTTGGAGCCTTCTGGTTAACATCTTGACAATCTCCCGTGAAATATTTATATTTTTCACGGTCTTAAGTGAACGGGGAAAAAATCGGAACTGCGGATTATTACCTTACCATTGCTTCTCCGGCATCTGCCGAAAACAAAGTAAAGGGATCGGTATTTATCGGGGCAATTGGCCCGGCGGAAAACAGCGAAGCGGCCGAACGTTTCGTTGAAGGAATCCGAAAAAACCATCACGATGCCACCCACAACTGTTTTGCCTACCGCATAGATCAAAATAATTTTAGGTATTCGGACGACGGGGAACCCTCCGGGACGGCCGGCCGACCTATTCTCACGATGATCGATAAACATCAGCTTACCGAAGTTGCGCTGGTAGTGACCCGCTATTTTGGCGGCACTAAGCTGGGAACCGGCGGGCTGATCCGGGCTTACGGCGAATGCGCAGATGCCGCCATCAAAACCGCGCGAATCGTCCGAAGGACAATCTACAGTTCCGTAGAATTGGCCTATCCTTTCGAAATGATTAACAAAGTGCAACATCTGGTTCACAAGTATAAAGGAATAATAAACGAGAATGGCACCGCCGAGGGCATGACTGCCAATATTCAGATAGCAGCCTCCTGTTTGGAGGATTTCAAAAAAGAGCTTACCACCCAAACCGCAGGAAAGGTCTATTTTCTCTGATCCGATGAGCCTACGCCTTGAAAATGTCAGTAAGTCGTTTAATGAGATGCCGGTTGTACGAAACCTCTCTTTTACCATTGAACCGGGGATGATCCTGGGACTGCTAGGTCCCAATGGCGCCGGCAAAACGACCACCTTGCGCATGATTCTGGACATCTTGCGGCCGGATGAGGGTCAAGTTAGTTTTGACGAAAAGCGAATCAACAGGAAAACGCGCAACCGGATCGGTTACCTCCCGGAGGAACGCGGCATCTATCAGAAGTACAAAGTGATCGACGTTCTGCTCTATTTTGCCCGTCTCAAAAATCTTTCAAAAAAGAAAAGCCAGGTGGAAGCAGTGCGGTTGCTGGACCGCTTCGAGCTAATCGATTACCTGGAGGAACCGGTATTTCATCTCTCCAAGGGAATGCAGCAAAAACTGCAATTTGTCATGTGCCTGATCCACAATCCCGATTACCTGATCATGGACGAGCCGTTCTGGGGACTGGATCCCATGAATCAGGAGATGGCAAGACAGAAACTTCGCGACTTAAAAGAAGAGGGAAAGATTGTGCTGCTCTCCACCCACCAGCTTAATGAGGCGGAGGCGCTCTGCGATTATTTCGTCCTTCTCGACACTGGCGAGGTCGTTTTGGAAGGCAATCTCGACAGCATTCGAAAGCGCTTCCATAACAATATTATTATGGTGGAAGCAAAACAAAACCTCTCCATTTTGCGCGAAATTGCCAATATTCAAAAGGTTGTGGTGGAGAATTCCCGCGCCTCTCTTTATGTGGATGAAAATACGCCGGTAAATCACATCTTGCGGGAGATCATTCAAACATTAGATGTCACTCGCATCGAATTAAAACAGCCTGCCCTTAACGACATCTTCCTGCAGACAATCAGCAACAGAAAACAGGGTGCCAAATGAGACAGTTTTTTGTGGTGATGTTTTGGGAATTCAGCAGGCACTTCAAATCGCGCAGTTTTCTGTTGGCCACCTTTGTGTCGCCGCTGCTGTTTGCTGCCATCGTTTTAATTCCGCCGCTTTTTCTTGAAAAGCCCGGTGAAGAACAACCCCGGATAATCGGCTGTGTGGAATTCGACACCTCCGGCACTTGCCAGGAAATCCGGCAGCGCTTTCTGGATGTTAACGATCAGCCGGAATCGAAACTGCCGTTTCAACTGGTGAGCATCCAGCCGGATACGTCCGGTCTCTTAAAAAGCCGGTTCAGCCAGGTTGCATCACTCAAATCGGACTTGGACAGTCTTGATGACGCCTACAACAAAATAAAGGAGCGCCGGAAATACGTATTTCAGAAACCAAAGACACGCAGCAGGGATGCTTTACTGAAGAAAACCTATGAGGAACTGATTCAAACCCGCGAGGCCCGAGATTTGGCACAGTTGGAGTACCAAAAGGCCAAATCGCAGAGCGATTCTCTGTGGCGGCTGGAGGTCGTCCAGAAAGCCGACAACATGCTGCGGGAACAGCAGTTGGAAGGTTACCTGCTCATTGATCCGGAAGATTACGCGCAGGGAACGGTTGAATTCCATTCCTTTTTGCCCGCCAACTTTTTACAGCTCGATCCCATTAAACGTGCTTTGCAGGTGGTTATCGTGGAAGAGAGAATGAAAGAAGACGGCATCCGGGTCGATAAAATTCAGAAGTGGCTCAGCCCGGTGCTGATGCGGGAAATCCAGTTGCAGGGTGAACAAAAACAGGAATTCGATTTTATGGTCACCTACCTGGGACCCATCATTGTGGTGCTTTTTCTGTTCATCAGCATTTTTACCTCCAGCGGATTTCTGTTCAATGGGGTGCTGAGCGAAAAAACCAACCGGGTGATTGAAATCCTGCTCTCCTCGGTGAATCATATCCAATTGATTGCAGGCAAAATATTCGGTCTTGCAGTTTTGGGCATTTTCCAGATCCTCATCTGGTTTGGCATCACCATTATACTTATTGGCCTGGAAGTCTTGCACGCCGGGGAAATCGGGTTCCTCTCATTAAGAAATGCCGGGCTTTTTCTTATGTATTTTGTGCTGGGCTACCTGTTTTTTGCGTCCATTTTTGTCGGAATCGGTTCCATGTTTTCCAGCGAGGACGATGCCCACCACTTGAACCAATTTATGCGAATGCTTTCTATTTTTCCCATCGTGCTGGCGGTACTGGTCCTCGAAACGCCAAATTCGCTTCTGGTGCGAATTCTCTCTTTCATCCCGCCGCTCACCCCCACTTTCATGATTCTCAGAACCCCATTGGGTAATCCGCCGGCTATCGATTACTATATTTCAGTTGTCATAATGTTGATTTCCATCATCATCAGCGTGTTGATAGCAGGAAAACTATTTCGTATCGGCAGCCTGCTCTATGGCAAAAAACCGTCCTTCAGGCGCGTTATCTCCGCGGTGTTCTCGAGGGGATAAGGTTCCTGCCAAATCAGAAGCATCTTAAAAATCATTTTTTATAAAATGCACGGCTATCCTTGCTTCCGGTCTTAATGCTGAGTCAGAAGGTGAATTTTGCCAAAATGCTTTCAACACTACACCCAAATTTCATTATGAGGGATGTTGATTTCCATAAAACAAAACAGGCGGTTGTGCACCGCCTGCATGTTAACATCACTTTGTTGATATAAATATAGGTAGAATTCAGTTGCAATTCTTCCGGCTACAGAAGTAACCGGGCCACAAACCTTTACTTCTCAGGTGATTCCTCATCTTGAGATTCGCTGCCTCCTGCTGCCGGATTGTCTTTCCCTTCGGATTCCTTCTGTTCATTTTCCGGTGTTGTCTCTTCCTCTTCCTCTTTTAACTCCTCATCTTCTCTTTCCAGCAAATTTTCTTTCTCATGCAGCTTGTATAGAATTATATAGATAATGGTGACGCCCGCATTGCCTACCGCTTCCCCGTACGCAAGCACTGTTCCCCCCAGGAGGAGCAGGAAAATGGCAAAAATATAGGATGAAACAGCATAGGTTCCGGGTACTGACGTTGCCGCATGATGATGAACGAGATAAATCCAGTTACCCATATCTCCCGGCAGGCTGTGAATCCAGCCGTAGAGCGCCGGCAGCGCCTTGTCAATCAGGCTCAACGCATGATTATTGATTTCCAGGATCTTCTCTCCCATCCCAATCGAAAAAAGGTCAATAAATATATTGTAGGACACTTTTAGCGCCGCTGCAAACAGGAAAATGCCAACCAGCTCCAGCACGCTTACAATTGCTCCATAAACAAGCAAGCGCCAGGGCTGATTGAAGGTAATGCTGAACGATTGGAACACGCCGCCCAGAGCATCCTCATCAGATGTCGCAATAACAGCAGGTGCAATAAACAAGGCCACTCCAAAAACAAGCGAAATGAAAAACAGCAGAAGCGCCGTCAGTATATAAGGCAATGTGAGGATGGTGGTACCCAGCTCGCCGACGAAAGGAATGCGACCGATCAGCCCCATCACCAGGGCGGCTATTACAAAAAAGACGATCATTAAAATAAAGGTCAGGTAGGTGCCTAAAATGGAAATCCACTTTTTGAGAGCAAATTTATAAGCCTGGCTCCAGGTGTAAAACAGCTCATTTCGCATCACCATGTAAACAACCCGTGATACCGCTGTATTTGTCAGAAAAATTACCGCAAGCGAGAGAAACGATCCAAACAGGTTAATCAGTATCCCATACCATGGCAGCGCGAGCGAGTAGCCACAGGGCAGGAGTCCGAACCGCACCCACACTTCGGCAAAACCGTATCCGCCGGCCAACACGCTGATATATGAAAAGACAAAATATACCAGGTAAGCAGCGAAAAGCCCAATGCTGTTCACCCAAATTCTCTGCAAGCTGAAACCGATTCGTGCCGCCCGAAAAAGATCCTTAAAGTTAAAATGCAAGCCTTTCATACTGCCTCCTCCTAAATGGTTGCCGTAGCATCATTACTAAGTACCTGTAATTTTACGAAATATTTGCAATATTGTCAACAACCGGTGAGATATAAAACACCGGAGTAACCCACAATTTGCGGATTTTGAAAATGCATTTTCTCTTGGGGTAGTGATAAAACTTCCAGCGCCATTATAATTTGCCTAACGTCATTGTAGGCGCGATTTTTTACAAGGAGAGAAATTGAATGAGGGAGGGTTGGTTAAAATTCTTTACAGCAGAAGAATTCAGGCTATTGAAGTCAGTACGATCACGGTGGTTCTTTAAATATTGACAGTTGAACGGCAAATCGCCGGTTTCTACAGGTCCCGGATCGAATGGATTTTATTCTTCAGATGGTATGTTTTCATTGAATTGGCGGTAAAAGGCCATCACGCGATTTACATATTCCCTGGTTTCGCGGTAAGGCGGAATTCCCTGGTGCTTCTTCACCGCTGTTGGGCCGGCATTGTAGGCAGCCAGAGCCAGCTTCTTGTTTCCATCGAACTTATCGAGCATCTTTGCCAGGTATTTGGAGCCGCCTTTAATATTCTGCGCAGGATCCAGCGGATCTTTTACGCCGACTTCAGCAGCAGTGCTGTCTATCAACTGCATAAGGCCGCGCGCATTTTTGGATGAGACCGCCTGCGGATTACCGCCAGATTCAGCCATAATTACCGCCCGAATAAGATTGGCATCCACTCCCGACTCTTTCGCGGCATTCCGGATATGTCTTTCAAAAGGCCGAACACTGAGATCGGGCTGGTTTTTACGGTACGTCTCAATTGAATTCGCAGTGGACTGCATTCGTCGAAACGGAAGCCCCCTGAGTGATCTGGGCGGAGATGCTTCCGTTTCTTTTGTAGTTGACAACTGATTTACAAAAAGCTCGGCAAGTCCCAGCGGCTTGTCCTGGGCAATTTTTTGCGAAATCTTTTGATCGTAGAGGCCTTCCATAATTTCGCCTCCCTGTCCATCTTCCAGCCATCCCGATTTCATAATCGTCTTGCGCATGGTCTTTAGCATATACTGGATAAACAGCGCTTCGAAATCCTGGGCGGCCTGCTTCAATTTTTCGGGATCTTTGGAATGCGCTTTTACTTCAGCGAGTTTCTTTTGCAGCAGCGCATCCTGCGGAGAGACTGTTGATTTTATTTCATCCATATTGAAGTATCTGCTTCATCTTCCAACCGGAAATCACCGGAAAACGAACGTTTTAGATTAAACCAAGCATGTAAAATGTGATTCTGCCTGACCCAGCACTTCATTTCCCAATGCCAGCAAGATAGTAAACATTCCTACATAATGACCAATTCTGCCTGCAGACTTCCGGCTTCCTTCAGCGCCTGCAGCACCGCGATGATATCTCTCGGCGTCAATCCCAGCGCGTTCAGCGCCTGTGCAACATCCTGCACGGTGGCGGTGGCCGAAATGGCCGACATCTTGGGTTGATCTGTATAAACGGTCGCCTGGGTATTGGGGAGCACCACAGTCTGTCCCTGGGAAAACGGTGCCGGCTGCGAGACAATTGGCTGCGATTCGATCTCGACACTGAGATTTCCGTGCGCTACGGCCGCCGGCAGCAACCGCACATTTCCCCCAACAACCACCGTTCCGGTGCGCTCATTGATAACCACCCTCCCGCGGGTATCCGGTTCGATTTCAATCTGTTCCAGCTCTGCAACAAATTTGCTTTGCTGGCCATTTGCCCGGTAAGCTTCCGGAAATATCACCTGGATAGTCCGGGGATTATTCAACGTAGCCAGTGTATCTTTGAACGTTTCATTTATGGCGGCAACCATGCGCTGCGCCGTTGTGAAGTCGGTTTCGTTCATCGAAAGAAGAAGTGAATCGCCAAAACTGAAGTTCTCCCCCATCGATTTTTCAAGAACCGCTCCGTCCGGGACCCGCCCGACCAGGGTATGATTTTGCCTCACGCCCCCACCGCCGGTGGTTTCAACGGAAAAACCGCCAACAGAAATCGGGCCTTGCGCCATTCCGTACATTTCGCCGGTTTCGTCCATCATGGGTGTCATCAGCAACATGCCGCCTTCCAGACTTTTGGCATCGCCCAGCGAGGAAACTGTTACCGAAAGGCGATCTCCGGCGCTGAGAAATCCGGGAGCATCGGCAGTTACCATAACCGCTGCCACGTTGCGCAACCGCATCTGGTTTGCCGGCACGGTAACGCCAAAACGCTGCAGCATGTTCACTACTGATTGTGTCGTGAAATTGGTGCGGCGGCTGTCGCCAGTTCCATTTAGTCCCACAACCAGTCCATAGCCAACCAGCGGTTTTTTCTCAATTTGCTGGACGCGGGCCAACTCTTTTATCCGAATTCCCCCAATTGCCAATGAGGGGATTGCCATCAACAAAATGCATATCAGGCTGATTTTTTTTATCCGTTTCATTCCTGTCCTCCTGAACAACGCCGTATCTCTACAGCGCAAGGCATCCTGCCTTTTTGCGATTCCTGCATTAATAGAATTTCAAACTTCATGCGTCGAATGCCGCCAGGCGCGAATTATGACGAAATTACACCGTCGCCCGTCTACGTTTCAAATCTCTCAAAACAACCACTGTAAAACCCGTGTCAACATGCCGGATCTCTGCGCCCTCGAAACTTCCCCTTTTCCGCGGTAGATAATATGGGCATCATACAAATTATAAGAATACACGGTGTTATCGGCCATTATATCCTCCGATCGCACGCTGCCGGTGAGAACATAGGTTTCTTTCTCACTATTGATCTCAATAACCCTTTTGCCTTCGATTATAAAATCCCCCGCTTCATTTTTGCCGATAATGCGGGCTGCAATTTTTGTCTTCAATTCGCCGCGCTTGGAGGTGCTGGCATTCCCCCGAAAATCGTTCTGCATGTCGCCACCCAGATTGACATCCGGCAAAAAACTGAATAACCCGGTTCCGCCCGACACCTTGACATTGTGATCACTTTTTTTCTTGGACTCTGTCCGGGCATCGTTGGTCGCCTGGGAATATTCCATTACCAATACGGTGATTCCCTTTCCTACCCTGTCGCTTTTGGTATCGCTGAAAAGGCTGGCCGTGGATGCCATTTTCTGCGCCAGGCAGCTCCCTGAGATTATAAGTAGGACTGCCACGGCTCCGATGCTTCTATTTAGCATGATAAACTCCTTCAATCTATTTTCAAAGCTTGTTTGTTCTTCACGGCAAAACAGCCATTCCTGGCCCGGAAATCTTAACTTTCATCCGGGTGCGGGTTTTGGGATTCCTGACCCAGATCATATCGCCCCTGCCGCCGTTCTGCATGGCGTTCATCGCCATCTTCATTCGCACAGGTCCTTTTATGTACTGAAGCATGATACCCTCTCCTTTACGTACCGCATAAGGCTGACGCACATCGTTCTGGCGGATAATCTCGCCGGCGGAAAGGGTTCTGCAGGCAATCAAATTGTCAATGTTTTCCGATTCGTCGAGCAGATTCCCATGCAGCACAGAGATATCATGCTCTTCGAGTTTTAATGAAGTCCGTTCCAGCTTCTGGTCGCGGCGAACGGGTTCGTTGGTGACCCACACCTTCCGGAAAACATGGATTTTCAATGAGACATACAGCGAGCGCATGGCGGTGTTACCCTGGTAAAAAGTGACCTTCACAACTTCGTTTCCTACGGGCAGAGATTGTGAGCGATGCGAAACCTCAATCGAGTCCGGTTTATTCAAAAGCCGCACATCCGGTACGGGCTTCACCCATTCCACCTGGTAAGGTATGCCCCAACCGGTATAACACGATTGGATATATTTTTCTATTTTTGAACGGATTTGGGTTCCATGGAAAACGGCGACATTCTGTTGTGCATTGCCATCCGCAACCAACGCCACCAGAATAAAGAGAATAACCACAAGTCCGTATTTTCTCATTCGCTTCATGAGGTTACCTTTTCAACTGCGTCACGATGTGGTAGATATCTTCCGTAGTCTTGATTGTTTTGGAATTCAATTCATAGGCCCGCTGGGCTTCAATCATGTCCACCATTTCCTGCACCACATCCACATTGGACGTTTCCAGGTAGCCTTGATGCAACTGCCCCAGGCCATCCAGCCCCGGTGTGCTGGTAAAAGGAGCCCCAGAGGCAGAAGTTTCCCTGTAAAGGTTCTGACCCATTGATTCCATTCCCGCCGGATTTACAAACCGGGCCAACTCAATTTGCCCCAGCGGGGTGGCTTCGGTCTCTCCAAAAAGCAGCGCCTCAACTTCGCCATCCTTGCGAATATTGACCTGCTGCGCATCCTCCGGAACGGTAATTTCGGGTTCCACGATATATCCGTCGGAGGTCACCAGCGTCCCGTCGGCGGTCATCTTCAAGGAACCATCGCGAGTGTAGGCTGCCGTCCCGTCCGGCATTCGCACCACCAGGAAGCCGTCTCCTTCAATCGCGATATCGAGCGGATTCTCAGTGGCTGTAATTGAGCCCTGCTGAAAGCTGCGTTGGGTGGTCACGACACGCGTGCCGTTCCCCACCTGCAGCGCGCCCGGCCGGGTACGGTCGCCGCCGGTGGCCTCTCCTGCGGACTTGATGGTTTCATACAACAAATCCTGGAATTCCAGGTTGCTTTTCTTGTATCCCGTGGTATTTACATTTGCCAAATTGTTCGCAATAACATCGATAGTGAGTTTCTGTGCCTGCATCCCTGACGCGGCAGCCTGTAATGCCTTATCCATTTTGCCCTCCTTGGTTTCTTACAAATTAAACGAGCCGGCCGGCGTCGTTTATCAGCTTCTCCAGCGTTTGATCCTGCGTCGATACCGCCTTTTGTGCCATCTCGAACTGGCGGTACATCTCAATCATCTCCACTACCTCCTGAATGCCGCTCACATTGCTTCCCTCCAGGTATCCCTGGCGAAGCTCAACTGACTCCGGCGCCACATCCATGGGCATAGCATCGTCTTCATCCGAAAAATAGGTGCCGCCGATTTTCAAAAGACCGGTCGGGTCGTCGAATTTTACCAGCCTGATCTTGTCGGCTTCAGTTCCGTCCACAGTAATCGTCCCATCCTCGCTGATTCGGACATCGGAACCGGAAATCTGGACCTCGCCACTCGCGCCCATCACGGAGTAGCCGTCCTGCGTTACCAGTTTTCCCTGGGTGTCCAGGGTAAAATTTCCATTCCTCGTATAAACCTCGCCCTGCGGCGTTTGAACAACAAAAAAACCGTCGCCCACGACGGCTAGATCAAGCGGGTTGTCGGTTTGTCGAAGCGGACCATTGGAGAAATCCAGAACTTCGTCGCCTTGTGCTATTTTTAAATCGGCGTTTCCATCTTTCGCACCCTGCATGAAATCGATAAGATGCCGAAAAAACACCTGATTTTTTTTGTAGCCATTTGTATTGATGTTAGCCAGATTATTTGCGTTGATTTCCAACTGGCGCTGGCGGGAAAGCATTCCTGCTTTCGAGGTGTACAGTCCCTTGATCATTTTCTTATTCCCTTAAATTACTGCCCGGAATTCCTCTTTAAAATTAAATTGTTCTTTCAACAAAATATCGCCGATTAGTGGCGCCACAATTTCGAGCAGAAAACGGTCGGCATCATCAAACTGTTCCTTCTGAAAATGGCCCAAAACAACAGCTCCCACAATATTGGCATTCATTATTATCGGCACTGCCAGGAAAGAGTTAACAAAAAAACGCCGTGCGCTCCCCTCCCGGTTTAGATTCTTGATTAAAAGCGCTTTGTTGTGCTGCAAACACCAGCCGGTTGCCCCTTTGCCAACCCTGAAATTAACGGCATCCACCAGATTAAAGGGGTCGCCGTAGGTGTGCATCGGAACCATCTCGCGTTCCAGGTAATCGTATTGAAAAATGGTGAACAGGTTAAAATTAATGGCCCGCTGGAGCACTATTCGCGCCCTTCCCAGCTCATTTGTCACCACCAATGAATTCTGCTTTACCATCTTGCTTAAATCGTGAAGCGCCGCAAATATGTTTTTGATCTTAATGTCTTTTCTCATTTTCCTGCTCCTCCGCCTTGCCATGAAGCACGGCGATCTCATCTACGAATGCTTCTGCTTCTTCCAGGTGCATATCAAAAACGCGCGTCATCTCTTCCAGCGGAAATGCCTGTAATTTCGGATGCAACTGCAGCAATTTTTTCCAAACAGGATTATCCTCCAGAGTTTCCATTAGCGGAACCGGCTCAATACCGATTCCCCAAATATTCGTAATTCGCTCCGACACATGAACCAGCGCCACCAGGGTCTTCTCTTCAACCTGCGCCTCATCAATCCGGTGGTGGTCGCGGATGATGTTCGACAGATCTTCCGGCAGATTCCACTTCTGTGCCAGCCAATAGCCGGCATCATCATGACAAAAACCGATTGCAGCCTGCTCCGCCGCGTACAATCCCACCTGGTTTTCGATACTGTACTCGAATACTTTCTGGTATTCATCAGGGAAATAAAGCTGGAAGATTAATCGACCAAAATCGTGGAGCAAGCCGCCGATGAATCCGCTCTGGACGGAATTCATATTCAAATAGGTCGAAAGAACCGAGGCTACCTTTCCGGTGGCAGCTGAATGCTTCCAGAATCCAAGGAAATTAAAGTGCTCGTTTTCATGAATATGATAGAAGCTGCTAAACACGCTCATCGCGAAAACTAAATTGCGAATCTCATCCAGTCCCAGAAGCACAACCGCCTGACGAACACTTTGAACCTCTTTTGGAACACTGTAATAACCGCTGTTAACGATACGAAGAATTTTTGCGACCAGAGGCGGATCTTCTTCGATCAGATTGCTGATTTGCCTCATAGATGAGTTTTCATCGGAAATCAGCGAAATCAGTTTGAAGGCGACCTGGGGTAATGTCGGCACCTCATTGATTCCTGCAAGTTCTTTTAAGAAATAATCTTTGCCATTCATAATCATATCTTCTATTTAATTTTCATTTGTTTTTCGATTCTGCCGATCAATATCTGAGCCGCTTCCTCATAAGCCGCCTTATGCAACAATTGCCTTTCCTTGGCATCCAGAGCAAGGGAGGGATCAGCTTCATCGTAACCCAAGACCTGGTAATCGCCCCCTTTTTTCTTTCCCGCGTCGATTTCCCCAATATTCTGCCAGCCCTTTTTTTCCGAGCTGTACAGACGGTAGGATATCCTCACGGAGAGTGAAGTGTTGGGTTTATAAAGAAGGAAGGGCAGGTTTTTCCCTTTACTGGTGCTGATGTTCTCGTACTCGAATTGCCCTGTCACTATCCACCGAACCGAAGAATCCTTTTGCGCCTGCATTGCAGGCAAATCCCATTGAGACGGAACGGAATCCAGCACCTGCAAATAAAAACTGCCGCTGTTTCGCAGGGCGATTTCCAACTGGTGATTCAATTCCTCCGGATCACCCGCCATGTTCTGTCCGCTGAACGGCACAAATCCCAGGGGTTGCGGATTTTTGGCCAGTTTCCGACCCGACCCGCAGCCTGCGGCAAAAACAAAGAGGATTATCATTAGAATTTTAATCCAGCGTTTGCGCATATCACTCATCCATTTCCAATAAAAAGGTATATGTTTCGGCCACAACCCCGAGAGCCGTTTCCGGGATTGGTTGTCCAATGTCCAGCCCCGGCAGAAGTCCCAAAAGTTCGGAATTATAAATTATAGGAATATCATTTTCAGCGGCCGCCTCCGGGATTTTTTGCGCCACAACTCCCCGTCCCATACCAGTAAAACACGGGGCACCATTTTGAGCGGGCCGATAATACAGAGGCGCTGCGCAAGGCATATCTTTCGAACTATAATTATTAATGTTTTTCACAACGTTTTTCATTTTCTAATATTAATTTTGACCAGTCTCTTCCGGCCTTCATCAGGCAGGTTTCAGTACCTGGTCTATTTTTTCCTTTACCGTTTGCGGTGTAAAAGGCTTGATTACGTAGGAATTGACTTTTGCTTTCAGGGCTTCCAGAATGTCTTGCTTCATTCCCCGGGTGGTTACCATCAAGATCGGTATGCCACTATATTTTTCGTCACTCCGAACCGCCTTGACAAAATCCAGACCGGACATATTTGGCATGTTCCAATCGGTAATGATAAAATCCGGGTTTTCCACATACAGCATGGCAAATGCATCCTTTCCGTCGCCGGCTTCCACAAAATTTTTATACCCCAGGGTTTTCAGGGTATTTAGCAGAATCCGCCGCATCGTGATCGAATCGTCCACAACCAGGAATTTCATGTCTTTATTCATATTCTATATCTCCTTGTGCTGTTTACTTTTCCCTTTTTATAATGGGGAGCAGCCAGCTACCCGCCACGTCTCCGTGTAGAGTCGGGCACCGCGGTAGTGCCAGCCCTCATTTTAGCCGATCTTCTTATAACCAATTGCTCTCTTAAAATGGATAAGCTGGAATCCATGATCGATATTATGAATGGACTCAAATTCTCCCAGAAACAGATAGCCTCCCGGATTCAACATTTGTGAGATCAGGTGTACCACGCGCGTCCGTTCGGGTCGATCCAGGTGGATCAGCACATTCCGGCAAAACAGGGTGTCGATCTTTCCATCTTCATCGATCAATTGCGAACCGGACCATGTGCAAGCCCGGAGCTCTACCATTTCCAGTATTTCTCTCGTCAACTCATATTGTCCGTTCGACTCGCTGAAATATTTCTTTAGATAATTTTTTTCAATTTTGTTTACCTTTGTTTTATCATATCTGCTGAGTTTTGTCTGAATGCGGCTCTTCGGATCGAAAAGTGCTGTAATGTCCACGCTAAAGCGGTCGAGGAGCTCCGGAAATTGCTGACGAAGAATCATGGCAAGTGTAAATGAATCGGTCTGATTTCCGGGGCCGGCCGTCATTATCCGAACGGAGGGAGAATTTTGGCTGCGCTTTGCGGCAATTAGTTCCGGCAAAACCACCAATTCGAAAGCTCTTAACTGCGAAGTCAAGGAGAAAAAACCGGGGTCCGCTTCCGTAACCAATCCCATAAGCCAGGCGATTTCCTCCTGGACTGAAATATTGCGCTGCAGATATTCCAGGTAACTCTCGGAATCGAGCAAATCCAATATCTGCAAGCGCCTGCCTAGGCGGCTTTCCAGCACGTCTTTCTGTGTGCTCGACAAAAAAATTCCGGCATGACGATAAACCAGGTTTCGCAGTGCGTAGAAGGTATTATCCTTCAGACGCGTTGGTCTTCCATTTTCCGGCACTATTTTTTCAGACACGAACTGATTTTCATTTTCTTTGATGAGTGGCATAGCCTCACCTATTCCCTTATCAAGTCGATAAACAGTTGCGCTTTTTCCATCTCCGAGTTGAGTTCGAAGGTAAATTTTTCCATGTCCAACTCGTAAAGGCCGGGATGGAATTCCGACAGGATTTTCCATGCTGCATTGTCTTTTATCGAGAATTTTTGCAGGTCATGGTCGAAACCAACTCCCCATAGTTCGCATAGGGAATCTGATAAATGAACGACTGCGGCAAGGTCCCGCGCCGTTGTAGCTTGCTCCGGACAGTGATGGAACCGAACAGAACTATGGATAGAGGCAGGAAAATTCCAGTGCTCAAGGAGCCAGCCGCCAACATCCGCATGTGTGCAGCCCAGTTCTTCGCGCTCCAATTCGATAACCGGCCTCCCCATTTCTTTGGATTTGGAAAGTATGTACCGGAACTTGTTGGAGAAGAATTGATCCAGAACCATTTTACCAATATCATGAATAAGTGCAGCGACAAAATCCTCTCCATGATAATTCAAGGCCAGTTTGCGGGAGAAGGTGCGGGCAATTTGCCCCGTCCCGGCTGAATGAAGCCAAAACTTTTCCCGATCGAAATCCGGATTTGGTTTAAGCTTCGCGAATGTGCTGTACAAACTCACCGCAATGACGATGTTTGAAACCTGCTTCAGACCCAACAATATAAGGGCTCTTTGCACATTGTCAATCCGGCCGGAAAAACCCCAAAGGGGCGAATTGGACACCTTAATGATCTTGGACGTCACACTGGGATCCTTTTCGATTACCCGGGCAATTTCACGCATGTTTGAAGCAGGACTGCGGATAAGATCCAGTATCTCGGCAGCAATATTGGGAAGCGTCGCCAGGCTTTCTATTCTGTTTACTTTTCGATGAACTTCCGGTGGCAAGTTCATTGCATATTTTCCTTTTCTATTTTAGGATGATATTCCATCAGACAAGTTTTAGTATCGATGACCAATTCAGCCGGTTTCCGCAATTTTTCTCCGGGCATTTATTATCCAATCCATCGATCCGGTGTTTAGTCCGCTGGCTGTTTTGAGCAGACTTTCCTGCAAAGGGAAGATTCGCTGTTCCATCTCCACACTTAATTTAGTTTGGCTTTCATTATCGTCCGGAAAATCCGTAATGTTTAGACCTGCCTCCGCCAATTCCGAAAAGAAAAGCTGGGCAGCCGGTGGGTCCTGTTTCAGCAGGCGGGTCACCAACAAAAGATGATCCAGATGCCCGCTTCGAACATAATATTCTCTCAGGGCTTTCAATTTTTGATTACTTGGTTTTGCCAGCCAATTCGAAAAAAAACGTTCTGCATATTCCGGTGGGAGATAGTTGACAAGATGCAGAAGAATCGAAATTCTATCGGGGTCGAAGTGCACCAATTCCTGTTCCAAAAAGGATAAAGATTTGGCGGGGTACTTAACCATTCCACGGATGGCAGCTTCCCGAATCTGTTTATCCCCATGTACCAGGTATTTCTTAAAAACACTCCAAAGATTTTCATCTGCAAATTGCCGTAAATTTGCCAATGTTCGCGCAAGCGAGTCGATGCCCGAATCACTGAGCCGTGCGAGCAATATCTTTTTGGCTTCCGGCATTTCACTGAGAGCTGCAAGCAGGAGCATGGCTTCTTTTTCTTCTTTATCTTTCAACCGGGAGAAGTAGTCGATTAGCTGCGAATCATAAATAATCGCCTTGCGGTGAAGCAGAAACTTCAGAATCTGTAAACGAGTTTTCTTTTCTAATTTCAGGAAGCGGCTAAGGAATAAAGAATGAAATCTGATTACAAATTCATAAACGGTTTCCTCTACTTCGTTTTTTGCCGGGCTGGTTATAAACTCCGTAATTAAAACCTCAAGGGCACCCGCATACGGCATACGGCTAAGGCACGTCAGGTAAGCGGCGACAGGAATTTCCCCCGCATATTGCTCCCATACACCGGCGATTATTGGGAAAAGGGTTGCAGGCAGCATAACATGTTTGTTATGCCTGAGAATAGAGGCAATTGCCTTCAGCGCCTCATCTTCTATGCCAAGCTCCGGATTCTGCAGCCAGCAAATCAGCAAATTCAGACCACCGTCATAGCCAGTATCCTGAATGAAATTAACAAAAGAGAGCATTACGGCAGAGTCTCCCCGCAGCAGATCCGGCGACAGAATCATTTTTTCCCAATGCATCACAATTCGCAGAATAGCATTCAGGAGCGCCGGGTTTTGGGATTCGGCACGGGTGTAGATATCCAACATAAGGTGAAGCGCCCGGATTTCGTGCTGCTTTCCAAGGCTTTCGTAGACCGCCGTTCTTACAGCTTCCACCGGGTCCGTCATCATTTCCAAAAGGATGCTGGATGCTGAGGCATCGTTAATATCCCCCAGAAGCCTGGCTGCAATTGTGCGGACTGTCGTATTTTCTGATTTTGAGATTCGGCGAAGCGGAAATATCGCCTCTGTTCCAAGATCTCTTAAAATTTCCATTGCCAGGCTGGTTACCGAAATTTGCGGGGAATGCAGTGTGTCGGCAACAATTTCAGCTATCTGGCGCGTCTTATTGTGGGCGAAAATCCGGTGTAAGCTATCGCGAATAATCGGATGGCTGTCCGAAAAATGGGCCGAGAGAATTTTAAAAATATGAGGATCATCAAGCTTCCCCAATTCCAGTATGGCGCGATTACGCAGACCGATATCGGAATGCATGAGCTGTTTCAGGTAAAAAACGGTATTGCCTTCCTGCATTTAAAAATTCCCTGTTTTAACAATACCATTTCAGCAAGCAGTGTGCCACGAGAAGGTTGCGGGGAACCGGACCGCAGGTATTCCAGCTTATTCCTTTTGTTTACAACGTGTTAAAAATCTCATCCTCGGTTCGTCCTGTTTAGAAATGAACTGTTTTTCGTCAGTTCTTTTAATTGTTTTCAACACATGCGTACGCTGCCGCTAATTCCGCGGTGGACCAAAAATTATCACAGACTGGTACCTCGCTGCTGTTTCTTTTGCATGATTGCGAGAAGTTTAGGAACTCCGGCAAACACTCCCGTATGTTCGCAGTATTAATCGAAGATCTAATTCGTTTACTTGCCAGGTCTTCAATAATGACCATCGGAACAACGAAAAATGAAATACCCATTCCTCGCCAAAATTATGCAGATTGATTTATATAGCAGTTGAATTACCTTGTAGAATATATTACTTTTTGATCTTGGTAAAATATAATGGGAAAATGAACCGGCGTTTTTTTTTAAAAAATTTACCTTTCTTCAGTGTATTTGCATTTAAAATTCAAAATGCCATTGGCGGTGCATTAGCGCGTCTAATCGTCCCACCTCAGGATGGGTCCGCGGCAACTTTTGTTACCATTAAATCCGCGGACAAAACTGCCAGCCAGGTACGTATCTGGTGGAATAATATGCTGGGCTATATATCTGCCCCGCAGTTTGCAAAAAGCCTGGGTTATCATACCTACATAAATGAAGACAAGCGTAAAATTGTGCTGTATTTGCCGCAGAACCAGGTGGTGGTCACCGCCGATAACGCTTTTATTATTGTTGATGATGACACTTTTCAGATGCCGGCACCGGCGTTGTGGCACGACAATCAGATTTACCTTCCCCTCACTTATGCCATCCCTTTGCTGAACCGGCACACCACGTTAAATCTGAATTATGATGAAAAGCAGCAAGCAATAGAAGTAACAGAAAACAATGTCAACATCCCCACGGTCACAATTTCAGAGAAAGAAAACGGGACCGTAATCCGGATACGCACTACCAGGGAATTTTCCAGGCCGGACATCACGGCGGACATGCGCTACGGTTGGCTGCATGTCGATTTTTATGGCGGTAAGGTGGATACGAATCTTGCCAGCCGGACCAAACCTGAAGGCCTCGTGCGCAAGATAAAGACATTCCAGTTTTCCGAATTAGCCAGCCTGGCCTTCTATCTGAGCAAAGAACCACTCTCCCGGGAAATAATCCTAAAGCCACAGGATGACGAAGTCCTGGTGGTATTGCGCACCAAGGAGAACATCTCGGAGGAGGAGATCTCGGAGTTAAGGGAGGAAGAGCCCGCCCCGCACGAAGCGTCCGACGATTTGAAAAAGCAGTTGGAAGAGGAAAGGAACAAATGGCTTATCGATGTGATCATCATCGATGCCGGACATGGCGGAAAAGACCCGGGTACTACCGGGCCAGGCAAAACATACGAGAAAGATATTGTGCTTCCCATTGCTCTGAAATTGGGAAAAATTATTAACAAGGAAATGCCGGATGTAAAGGTGGTTTATACCCGTGATAAGGATCGGTTTATTCCGCTAAAACGCCGGACACAAATTGCCAATGAGCACAACGGAAAAGTCTTTATCAGCATCCATGCCAACGCCAACGAAAAGAAAAGAGCCAGCGGGTTTGAGACCTACATTCTTGGTCCGGAGAAGGGAGAAATGGCGCAGGAGGTTGTGCTCAAGGAGAATTCGGTTATCAATTTCGAAGACGCCAGCACCCGTGAAGAATATCAGGGAATAAACCGGATACTGGCTACCATGGCACAAAACGCCTTTTCGCGGCAGAGCGAATACCTGGCTTCGCTGGTTCAGCAGGAATTAGACCACCAATTGCACAGCATAAACATGCCGAACAGGGGAGTTAAACAAGGTCCGTTCTGGGTGATGGTGGGAGCCACCATGCCGAATATCCTGGTGGAAACAGGCTTTGTTTCCAATGCATTCGATCGCAAGATCTTAAAAACATCCGCCTACCAGCACAAGATCGCCCAGGGCATATTCGAGGGATTCAAGAGGTTCAAGCGCGATTACGAAAGCGCGATTTAGCAGCATGACGCAATCAACTGACGAATTTTTGAAAACTCTTTTCAACTCACTATAGACAAGATGCAGAACGGCAATAGCACAAAATATGATAATCGCCCTATTGGGGTTTTTGATTCCGGCGTGGGCGGGCTGACGGTGGTGAAGCAATTAATGAAACGGCTGCCGTCGGAACAGATTGTCTATTTTGGCGACACTGCCCGCATTCCATACGGAACGAAGTCGGAAGAAATTGTCCGTCGCTTCTCGCTGGAAGACTCATATTTTCTGTTAGATAAAAGTGTGAAAATGATTGTTGTCGCCTGCAACACCGCCTCCGCGATTGCACTGCAAATGCTCAAACAAATTCTGGCAATTCCACTTACCGGGGTTATCCAGCCCGGCGCGGCAGCGGCATACAGGAATTCCCGGAATAAAAAAATCGGCGTAATCGGCACCGCCGCTACAATCCGCAGCAACAGCTACAGCCGCGAAATACGCCTGTTGGACCAGGAAATCAGAGTAGTTCCGCAGCCCTGCCCGCTGTTTGTCCCGATGGTGGAAGAGGGGTGGCTGGAGGATGAGGCTACCTACCTGGTGGCACGGCGTTACCTGCAGCCGCTCCTTGAAAATCAGGTCGATACGCTCATTTTGGGCTGCACCCATTACCCACTGCTGAAAAATGTTATTGGCAAAATTATGGGGCCGGAAGTTACCCTGGTAGACAGCGGTGTGGAAACGGCATGGACGGTCGAGAACGTCTTGCGGGAGCAACAGCTTTTGGCGGACCCAGAACAGGTTCCCGAGCACCGCTTCTACCTGAGTGATATGCCCTACAAGTTCCAGGAAATCGCAGAGCGGTTTCTGGAGCGCAGTGTTCCGCATGTGCAAACTGTCAACTTCGAGGAGTTCCTGGTTGAAAAAGGCAGTATGTTCTGGAAAAAGTACCAGGAAGACCTGCTGAAAATCTACTAAATTGGTTTGGGAGCCGGCTCATAAAATAGATTTTTGAATCCCGACGAAATCGTGTTAAAATAAAAGCAACCTTTTGAGGAAGAAATATGCCGGGCCTGCGACCCGTTTTCTCGTTTCCTGACCAGAAGGAACAAAAAGGGAAGATGCCATTTTAACGAAATGCAATAAATTGAGGGACTGAATGAAAATCCGGTTCATTTTTACTACCATACTGATTCTGGCAGTTTGCCGCGGGGGATGGGCGCAGTCTGCCGGAACTACCAGTTTTGAATTCCTGAGAAACCAGTACAGCCCGCGTGGCGCAGCATTGGGTGGAAATCTGATTGCGGTGAAGAATGATGTTCATGCCGTACTGTACAATCCGGCAGCCTTATCCGGAAACAAAAACCGGCAATGGAGCCTGAATTATGTGGATCATTTGCTGGATTTTCAGGGAGGATACCTGGCTTATGCCCAGCCATATAAAAACTGGGGAAATCTGAACGTCGGCTTGATCTACTTCAACTATGGTTCATTTGACGAAACGGATGATTTGGGTGACCGCACCGGGAGAACATTCACTGCCTCCGAATTCGCTTTTAATGTGGGGTTTAGTAATACGCTGGGACACGGTTTTGATTATGGTCTTGGATTAAAATATATTTACTCCACTCTGGAAGATTTTAACGCCTCTGCCGTGGCAATGGATGCCGGCCTGCTCTACACGGCAGAATCGCTTGACAACCTCCAGTTGGGAGTTTCGCTGCTCAATTTTGGCAAGACCGTTGATAATTACACCTCTCACGAGGAGAGACTGCCCACCCTGCTGCAGATTGGATTCGCCAAGCGTTTGGCGCATCTTCCACTTATGCTGACCGGCAGCCTCAACGATATCGCGGCCAGCGAAAATGTGGTTTGGGATCGCTTCAAGAGATTTGCACTGGGCGGTGAGTTTGATGTTAGCGAGATCATCAAGTTCCGCCTGGGTTACCAAAACGATGTAAACCGTAGTGTGAAGCCCCTTGGCCGCACGGTCTTAAGCGGTTTTTCTTTGGGTTTGGGAATTTTGTGGCACCAGTTCCGAATCGATTATGCTTACTCAAACTTCGGCGACCTGGGTAGCCAAAACCGGATCGGAATTACCGGCGGACTCTAGACCAACCCCCGCCGCAATCGAATAACTACTGCACACCGCCGACCCTCTGCCAATGTTTATTTGCGCAGTTCGGGAACCTCCAGTAATTGACCCAGCGCGTCATCTTCACAGTTGCCCTGTATCTCCTCGAACAGCTCGCGTTCCTCAAATCGCACATGGGCGTTCAGCAATCCCGAAATCCTCAAGAGAGGTTCCGCCCGGACTTTTCCGGCAGTGAGCTCATTCTGCAAGTTCAAAACGGCAGCTCGTATTTCCACATGCTGGCGCAAAGTCTCCATGACATTTTCACTCGCACTTCCATGACAATTGAAGTAATATGGAAAAAGCAGCTCTTCTTCTTTCCGGAAGTGGAGCTGCAGATCGGCTTCCCAGAACTTCAAAAATTCAGCGGCGAGAGTTGATAAATTATCGGCCTCATTCTTCTCCTCGGCTATGCCCAGGCGTCTGGCCCACACCAGGCCATGGTGATGCTCGGAAGACAGACCTTGCAATGCTTTATGACGTTTCATCTTTGTTTCCTCAAATCACGAATAAACCAATTTTCAATCTCAGAAATGTGCAATATTGCAGGAGATTGTCGGCGTTTCTCTTCACTGTCAAATCAGCGGACGTCAATGTATTCTCGTAATGATTTCATTTCTGTGAAAGAAACGCAATCCTACCTGCTGCCAGTGGAACCAAAACCGCCGCGCGAACCGCCGGCGAAATCGGGACTTTCCTGCTCAACCCATTCCACATCCGGAAACTCATTTTTTTCGAATATAAGCTGAGCGATGCGCGTTCCCTTTTCGATGACCAGCGGCTTTGCAAAATCGGGGTGAGCAGGGTTGTAGTGCCGGATCAGCCCGATTCTGACTTCGTCATCGGGACCGCAATAATCTTCATCGATGACGCCCACATCGTTCACCAGGCTCACCCCATTCTTTACGGCGAATCCACTGCGAATAAAAATCTTGAAATAACTGCCGGGCGGCGATTCGATTACCAGGCCGGTGGGAACCATCACCGCCTGCCCCGGACTCACCTCCACTCTTTTTGATGCATAAACATCCAGGCCCGCCGATCGGCCGGTTTGCCGCTTCGGAAGCGGAACAGATTTATCTTTGCGATAAATACGGATTTTCATATATTGAATTCCTTTTTACGGAATATAAAAAGTGGCAGGGAACGTTCAAAACAGGTTTTGAAGTCGGCTGTGACTACCTTGCCCGCCAGACCGGGGATTAGCCAAAATCATAAATGATGCAAGTATTTCCTGAAACAAAACACAGTGCGGAGCGGACTCTTTTTGTTACCGCCATGCGACTGGAGTCCAGGGCTATCCTGAAGACAACTAATTTTCGGGAGATAAAAAGGACAGGCCGTTTCCGAATTTACCATCTTTCCGAAAAACAATTCTTCCTGCTGGAAACCGGAATCGGTATTCCGGGAGGGACGAAAATGCTCCGGGAGCTGATCGCGGAAATCAGGCCGGCCCGGCTGATCAACTACGGATTCTGCGGTGCGCTGCAAGCCGACATTCCCCGCTTCACAACTTATTTGATCCATGAGATCCGCATGCCGAAGCGCGCGACCATTTCTCTCCCCGTGGAACAGTTGCCGGAAATCCCGAACATCTTCCCCTCCGCAACACTTTTGACGGTTGCCGAGCCGGTTCTCGAACAGCAGGTGCGGGAAACGCTGTTCAGGCAGACCGACAGTCCGGTGGTAGATATGGAAGCGTATCACATTGCGGAAGGCGCACTGTCTTTGGGGATTTCGCCCATCATTCTGAAGATGGTTTCCGACATGGCGGATGAATCAGCGGTGGCGGATGTGAAAAGGGACAAATTTATACTGCTGGAGAAATTGAGAGAAAGACTTTCTCAACTCATCTCTATATTGCAGATATGAAACAGGTTTTCAGAGATTAAAAAAGGAATGTTCTGATAATTTCTTTCCGGGCCACAGCAGTATAAACCGATTTATTTCAATAGGAATCTCACTGCCCGAAATTTTTCCCGACCGCAACGCGCAAAGCCCCCGGCAGAACTTTGACTTCAAGCGTTGCACCATCCTCAAGCGGGTTGCCATCGGTATGAATTGTTCCCGGTTGCGCTCTCTCTATTGTAAACTTTTCTGCCCTGATGGTGTGAAATCCTTCGATCTGTTCAATTGTGCCGTTAAATAAACGGTAGAGGTTTGGCACCGCTTTCCACATTGGAATACGATCCAGCACGCAGATATCCAGCAGACCATCATCGGGCAATGCCGACGGCGCAATGATCGCGCCGTTTCCATACTGCGGCGCATTGGCAATACTGAGCAGCAGGGGCGAAAATTCATGCTCTTTGCCGTTGCAAATAACTTTTACCGGATTCGCCTGGTAAAGGAAAAAGGACCGGGTTCCTATAAGAAAATACGGCAGCGGCCCCCGCACACCAAACTCTTCAAAATTTTTGCTGATTTCGGCATCGAGGCCCATGCCGGCGACATTAAAAAACAGATGATCGTTGATGGACCCGACATCGATTGAAATCTGCCTCGCGTCCAAAAGCAATTGCACCGCTTTTCGCTGGTCCAGCGGGATATCGAAATTGCGGGCAAATCCATTTCCCGAACCGGCGGGAATCACACCGAGACAGACGTTGCTGTTAATCAGCGCCTGGCCAATCTCATTGATGGTGCCGTCTCCCCCAACGGCCACTACCATATCAAATGGCTCCTCCCGTGATTTCCGCGCCAATTCAGTGCCTTCGCCAGGTGCCCGGGTGTAAACAATTTCGAAATCGCGGTTCGCGGATCTGAATATATCGTCTATCCAACGCACAATCTTTTGCGGATTGCGGTTTATCCCTGAGATTGGATTTACAATGAATAACGTTTTTTGCATATTACACTTCCTTGGCTCCCATGGCATCCCGGTATGCCTGGGAGATGGTTTCAGCGGCAGCCTGAAAATCCTGATCCTTTTCTATTATCAGCCACCTGATCTCTTTATCCGCCCGGAACCAAGTCAATTGTCTCTTTGCGTAGCGCCGCGTATTTTGCTTCACCAGATCAACGCAGACATCAAAATCCAGCCTGCCTTCCAGATATTCCATCACCTCTTTATAGCCAACCGAATTCAAGCTGTTCAGGCTTTTCTCATATCCCATATCAAGAACGTGCGCAACCTCTGCCAGAAAGCCGTGGTTAAACATCCCGTCCACGCGGTTATTGATTTGCCGGTAAAGTTTCTTCCTGTCCATTTCTATCCCAAATTTGAGGGGCAGAAACGGTGGTTTGGGCATTTTCTTCTTTTGCAGATCGGAAAGCGGCATTCCGCTGGCAAGGTAGACCTCCAGCGCCCGCACGATCCGGTGGCTGTTGTTGGGGTGAATCTTTTTTGCCGAGTCCTCATCCACTTTCAGCAAATCCTGGTACAGCACCTGTGAACCCTCTGCTTCAAGGCGGTGCAGCAACGACTCCCTGATTTTCTCGTCGCGCACATCATCGCGAAAAAAACCATCGAACAGCGCCTTGATGTAGAGACCGGAGCCGCCTGCGATGAGTGGGATCTTTTTTCTCGAAGAGATCTCCTGTATCGCTTTCAGTGCGTCTTCCCGGAACTGGCCTGCGCTGTAAGACTGATCCGGATCCAAAAATCCGACAAGGTGGTGCAGTACCTTGCCCAGAATTTCATCCCCCGGCTTGGCGGTGCCTATGTCGAGATACCGATAAATCTGCCGGGAATCCGCAGAAACGATTTCAACCGGTAGTTTTTGTGCAATCAATGTAGCAAGGTAGGTTTTTCCGACTCCGGTTGGCCCCACAAGTACCAGGACTATTTTCTTTTTCTTTCCGGAATCCATTTTCAGATTCTTTTAAATTTTTTATCGATCTCTTCCAGATTGATCGTTACAATTACCGGCCGCCCGTGGGGACAGAAATACGGCTCGCTGGTAGCAAACAGTTGATCGACCAGAGATGACATTTCGCGCTGTGTTAATTTATCCCCGGACTTAATAGCATTTTTGCAGGCGAACGCTGCTGCAATCTTTTCATTCGAGCGATATTTGCTCCCCTCATTTTCGCGATAATAATCGATGATTTCCAGCAGCACCTTGCCCTCGTATCCAACTTTCACATCGGCAGGGATGGCTTCGATCAAAACCGTCCTGCCGCTCAACTCGCTGATCGAGAAACCGATTTTTTGCAGCCATTCCCTAATCTCCCCGAAAATGAGGAAATCTTCCAGGCTCATCTCCAGAGTTTGTGGAAAGAGCAGCTTTTGGGATGGGATGGCCTTTTCCTGAGAAATGTAATTTAATATTTTTTCAAACAGTACCCGCTCATGGGCCACATGCTGGTCTATGATGACCAGGCCGCTTTTAATCTGCGAAATGATATATCTCCGATGAACCTGCCATAGGCGCACCTGCTGTGCGCTGTCGTCCTCCGGCTCCGCGGCGGATTCCTCAAACTCCTCATCCTCGGCCTGTTCGGTGGAAGGCACAACATAACTGAAAGACATTTGGTTTTGAGGCGGTTCATTGCCCGGTTTTGTGGTTCCCAGGGAAAAGGGGCGTGGCGAAAAAGATGGCGCTACTTTGAACCTTCTCTCGATTTCCGCCCGCGTACTATCGTTCCCACCCATGCTGAAGGCAGGCACAATTTTCTCGGTTTGAATCGCCCTTCTCACGGCAGAAAGAAAAAGGTGGTAAATTGCCCGCTCATTAGAGAAACGCACTTCCATTTTGGTCGGATGAACATTTACATCGATCAACTGCGGCGGAATATTCAGGAACATAACGAACTGCGGATATTGTGAGCGATCCATGAGGTTGCCGTAGCCCTGCATCACGGCGTGGTTCAGGCTGCGGTTCTGGATTGCCCGCTTGTTGAGAAAAATAAACTGGTTTTCGCTGTTCCCGCGCGCCATGTCGGGACGGCACACATAACCTTCCAGCTCAATTCCGTTCAACTCTTCCTGAACAAAAACCATGCCTTCGTAGAGTTTCCCTCCAAAAACCTGGGTCAGGCGTTCATCGATGGTGCAGGCCGAAAAGTTGTAGATTTCCTTCCCGTTGTGGAGTACTGTAAATTTGATTCCGGGATTTCCCAGGAAAAATCGCTTCAGGACTTTGTTGATATGGTTAAACTCAGTAATGTCAGCGCGTAAAAAATTGCGCCGGGCGGGGGTGTTATAAAAAAGATTTTTGATAGAAATGATCGTGCCGGCTTTGAGCGCCGCTTCTTCATTATACACCATTTCACCATTCTCAAACCGAACGATAATTCCGACCGACTTTCCCGGCTGGCAGGTTTTAACCTCCACCCGCGAAACGGACGCGATACTGGGAAGCGCTTCCCCGCGGAATCCCAGGGTAATGATCCGGTCCAGATCAGCAACCGAATTAATCTTGCTGGTTGCATGCCGCTGAAACGCCAGCGGTACGTCCTCCGGTTCGATCCCTGAGCCGTTATCAATTACCTGGATCAGCTCTTTTCCGGCCTGTTCCAGCACGACCGATATTTCCGTAGCGCCGGCATCGATGGAATTTTCAATCAATTCCTTTACTACTGCGGCCGGCCGGTCAACAACCTCGCCGGCAGCTATTTTATTGGCGATTTGCGGCGGAAGTACCTTTATTATTCCCATAATTTACTTTTCGTTTGAATGAGACATTCCCTTGCCGGTATCCGGAAAAAGGACAGTCAAATCAACACTCTCGGCTGCTTTACTTTCCCGGCCGGCTGCCCTTGGCTACATGTCCGCGATAGCAGCATTAGCTGATTAATATAATGAACCGTTGCTGATTTATCAATCTTTTAAAAGGAACGACGCGGGTCCATTCTCCGGAATTTGGAAAATAAATTGATATTTCTTTCAGGCTGGTGCGATACTGAACATGATGTGCTTGCACGCACAGTCTCTGCTACCACTGCGCACTCCCAACGGTTTGAAAACCTGTTTTCGATTTTCACTAAACAGGCAGTGAAATTTCCAAATTTTGCAGCAAATCCGGACTGAAAATCATTCATTGTCGGAGAAAAACCTGAGTTCATTTTATTTTCCTTGAAACAATAAGCGGCATGTGTTACTTTAATCGAAATAGTATTACTTTTTGAGGAAACGAATGAAACTTATACGTTTTGGCGTGTCCATACCGGAAGAGTTGAGCCGGAAATTCGATTCACATATTGAAGAAAAGCACTATTCCAATCGCTCGGAAGCTATCCGGGACCTGATTCGCAGGGAGCTGGTTCAGGAAGAGGTTGACCGGAATGAGGAAGTAGTGGGTGTTGTTAATATCCTTTACAATCACCACCGACGGGACCTCTCCGAAAAATTGACCAATCTCCAACATGAATATCATGAAAACGTGCTGTCCTCCATGCATATTCATCTGGATCATGACAACTGCATCGAAGTAGTTCTGATGCGGGGCCGCAGTGAAGACGTCAAACGGCTGGGGGAAGCCCTCATTGCCGCCAAAGGAGTGAAGCACGGCACGCTGAACCTTACCTCAACCGGAAAATTCCTGGTGTGAGAAAATGCATATACCGGACGGATTTTTAAGCACACCTGTCATTGTAACAACCTATGGCGCTTCGGCGGCCGGGCTGGCATACGTGTGGCAGAAAACAAAAAGACAGTTCGATCAACAAACCATCCCCCGTACAGCGATGTTAGCGGCATTTATTTTTGTTGCCCAAATGATTAACATTCCGGTTACCGGCGGTACATCCGGGCATTTACTGGGCGGTTTGCTGGCGGCCCTGTTGATTGGCCCTTCCGCCGCCGTCTTTATCATGGCACTGGTCCTGATTGTGCAAATGCTGATTTTCCAGGATGGGGGGCTTACCGCACTTGGCGCCAATATCCTTAATATGGGGATCATAGGCGTGGGGCTCGGCTACTTTTCTTTCACATACTTAAATAAGATAACGCGATACTTTGCGAAAAGGCGGTTTCTTACTGCTGCAAGCATATTCCTCGCAGCCTGGATTTCGGTTGAGTCCGGGGCGCTGCTTACCGGGGTAGAATTGGGATTATCCGGCGTAGCAAATATCAAGGTAGCCGTCGGGCTTATGACCGGCGTTCATGCTTTGATCGGTTTATTGGAAGGAATAATGACAACATTTATTTTTGAAGCGGTTCGCGCCGCCAGGCCTGATCTGATCTACGTTATCCAAAAGCATGGCGGAGCGCGACAATGAAGCCCCTGAAACCACGTTTTCCCCGCAGTGCGATTTTTTTGCTGGCGCTTTTCCTGGTTGTTATTGCTCTCACTATTTTTTCGTCTTCGCTGCCCGACGGGTTGGAGTGGACCGCCCGGCATTTGGGCATATCACACAAGGAACAGCCGCTTCACCAGGCGCCGCTGGCAGATTATATGCTTTCCAGGCGGCTTTCACCCGGGCTGAACCAGATATTCTCAGGGCTTATAGGGGCCGCAGTCGTTTTTCTCCTGGTATCCGGAATTTTTTATTTCCGGAAACGCAGACTTCGGACTCGCGGGGGCACAGAATGAAACACGATTTCATCGACCACCACCGGGCCGGAGACAGCTTGGTTCACACTGCCGATCCCCGTCTGAAATTCATTGTTTGGATCGTCTATATCTTTGTCGTGGTTTTGATCCCCTATTCCGCCAAAATCATTTTCCTTTACCTCCTGTTTTTCCCGCTCTTGTTTGCTTTTGTCAGCCGGATTTCCCTGGTGCATTTCCTGTCCAAGCTGGCGAAATTGTATCCCATGATTTTCTTCATTACCTTTCTGCTCCCCTTCTTTCCCGGCAAGGACAGCGCGGTGGCCCATTTCGGCATTCTTAATATTTATCAGGCTGGAATACAAAAGTTTATTTTGATTAACGCTAAATCAATTCTGGCAATGCTCATGTCCATCATCCTCACTGCTACAACAGATTTTACGCTGATGCTGAAGGGTATGGAAGGGTTGAAGGTGCCGCGAATTATGATCAACATCCTTTCATTCATGTACCGTTTTATCTTTTTGCTGATCGATGAAACGGAACGAATGGTGGCGGCTTTCAGATCCCGATATATTTACCTGCCGGTTGTCACGAGGCTAAAAATCGTTTCGAAGCAGATCGGTACGCTTTTTATCCGCACTTTCGAACGGGGAGAGCGGGTTTACCAGGCGATGGATTCCCGCGGCTTCAGCGGGAAAATATACAGCATAAACCAGTTGCACTGGAAAGACAGCGACAGCGTACTGCTCATTACCTTGCTGGCAGCCATGATAGTGCCGCCGGTTGTTATTTCAGTTCTCTGATATCACGGAAAACCGATGGTAAAATGAAAAAAGATAAATATGAAATAGAGCCCGGAAACGCCGCGTGGGCGATTCGGGCCAATGAAATAACTTTCGTTTATCCCGATGGAACCGCGGCCCTTCGTGGTCTCTCATTCCGGGTTGCGGAAGGAGAAAAGGTGGCGGTAATCGGGCCCAATGGCTCGGGAAAATCCACAATGCTCACCATGCTCAATGGCGTGCGCAAGGGCGGCGGGCAACTCGGGATTTTCGGTTATCCCGTAACAAAAGAGAATTTAACCCAAGTGAAAAAACTGGCGGGCCTGGTATTTCAAAATCCTGATGATCAGTTGTTCTGCCCTACCATATTTGAGGATGTGGCGTTTGGGCCATTGAACATGGGACTCTCGGCGGAGGAAGTAAAAAGCCGGGTAAGCAGCGCACTGACGAGCGTGGGATTAGCCGGTTTTGAAAATCGCTCGTCCTTCCATCTCAGTTTTGGGGAGAGGAAACTGGCCAGCATCGCCACAGTGCTGGCTATGAAGCCGCGCCTGATCGCCATGGACGAACCAACCAGCAACCTGGATCTGGCGCATCGCCGTAAAATCATCAATTGGATAAACCAGAACCGGCAGACCATTATTCTCACTTCCCACGATCTGGACATGATCCTGGAAACCTGCGGCAGGACGATAATCATCAATAAAGGGAAAATTGTTGCGGACGGTCCGGTCCGGGAGATCCTTAGAAATAAGGATCTGCTTGAATCAAACGATTTGGAGCTGCCGGTACGTCTGCAGCCAGGCGTAATGGAAGATCTGTAAGAAACACTACCCAAGTTCATACCGATTTTTTCACTTCGTTCATTTCCTATTGCCCTGAAGCGTTCGTGGGCAAATAGAAAATAAAAAATATTTTACTAATTTTGAAATTAGCCGGTCATTTGCGCCACTGGTCTAACCTGCCTTGGTGTGCGAATAAGGACATCAATTTCCATGTCCGGGATAAATAAAAAAAGATATTTATTTTTTTGGTTTGGCCTTTTAAATTGACCTGCAATGAGAATAATATAACGAAAAATCGGCCAATTTTAAGAGATCAGGAGGAACGCATGGCTCGACAAATCGATTGCAGCAAACTTACCTTTTCACTATATCCGTATGCACATGAAATGAAAATGTTCGAGAGTTATTACAGGGACGGCGAATGGGACGAGGGCGCCGTCGTAGATTTTCACAACATCCAGCTTTCGCCGGCGGCCAATATTTTAAACTACGGCCAGGGCATTTTCGAAGGGCTAAAAGCCTACTACAGCCAAAAGGGGAACGTGGTGATGTTCAGACCGGAAGAAAACGCCAAACGGTTCGAGCTCAGCTCAAAAAAACTGGCGATTCCCGGCCTCACTGCGGATTTTTTTATGAAGGCGGTGCAGGACGTGGTTACGGCAAACAAGGATTATATCCCCCGCAGTGATGACGGAAAATGCAGCATGTATCTGCGACCCGTTTGCATCGGCACCGAGGCACTGCTGGGTGTGCGCGCTGCCAAGGAATATCTGTTTTACATATTTGCCAGCCCGGTCGGTCCCTATTTTGATAAGGTTGGAATTGTCAAGTTGATTGCAAAGGATATCAACCGCGCCAGCCCGCACGGCACCGGCGATGCCAAGGCGGTTTGCAACTACCCGGTGACCATGCGCCCCAAGCAGGAGGCAAAAGGCGAGGGATTCGATGATGTAATCTATCTCGACCCAATCCATAACAAGCACATTGAAGAAGCCGGAGCATCCAACTTTTTTGCATTGATGAAAGACGGAACGCTGGTAACGCCTCCGCTGGGTTCAATATTACCTGGAATTACGCGGGAATCAGTGATCCTGCTGGCAAAAGAATTTTACGGAATGACCGTGGAAGAGCGCGATCTCAGCGTTGAAGAAGTTGTTCGGGATGCCAGCGAATGTTTTGTCACCGGCACCGCTGCAATAATCACCTCGGTCAGTCACATTGGCTGGGAAGGCGAAGTTCATGATGTAAACCGCAATGATTACCGGCTCGCTCTGCAACTATACGAAAAGCTGATTGGCATTCAATTGCAAAAAGATGAAGATCCCTTTGGCTGGGTAACGATTATCGATGCACCTGCCGAAGTGCTAAAAATGACTGAGTGATAGCCGCAAAGCAGAGCTCCAATTAATTTTGCCATGAAGACTTATTGAAATTCGCGATAAAATGGAGAAAATAGATGAGCGCAAATACAGGATATGCAAAAAAGATTTGGCACAACGGGAATTTTATTGATTGGGGAGACGCCAACATTCATGTCATGTCGCACGTGGTTCATTACGGAACCTCTGTTTTTGAAGGCATTCGTTGCTACAAGACCAAACACGGCAGCGCGATTTTTCGCCTGCCGGAGCACATTAAACGGTTGTTCAATTCCGCTAAAATCTATCGCATGGTACCGGAACAGTTCAATTATGACAACATTTACCAGGCGTGCATCGAATCGGTGAAAGTGAACCAGTTTGAAGAATGCTACATCCGGCCGGTTATTTTCCGCGGTTTGGGAGAATTTGGTGTTAATCCATTTAAATCGCCAATTGAAACCTACATAATTACCTGGTATTGGGGAAAATATTTAGGGCCGGAAGCCATTGAAGAGGGCGTCGATGTTCATGTGTCTTCATGGAATCGTTTCTCCCCCAATACCTTGCCGGCGTTGGCGAAGGCCGGCGCCAATTACATGAACTCCCAGCTCATCAAGATGGAAGCAATTGAAAACGGCTACATCGAAGGCATTGCACTGGATCCCCAGGGATATGTTTCGGAAGGCAGCGGCGAAAACATTTTTGTGGTAAAAGATGATAAAATATACACTCCACCACAGTGTGCTTCGGTTCTGCCCGGAATAACCCGCTGGTCAATTATTCAACTCTGCAAAGATTTGGGGATGGAATTGAAAGAAGAAATGATCCCAAGAGAAATTCTTTATATAGCGGACGAGGTCTTTTTCACCGGCACCGCCGCAGAGATTACGCCCATCCGGAGTATCGATAAAATTAAGGTTGGACAAGGAAAGCGCGGTCCGGTTACAAAGATGCTTCAGGACGAATTTTTTGGTATATTACGCGGCGAAAAAGAAGATAAACGCGGGTGGTTGCAGTATATTTAACCGGGATTCTTAAATTTGCCGGGCAAACAGGATTTTGTGAGAGAAATCCGGTCGTTCGGATTTGTGTAACAGGTAAACCCAGGAGCATGTATGAATAGTTCAGTTCAGGCCGAAACGAGTTTTTTTCATCCGAGCACGCGGATATACCGTTTCGTGGTTCTTTTCTTTGTGTCGATGTTGACTTTTGGCAGTTATTTCGCTTACGATAGTGTAGGCGCCATCGCGCCAATTCTGATAAAGGCCCTGGGGGTCGGCAGGGAATCGATCGGGCAGATGTATACGCTCTACAGCGTGGCGGCAATTTTGTCCGTATTCATCGGTGGAATACTAATCGATAGAATAGGGACGCGCCGTGCAAGTTTTCTCTTTTCAGGATTGGTTACAATAGGCGCGATAGTTGTCGCCATCGCACCGAATTTATGGGTTCTTTACGTCGGCCGCTTTATTTTTGGCTGGGGTTCGGAATCGTTAGTCGTAGCCCAGAGCGCCATTTTGGCCCGTTGGTTCAAGGGAAAAGAACTGGCGCTGTCTTTTGGAATTGCTCTGACAATCAGTCGTCTCGGCACGCTCTTCAGTTTCAATACCGAAGCCCTCATTTCGGAATATTTCAAAGATTACAAAATCGCACTGTGGGCAGCAGTCCTGTTCTGCCTGGTCTCATTAGCTGCCAACCTCGTTTATATCATCATGGACCGCCGTGGGGAGAGAGTATTAAATCTGAAGGAAGAAGGTGGCGGTGACAAAATTGTATTGGATGATGTAAAAAAATTCAAACCCTCTTTCTGGTTTGTCACTTTTCTGTGCCTGACTTTCTATTCGGCGATCTTCCCCTTCACCTCCCTATCAACAGACTTCTTTCACACCAAATGGGGCTTGCCCCTCACAGCCGGTACCGGGGGCGGATTCTTCTACCAGGTTTTCAGCAACATTCTGCACATGTTTACCACGGCCGGTGGAACCACCACAATCATTATTTTCGCTTCGATGGTGTTTGCTCCCATTTTCGGGCAGATAGTTGACCGCTACGGTCACCGCGCCTCCATGATGGTCGTTGGATCGCTGCTGATGATTCCGGCCTTTCTCACAATGGCATTTACTATGGTCGCTCCCGCGCTCCCGATGATCGTGCTGGGTGCTGCGTTTGTTCTGGTTCCGGCAGCCATGTGGCCTTCGGTTCCGTTGATTGTCGAGGAGAAAAGGGTTGGAACGGCCTTCGGGCTAATGACCATGATCCAAAATATTGGGCTGGCGCTCTTTCCGTGGCTCAATGGTCTGTTGCGCGATGCGACGCACAACTACACCGCCAGCATGATCATGTTCTCCAGCCTGGGGCTGTTCGGTTTGACGTTTGCCATCCTGCTCCGGCGGTCGGACAGGCAAATGGGACATGTGCTTGAAAGACCCGGCAAGTACGCCTGAGATTTAACGAAATTATCTCTGTAGGATTGTTGTTGAATCAAGTAAACAAAAAACCGCTGATCTTGCAGCAGGATCAGCGGTTTTTTCAATCCAACGATTTTCGACTCATCATCTATCCAGCAATTTCCTCACGATATCGGACAAAACTCTGGCATTGAATGGCTTTTCAAGATAGTTTATGCCCGGTTCCAGAACTTCGTGGTGGCTGACGGAATTATCCGTATAGCCGGACATGTAAAGCACTTTCATGTCCGGGTGGCTCTCTTCCATTTTTTTCCCTAATTCCAGCCCACTGATTTCGGGCATCACAATATCGGTGATCATCAGATGAATGTCTTCTTCATAAGTCCGGCTGATTTCCAGTGCTTCATTTCCATTGGCGGCCTGAAATATTTTATACCCGTTTGCAGAGAGAACGTAGTATACCATTTTGCGCACTTTCTCATCATCCTCGACAAGCAGAATCGTCTCGGTTCCGGAATGTAGCTGCTCGCTTTCCTCGGTTTCAACCGCTTCTTCAATTCCTTCCTCCACGCGGGGAAAATATATTTTGAAAGTTGATCCGTGTCCGGGTTCACTGTAAACCCAAATATATCCATTGCTTTGAACAACGATGCCGTACACTGTAGACAATCCAAGCCCGGTGCCTTTACCCTTTTTCTTGGTACTGAAGAACGGCTCAAATATCTGCAACTGCGTTTCTTCGTCCATGCCGATGCCATTATCACTTACCGCCAACATAACATAGCGCCCGGAGACAACCCGCATATGCTGATTGGTATAATTTTCATCCAGGGTAACATTTTTTGTTTCGATGGTCAGTCTGCCACCATGTTCCATTGCATCCCGCGCATTTACGGCCAGATTCATGATAATTTGCTCAATTTGCACAGGATCTGCCTTCACTTTTCCCAGATTATCGTCCAAAGCGGCATTCAATTCGATCTGTTCGCTAATCACCCGCCGTAACATTTTCCAGGTATTTTTTACAATGGAATTAATGTTCAGCACCTTAAACTGCAGGATCTGCTTCCGGCTGAAGGCGAGCAATTGTTTTGTCAGGGAGGTGGCGCTTTCCGCTGCACTCTTTACCTCCTTCAGGATCATGTATTGAGAACCTTCTTTATCACAACTGTCCAACAAAAGATCGCTGAATCCGGAGATGGCGGTGAGCGTATTGTTAAAATCGTGGGCTACGCCGCCTGCCAGCCTCCCGATAGCTTCCATCTTCTGCGCATGAAAAAGCTGCTTTTCGATTTTCTTGGTTTCGGTGATATTGAAGAGATAACCCTTGATTTCCACCAGATCACCGCTGCTGCTGAACCGGCCGATAAAATTAGCCACCACATAAATAATTTTGTTAGAGAAATGGCGAAATTCCGTTTCGTAGTGCTTCAGCCTTTTCTCATTTTTCAGCGTACCGAGAAATTCCTGATAGGATTTGTCGTCGATGAACAACGAATTAAGTTTGGTGGTTTCTGCCTCTTTGAATGAGTGAAATCCAAATATCTGCAAAAATGCGGCATTGCATTCGAGGATGGCTCCTTCCGGGGTTGCTATAAAATCGCCTGACAAATCGTCGGTAAAAAACAGCCGATACCGTTCCTCGCCTTCCCGAAGCAATTTCTCGGCCTCCTTGCGTTTGCTGATATCCCGGAGCATGACAGTCAATATTTTACCTGCCTCAGCATCAAGCTTCGAGATCGATGCTTCTGCCGGAAATTCCGATCCATCCTTACGCCGACCCAGGATTTCCCGTCGTTCATCCTTCATCATGTGCTGCTTTGATGAAGCCGAGAAATCTTGAACGTGTTTCCCGTGCGATTTAACAGACCGTTCGGGCAACAAAATATCCAGGGATTTTCCCAATATTTCTGTGGAAGTGTAACCAAAAACCTTCTCTGCTGCTTTGTTAAAAAATATAATCTTTCGATCATAGTCTATGGAAATCACGGCATCGCTGGAAATATCCAGTATTTTTTCAAAATCAGGATTGGAAAGCCTGACGATGGCACTTGCCTGGTTTTCCGATTTCCGGGTACCAAGAGCCTTGCCCGCTTTCTCGGAATCCCGACTGCCGGTTTTTTTACCTTCATTCATCCTATTCCCCCATTCCTTCGGGATTTTCAAATTCAAAGAATTTTCTTGCATATTATCGGAAACACAGACCAATTGTTTGTTTTATATGTCACTTAAATCCAAATTTACTTTTTATTCGCTCCATTACGGTCGATTTCATAGCTCGCTTCTAAGGTGAAAAATCTGTAGGCTGGTCATAGAAAACGAGCACATATAAATTCAGGAATGGAAAACTGTCTGCTTTCACATTGACATAAATCACCGAATGAAAATGCAAAAAATAAAATATTATCAAAAAATGTCGCGAAAAAGGATTGCTTCGACTCGAAGTGGTGAATTCACAAGTTTGTGTTCAAAGTTTCAATTTGAATTGCAGAAATGACTTGCTTAATTCCGATATTCGTGGAAATCACACAGAAACTCCGGGCTGCGCTTGTGCAAATTCATTAATTCTCAACCGGAATTACTTCAATCTCAAAAAGTTTACACCAGAATTTTCCTGTAACAAATAACCGGTCAGCTACCGGATCGTATGCAATTCCATTCAAAACATCAACCGGTTGCGGGCAGGCGGTCGGGCTCAAAAGTACCTTTAAATCAATCCACCCGGTTACCTGCCCTGATTCCAACGAAATAATGGCAATTCTATCAGTCTGCCACACATTGGCATAAATCTCCCCTTTTACATATTCCAGCTCGTTGAGCCGGTAAACCGGAACGCCATTGTCCTGAACCTGGAGGCTGCCGGTTTCCCGGAAGGTAAGTGTATCCAGGAAATGCAGGGTCGGTGTTCCGTCACTCATTATCAGCCGATTTCCGTCAAATGTAATTCCCCACCCTTCGGTGGGGTATGAGAACTCGCCGATTTTATCGAAACTGTTTTTGTCGTAAATAAAACCGGTGTGGGATAGCCAGGTAAGCTGGATAAGTCTATTCCCAACCAGAGTTGTTCCCTCCCCAAAATATTGAGACGGCAAATTTATACTCTTTAATATTTGCCCGCTTTCCAAATCCACTTTTCGAAGCGTAGACTGTCCAAAAAGGCCGGTTCCTTCATACAGCACATTGTCGTTATAAATCAAGCCCTGGGTAAAGGCATCAGGATCGTGGGGAAATGTATTTAAAATGCGATAAGTGAAATTTCTGATTTTTGAAGGAGGCTCGTTTTGTCCGCCGTCGGTCGACGATTTGTGACAGCTCAAAAAAGTGAGCAGCCCAAGTGCGAGAAAAAATACAAAAGAACTAATATTATGTATCTTAATAAAAGTATTTCTCATCTTAACAGCAACAATTTTTAATATGAGAAAGTTTAGGAGAAAATTCGGCTTATTGCAAGCCATCAAATTTTGAACGAAGCGTAAATCAAAATACAGCTTGACAATCATACTATTTATTCTATACCTTTGCCGCCTTTTAATTAACAAGATTTGGAGAACATGTGTCAGAGATTCGAAATATAGCAATAATTGCCCATGTGGATCATGGGAAAACCACCCTGGTGGATCAACTTTTAAAACAATGCCATATTTTCCGCCAAAATCAGGTAGTTCGGGAGCGATTCCTGGATTCCAACGATCTGGAGCGGGAGCGTGGCATTACAATTCTCTCAAAGAATATCAGCATTCCCTATAAAGAAGCGAAGATCAACCTGATTGACACCCCCGGCCATGCCGATTTTGGGGGGGAGGTGGAGCGCGTACTCAAGATGGCCGACGGCGTGCTCCTGCTGGTTGACTCCTTCGAAGGCCCCATGCCGCAGACGCGCTTCGTCCTGGAGAAGGCGCTGCGCCTGCATCTGAAGCCTATTCTCGTCATCAACAAAATGGACAGACCGGACAGCCGGCCGGATGAAGTTTTGGATGAAGTCTACGACCTGTTTATCGAGCTGGGAGCGGATGAGGAGCAATTGGAATTCCCGGTCATTTATGCCAGCGCCCGCGAAGGATGGGCGGTCTCGGATCCAACCGATACCAGGTCGAACATGACGGCGCTGCTGGATTCCATGTTGGAACATATTCCAGCGCCGCGCCAGCTCAATAGTTTCACGCAGATCCAGATCACCAGCCTGGATTACAACGATTATGTAGGACGCATCGGCATTGGCAGGGTATACCGCGGACTGTTGGATATAAATGACAGTCTGAGCATCATCAAGCGGGATGGCTCTGTACGGCAGATCTCCCCCAAACAGCTTTTTGTTTTTGAGGGACTTGAGCGGCGCAAAGTGTCGCAGGTGGAGTGCGGCGACATATGCGCAATCGTTGGAATCGAAGACATTGATATAGGGGATACTTTGGCCGATTCGGAACACCCCGAACCGCTGCCGGTCATCTCCATTGACGAGCCGACCATCAGCATGACCTTCACGGTCAACAACTCTCCTTTCTATGGAAAGGAAGGGAAATATGTCACTTCCCGCCATCTTCGCGAGCGGCTTTTTAAGGAATTGCAGCAAAATGTCGCTCTGCGATTGCAGGAGACCGGCTCGCCGGATACCTACAAGGTTTCCGGACGGGGAATTCTGCACCTCTCCATTTTAATCGAAAATATGCGTAGAGAAGGATATGAATTGCAGGTGGGTCAACCGAAGGTCATTTACAAGGAAATTCACGGCAGAAAAGCCGAACCGATTGAGATTCTGGTTGTGGATGTGCCTACCGAATATTCCGGAAAGGTCATCGAGATCGTGGGGCAACGGCGAGCCGAGCTGATGAAAATGGAGCCAAAAGGGAACGTCCAGCATCTCGAATTTCATATTCCCTCGCGCGGACTAATGGGGCTGCGAAACAAAATCTTAACCGCAACATCAGGCGAAGCAGTCATGCACCATCAGTTTTACCAGTACGAATTCTTCAAGGGCGCCATTATTCACCGGCAAACCGGTGTGCTGATTTCCATGGCAGACGGACCGGCAACCGGCTATGCCATCGACTCGCTGCAGGACCGGGGACGTTTCTTTATTGATCCCGGGGAGGCTATTTACCGCGGTCAGATCGTCGGTGAGCAGAACAAGGAAAATGACATCGAAGTGAACGTTCAGCGTGAAAAGAAGTTAACCAACATGCGGGCGGCGGGAAGCGACAAAGCAATCCGGATTATTCCTGCGGTGAAATTTTCGCTGGAGGAAGCACTGGAGTTTATCAACGAAGATGAGTTGGTGGAGATCACGCCCAAATCCATTCGCATGCGCAAAATGCATCTCGATCCCAACGAGCGAAAACGGTTCAATCTGGGCAAAATGTAAGCAATCCGGGAAAAAATTATTGATCGCCCTCAGGATTGTAAAGCACAACACTCTCCTGTTCATTGGCATCGTTGCGTGCCACGATAGCTTTCGCCGCCTCGGTTTGGCTCATATTCACCGGTTGGTGCGGCACATTGGGCGGAATAAAAAGAAAATCGCCCTCTTTATTAATAGTTGATTTTTTCAATCCTTTTCCATAGAGCGTTTTCACGCTCCCCTTCAGGAGATAAATGGCTGTCTCATAGCCATTGTGCAGATGCGGTTCGGCCGCACCGCCAGCCGGTATCACCACCATGTTCATCGACAATTTTTTCGTCCCAGCGGTATCTTTCGATATCCCTACAAAATATGGCAAATGCTGGCGGGTCATGGTAGTCTCCGGCGGCCGTACCACAATGATTTCATCATCGCTTGCCAATTCGGTTGTTCCGGTTCCGTCTCCGTTGTATTCTGATTTTTCGTTATGGGACATTTTGTTCTCCTTTCTCCTTGGATCTGTTATGATGTTTAAATCTTACTTACGCTGAATAATCCTATGACATTTTTCAAGCCTTTGTACCAAACATTTAAACCGCTGAAGTGGTTCCAAATATTGGGAAATCGGATATATCACCTGGATAAATCCAGGTGTTCATTCCACGAAATATTCTTATTAACACCTTGCTTTAGCGGGGTGGATTAAACTTATATGAACCTATAAT
>CAZUZS010000021.1:0-52914 GCA_964624795.1 uncultured Calditrichaceae bacterium
GCGAAAACTTCCACCGCGGAAATCAGCGCCGCTTCGGACAGGGCGTGGGTGTCCATTCCGATAAACAGCGGCCCGTTGATATGTTGTGATTTTCTGAATTCGCAGATTGCCTGAGCTATGGCCAGAACATGGTTCTCATTGAAGGAGCTATCCAGCGAGGTGCCGCGGTGCCCGGAGGTGCCGAAGCTGACCAGTTGCGATTTTTCTGCCGGGTCGGGCTGCCGTGAAAAATAGGCCGAGACCAAACGCGGAACATTTACCAATAATTCATGTGGGGCGGGTTTGCCTGCCAGTTCGCTTATATTCATCCTGACCTCTATATTATTTCATCCCCTGAGTTTTGATCAGGGTAAGAGTTCGCCGTTTGACAAAATGCATCAATCCGATTCTCAGGTATAAAAAAAATCAACCCGCTAAAGATAAACATTTTGCCCGCTCTTTTCAACCGTATGATTGAGGCATTTGTGTCTTCAGGGAACCCCAATTCTCATAGATAGGAGAAAGGGGAAGGAAGAAAATAAACGGTTTTCTCCCCCAATATCTGTTTGCATCATTACATAAACTGTAAATAAATTGATTACGACGCTCGGTTTTAGGAAATCGGGGCGTCAATACTGTTTTAAAAGAATTTGTCACAAAAGAGGGAAAGTACTATGCCATTTCTGGAGTTAAAGGATTTCGAAGAAAAGGAGCCGGTTAAGGGCTACCGGGTCAAATTTATTCACTCGAAGAATATGACCTTTGCCTACTGGACCATCACCGCCGGGGCATCGCTACCCACACATTCGCATCCCCACGAGCAAGTGGCTAATTTAATCGAAGGAGAGTTTAAATTGACTGTTGACGGGGAAGAAAAAATCCTGAAACCGGGTTCGGTTGCCATTGTTCCTTCCAATGCCCTGCACACCGGAACAGCGATCACCGATTGCCGGATCATCGATGTCTTCTATCCCATTCGGGAAGATTACCGCTGATTGAGGCAAAATGTCATCGGATAGCCTTTCGTGCCGACGGTGCTCCCTGAAGTTTATCAGTAGATGTTTTCCAGTCCGGCTACTTTGCTGCTATTCGGCGAAGGTGATCCAGCAACGCATCGATTTCATCGATAGTATTGTAATGCACGGCTCCAACACGCACCATGCCGCCGCTTTTTTCCAGGCCAAGCCGCTTGATCACTTCCAGTGCGTAGTAATCCCCATCCCATACGAATATATTCGCTTCGCCCAGTCGATGTGCTATTTCCGCCGGATGCAGTCCCTCGATGGTAAACGAAACGGTCGGAACCCGCTCGTTCAAATGTGCCGAATCGGTTATGCCATGAATTTTCACACCGGGGATTTTTTGCAAACCGGAAATGAGATGTAGGCTGAGCGTGCGTTCGTAACTCCGGATAGCCGACATGGCGGCATGAAGAAGTTGTCGCCGTCTGCTTAAATGGGAAAATTGTTCAAGATATTCACTGCCCATCGTTTCCCCGATCCATTCGAAGTATTCTATTGCCCCCAGCGTCCCGGCTTGCCCTTCATGGCACTGGGTGCCGGTCTCGAATTTCCCCGGCGGAAAGTCATCGGCAGGGCGCACCTTATATGCCGGCAGCGCCTCTAACAGATGCCGCTTTCCCCACAGGATTCCCTGGTGCGGGCCGAAGAACTTGTAGGCTGAACAAACCAGGAAATCGCAACCCAGCGACTGCACATCGGTCACTCCATGCGGCACATACTGCACCGCGTCCACATAAAAAAGCGCATTTGTGCGATGCGCCAGCGCCGAGATGGAGCTGATATCATTGATGGTCCCGATGGCGTTGCTGGCATAATTCACTGCCACCAGCCGTACTTTTTCGGAAATCATCTCGCCGAACTGTTCGAGGTTGTAGCGGAATGTCAGCGGATCGAAGTCGAGCCACTTGATCGTGATATTGTTGTCTTCCGCCATTTGCAGCCAGGGCCGGATGTTGGCGTCGTGATCCATGCGAGTGAGGATGATTTCATCTCCCGGCTTAAACCAGTGCGCCAGTGACCGTGAGATCTGGAAGGTCAGTGTGGTCATATTGGGCCCAAATATAATCTCTTCCTTGTGCGGTGCGTTTAGCAGGTCGGCCATTGCCTGGTGCGCTTCGTCCAAAATCCGGTCCGATTCCCGCGATGTGCGGAAATGGCCGCCGTGGTTAGCGTTCGTGCCAATCAGATATTGCTGCATTCGGTCGATAACCCGCCGCGGCACCTGGGTGCCACCGGGATTATCAAAATAAATGCGCGGCTTGCTCTGGTCCCGAATTGCCAGTGCGGGGAATTGCTCTCTAATCAGGTTAACATTCAGCGCCATCTATCAATTTCCTTTCATTTGATTTACGCGTTAAAATCAGGAATTTGCGATTGCATTGACTCAATCCATGTGCCATCCAGCGTCCGGTAGCGTTTCATCAGATTCGCAGTAAGACAGGAATGAACAGGCAGAATCACCAGAATATCGCCAACCTTTACCTGCTCAAAAAAATCCGAATCCGCTTTTATAATTCCATGCTCTTGTGAAAGTGCCGAAACATAACTAGATTTTGCGATGGAGCCCCAGCCATTTTGTCCTAAACGGCATATACGTCCAAAAACTGGCGTGTCATTTTCATCCATTAAAAATTCCTTTGAGAGATGAATTGCACCGCCGTAAATCACGATCTCATTTCTCTGCTGGTGCCTGGCAACTACTGGGCAGGCTAAACCGACTGCGATCTGATCCTCGGAACAGCTTCCAAGCCGGAGCTGCATGGCGTCATAGAAGACAAAATTCCCCGGCCGGATTTCATCTACCCCATCGAAGCTTTCTACTAAACTGCAAGTGGGCGTATCTCCAATCGATATCTTGACTTCGTTAATTCCTGCCGAAGCTAATCTGTCTTTTACAGATTTCAGTTTTAGCATGGTATCGCTGTAAATATCACGGATTTCTGCCGTAGATTTTCCCCGGTAACTGTGGCCGGAATGGGTGAGGAGCCCCTGTAAAGAAATTTTTTCCGCCCTTTCAATGGTTTCAGCAACCTGCAAAATTTTTGTGAAATTGTCCCATTCAATTCCGGTTCTGTGGTAGCCGGTATCGATTTTGATCCACAGGTGAGCCGGATATCGCAATTGCTGATTGAGCAGTTTTACCGACTCCGTCGATTCGACCAACAGGTGAAGCTCAATTCCTTCTGCAAGCCGGTTTATCTTATCGATTTCCGGAAGGTTAACAGGAAAGGCAACGGTGATATTTCGCCACCCGTTTTTTGCAAAGTAGAGTGCCATGTCCAGTGACGAAACCGTTATTCTATCGACACCTGCTTCCCGGAACCATCCTCCAATCGCGGCGGACTGGTGGGTCTTGAAGTGCGGTCGGAAAATAACGCCGCTTCGCCTTGCTTTGGTTGTCATCATCTCAATATTCCGGATCGCCCGTTTCTTATCCAGCAATAATGTGGGTTGAATAAGCTGCATCTTTACTCCATCTTCTTGTGAAATTTCTGCTCTGGAAAAATGCTGAACCGGCTAAGAACGTAGCCGGCAATCGATCCGAGCAGTACTCAACCGTCATAATCTGCCGGATTAATGATCCCCCTTACCGGTTCCCCTGATATATACCGTTTGATGTTCTTTGCCGCTTCGCGAATCGCATCGCTCATAATGCCCGGGATAATTGCTGAATTGTGGGGCGTTCCCAGCACATTCGGCAAAGTGAGAAAAGGGAAATCAGTGCGGAATTCACCCTGGCCGAATGGCTCGATCCACCATGCATCAATTCCGGCCATGAAATCCGGGTAATCCTTCAGATGCCGGTAGAGCGCCGCCTCATCCACAATCGCACCGCGCGCCACATTGATCAGGATGGCATCGGGTTTCATTCGCCGGAGTTCTGCCGTTCCGATGAGTCCGTGGGTGTGCTTGTTTAGCGGCAATGCAATGACCACCACATCGGCAGCTTGCAGGACAGTATTCAGATCGTTCAGTGTTCCGATGAAGTCCACTGCTTCCTCGGTTTTCCCGCTGCTGTTGATTGCGAAAATCTTCATTCCAATTGCCTTCATGCGGCGGGCGACAGCGCGCCCGATGCCGCCGTATCCCAGGATTCCGCAAACACCGCCATGCAGGTATTTACTGACGCTGCGTTGGTCAAACTCGCCTTTCGCTAATTTATTGTGCAGGGGAAGCAGCCGTTTGGACAGTGCCATTGTCATTGCCAGTACATGCTCGGCCATCGGCTCCGCAAAGGCACCCACATTGGCAGCTACGATAACACCGGGTGGGAGCGCAGAGTACGGTACGTGGTCGGCGCCTGCGGAAACCAACTGGACAAGTCGTGTTCTCCGGAGATTGCGAATTTCCTCTTCCCTCATCTCACGCGGCATATTCCAGGTGAACAGAATATCTGCTTCCTCCAACTTGCGTTGCCGTTCGCTGCCCGTCAAATCCGGGAGAATAGACACCTCCGCGATTTCCCCGAATGTCTGATCCAGCAATGCTCGTTTTTGCTCCTTTAAATCAAAAGTCACCAGAATCTTTTTCTTTTCCGCTGCCACTTCTTTCTCCCTTTTTTCTTTAATTCCATTTTTATGGTTCTGGAAATTGCCGCCCCTTGGCCTCTCTTGTTTAGGTTCTCAATAAGGACAGGCATTTAGTTGCCTGCAAATTATTTTTTACCGGCCGGTTTTGCCCGCAGGTATTGCGGCGGCCAACTCACGTCGTCCCCAAGTTCATGCGCCGCGTGCAGCGGCCAGTAAGGATCGCGGAGCATCTGTCGCGCCAGGGTTACCACATCGGCTTGTTCGGTTACCAGAATGTGTTCGGCCTGGGCCGGATCGGTAATCAAACCGACCGCACTGGTCAGGATTTCCACTTCGCGGCGTATGGCTGCCGCAAACGGCGTTTGATATCCGGGTCCGGCAGGGATTCTGGCTCCCGGCACCAGCCCGCCACTGGAGCAGTCGATCAGGTCGACGCCGATCTGTTTCAGCCGCCTTGAGAATTCGATTGACTGCGGCAAATCCCAGCCATGCTCCATCCAGTCCGTGACGGAAATCCGCGCGAAAACCGGAAGGTTTTCCGGCCATGTTTCCCGAACCGTTTTGGCAACCATCAGTGGGAACCGCATCCGGTTCTCCAGGCTGCCGCCGAATTCATCTTCCCGTATGTTGCTGAGCGGTGACAGGAATTCATGCATCAGGTAGCCGTGCGCCGCATGGATTTCCGCCACCTCGAAACCGGCCTGCCGGCTATATTCGGCTGCGGATTTGAACTGCGCCACGATCTGCTCGATCTCGGATTTACTCAATTCCACCGGCATGGGATATCCCTCGCCAAATGAAAGTGCGCTGGGGGCCACCGTCTGCCAGCCTCCTTCCTCTTTGAACACCTCTCCGTGCCCAAGCCATGGCACCTGCGTGGAGGCCTTTCGTCCGGCGTGCGCAAGCTGGATGCCGGGCACTGCGCCTTGCGATTTCACGAAATCCGTAATCCGCCGGAAAGCGCGGGCGTGGTTTTCCGACCAAATTCCGCTGTCTTTGGGCGAAATCCGGCCCTCCGGCGTAACTGCGGTGGCTTCTACTGTAACCAGACCGGCGCCGCCTACTGCCCGGCTTCCCAGGTGAACCATATGCCAGTCGTTGGGCATTCCATTTTCGCTGGAGTATTGGCACATTGGCGAAACAAATACCCTGTTTCTGAACGCAATTTCTCTTATTTTCAGTGGTGTAAATAAACGACTCAAAATGCTTCTCTCCTTTCCTTTTTGTTAAAAATTATAGTAGAAAAAGCACGAAATAGTTCAAAATAACTGCTGCCTGGCTTGGCCTTAGCCAAATTTAATAAGACAAGGCGGATGTTGGTATTAAAAAGAAATGGATCGACAATATGAGCTAAATATGGCTCTTGCTAACGTATCGGGAATGCAGGTGAGGTAAGATACCGCAAATATGCCAAGAAATTAAAAGCGGGTAAACTCTCTGCGGAAGGGCGGTGCAAGCTTCGCCCGGAAACTTTCGGGATAAGCCTGTAGATTATGCCTTTGGGATTACATGTTTTTTTCAACCGTGACGATTTGAGCATTCCGGGATGCCAGTACTGTGCGGATAATTTTGCGTGTGGGCAGCAGGATATTTTCACCAATCCGAACCATATCGAGATCCCTGATAGTGTGGTATCTCGAATTATGCTCAACAATCCATTCCAGTGCGCGACTGAAGCCGTCGCTCCCGGGATGGAAAAGGTGGCTGGCCAGGGTCCCGATCCAGTAGCGCCTGCCCTCACCGATCTTCACTGACACCGGCCGGTCGCCTGAAAGAAGCTGAGCCACCATCCGCTGATAGCCGGGGTCATTGTCGTCGATTTCCTGCACCGGTTTTTCTTGAGCCGCCTTTTTTATGTTTGACTTTGGTGCCGGTGCGGATTTCTGCCGGGTTGTTTCCCTAATCCGGGGGACAGTCGCCGGAGCCTGCTCAACAGCTCGCATTTCGGGCATGGGGGAATCGCTAAGCGCTGCGGCAGGTGGCTGCGTATCCTCATTGCGAAGCCTTTTTGCGGTTTCCAGCATGGCTGCAAACAGAGAATCCTTCTTCGTCTTCGGTTTGACCGCCTTCTTTCTGGCTGGTGCTTTGGTACCGGTTTCCGGACGGACCGAATCCACCGCGGCATTTTCCTGAACATCCAGGTATGTGCCCCCGGCCTCTCCTGCCAGGGCAAATTCGAGTTTCTCTTTTTTCAGGTATTTCACCGGTTTTGGGGCTGTTGCCGGCTGCGATTCGGTCTGTTTCTGTTTCACGGTGTGGGCGCATGAGATGAGCAGGATGCAGCAGAATGCAAATAAAAAGGCCGCTGAGTGCATCGTTGATTTTCCTACGGAATTCATGGCTTCCTTACCATAAAATATAATTTGTCCCTGAGTTCACACTATTACATGAACTCATGAGGTTGCCCGATGCGGACAATGGCTCATTTATAAACAATCGACATTCGAAAATGAAATTTGAGGAGAAAAGTTGTTCCCGGAAATAAACCTTTCGCAGGAAAATTATTTTTGTGCGGCAGGCGGGGCCAGGACAGTTTTCAATTTCTGGGAAATGGATTGCAGCGTAAATGGCTTGGGCAGAACTCCCGCAATACCGTTCATCATCAGGGAATGAACGCCCTCTTTTTCAGAATATCCGCTGCAGATCAGCACCTTCACTTTGGGATTCAGCTTTTTCAGCTCCTCGTAAGTCTCGTTTCCATCCATCCCCGGCATAACAAAGTCAAGAAGCACCAGGTCGATTTCTCTCATTCTCTGGCGGTAGATCCGTAGTGCTTCTTCCCCGCCGGAAGCGATGATCGGCTTGTATCCAAGATAGGCAAGAATTGACCTGATGATTTCGCGCAACTCCTTCTCGTCGTCCACCGCCAGAATAGTTCCGGTGCCGGGGATTGTCAGCTCGGGTTCTTTCGGAATCTCAACTTTAGCCTTCTTTTTTCCTGCGGGGAAGAAAAGGTCGAATGTTGTGCCTTTCTGTTCCTCGCTGTTCAGGAGGATAACGCCATGGTGATTCTTAATTATGCCGTAAACGATACTCAGGCCCAGTCCGGTTCCAGCATCTTTGGTAGTAAAAAACGGCTCAAAAATCCTTTCCCGCAGGTCGGCCGGAATACCCGAACCTTCGTCTTTTACCGTTAAATTTACATACCATCCGGGTCTGAACGCCGGGTCCATCTGCAGGTAGCTTTCATTTATTTCGATGTTTTTGGTACTGATCTGCAGCCTGCCACCTTCGCGCATGGCATCTTTAGCATTTACAGCCAGGTTCAGCAAAACCTGGGCGAATTGGTCGGGATCTCCTTCCACGGGCAATAATTTCAGGCTTAGGTCCAGCTCCAGGTTTACTTTAATCCCCTTCGATTTTTCGATGAGGGGCATGCTGTCTTTGATCACTTCGTTGAGATTAAAGGGGATGGCCTGGGATTTCTCCGGTCGGGCAAAGGCCATTAACTGCTTGGTCAACTGCCCGGCCCGCCTGGCCATATTGTAAATAATTTCCGCTCTTTTTTGTGTCTGCGGATGGGAGGGGTCAGCCATAATCAACTGCGCGCTCGGTGATATGGCGCCCAGAATATTGTTGAAATCATGGGCAAAGCCTGTGGTCAGGGTGCCTACGGTTTCCATTTTTTGTCTTTGCAGAAGATCCGGTTCCACAGGCTTAACTTTATCTGTCTTAACCATCTGTAGCAAAACGGCTGCTTTCCCATCAACCTGAATTCTTGAAATATATCCTGTGCAGTTTAATTCGGTTTTGCTTTTGCCGATTAGTCGAAATTCAATTTCAGAGGGAGAAGAATCCTCGATCAGGTCTGCGGCTAAAACCTTCTCTACCATGTCGTGCTCTGCGGGGTGAACTATTTTCCGCAGAATAAGCTGGGCTGTTTCCTCCGGGGAATAACCGGTGAATTGTGAAAATTTGTCGTTCACAAGTTTCAGTAGTCCATCCTGGATAATGGCTGCCGGGATTGGCGATTCTTCAAAAGAGATTTGAAGGGCCGGTTCGGTGCTTTTCTGTTTCTCCCGGAGCAGCTTGCTTTTAAAAACAATTCCCAACTGCTGCATGTAAATATCAAGCAAAAATTTGTCGCTCTCGGAAAATTGCCTTGTTGGGTCGAAATTATCGAGATTGATGACGTACTGCGGGCTGTCATCCACATGAACGAGTCCGCCCAGGTTGGAAATAATCGAATCCAGCCGCCCGTATTCGGTCAGCAGCTCGAATTCCTTCTTATCCAGCATCTGCCTGGCTTCATTCAGAAAAATTGACGCCCCGCGAATTACGGATCCTGCTTTCAGCCTTTTAAAATGTTCACCCTGCTCCAGAAATTTTGCATCTTTGCTGCGGCAAAGAACCACATTTTTCAGGCGGTCCAGTTCAAAGCCTTTGGCTGCCACAAAATGCATCCCGTCCGGCAGAATGTGCAGCAGGCTGCCGGCATCGGCCGCGGGAATCAATAGCATGGCAAATTCCAGTATTTTGTCGAAAAGCTGATCGGACTCTGTTTTAAAAAGCAAGTCTTGCTGGAAATCGAACAGCAACTTTATCTGGTTGTCGAGCTGCTCGGGCAACTTATTGGATTGCCAGGCGATGAAAAGATAATTATTCTTCCTTTTCCCGCTTTCGAAAGCGGCCAGGCGGCTCCGATAAACCTCTGGGTAGCCTTTTGCGTCTTTCAGCAGGATTTCCACCTCCGGCTGCATATCGAATAATTCTTTAAATCCGGAGAAAGCAGATATTTCCGGTTTTAATGGAATTGTCATCCATTGTAGCAGCGAAGTTCCCACCATCTGTTTTGAAGAACCACCGGTGCCTGCCGAAAATCGCTGATTACACTCCAGCACTGTTCCGTCTTCGGAGCAGATGGCTAAAAAGAAAGGTGATATCTGCTGCAGCTTGCTATATTTGCTCTGTTCGGCAGCTATTCTTTCTTTCAATTTGCCGAAAGCCGGTGTCCGGAGGATAACGCCGTTTATTCGTGAAGCTAACCCGCCTTTATTGAATTCGATTATTCCTTCTTCAATTACCGTCTCAAAACCGTTTTTTGTGCGCAGGCGGTATTGTATGCTGTAAGTTTTCTTTTGCTGCTGGTACAAATTGGTAAAGAATTTTTCCAGGTTTTTGCGGTCCTGATTGTGGATGAGTTTTTTCCATATTTCGGCAGAATTAAATTTGGCCGGATCGATTCCGCATGCACGGCCCAAATAACGATTCAGCCGCGGTACCCCTTCCAGCCGAGGACCATCGATCTGGAAAATTGCTCCCGGAAAATCATTGAACAGCGAAGTGAAATCTACCCCGGATTCTTCCATTTCCAACTGGCTGTACAGCGTCAGATTTCGTTGAATAAAAGTTTCTAAATCATCGAACTTTGAGAGAATCTCTTCTATTTCGGAAAAGTTTTGTTCCGCGCCGGCAGCCTGCTGCTGATAAACATATTTCAGAATGATATTGCGCAACTGTGAAAAAATAAGATAAATGTTCTGTTCGGAAAAGTTGTTTTTCCGTAGGTACGGGACCAATTCATCAATTATCTGATAGTGGCGGTAGGAATCTCGCCCACCGAAAGCATTCATCAGCGCCTGCAAGAAATTGAACAATTTTTCCTGGTTAATTTCACCGCTAAATTGAATGATATCAAAAACTTTACGGACTTCCGAAAGCCATTCCTCAAAAATCATTGAGCGGCGCTTTGAATCCAAATTGAGTCCCGTTTCCAATCCTTTTTCCATCAGCAGTTTTTCTTCCATTCTCGCATATCCCGATTGCAGCACGGTTTTTATAAAATTATTATCGAGATGAACTAGGCAAACTTAACGATGATTCAATAAAACATTGGGTTAGGCGTTCCGGTAGAGTCGGGGCAAATGCACCCGGCACTAAAGTAACGAGAAAATGGCAGCGACTGCTTTTCCCGGGTCGATGCCAATTGCGGTTTCGTCCGAGAGCACAATGCCCTCTGCACCCTCTCTTTTAATATAATGAAAATGAACCACCTCGCTGCGAGTGGGTTGTGAATGATCCGCCAGATGTTGAAAAACCTGCCCCGCAATTATCACCGGCTTGCTAACCAATTTCGCTGCCGCGATTGCACGATCCTGCCAGACGCCCAACTCACGGAGCGGAATGAAGGTGCCCAGATCGCCGCGGCAAAACCATAACTCATCGGCCGCTTCTGCGATTTTCTGTAGATTACTCAACGCCTCCGGTCTTTCGATTTTGGCCGCAATCTTCGGATGGTAAGCCATCTTGTCGCATTCGTTCCTTAGATGTTTGATTGCTGCCTCTTCCCGAAGATAAGACAGCGCCAGAAAATCTATTCCTGCCTCTGCCGCCAGCCTTATCTGATCCTTCTGCGGTGCTGGAAATTCTGTACCGGCTGTCGGTCGGCCCTCGATCAGAATGCCACAATTGCTGCGCAGTTCACCGGCTGCTTCCACGCGCAGGGTGATTTCGACCTGGCTAACCCGGAGGGCGATCATGGAGAGCGCTGCATCCTGGAAAACAAGCCTGTCACCGGATTGAATAGCGTGGAATAGCTCAGGTTGGGAAATGGGAATTTGTTGCTCATTTGTTTCGGTTGCCTGAACGCACGTTACCTCCTGTCCCGCCGAAAGCGACAAGGGCGCCGCCAATTTCCCGATCCGTTTTTTTTCGCCCTGCAAATCCAGGTAGATCACCGCGCTCTGCCCGGCGGATTGCTCTTTGATAAACTCAAGGTTTGTCTGCAGTTCCCAAGGTCCAAGGTGCGAGCCGTTCAGGCGGAAATATGGCTGTCTGTGCTGAAAACAGAGTTCGATGAATCGGCCGGTAAGGCAGGCGGGACCGAGAGTGCTGATGACTTTCATTTGCTTCTCTACCATCCTTTTCGGTCAATATATCGAAAATGGATGATCTAAGAAAATGCTTTTTTGCAAGATTTTGTTCGGGAAGAAGTGATTTGCAGGGGATGTGGGAGAAGGATTACGATTAAGATCGACGTGATAATCGTGGTCGGGGGACAGAGGGTTGTGCAGGAAGGGGAGAAGGGGCTGCGGCGTTTGTGGGTAATTCCGAATCTGATTGACATTCCGGCGGTGATTATTTACTTTAGGCGGCCATGAGGTTCAATCTATTGAAAAAAATAGAATTAGTCGGAAAACGCTGGCTGGATGTGGTTCTGCGATTGGTATTCGCCAGGCGGCAGAATCCGATTCCGCCCGCGAGCGAATTCCAAAAAATATTGATTCTTCGCCTCGACCAGCGAATCGGGAATGGGCTGCTTTTGTTGCCGCTTCTGATGGCAATTCGCCGCAGCCGCAGCTCGGCTGAAATCCACCTGCTGCTGCACCAGCCGGTGGGCAGGTTAATTGAGAGATTCACCGAAGGGCTGGTAGATGTGTTCTGGATGTACGACCAGAAGAAAATGTTGTCAAATCCACCGAAATTTTTGATCTGGCTAACCCGGCTGCGTCGCCAGCATTTTGATCTCGTCATCAGCAGCCACAATCCGGACAATTTTTCCCTCTCCCAGGCCATACTTGGACGCTGGTGCAATCCGCAGGTTCTGGCCGGTTTCCGCTGGGCAAACAGCCCTCATTACTACGATGTGGCGGTTAAGTCTTCCGCAGAAAATCACTACAGCGAGTCCCAGTTGGATCTCTGGCGCAATTTTGATGGGAGAGCTGAGTTGGAATTTGGCGGGCTTCATGTCCCGGAACCGGACATCTTGAATGCTTTCCGGGAATGGAAAATGAATGTTGAACCACCCTGTGCTCTGTTTTGGTTGGGCGCCACCGGGAACAAAACACTCCCGCCGCAGGTGGTCGAATTCATCCTGGAACAGGTCGAGCAAATTCCCGGTTTGAACGTAAAGCTGGCTCTGGGTCCGGCTGATGCCGCCTTGTTACGCGATTATCCGGAGAGATTGGCCGGACAAACACTGATTTGGCGGCAACCTTTAGAGCAAACCGCCATTTTCTTTGCCGGTTTCGATCTGTTCATATCGGGAGATACCGGCCCAATGCACCTGGCCGCGGCGCTGGGAGTACCCACACTCACGATTTTCACCGGAAGCAATATGCGCCAATATGGATACAACGATGGACATCGCCACATTTCCGTAGAATATCGCGGAGCGGAAAAGGACCACGATGTATTGGCCGAAAGTCTCAATCAAATTGCGGCAGTAATTCTGAATGCAGATTGACAGCTCAAAAATAAAAAAGATACTGATAATCCAGTTGCGGGCACTGGGCGATGTGGTATTGACTACCGCAGTACTGCCGGGGCTGCGGCGTTCGTTTCCGGGTGCCGAAATCGATTTTCTCACGGGCACCGGATTCGACGGATTGCTGCGGGGCTTGCCGGAAATCGACAAGGTGCTGGTTTACCCGTACACGCCTCAGAATATTTCCGGGATGCTGAAATTCTTCCCCGGGATCAGAAAGCGCAACTTTGACCTGGTAATCGATTTCCAGGGGACACCGGGAACGGCAATGCTGTCTTATCTTTCGGGAGCGGATTATCGCCTGGGGTGGGAGAACACACCACGGAGATTTGCATACAACCTTACCTCTAATGCAAATTTAGTCGATGAATATGTGCCCTACCAAAAGTGCAAAATGTTAGAGCAGTTGAGAATTCCGGAGGTCAACGGCCAAACCGCAATTTCGTTCAACGAGGCTGAGTTGCAGATTGCGAAGGATTTTTTGCACCGCAATTTCCGGTCGGCACCATCGCTTCGTGTAAACATGAGTGTGAAGGGGAAGCGCCAGGCGCGGCAGTGGTACCCGGAGAAATTTGCCCGGCTGGCAGATCTTTTGGTGGAAAAGCACAAGGCGCAATTGTTTTTTAACCAGGGACCGGGAGAGCAGGATTATGTTTCGCAAGTTGCGCAAATGTGCCGGCATAAACCTGTCGTCCTCCCGGTGTGGCCGCTTCCGGTTTTTGCGGCATTTCTTTCACTGGTTGATTTGCATTTTTCGTATGACAATGGGGCGAAGCACATTGCCGTGGCGGCCGGAACCCCAACGCTGAGTCTTTTTGCCACAGACAAACCGGTTTACTGGAATCCGCCGGAGAGTCGGAACCATCCATTTCTTATCTCGGAAGTCCCTTGTAAATTTTGCGGCCTCAGAGAGTGTGATCTGATGATCTGTATGAAAAAAGTGGAACCGGAGGATATTCTGGCGGCGATAGAAAAAATTCCGGCAATTAGTACTAAGCTGTTCTTTTAATAAAATTTGATGGCGAGGTGCTGGGTGAGGAATTCAGCGGGGGAGAGGTATTTCTGTTTATCTTGATTTGGAGATCGGCAGTTGACTGATTTGCAGAGGGCAGATAAAAAATTGCGCGTTTTGGAAATCTGTTTCAGCGGTTCGCGGGGCGGCCTGGAAATGTATATGGCAAATGTCAGCCGGTGGTTGCACGAACGGGGACATGACGTGGTTACAGTTGCGCCCCGGGGCAGCTACCTGGAAGAAAAACTTGCCGCGTCAGAACTCCCCTTTTTTGCAGTGGCACCCGGCCGGAGATACCTGGATTTCAGATGTGCCGACCAGGTGGCCGGTATCATCGCAGAACACGAAATCGATATCATTCATGCCCACCAGTCAAGGGATCTCAGCACATTGATCGTGGCGAAAAAAAAGGCGGGGCGGGGGAAGATTGTTTTTACCCAGCAAATGGAGTCGGCCAGGAAAAAAAAGGATCTGTTTCATCGCTGGGTGTATGGAAACCTGGATGGGCTGATTGCCATCACCGATCGCATCCGCAGCCAGGTGCGGCAAAATACGACTTTGCCATCAAACAGGCTGGACCGCTTGTACTATGGGATCGACATTGATCGTTTCAAACCGGATGCCAGGCAGTACCGGCTAAGCCGCGAGCGGTTCGCGATCCGGGAAAACGAAATTGCGGTCGGGATTGTGGGACGATTGGAAGAAGGCAAAGGACAGCACATTTTACTGAAAGCATTTTCAGGGTTGCGTGAAGACTTGCCGCCGGTAAAAGTTATGATTATTGGTTCGGAAACTGCCGGGCAAAGCGGGTATGAAAATCATTTGAGGCAAATGGTCAAAGATTACGGCAGCGAGGACCGTGTGATTTTCACCGGTTTTCAGGAAGATGTCCCGTCGGTATCGGCGGCCCTGGATGTTGTGGTGCTGGCAACCCGAAAAGAGACTTTTGGCCTGTCCCTTATCGAGTGTATGGCGCAGGAAATCGCCCCGCTCGCAACCAATGCCGGGGGTGTCCCGGAAATCATCATGAATGGCGAAAATGGTCTGCTGGTTGAGCCGTTCAATCCGCTGGCATTGCAAAAGGCACTGGAAAGATTGATCGGCGATGCCGCTTACCGGAAACGCCTTGCAGCCTCTGCGCGTCGCACTGTTGAGGAGAAATTTAACCTTTCGCAACACCTGACCGGGCTGGAAAAAATATTTTCTCATGTGATTACCGGTTGAATTCTTTATATTTTTTGCAAAGGGCAGCAGGATAACAACGAGCAATATTTTATGGATGAAAAAAAGAAAGCCCGGATAAACCTGGAAGAAATGGTAAGCGGGATTCGTTCTGCAAACCACCGCCTGCTGGCGCGTGCCATTAGCCTGGTGGAAAATGCCAATGAAGATTATGAAGAAATACTGAGCCGGATTTTTCCTTTTACCGGCAATGCTTACCGGATCGGCATTACCGGGCCGCCCGGCGCCGGCAAGAGTACGCTCACTTCGCGTATTGCCAAGGCCAGCCGGGAGGAGGGAAAACAGGTCGGTATTGTGGCAGTCGATCCCACCAGCCCCTTCAGCGGCGGCGCGGTTTTGGGTGACCGCATCCGGATGAATGAGCTCACCACAGACCCGGGAATCTTCATTCGGAGCATGGCAACCCGCGGAAGTCATGGCGGTCTGTCCGGCACAGCGCAGGATGTGGCAGATTTAATGGATGCTGCCGGAATGGACATCATTCTGTTTGAAACAGTTGGAGTGGGCCAGGGCGAACTGGATGTCGCCCGCGCAACCGACACGACGCTGGTGGTGCTGGTTCCGGAATCAGGCGACAGCATCCAGGCCATGAAGGCCGGTCTCATGGAAATCGCCGACATCTTTATCATCAATAAATCCGATCGTGATGGTGCGGAGAAAATGAAAATAGAATTGGAAATGATGCTCAGCCTCCGGCCACCGGAAAATCCGTGGAAACCGGTAATTGTCAAAACTGTTGCGAGCAAGGGGGAGGGAGTTCAGTCGCTGATGGAAGCCGCCTCGCGGCACCGCCGGTTTCTGCGCAAGGAAGGGGGATTGCGGGAAAAACAGCGGCAGCGAACGGAGGAGAAAATTTACAGCCTGGTGCGCGGCAATCTGGAAGCCAGCTTCTGGAATGAGAGAAAACGCCGGCTTCTCGACAAAAAACTCCGGCAGGTTCTGGATCACAGGCTTTCACCATACAAACTGGCGGAAGAACTTCTTGAAATGTGAGTGAGGCGAATCCGCGAAGCGGGAAATGCATAACCCAAATTTTTCGGATTTCAATTCCTATCAAAAACATCAACACCCACCTATTGTCAGCTGGCCCATGCTCCAGTTAAAAGGAGAGCAAACCTTTGCGGGCGGTTAGATTTCCGGAAATCCCAATTGTGAATACTTTTCAGCAAATCGAATATCCGTCTTGTTTCCCGCGGACTTATGGTTTAATTTATGCCGGTTTATCCGGAGAAGTCGATGCGAAACAGGCGAAAACTGGTGGGACGGCGATTTGAGGATTTTGTCCGGCATAATATTTTTATAAACCTGACTTTTGATGAGCAAGTCTGGCATAATTTTATCACGGATTCCCGTCGTTCTTCGTTGCTCGACAGACGTATGAATATCCGACGAAGAGCCGATTGCACGGAGCAATTTGAAGACAGAATTTTTACACCGGTTACATCTGCATTCTATTCACAAATATTTGCCGAAAAGGAGGTTGAAACTGATTAACGCCTTCGAATGCACCGACTGTCCGGGGAACCGGGGGCTAATCCGCACTTGCTACCGCAGACATACAATGAGAAACATTTGTTTGTTGGCCGCGTTTGAAATGCTGAATTGGTTGCCATGCAGTGCCAAATAATAAATCAATAAAGTGAAAATAGAAGCAAAATTTATGAATATTTTACGACGTTATGGGTTACCTGTCATCATACTGTTCACCGTGGGAATTTCCGCTTTCTCAATCGCGCTGAACAGCGTGCCATTCGAAAAACCGGATGTGCTTCGCGGGGGAGAAGCACTTACCTACAAGGTAAAATGGACTTTTGTACGTGTCGGAACACTCCGCCTGGTGAATGAAGGACTTGTGAAACGCAAGGGCAAAGAATATTTTAAGCTAAAAATTTATATCGATTCCGCAGATGGAATTCCGTTTGTCACAATTCATGATACTTATGAGAGCTATGTGGATAGCAACGCAGTGCCTGTGGCATTCTATGCGGTGGAAGACAAGGGCGACCACAAATTGGAGACCGATTATATATTTGACTATGAAAACAAAGTAGTCAAAATACAGGTTCGGAAGAATTACCCGGACCGGATTATTATTACCCAAAATCAAAATGTCCCGCTGGACCAAACATATCGTGACGTCCTGTCGTTACTATATTATGCACGTCAGATGTCCGGTACAACCGGTTCTAACATGACAATTCCGACTTTTGTGCTGGATGGCCGCGATAGCTGCTACTTCCACCAAATGGGCAAATTGGATGAGATAAAATATAATGGCAAATTAGAGCCCAGTTACTATCTCGAGGGAAAAATTAAGTTCATTGGCATTGCCGGAATCAAGGATGATTTTGAAGGATGGTTTTCCGTAGATCGCCAGCGGGTTCCGCTTGTTGCCAAGATGAAAGCGTTCTTCGGATCGATCACGATCGAGCTTGAAAACTCGGAGAACTGGTTGGCGGCGGATAGTTACAAGTAATGTCCTTTTTCGATTTCAGCCTTTCCTTATATTCCCGAAAAAATACGCCTTAGCATTGCGGCGATTTGATGAACTTTTGCGTTTGTTGAGGCGCCTCTGCCAGTTGAGGACCGACGTTCGGATCCTGATTTTGATCCTTAAGCGCGTCATAATAACGAAAAATGGTTAGATTTTTCTGCCTGTTGAATATATATTATCAATTAAGGCGGGAAAGTTGAGCGTGATGAATTCAAAGATTGAAAAACAAAAACAGATATTTTCGCTCTTAAATCATAAATTTGGCAATCTGTTGGATGATCAGGAGCTTCCGCTGAATGGCCCGTTGGAGGAAGAGAGTGTTGCTGTTCAGCCGGCCGACCAGGATCGACTGATTAATAAAGTCTACAACTTTTACAAAAGCATCATTCAAAATATAAATGGGGGATTAATAACGCTGGATCTGGATGGCGAGATTACCTTTGTCAATCGCACTGCAGCAGGTATGCTTGGCTACCAGGTGGAAGAATTGCACGGGGCATCAGTCGACAACCTGTTCGGTGACGATCCCGATTCCCGGAAATGTCTCAGGGCGGTTTTTCTTCCGGGCAAAAGATTCGATGACCGGGAGGTGACGTTCCGCCAGAAGGACGGCAAGACGAAAATCGTGGGACTGAGCGCTTCTCCCATTCACGATGAAAACAATAAATTTGATGGAATCGTCCTGCTTTTCCGCGATCTGACCGAAATCCGTCATCTGAAGATGCAGATCGAGCGAATGGAGCGGCTTGCCCTGCTGGGTGAGCTTTCGGCCGGAATTGCCCATGAAATCCGAAATCCTCTGGCAGGAATCAAGGCCTCGGCGCAGATCCTGGAAGAGAGTTTTGGTGTTGACGATTTTAGATACCAAATCGTTGGCCGGATTGTGCGTGAAGTGGATAAAGCGAATCTCCTTTTGAAGGAATTTTTCAAATTTGCCCGACCCACCAAACCCAAATTAAAATTCCACGATATTGAGATGATAATTGACGGGATGTATCTGCTGCTGGCTCCCAAGATGCAGAAACGAAATATCCAGTTTTTGACCGAATTTGGCGATGATGTTCCGCAGGCATACGTGGACGAGGGGCAGTTGGAGCAGGTTTTTCTGAACCTGTTTCTTAATGCGATAGATGCCATGCCGGCGGGAGGAAATCTGAAAATCAGCACCTGCAAAAAGCGACTGCGAATATTGGACAACGAGAAAGACAGAATGGAAGTGGAGAGCGATGAGCTGAATTATGTTATCGTTGAAATTTCCGATAGCGGGCAAGGCATTGGACCCGACAATCTCAAAAAGATATTCAATCCGTTTTTCACGACGAAAGTGGAAGGGCTGGGGCTGGGGCTTTCCATCTGCAGCAGGCTAATCGAAGAAAACAGTGGAAAAATTGATGTAGCAAGCCAACCCGATAAAGGAACGACATTTGTGGTGGCATTACCGTCGTTTGTTCATAATTGATTAAGATAAATTGAACTTGGAGAGCGATCATGGATCACCAAAAACGGTTGCTTATCGTCGATGATGAGGAGACGCTTACTTTCAGTCTCTACCAGACGTTTATAAATGCACCGATTGAGTGTGAGGTTATTACCGCATCGTCCGGGGACGACGCACTGTCGCGTGTTGAAGAGAAGCCGTTTGACGTGGTGATCACGGATATTGCTATGCCCGGCATTAATGGGCTGGACCTGCTCTCTCTGATTAAAGCAAAAAATCCGCAAACACGCGTCATTATTATTACCGCCTATGGTTCGGATGAAAGAGAAGAGCAGGCGATGAAACGCGGGGCGGAATTTTATATCGAAAAACCTTTCGATTTGCGGGAAATTCGGGACTTGGTTTTTAAAATGCTCGGCTGAATATGGTATTAGTTGGAAATTTAAAAGACCTGCGTTTGGCCAACATCATCCAGATCAACTGTATCGAACGGAATGTGGCGAAAGTGACGGTTACTTCTCTGGACAGGGATGGATTCATTTTTTTTGCGGATGGACAGATTGTTCACGCAGAGTTTAATCCTTACATCGGGGAGCGGGCCGTTCATGAAATGCTGGCCTTGACCGACGGGCAGTTCAAAGTGGAAGCGAGTATCCAGGCGCCTGCCAACACAATAACTCATCCCTGGAATTCAGTTGTGCTGGAAGGATTGCGGCTAATTGACGAAAAAAATCAGCAGATCAGCCCCTTGCCAAAACAGCTATTCACTCTTATCTCGGGGCAAAAAGGGGTGAAAAATGTCTGCGTGTTAGATTATAACGGTAAATTGGTCGAGGGTAAACTGGCTGCCAAGATAAATCCATTGGCAATCACATTTATCTGGTACAAATTGAAAAAGGTAATCACATTGTTTTATACGGATGTATTTCGGTACACTTTTTTGCGAAACGCCCACGGTTACCTGCTGATTTTTGAGTTAAAACCCAATCTGGTAATTATTGAAACGGAACTAAATATCATTTTGCATGACTTTGTTAAGAACGTAAAGAAAATCTTGAAGCACCTCACCACAAACTAAGGAAATTTTGTGCTCTTACCGCCCGGACAGATCATCCACAAAGATCTCAATACGTCTTTTACAAATTTCGAGAAAATGCTGTTGGAATTGCGCATGAACCGATTTAGCGGTTATATACGGGCCAATTTCTGGGGGTACGAAGGAATCCTGATCCTGGATGCGGGAAAGATAATTCAGGGTTACAGTTCCGAAAGGAATAATTTTCTCCTCGGACAAGATGCGGTGATCCATATCCTCAAGAAAGCATCCGAAAGGGATGGCACGATTGATGTTCATGCCCTTTCCAATGAAACCGCAATTACGCTGGCTTCCGTGCTGGGTGCCACCTTGTATCGCGGCGAGGAAGAAGTGGACGGGCGGGGCCTGGATACGATTTTTGATATGCTGGAAACTGAAGAGCTTACCGGTTATATTGATGTCCAGTTTAAGGGTAAGAAAGGATTAGCGACAGTTTTCGTGCTGGATGGCATGCCGGTTGAGTCAGTAATTATGTCCAACAGCGGCAGAGTTGTTGCCGGGGACGTGGTTTATCAAAAGATTCTCGAGATTAACCGTTTGATTAATTCCCTTATCAAAATTTACTGGAATGCAAAAGTGGAGCACATTCGCGAAGACGAGGCGTTTTTGCTGCCAGCCGCTTCCACACCGCTGCTGGATTTTTGGAATGAGTTTGTTGCCGTTATACTTGCTGAGATAAATCAGTCCCTGAAGAAAACTGATTTCATGCAGCTTTGGAGATCATCGCGTGCCGAAGTCTCGAAGACTTACTCCTGCCTGGATCCGATTAACGGTTTTTTGCAGTGGGAAGGCACAAAATTTGAAGTGAACGGAATTGTTCCTGCTTCTGATTTTAGCGAGGGAATGATTCTCAGCCTTGCGCTTGCAATGCAGGGAATCCCTTTACGCAGGAGGAAAAAAATAAGAGTTGGCAAGATCGTGGAACACTATAAATCGGTTGATGGAAAGTCCGAAATCGAAAGCGCTGTGCCGGATCCATTAAAAATAATCGTTAGAATTTTCAAAGATATTGTATGATTGCCGACCTTTTCAAAGATTTGACATTGCTGGATGGGATCGACGCGATTGTCGTGTTCGACAAAGACAACAGAATTCTGGACAGTTGGGCGGTTTCCCATTTTAATACCAGAGTTTTTAATGATCTGGCCATGAATTACCTCCAAATTTTTGGAATTAAAACTCATACCGATTACCATTTCGATGAGGCGGTAATTGCATTCGAAAAGGGACAGGTGTACGGCCGGCAGTTACCGGAATTCGGTCTCATTGTGATTGCAAAATTCCGGGTGGAAATATCATTGATCCGGCTTATCGTGAATGTTGGGATCGCGGAATTCGGAAGCTCACGCAAATTGAAAAAGATCTTAAGAAAATTATCGGCGGGCGATACGGATTTCCTTGCAGATACATATTTGGATGATGTTGAATCGGAATATTTAAAGAAATTGAAATATCTTAAAAACCGGTAATATGTTTCCGGGAAAGTGGATTTCGTAATCCGGGAATTACGACCATTGTTTATTTCCTGTAATCAGCGCCTTCGAAAGTTTGGTCAAAATATATTTGCGGTGACCAAGCGGGGAATGTCGAGAGCAGCGAGGGGGAAGGTCTCGATCAATTTTAATTCACCTTCAGCGTACTTGGCCCTTACAAATATTTGAGGGAATTTGAATTCGCGAAAGCGCACATCCTGGCTTACAACAAAGAGCAACCCATCCACAACAGCGCTCCAAGCCGCGAAGTTCCGTCCCGCCATCGCCAACAAGTCTTACCGATAATTCGCAGAAATGAGGCGGATCGGGAACTCTGCCAATCAAGCATAAATCGCGTTTGTGTATGAGATTTATGAAGATCATTATTGGTTATACAGCTTAGAATTTCGTTAATGAACAAAAAATTATTGCATAATTTTTTCGCGATTTTAGCAATCGGGGCGCATCTACGATTCATCCTCGTGCGTGCAACTGAGGACAGGTTGGGGAATAGAGACCAAAGACTTCAGCAGACAACTAACCGATAGAGATTAAAAAATTAAACATTCAAATGAGAATGCAGCGAAAAGTTTTTATATTATGGCTATTGCATTTGTGCAGGTTAATTTTTATGGAATCAAATGAGATAACAGAGAGCACCGTATTCAGGCTGGATAGCCGACGCTCACCCAAAGAAGTAAAATTGTTGAACCTGGAGTGGGCAGTCGTCACACAGTTGGATGGAGAAAAGACAGTTGGCGAGATATCTGAAATTTTGGCGTTAAGCCGCCGGGAAGTTCTGGACATCTTTGAAAATCTGCTAAAAGAGCATCTGCTGGAACTGGTCACCGTCTCGCCGGATGAAGTGCATGTGCCCGCGGAAGTTTTCACCGAGATAGAGTATCAACTAACAGTTCTTGTTGGCCCGGTATCTGCTATCCTCTTTGAGGACGTGTTACGCGCCATGCGAAAAAGCAGGCAGGAATTTGAGATTGCCAATTTACCTGTATTGGTGGATTTACTGACCATTCTCATAGATGATCCGGATAAGCAGCTTGTTTTCCAGAAAAATATTTACCCCCGTATACGGCCATATATATTGTGAACGATGATGAAAAAAAATAAATTCTCCGGTTTACGATGGAAAATAACACTCTATATTTTCCTCGGCGCTATTCTTTTTAGTGCGGTAGTTCTATACGTCACGTATCGTTATGTAAATATTATGCTCACAGACTCGCTTCTGGAAGAGGGAAGAATAGTTGGCGCCAACATTGCCGAGCTTGCCGCAGAGAAGCTGATTGAGGATGATATGGTCGCCCTCAAATCGGTTATAGAAAAATATAAATATTATTCGAATATTGAATACATCCTGATCGAAGATTTCAACAACAATATAAAGACCGACACCTACAACGGTAATGTGCCGGAGGAGATAATAAATGGTCATGTTTATGACGAATCTAACGATAATATGGATGATATGGTAAAGCGACTGGACATACGTTCGCAAAACGAAGAGATCTATGATATTTTGCAGCCCATTAAGGAGGGCCTGCTCGGGTTCGTGCGGGTAGGAATGAAGAAATCTTATGTAGACGGAAGGATCCGGGAAACTATGTTTTACCTGAGCCTTGTATTTATTGTCGGCACATTTTTAGCTATCATCTTGGCGATTTTTATTATTACATTGCAAATAACCAGGCCAATTGCATATTTAACCAATTCGGCCTATAAGATTAGCATGGGAGAGTTTAATGTTCCTGTCAAAGTAAATGTCAGGAATGAAATTGGTATTTTGGCCGAAGCAGTAGAGCGAATGCGAGAAAGTCTGAAAACTTCTATAGATCGTTTGCGTCAGAAATGAATTGGATTATGTTTATTAAATCATAAGGAGAGGCCGGTATGGTCCAGGTAAAAAAAATGAAGGACGGGAGTCGACAGGTAATATTAACCGCACAGCAATTCGACGAGATTACCAAAGTTCTGTCGGAGTTGGCGGCAAAAACGAAAGCCTCTACCATTTTACTTGCCGATATAAGCGGTCAGCTCATCACGCAACGCGGAAATACAGAGGATATTAACACCGCTATCCTCAGTGCACTGGCGGCCAGCGATTTTGCGGCAACCTCCGAAATGGCAAAATTAGTGGGCGAAGATGCCAAATTTAAATTGCTTTTCCACGAAGGCGATAAACGCAATGTGTATCTTTCGAATATCGGCGATAATTTCTTTTTGGTAGTTGTCTTCGATGTGAGTGTTACACTGGGTTTGGTCAGAATTTATACCAAAAAAGCTATTCAAAGTCTGCTGAAAATATTTGAGGAATCGGAAATGGGTGATGATGCGAGCAAGATTATTGACAAAGATTTTTCCAGTATGTTAGGTGACATGCTCGATGAGTCGTTTAAATAAGATATAATTCTGAATGAATCGGTAAAATAAATTGTTGAGGGAATGGGATGTTTATAAATTGGGCATTACAGGAAATTAATCTGAAAATTGTTTATTACGGACCGGGAATGAGCGGGAAGACCACGAACTTAGAGTATATTCATTCCAAGCTCGATCCTTCTTTAACAGGTGAATTAGTTACTCTGAAAACAAAGGAAGATCGAACCATTTTCTTTGACTTTATGCAAATTGAAGTTGGTAGAATCAAAGGCAAAAAACCAAAGTTCAATTTATATACAGTCCCCGGGCAGGTTTACTATGCCTCCAGTAGGAAGATAATCCTGAATGGAGTTGATGGAATTGTTTTTGTTGCGGATTCGCAGCGAGACCGAATGGAGGGCAACATTGAGACATTGCTGGATCTGGAGAAAAATTTGATGGCCTCCGGTTACTCGCTGGAAAATTTTCCCTGGGTAATCCAATATAACAAGCGCGACCTCCCCAATGCGGAATCGGTTGCCATACTTCAGAAAAAACTCAACTTTTTTGACGTACCGCATTTTGAAGGCGTTGCCATTAAGGGGATTGGGATTTTCGATACGCTGAAAGCGATTATCAATCATGTGGTTCAGCATGTTCAGAAGCAGCTATAAATTTTGAAGACATTTTGCGGAAATAAAAAAGCTTCCTGTTTCGGGAAGCTTTTTTATTATAAGTGATTTCTCTTCAAGGGCAATGGCGCTGATGTTTTATCCCTTGATCTAGTGCTTCCGGATTCGCGGCGTTACTCTCCCTTTTCTGCCCAGATTTGCGCCAGGTTCACAATTGTCTCAACCGCCTTCTCCATATCCTGAAGGGATATCCATTCCCTTTTGCTGTGGAAGTTGTGGCCGCCGGTGAATACATTGGGAGTCGGCAATCCCATATATGAAAGACGCGAACCGTCTGTTCCACCACGGATCAGACCCTTTTTCGCAGTAAGACCGCTTTGTTCCACCGCCGCCATTGCATAATTTACAACGCTTGGATACTTATCCAGAATATATCGCATATTGCGGTAAGACTCATCAATGACAAAATCTGCGGAGGCCGGCGGATAATCGCGCAACACGGCGTTCATAATTTGCTTCAGAAATTCTTCCTTCTCCTTGAGGCCTTCCACCGTAAAATCCCGGATGAGGAATTTTATTACCGTCTTTTCAACTCCACCGTTGACGGCGTGTGGATGCACATAGCCTTCCCGCTTCTCTGTGGTTTCCGGGGAGAGTGCTTTGCGCGGCAGACGGCTGATAATCTCCGAAGCGATTTTTATGCCATTGAACATTTTCCCTTTGGCGTAACCGGGGTGCATGTTTACCCCGTTCACAGTGATGGTAACCGTATCGGCACAGAAGGTCTCATCTTCCACCTCGCCGGCGGTCTCGCCATCTATAGTGTAGGCGTAATTAGCACCAAAACTTTTTACATCGAAATATTTTGTGCCGGTGCCAACTTCTTCATCCACCGTGAAGGCAATTCGGATTTTTCCGTGAGGTATCTCAGGATTGTTCAACAGCACATCCATCGCGGTCATAATCTCCGCGACACCGGACTTATTGTCGGCGCCCAGAAGGGTTGTGCCGTCGGAGGTAATAATATCGTGACCTATGCAATTCACGATCGCCGGATCAGATTCAGGTTTTATCACTTGTGTGGAATCCTGCGGAAGCATGATTTCCCCACCCTGGTAGTTTTTGTGAATTGTTGGCTTGACATTGGCGCCGCTCACTTCCGGCGAAGTGTCCACATGTGCAATAAAACCGATTGTGGGCACATTTTTTTTGTTCTCACCCGGCAAGTTCGAGGGAAGTGTGGCAAATACATAACCATGCTCGGTGAGTTCCACATCCTGCAGTCCCAGCTCCCGGACTTCTTTCTCCAGAAGGCGTGATAAATCCAATTGTTTGGCAGTGCTGGGATACGATTCCGATTCTTCATCAGATTGTGTATCAATCTTTACATACCTTAAGAAACGTTCCAGCAATCGATCCTGGGGAATATTCATTTATTTTCCTCCTCGTTAAAATAATTGTATAAGCGGTTCCACAAGGGAACAACATAACACATATCGCTTGCGTTTGAAATTATTTTTTGAGAATTTGCGTAAGAATTTAAGGCTCTGGAACAAAAAATCTCTGAAACAACCATTTTCTAAAGACGTATTACGAGAACAAAAAAGAGGCTTGAAAATGGAAATTATACTTATTGTGCTAGTAGTCCTTTCGATTTTCATCGGATTAAAACTTTTTTTGTGGCTTTTGAAGGCCGGCATTTTCCTGGTTGTATTGCCAGTTAAAATCCTTTTAGGTCTAATCTTAGGTGGCGTATTCTTTGTGGTGATCCCGGTAATTTTGCTGCCGGTCTTGTTCGGTGCTGTTTTGGCAGTTCTCCCATTCCTGTTGGTTGGAATCGGGATATTCCTTTTGGTAAGATACGCTGTTTGAAAAATCTGTAATATTCATTTTGGCGCTGGCAGACAGGCATTTTTCAGGTCGTTCTTAAACCTCTGTTGGTCGCTCACCTCTTCAGAAAATTTGCAGCCTTATTCTGGGGGGAGCCGTCTCACCAATTTACTAAAAATATGATTCCAAAATTTCGCTGATCACCTGCTCTGCCGCCTTTCTTACGGGCGGCACGAGTTGTGGTCTGCGTTCAATTATTTGCGGCTGGATTCCGATGAATTCGAGGTCAGCCTTTTGAAAATCAGGATTTATGGTTTCCAGCAGACGCAGTGAATCCACCGCTGAGAGCAGGTGTGCGGATTTACTGTCACCCTTCAAACCCAGAAATTCAGATTTTCTAAAACGGAATATAGTTCCCGGAGCTTGTCCCATATCAACCGCATCTATGATGATAATCATTTGCTGACCCTCGAGGTGGGAAAGGATTTTGAGCACGTCCGAACCGCAGTTTACAATTGTTAAATTTGCAGGCGGGGAGGCGTTTTCCAACGTTTCGATAACAAATACACCTACACCATCGTCCCCCATCAATGAATTTCCCAGGCCGACAATCAGGACTCTTTCGTTTCTATTATCCATTTCCCGCACCGGTTATATGGAAGTAAGAGAAATAATATTTTGTACCAGGTAATCTACGGTTTTTCTTACCGGATTACTCAAATCGCCTCCTAAACTAATATTATGCGGTTGAATTCCTAAAAAAAAGTCGGGCACATCGTTAAGTGGCTTGAGAAAGTCCACCAATAGGCGGAGAGAAAAATTGTGGGTTGAAATGGCAAACTGGCCGATTTCCCCGGCGGTTAGTATTTGGTATTCCCCCGGCGAACGGTTCAAGTGGATCACATCTACCCATAGTCTGGCTTCGCCGGGCATTGCGGCAATTTTTTGCAGGTAGTTCTCGGGATTACCGTGAACAACCAGCCCATTTGCAAAGGTAAGGTCGAGCAGTTGCTGGACTAATTCAACGCCCGCACCATCGTCACTGCGTAATGTATTGCCGATGCCGATGATCGCCGGGCGGAATCGCATAACTTCCGCAAGTGTAATTTCCGAAGCCATTTTCTCCCCTGCCGGTATCTGTTCGCTGTTTAAAATTAAGCTGTAAAAATACCTAATGCTACCCTTTCGAAATCCTGCAAAAAATAAAAAGGCCGTCTCGGAGTGGTAACTCTGAAACAGCCTTATGAATTGAAAAACGGATGCTGTCCAACCCGGTTGAAATTATGTGCTGCTTACCCCCATTCTTCCTTCAAGAGAATGTCCCGGCGACACTTGGGGCAGGTAACGCGGAGGACATCCCAGCGTCCCACCGGCCGGTCATCCCTGGGACTTGCTTCTTCTGTTAAGCCGGATTCCCGCAGCTCCGATAAATATATTGTAGGATTACTGTAAGCCACAGTTCCCAATTTGCGAGAAAGGTAGCGAAGCTGCGCCCGGGGTGCAATGATGCTGCCGCAGATTTCGCAGAGTACCAGCTCATGCTCGATACTTTCTTTTGCCTGAGATTCGTCAAAATAGGATAACTCGTATTCAGTGCTTAGTTGAATCCCCTTTTCGGTGGTGCAGTTCAACTCACATTCCCCGCAGAAAATGCAGTTTCCATAATTGCAGGTCAGCCTGCGGACTGCTTTCCCATTTTCCACAAAATCTTCAATTTTTATAGCACGTGCCGGGCATACTTCGGCGCATCCACCGCAGCCTATGCAGTATTCTGCATTATATTTAGGCGCCGCCCGCAGGTTATCCGGTACCGGCGTTGGTTCTTTGGGAAATGGATGGGTGTAAGGTCCCCTGATAACTGCGGTAAGTGCTTCTTTTAATTCACGTAATTTAGGTAAATACATATTTAACCTCCTGCCAGGAGCTAATGCTTATCGTCAGCCGAGTTTGTTGGTTTTTGCGGATGTGGAATCTTTGCAGGTGTCATCCCGGTATGTGTCCATTATGCTCTTATCCCATAATGGAAATCCGGCGCGGTGCGAACCACGCGAAATGGCATGGGCGGCAGTCGGTGCCGTTATCATAATGAAAGCGATGCACAGCAGTGCTTTTATGGATATGCTGTTCCATCCGAAATGAAAAATAAGAGCGGCGAGGATGAGAACAGTTCCCAGCGTTACGCATTTGGTGGAAGCCTGCAGGCGATTGTAAATATCCGGAAATCGGATCAATCCCAGACAGCCGGCGAAGTCAAAGAACAATCCTGCTGCGACCAAAATGATCACTGTATTACTCATCAAAAGTCCTCCCCTCGAGGTATTTCGCCAAAGCGGTGGTTCCAATGAAAGAAAGCAGCGTCCATGCGATCGCCACATTCATATATAGATCTTTACCGGTGTAAAGGGAAAGTATCGCACAAAAGCCAACCATCAAGATTCCCAATATATCAACCGCGACTGTTCTGTCCGGCGGGGTAGGGCCCACGCCCACACGATAAAGACAAAAAAAGGCGCAAATAAGCAATAAAAGAACGAATACGATCATCTTATCTCCCGGTAATTGGAATTCCTATCGTTTATAAAACTTGTCAGCACACAGTGCGGTATTGGAGAAAATATTCCATCCTGAAGGGGCCGTGATCCGGTTCAACCTGACTGATAACAGACGGAATTTCCCCAAAATTGTTTATTCGAATATTTTTTTCAGATATTTTTCAAATTTCGAGACAATCAGGTTGGTTTCCTCTTCGGGGTCTTCCGATACAATGTTGATCCAGTGGACATAAAGGTCGCCTTCGATGCAATCAACGGTAAGCGTTCCGGGTGTGAGGGTAATGGAATTTGCCAGAAATGTTCTGCCAATTTCGCTTTTCAGACAGGTCTTTACGCGCACAATCCCCGGTCGGATGGGCATTTCAGGATGGAATACACGATATGCCACATCGAAATTGGATTTTATTACATGCCAGAAGAATACCGGCAAAAAGATAATGGCCCAAAATAGTCTAACCGGATTTAACAGTGCTGTTATTTCGCGTGGCAGGAGGCCACTGAAAAGAATGACGGCAATAAGGGATGCAACTGCTCCGGCAATAAGGTCGGGAAGCGCCACAGACCAGGTAAGCGCCACCCAGAGAAGGATAAACAGTGCGAACTCAAAAATCTTTCTTATCATTCATACTCCAGAGATTATATCGTTGATTAGAAAAAGCCTGAATTTTGGAGGAGAAGCTGATTTTAAGGCATGGCATACTGCAAATAGCTGCCCGGATTCATCATCAGGTTACGGGCGCTTTCCAAAATTGCATTTCCATAAAAGGGATAAAAAACACCCAGCGCGATACACAAGACTGCTAATATGACCATCCCGGCCACCATAAGAACCGGTGCTTCCTTTATATGCCGCAGCTTGTCGGGAAGGGCGCCGAACAGTGAATACTTCTGAACTTTGATGAAGGAAATCAGGGTCATAAAACTTACGAATACAGTAACTGCTGCCAGGAAGTAGTATTTAGCCTGAAAAAGCGCCACGATGATAATCAGTTTGCTCCAGAAACCGTTGAACGGCGGAACACCCGAGATGGAGAGAGCTGCAATGGAACAACTTGTTCCGGTCCAGGGCATTTTGCGGATGAGACCACCCAATTGTTTTAGCTGGCGGGTACCAGTCGCAAATTCGAATGAACCGGAACACAAAAAAAGCAGCGATTTGAATACGGCGTGGTTGAGCAGGTGAAACAGCCCGCCCAAAATGCCCAGCGGTGTGGCAAGTCCGATACCCACAATTACATATCCCATTTGGCTGATGCTATGATAAGCCAGAAGCCGTTTGAAATCCCACTGTCCGATCGCCAGAAATACACCGATTACCATGGACAGCCCGCCAAGCGCCATGAGAATTGTTTTAAGGATTGGAAGAATTCCCATTACAATGAAGAAAACCCGGATAATCGCATAAACGCCAAGCGCCTTGATAATCAGGCCGGAGAGCATTGCGGAAATGGGTGCCGGCGCCGAGGGATGGGCATCCGGAAGCCAGGCGTGAAAGGGAACCATTGCCGATTTTAATCCGAAACCTGTGAGGAAAAGTGCAAAGATAAAAAACAGTAATCCGCCGGGAGAGCGGCCTGCCAGAATATTTGACATGTCCGCCATATTCAGACTGCCGGTGGTGGCGTAAAGCAAGGCAATTCCCAATAAAATTAGTGTGGAGGAAACACCTCCCAGCACCAGGTATTTAAAAGATGCCTCCAGCTCTTCTGCTTCCACACCAAAGGCAACCAGAGCGTAGGATGCTATTGAAGCGATTTCCAGAAACACGAATAGATTGAAAAAATCACCGGTAAGAATCACTCCATTCATCCCTGCAATCATTAACAGGTAGAGCGAATAGAATTTGCTCTGTGCGGTGTATTGCTGCATGTAGGGGATGGCAAACAGTGTCACCGCGAGGCTGATAACGGAAACGATAAGCGTCAGCAGTTGGCTCAATGGATCCCATACCAGGCTAATGCCCAGAGGCGGTCTCCATCCTCCCATGGCATAATGGAACGCAGGGTGCCCCAACATACGGAGTGCAAGCCCGGTTTGAAAAATAACAACCAGCAGTGTAAGATAGGGGGAGATGCGTTTTAAAAATTTGGATAGCACTAAATTGAGAAAGGCCATTCCCAACGGTATAGCTATAAAAAGGGGAAGCCAATTTTGCATGAAATTACCTCGGTCTCAATGTTGTATTTTTAATTGCAGTCGAAATATGAAGATATGCGAATGAATTGTGTGTTACGTCTATTGATTTTGAAAAGAATTAATCTGCTGCACGGTGGTGGTTGTTTGGTACTTATTGAACTTGATAATCTGCAAAATTATTAGGAAAAACTGCTTTCCAACGAAATCTTGCAGCCATTTCAGAAATTTTCCCGGGTCATCCCCGCAGACGGCGAATTTCACTCATGTCGAACGTTTTATATTTTTCATAAAGTCTAAGAGAAATAGCAACCATCAGGGCAAGGGTGCTCAAGCCAATCACGATCGAGGTCAGTACCAGCGCCTGCGGCAGTGGATCGACGCTATGCTGCAGAAAGCTCGCCCGGTTCATTTCGGGGAGCAGGATAGGCGGAATGCCATTGTCCTTATATCCCAACAGGATTATGAACAGGTTAATGGCGTATTCCATGATCACCATGCCGATAATTTTCTTGACAAGATGTTTTTTGGCGATTAAGCAATAAAGTCCGAGGACAAATAGAATGGAATTAAGGAAATAGATTAACATTTTTGATTCCCACGATTATTGGATTAACCGATCTGGGATGGAGCATCCAGACGGATTCTCATTCTTCATCTTCCGCATTGACGAGGCCAGAAACAAACCTTCCGAAAATAGTCAGTGCCAAAAATACCGCGAAGATACTGGCAAAAACTTTAACGCCGATGGCGATATTGCTGAATAAGATCGTTCCTGAACTCATCAGGCCAAACGGCTGACTTTTCTCAATGAAATTCATGAAAAAATACCCGGCAGTATATCCGAAAAAAGCGATTGACCAGAAGGCCAGCGCGCCAACATTATCCAGGAGGCTTGCCCAGAAATCGCTCAATTTGCCCAAAGCCATGTCTTTCCCGAAAGCGAGCGTCAGCAGAATGAAACCGCACGCCAGAATAATTCCACCCGCAAAACCACCGCCCGGCGTTAAATGCCCATAAAATGTGATATACACTCCGAAAAGAAAAATGATGCCTACTAAGAGGCGGGTGGCAGTTTTTACAATGAATGTCATGCCTTGCATTTTTGCTTCCTTAATTTATTTAGACCCGGCAAAATGGTTCTGTATCCTGATGTGGTTTAATTTACCAGGTATCATTTTTAGCTTTATCCGACAACTTCTTCCGGCTTCTTCGAGGCTTCCAGCTCTTTGGAAATCGGGATGCCGACCCGTACTTTGTCAGCTTCCTCTTTTTTCTTTTTCCCTCGAATACGAAGCACTACAAACGAACCAAGAATAGCTGTAAAAATTACTGTTGCTTCGCCCAGGGTGTCATAAGCCCGATAATCGAGCAGAATACCCATAATTACATTGGACGCGCCTGTATCGTTCACACTATTTTGCAGGTATTGGGAGGATATTGTCATGAGCGGTTCGCCGAAAGGCGGCAACCCGCGAAAAGCCATAAAGCCAAAAACCAGAAAAAGGCCGAAAAAGATCAGGCTGCTCAAAATAGCAAAGGTATCGCGGTGACCGGTAATGGCTGTATTGTCGATGGAGACGGTGGAGCGGATCAGGATGATAAGGACGATGATTTCTACTACTACCTGTACGATGGCAATATCGGGAGCTCCCAGAAAAAGGAACATGATGGAAAGCCCCATGCCAACCACCCCGGTGGAGATTACCGAAGCAAGTATGTTTCGCGCCTCGATAGCAATGATTGAGCCGATGATACAGAAGACCAGGAGCGAGTAGAACAAAAATAACATTTTCTGCCCTTTATTTATGGTGATTAAATTTTTAAAAAGAAATAATGGTAATATAAACGCGGCTTGCCGGGGAAAATTTGCTTACTTTGATTTTTACTGAACCATTAGCAGAAAACCAAGCACGCCCAGACCAATAATGCACCAGGCAAGATATGTGGACAGGACGCCGTCATGCAGCTTTTTCAGAATATTGACCAGCAGCAGTCCGCCATCGCTGCTCAAATTGTAGACATCAAAAATTCCCTTGTTACCTTCGCGAAGTGCAGTCCCAATGAATTTCACCTTTCCCAGGAATTCATAAAAATTCCCGGCGAGGAAGCGTTCTTCCTGTACCATGAATTTTTCGCCGCCAATAAACAGCGATTCGGTCTCTCTCCGTTTTATTCTGGTGAAAGCAAAGAAAAACATGCCGATGACCAGCCCCAGTAATAACAAAGCTGTGGCTAAAGTCGGGTTCCAGAATGCGGTGCCGATATTAATGGTTCCGAGCGCGCTGCCAAACTTCAGGCCGAGCACCGGCCCGATGTAGTTGTTGATCGGCAAATTGGCAAAAAGCCCAAATGCAATGCAGAGGAGGGCAAGCACCATCATGGGGAAAATCATGCTCCAGGAAACCTCCGACGGCTCTTTGTGTGCCTTGGATTTTAACATGCCGTTGTCCCGGAATGGCTGGCCCAGAAATGTACCGTAAAGCAGCTTCAGAAAACTTGCCAGGGTAAGTGCACTGCCAAACATGGCGACCGCAAGAAATATGATATAAATGAGGCTCCCGCCTTCCACCAGACCCTGGTAGATCATCCATTTTGACACAAATCCGTTAAGTGGGGGAATTCCCGAAATGGAAAGCGCTGCAATAAGGCAGGCAGCGAAGGTAAAGGGCATGTATTTTGCCAGGCCCCCCAATTTATCTACATCAGTGGTTCCCATTCGATGCTCCACCGCGCCGACGCTGAAGAACAGACAGCTCTTGTAAATGGCGTGGTTTAGCATATGGAAAAGTCCGCCGGCAATGCCGATGGGATTGCCGGTTCCAATCCCCAACACCATATATCCCACCTGGCTGATGGCATGAAAAGAGAGCAGGCGCTTGAGATCGTGCTGGGTCACCGCAATCAGAACTCCACCTAATATGGTAACCGCCCCGATAACCATGATCAAAATTGAAATCGCCGAACCGATCCGGATAACGAAAACATCGAGCGTAATGCGCGCTAAAAGGTAAATCCCAAGAAGCTTATCCAGCGCGGCAGGGAGGAAAGCAACAACTGGCAGGGGGGCGCTTTCGGCGACAGTGGGAATCCATGAGTGGAACGGCATGGCTCCAGCTTTGGCAATTGCCGCCACGAACATCAGAATAAAAAGCACTATTGACAGCGGATCGCCGACGGTAATGTGCAAAGCGCTGATTTTCCACGTGCCGTAAATCAATGGCAGAGCCAACACGCTGAAAAGAAGCGCCACATCGGTGAATCCGAGGATGGCAAACGTTTTCCCGGCAGCCATTGCGGCCGGTTTTCCCTGCCCCATCGCAATGAGGAAAAAGAGCAACAGAGTAACTATTTCCCATCCTAAAAGGAGTACGAAGAAATTGTCCGCCAGCACAATGCCGGCCGCTCCGCCCAGAGTCCAGAGCAAAAATGGGAAATAAAGGACGGACAGCTTTTTTCCCTTAAAGAAAGAAGCAGAGTAGAGGCTGGTAAGGAGTGTAAAAAGTCCCAGAAAAATTAAAAGAAATTTTGAGAAATGATATAGCCGGAAGTCGAAGGAAAAATCCAGTGGCGGAATGGTGAACCATGGGATGTGAAGCGTTTGGTCAGCCGTCGTAAATGCCTGCAGGGCCAGAAAAAGAAAAAAGAGACTGCCTGCAACAGCGATGGTTTCCTGAACATACTTCAGCTTGCGGGGTACCAACAGGCAAAGAATTCCGGCTGCCAGCGGAAGATATAAGAAGAACATAATATTCATGGAATCAACTCCGGTTAATAAATCCGAATATTGGCAACAGCGTCGTTCACTTCCGATTTAATTTTGAGGCGTTGCTTATTCTCGACATGAAGTGCCTTTGAAAGCTCTTATAGTTTTGAGCGCAGCGAAGGCAGGTCGCTTTCCTTTCCCAACTCCTGCGAAATCTTCAAGGTCTTCTGTCGGCTCATTTCAATAAGGTCGCTCTGCGTCCACCGGCCTTTTCCGCCGGCATCCCTGGCGGACATCATGCGTTCCGTGCAACTGTAGCAGGGATCGACCGCGGCCAGGGTAATGGTAACGTCCGCCACTTGCTGGCCGATGCACGAAGCATAAAAGGAGGGGATGTTGATGTAACTTGGCGCCCGTATTTTTACGCGCTCCGGGAAATTGGTCCCGTTGGAACGCACATAGTGGATGTCCTCACCACGCGGCGCCTCGTAGCGGCCGATGCCCTCTCCGGGTGGAATCTCCCTGATTTTTAAATTAAAATTGCCTTTCGGTATGTGCTGAACTGCCTGCCGCAGAATTTTGATTGATTCCAGTACTTCCAGCACCCGCACCAGGAACTTGGAATAAACATCGCCGTTCTTTTGCAGAACCACATCCCATTCGAGATAGGGATAAGCTGCATACGGTTCATCCCGGCGCACATCGATGTCCACTCCGGAAGCCCGGGCAGTTGGTCCCACTACGCAGTAGTCAATAGCATCCTGTTTGCGCAGCACACCTACACCACCCAACCGGGCTTTTAGTACCGGGTCATCCTGCACTGCATCCGCCAGCATCTTTATCTTGGGTTCCATCTCATCCAATGTTTTGAGCAGCATCGGAAATTTGTCATCTTCCAAATCCCGCCGAACACCGCCAACTTTCAACATGCCGCAGCTTTGCCGGTTACCGGTCAGGAGTTCCATCATGTCCAATATTGGTTCGCGATATTTCCATGCCCACATGAAAACCGTATTGTAGCCGATAAAATGCCCGGCCAGGCCAGCCCACAGCAGGTGGCTGTGAATACGCTCGATCTCACCCAGGATTGTACGGATAAACTTGGCCCGCTCGGGGATTTCAATTTGCAGCAGGTCTTCCACTGCATGGGAAAAACAGACGGTATGGGTTATGGAGCAGATGCCGCAGATTCTTTCGACCAGAAAAATAGTCTGGTCGTAAGTTTTCTGCTGCGCCAAAAGTTCGATACCTTTATGAATGTACCCGATGTTGCTGTCGATATCCACGACCGTCTCGCCTTCAACCGTCAGGACAAAATTCTCCGGTTCGTCCTGAAGCGGATGAAACGGCCCAATGGGAATGATGGAACGCATTCTACTCTCCTTTTACATAAACGCTTTGCGGTTGAACCGCAATAATTCCGGTGGTAGTCTTGTTTGAGAACCTCGTGGCAGGTATCTTCCCGCCGGTCATTCTTCCGCCAATCCGGGTTTTATTCAGGAGTCGGCAGTCCGTGTTTTTCTTTGAATTTCTTGATATCGAAATCCTTGCGGAATGGAAACTCATTTTCATCAGCAAATTCAGCTTTCACCAGCCGCTTAAGATTGGGATGGCCTTCGAACCGTACACCTAAAATATCGTATATCTCACGTTCAATCCATATCGTTCCGGGAATAATGGAGACAAGCGAATCGAGCTTGGGATCGTCACGCGGGGCGAGAACACGGATGGTGCAGATAAAGCCGTGTTTGTCGAAAGTAAAATGATAAAGGACTTCAAAACCTTCCCGAATGTCCACGCCGCTGGCGATTGAAAATTTTGCACCCATTTCCCTAAAAAGAATATGCGCCGCGTCTTTCAAGTTTTCGCGGGGAATTCGGATATAAACTCTTTTGGCGGAGTGCTCCTGAATATCGCTGAGGCCGCTGTATCTTTGTTTAAATTGATTGATAAATTCCGGTACGGACATTTTATTCATTATTTTTTGTTCCTCGTTGGTCGCATTCAATTGTTTTAAGATGGGCAATAGGTGAAATGGATCCGGTCAGATTTTCTGCAAGGCCTTCACCAGCGCCATAATCATGGTCTCCGGTTTCGGCGGACAACCCGGCACGTAAACAAAAATTGCGTTGGGGTCTACCTCCTTTATGACTTTGTCCACCGGGCCTGCCACACTATAGGCGTCCTTGAAAATGCCCATTGAACAGGCACAGGCACCAATGCAGGCAACCACGCACGGTTTTGGCGCTTGTTTATATACCTCCTGCAGGCGGGGCTTGATGTGATAAGTGACGGGGCCGCTGACCAGCAGCACATCGGCGTGCCTGGGGCTGACGACAAGCTTTATCCCGAAACGTTCCACATCAAATCGCGGCGTCAAGCAGTCCAGAATTTCGATATCACAATTGTTGCATCCCCCGGTGCCAACATGGTACACCCAGGGTGACTTTTTCAACCATCGGGTTGACAGGTTTGACATAATTTAAAACTCCGTTAAATGCTTGATTTGTTTTTTGCTGATTCCCGCAAAAGCTTCATCTAAAGGCTAAGCCGGGCAGGGAAGGTGTTTTTTATCCTGATAAGTCCGGCACTTTTCCGCGGGGATTAAAATCAATCCCTATCCCCCAGTTTGTGGTGGAGGTTTTGGTTTTACGAACTCCCCCTTCCTATCATTCATGCCGGCGATAGGGGAGGGGGCAAGGGGGATAGGGATAATATTCTCGCTGATGCACAATTTTAATTTCGGTGAAATAGGTTAAATCTCAGCTTTTCGAATTGTCGGCTCCGAAATTGTGCAGGCCTTCCTAAAATCCAAGAAGCATCAATATCACGGCGATGAGTGCCAGCAGGGTGACCCATCCCCAAAAAAACTTGACCGCCTGGTCAATTCTGACGCGGGGATTGGTATTTTTTATCAATACTACCAGCGTGATTATTGCCAGGTATTTTAGCAGCGACCACAGAATTCCCCACCCGTGCAGGTTAGTACCGCCCCAGAACAGGCTGATGAGAAACCACGGCACAACCACGTACAGCATCGATTGCATAAGTTTGTACACCCCAAGCGCCGGCCCGGAATATTCCAGGAACGGACCTTCCATTATCTCACACTCCGCTTCGCTCATGTCAAATGGTACCTGGCCGAGCTTGGCTTGCAGGCACAGGAGAGTGACGACAAATGCCAGAATCATTGAAGGATGGTTGAGCAAAATTCCGTGAACACTCTGGTACTGGATGATTTCTCCCAATGAGAGTGTGCCGACTTTGAAAAGCACGGTAGCCACTGCCAGAATGAACGGTAGCTCGTATCCCATCATTAATTTTATTTCCCGGCTGGCACCCAGCGAGCTAAGCGGATTCCCCGATGCAAAACCACCCCACACAATGCTCAGCGGTGGTATCACCATCAGGTAGAGGAGCACAATGACATCCCCGACAAAGCGGAGGTCCGTGTTCAAATTAATAATCCCCAGAATGGTGGCAATCAGGGTTGTTGCAGTGATGCCAATGAGCGGTGCGATCAGGAAGCCGGCGCTTTTTGCGCCGGAAGGGATCAACAACTCTTTGTGCCAGAGCTTGAATAAATCGTAAAATGGTTGGAAAAGGGGAGGTCCTACCCGCCATTGAACAAGCGCGGATACTTTGCGGTCTATCCAGGCTGTGAACAGGCCAAAGGCACCGGTAAACAGAAAACCCGGAAAGATGAGAAAAGCTACTAAATACAGAATGATATTATCCATCAATAAACCTTTGTATTACATTCGACAGTAATATGATTGCTTTCGAAAACCTTTGTGAGATATGGGCCATGGTAAAACTTCCCTGTTCCGGAGTAGTTCTGATATTACCTTTAAATATTAATAAAAATGTATCCGAACATCTTCCAGTGCACGCAGGTTATGTTTGGCGCGTTCGTGCTCGGGATCCAATTTGAGAACTGTCTGGAAACTCTCAATTGAGCGATCGAGATCGCCCTTTTTGTAGAATGCCAGGCCCAATTGAAAATGCGCCGGCGCATCCTGCGGATTTCGCTCCACCACCTTCTCAAAAAACTCGATTGTATCGTCCATATTTCCCAATTGAGCGCACGATTCGCCCAGGTGATAATAAGCGATGGTGAATTCCGGATTTTTCTCCACCAATTTTCGCAGCATTGTACAAGTTTCCTGCACCTGCCCATGATGAAAGTAGCAGATCCCCAACCAGTAATAGGCCATCAAAAAGTCGGGATCGATGCGTATGGTCTTTTTGAATTGTTCGATCGCCTCCGATATGAGCGCCTTGCGGTAGAGCGCCAATCCCAGTCCATAATAAGCTCCTGCCTGGTTGGGCTTGCTCTGCAAACACAGGTTGAACTGTTCAATTGCTTCGTCTAATTTTCCCAGACGGTAGAAAAGGTTTGCAGTATGCAGCGATATTTCCGGTTTGCGGTGAATCCGGTCTGCTTTGAGGAATTCCTGTGCGGATTCTTCCAACTGGCCGTCGCTTTCCAGGTAAGTAGCACGCTGCAGGATCTTCTCATACGCCTTGATTTCCTTTTTAAGGGCTGCCCCGCATTCCTTGCAGAAATTATGGGTGTTGGGATTTTTTGTCTGACAGACAGGACAGATCATAAGTCTCTCCTCCGGTTATCTTTCAACGAAAAAGCTGAATTTCATTCCTAAGCCGGAATATTCGAACTCTGAATTTCGGCAAAAAATTGATTTTAAATTTTTGTTGTGTCACATTCGGCGCACTTTTGAATGGGCGACAATTCTGCCGCCCACCAGCGTCTGGGGAATATTGCCAGGCGTAAGATCAACAAACTGAAGCGCGCCGCTGGTACAGGCAGAGACACAGCGCGGTAATTTGCCCTCCTGCACGCGGTCGATACACAGGTCGCATTTTGGAGAAATGTGGCGAGTGAATTCGTAGCCGATTACGCCGAAAGGACAGGCCAGCGAACAGGACCGGCAGCCGATACAGAGCAGGTTCGCCCGTCGAATATATCCGTGATCATCCTGAAACAGGGCACCGGTAGGACAAACCGCCAGGCAGGCAGCATTAAGGCAGTGACGGCAATTTGCAGGGACCCGGGCAATTTCCTCAACCTGTCCGGGTACCAGATTGGTCTGGTTGTGATGTCCGTAATGGCAGGCTGCCGAGCAACTGCGGCATCCGATGCACAGGTCAAGATCGACAACAATCCTTTTTTCTATTTTTTGCATGCGAAAACCTCTGAGTGGAACGTCGGCTGAATTTGTTTCATGATTCCAGGTTGGTACTAATTTTTGATCTGTCTGAAGCGGCGCGGTTCGACAATCGGTTCAATGATAATCCAACGGCATTTGTTTGGCGGAGAGCGGTTTTGATCAATCTTCTAATCCCTGGCCGTTTCCAATTTTAACTTGTACCCTCGGGCAGAAGAAATAATATTCGAGATTGTGGGCAGCGAATTGCCCGTCCATAAGCTGGTTGACTGGACGGTAATGGGAATAGGGAACCAGCACATTGGGTGGCAATGTGTTATTAAACTCTGCTTTAAAGGACTCTTGCATTTCATCCTTTTCAATCCCCAGTATTTGTCCGTTTTGCACCCCGGCCGCCCTGGCATCGTCCGGTGGAATCTGCATCAGGCTGTCCATGCAATCCCGCTGCGCCCAGGAAGCCAGGCGCGTCAGCTCACCATCCCGGTAATGGGCAACGTGGTCTGTGGGAACTACCCACTTTCCGTCCGCATTTTGCATCTCGTCAAGCTGTTCCAGGTAGTAGCTCAACTCGGCGCCTGCTTTTTCATCCCACTTTTCCTCGGGAATTTCCACGTCGTCTGATGATAGTGAAAGTCGCTGTTCAGTTAATTCCTGCTGGAACTGGTAAATAAAATGCGAGATCGACTGGGCGGAGCCAATTGGTTTTTTCACCGGCTGGGAGCCCAGAGATTGCCAGGCGAGAAAATTGGTGCGTAAATCCATCTGCTCGTAGATGTGGCACTGGGGGAAAACTGCCTGCGTATTTGACGGGAAATCACTCCGCACCAGCGAACTGATAAGCCAGCGTGTGGAATTGGGCCACGCCAGGTTGCCGGGGATAACTTTACCGGGATTCCATCCGGCTGCAAAAATATATTGATATGGCTTGTGAAGGATCTCGTGCATCAAAGAGCGCCTGCCTATATTCAGAGATTTATATAGCTCCTTCGAAAGCTCTTCGGCAGCGTTCATGTTTCCATCGGAATATAATGGAATAAAATAATTGTCGGTCAGAACGCTGATAGCGGAACATGCCAGCCCGGAGAGAAAGCCGCCTGCCGCATTATACAGGTGTGTGGAGTAGAAAATCGCCGATTTCTGGGGCGTTCCTAATGCAGAGGCTATTTTTTTAAGAGATTCCTGTTGCGAAACAGTGATGTATTTGTCAAAAGCAACCTCCATGTTCTCCCGAATAAAGTTCCTGAACCGTACGAGTTCTTCATCTGTTTTCTGTTCTTCCATGCTTTCATAAATCTGTATAAACAGGTATAGCAGCAACAGCGGCTCCATGTGCGGCTCATGCGAAACATGAAGATTCGAGAACCAGCTTGTTCTGGTGGGAAGGGAATTTATTGTGTACAGTGCATTTTTTCGGAAAGCGTATTTGGCTTTCAGAATGGGGCGGCTAAGAACCGGCTGTTTGGTAAAAACATCTCCAATGCACAAGATATTTGTCAGGTAGTGTACCGTTCGTATATCATCCAGCTTCTTATAAGAGAATGGCGTATTCAGCAGCGCACGGAAAAGGTGGCGGTCGCGTGGCGAGATGAAATCGATGGATTTTATCCCGTTGTTCAGTGCGAAGTCCAGCAGGGCGCGGATATCATGCAGCGAAAGCATGGGATCAACCAAAATCGCCAGTGGATCTGTGGATTTCCCGCTTTTCATATCTGCAACGATTTTGTGAAAAATGATTTCCGCAATCTCGGGTTTCAACTGGCCATTAGTTTTGTAATACGCCCGCCCCAGTCGCTGCGGATGCGAAAGCAATTCATAGGCAAAGTGTCCCCGCGGACAGAGCGCTCCCTCGTTCGCCGGGTTTGCCTGGTCGAAATCTATGGTATCCTGTGTTCTCTCCGAGAACATGACTTCATCCAAACCCTTCAAAATCTTAAATCGGCAGCCAACCGAACAAAACGGACAGGTTACCTGGAATTCTTGTTTCATTCGTAAAATCCTGAATTTTTATGAGTAATTGAATTCCTGGAGATTATATGAAATAAATGGACTGATCGTGTGATCAGAAATTGCTGAGATGTCAGATAGGTACTTACCGAGTTCAGCTTTCGGTCACCAAACGTCGTTAACCGAAAACGTCCGGAAATTTCTGGATTTTGGCGTAATTCATATCCGGACCGTCCTTGCACAGATAGTATGGGCCTATATTGCAGCGGCCGCATATACCCATACCGCAGCTCATATTGCGATTCATGGAAAGATAAATTTGCTCCGGTTTGAAACCGACACTCAGGAGTTTCAATGTCACGAATTTGAGCATGATTTCCGGACCGCATGAAACGGCATAAGCATTTTCCAGATCGATTCCGGTCCGATCGAGAAGTTCGGTTACCAACCCAACTCTTCCGTTCCAGTCTCCATTTCCGGAATCCACAGTAAGCTCCACATCCACTTTTGATTGGGCCGCCCATTCCTCATACTGCCGCCGGAAGCTTAATTCCACCGGGTTGCGGGCACCATACCGAATTGCCACCCGTTTGTATTTATCCAAATGATGAAAGAGCGAGTAGAGGAGCGAACGCAATGGCGCCAATCCCACGCCGCCACCCACCACCAATATTTCCTTGCCGGCGAAGTTGTCGATTGGGTAGCCTTTTCCGAACGGCCCGCGCAGGCCGATCGTATCTCCCGCTTTCAGGCGGTGAACCGCTTCCGTTACCCGTCCGGCACGCAGGATAGTAATTTCCATGGTCTCGGTTTTAAAAGGGGAGGAGGAAGGCGTAAAGGGCGCTTCGCCGATTCCCGGAATGGTGAGTTGCATGAATTGTCCGGCACGGAACGGGATTGGCTGCGGCGGTTGCAACACCAGCGTGTTAATGGTCGGGGTTTCTTTTATGACTTCCAAGACTTTGGTTTGCTGCGGGATGTAAATATTATCCATTTTTATTCTCATTTTTATTTCTCAAAAATGCCTCGAAAAGGGGAGCACATGCCTCAACACTATGAAATATCCAATTTTTCTTTCAGCACTACCCGTTTCTCTAATTCCAGAAGAACTTCTCTCAAATCAATTTTGCCCATGCAGCCCTCGACGCAGCGGCCACAGCCTGTGCAGGCCTCGATGCTAAAATTGGTCACAAAGGAATCGAACTTGTGGTAAAATCGGTTTTTGAAGCGGTCCGCCAGTCGCAGGCGAGGCGTCAGTCCGCCGGCCATTCGGGAGTATCCCCCGAAAAAACAGGAATCCCAAACCTTGATTCGTTCAAAGCGCTTCGCAGTTTCCTGGTCGTAGAGCAAAAAGCAGTGACAGGTTGGGCAAATCTGTGTGCAGATTCCGCACTCCACGCAGGTCTTCGCCAGATCGGCCCAGACGTCGGTATCGAGGTGTTTTTCGATAGCATTCTGGTGCGTTTCAAAAAATTGAAAATTTTCATTTATTCTTTTGACATCCGCGACCGCGCTCTCTCTCAGTTGCGTTCTTTCCTTAAGCATCTCTTCCGGCGCATCCTGCAGATTTCCGAAATATTTCTCCAGCAACATTTGCCCTTTTTCTGACCCTATTTCGATAAGAAACATCTGTTCTATGGGCGTGATATTCAGGTCGAATGCTTTTTCAGGATACGGCTGGCAGTTCATCAGTGTGCAATAACAATAAGGCCCGGCTTCCGTGCAATCGGTCGATATTATGATGTTTTCCTGACGGGCTTTGACATAAGCCGGATCGGGGGTAGCTCCCTCCGCGTAAACTTTGTCAATTATTTGCAGGGCAAGAAGATCGCATGCTTTAGCTCCTATTATCACCGCCGGCTGCATGACAGAGTTTGCATCGTTTTGTCCAAAATAAACGGCCACCTTCTCATAGGGCGGGTAAAAAAAACTCTTTAATGGCTGCGCGGTGCGAATTGGTGAAATATATGCATCTTCCGGCTTCCAATTATTTTTCTCAATTAATTTGAAATTGGTGCTTTCTTCTGCTTTTTCCGGAATGAAGACGGGATAATCCATATTCATTTTTTGAATTCCGTCCCAGAAGGATTGCTGAGAAACCTGGTGCATTTTTACCTCTGAATTATTACATGCAAATGTTGATCAATCTGCCTCGCTGCTAAAAGCTTTGAATAAAATTATGGGGGTGAGACCTTCCTGTATTCAATTACAGAAGAAGTTAAACGAATATTACATATGTCATTCATACCGGGAAGCTTAAATCTTCCAATATTTTCCAAAAATTTTTCAGGAGGCGTTTCGCTGTTTGAGAAACTTCCGGGGATAATTCATCCCCCCATTCATTCCAACGGATTTGAATTGCCAGAACATTTGCCTGCGCTTGCTTAAGCATTGGTATTTCGTGATAGAGGGTTAGGATATCTCCCGGATCGATTCCAATAATGCTGTCACATGCATGAACGTGCGGCAAAGGGAGGGTGCAATATTCGCCGGGCTGCTGGTGCATATAAGCGCCGCTGATAAACAAAACCGCTTCCTCTCCATTGTATATCGGGATAAACTCCAGGAGGCTGCTGATCAATGCAGCACGCGCAAGATTAGCCCCCGGAAAATATTGACATACCTGGTGGAGAAGAAACAATCCCACCGCCTCATCCTGAAATCCTTCATTTCCCAATCCAACAATAAGAGGTGGTTTCATTCAACCATCCGGTGATTTTGGTTAGAGGGAAATCTATGATTAAGAAAGAATAATCAAATCCCGATTGTAAATCAGGCAAAATCTACTGTGATTAGATCCGTCAATACCTGTATGAGGATGTAATTTAAGAGGTGATATTGATATGGGATAATTATAACAAAAAGAATTCCGCAGGGATCGAAACGGTTGTTTCTGGCACAGCTCCGCCACGTCAGTCACAGAGTGGCAACTATACCTGAAAACTTTTTTAGATGTAATTAAAGAACAACCGTTTAAAAAATATGAAAATTGTGAAACAAAGGTTAAAATTAGAAAAACATGCTACTAATTTCACATATAGGGCTATAAAATTTGCCCACCATAGTGAGCATTTTCGAGGCACTTTTTATATTGCAAAATGCGGAGGCTGAATCCTTTCAATGAGGTTAGTGATTGTTTTCATTCCATATTGACCAGAAAAAATGATGTCTTTCGTTACTGTCTCAATTCTGTTAAAAGCCTGACTTACCACTCATCCTTTATTGCTAATTAAATAACAAATTGCTGCTAATATATAAATTATTTTTTAAAAAACAATAGAAATAAAATTTTATTAATTAATTCACTAATTCTTATGAAATACGGAGTTTTGCGGTCTGGGAACCACAAAACTCCGCAAATGGAAATAATTTCAGGAGGCCATCCACTGAACTTACTTTACCGTTAAATCCACCAGGTGAACGGCGCACGAGATGCAAGGATCGTAGGCCCGCGCTACCATTTCCAGGTTCAGACGCAGTTGTTGTTCGGACTGGGTCATGCTGTTCTCCACAGCCGTGCGCAAATCTTTTTCGGCATTCGCCAGATTCTGTGCGGTTGGCGTTATGACATCGGCATCGACCAGGACACCGTTGTCATCGTACTCGTAAGCATGGAACAGGGTGCCGCGGGGAACTTCCAGCGCACCAACGCCGCGACCAGCTTTGGGTTCAACCTTCAACGGTTCTTCCGGTTCGATACCTTCCTCCAAAAGATGGTCAATAAGAATAATGGCCCGCTCCAGGGAGTGCACCAGCTCGATCAACTGGGCGGTGTTATTTTCTAAAATGTTCGTGCACGGCAGGTTGGGAAGCAAGCGTTTCTGCAGATCCAGCGCAATTCCTTTTATCTGTTTGTGGTTCAGATTCAGTCGCGCAAGGGAGCCGGTCATAAACGGCTTATCGACAAAAAGCGACTGTTTTGCGTGGGAATGAGATACAACCCGTTCGTTGCAGACTTTGCGATAATCTTCGACCGGGAAACGGTCTCCCAGCGAAGTCTGAATCACGTCGCCCAGGTAGCTGTAGCGAGGCTCACGCGGCACCAGCGCCGTGTAAATAGTGGGGGAATCGGCGAAGCCGGGGAGCGGCAAAAGTTGTTCGTAGACATCCACGGTCAAGAGAGCGTCCTCGAGTCCCTTTTCAATTTGCGATTTTAGATCGACCAACTGTTGCGGTGTTGGCACCACACCGAATCCGCCAATAACGGGATTAATCGGATGAACGGCGCGCCCGCCGACCAGCTCCTGGATGGTATTTCCCAGTTTCTTCAGGCTGAGGGCAATGGAGACTTCTTTCGGATATTTGGATGCCATCGAGATCACGCCGTCGAAACCCAAAAGGTCGGGCAATGCCAGCGCGTAAACATGCAGTGCATGGCTTTCGATCATAGAGCCGTGAAGAAGCAGACCGCGCAGAAGGTTGGTTTGCCGGGAAACTTCCACGCCAAATGCTTTCTCGGTAGCAAATTGCGAGGCCAGCAGGTGATCCGCCGAGCAGATTGCACAAATTCTGCTAATAATGCCGGCTACTTCCTCGTAGTGTTTACCGACAATCAATTCCTCGTAAAAACGGGAGCCTTCGTAAATATCCATGTTTACTTTCGAGACTTTTCCGTCTTCAATTTCGACATGGATTCCACCGTGACCCTCAACCCGTCCGAGGTGTTCAATTGCAATTTTCTTATTCACCTTCATGCTGCATTTCCTCCATCATTTTTTCCGGCATCCAGGCGGGCGTAGCATACACCTGCATTTTTCGGATAATCTCTTCGGGGTGAATGCCTTTGCGTTCCAGCATTTTCACCTCTGCGTCGTAATGCACTTCCTCGATCGGGCCGTGACAGCCGGTGCAAGGCACGTTGTGCGACGGGCAGCGGGCTCCGCAACCGGCTACCGTGAGAGGACCGCAGCAAACTTCGTTCTTGTAAACAACCTGGCACACATTCTCTTTCATTTTGCACTCTGCGCACACCGAAAAGTTGAGTATCTCCGGCATGTCTCCGTGCAGAAAAGATGCCATCATCTGCAGAAACTGGTCCTTTTCAATCGGGCAGCCGGGCAGATTATAATCCACTTTAACAAACGAGCTCAGCGGTTGCGCCGCCTTGCTTTCAACAAACCTTACGTTATCTCCGTAAACCTCCTCCATCATCACTTCGCGGGGGACATCATTCTTCATAGCCGGTATCCCGCCCCAAACAGCGCAGGTGCCCAATGCTACAAGAACTTTTGACCTTTTCCTGATTTTCTTCAATGCTTCTATATCACGAATCTGCGCCACGGAGCCTTCCACCAGGGCAACGTCCAGTTCGGATTCCTCATCGTTCTGGCTTTTTGCCATCTCCCAATCCTGAATATCGACAGCATTGGCCAGAGCGATCAACTGATCTTCACAATTCAGGATAACTAACTGGTCACCGGCGCAGGATGTTAATCCGAATATTCCGATTCTTGGTTTACTCATCTCTTTTCTCCTAAATCATTTCCGGTAAATTCATTACATCCCAGTAAGTGAATACCGGGCCGTCGGTACAGACTTTTTTATTTCCAATTTCGCAGTGCCCGCACTTTCCGATCCCGCATTCCATGCGGCGTTCCAACGACATCAGGATGCGGTCTTTCGAAAAGCCCATACCGAGACACTGGCTGAGGACAAACCGGTAGAAAATAGGAGGACCGACCACCACCGCATAGCTCTTGCGGATATCCAGGTTTTTGATATTATTGAACAGGTCGGTGACCATCCCGTATTGCCCGCGCCATTCCGGTGTCTTGGGCGAGAGTGCCGGCTTTTCGACAATCAGGTGGCACTCGGCATCGGATCGCCAGGAGAGCGCTTCCAATTCGCTGCGGAAGAGAAGAAAATCCGGGTAGCGGGTGCCGTAAAGCAGGATGATCCGTTCAAAATCCTGGCGATTATCAAGCGCATAGAACAGAATGGATCGGAGCGGGACAATTCCCAGGCCTCCGGCGACGATCAAAAGGCTATTCTGCTTCATTTGTTCGATTGGAAAGCCATTGCCAAAAGGGCCTCTTAACCCGATCAAGTCGTTTGGTTTTTGCCGATAAAGTGCGTTCGTAACACGACCGGTGCGCCGGATGCACATTTCGATCACACCTTTCCGGGTAGGCGTAGATGAAATTGAGATCGGCGATTCGCCCACACCCGGCACCGACAGCTCCATGAACTGGCCCGGTTTGTATTGGAATTTATTGTTCAGATCGGGATCTTCAAACCTGAAGCGAAAAAGATGGTTATCTTCGACCATGGGATCGATACTGATAATCCGGGCCATTTCGGGCTTGTAGGGATTATTACTCAGCGTGAATGAATTGCAGGATTCAAGGACAGGCTGTTTAATTGGCAACATAGCTTCCCTCCCTTACTTTTGTCAAAACTTCAACGACATCGATTCCAGCCGGGCAGGCATTGATGCAACGTCCACACCCCACACAACTGGGCTTACCGTACTGTTCCACCATGCGAAACTGCTTATGATAATACCGGTTCTTGACCCGCTCGGCACGCTCCTCCCGGAAGTTATGTCCACCGGCCACCAGCGCATAATCCTTGAAAAGGCAGGCATCCCACTGTTTGATCCGGCGACCGCTTTTTGCATCCAGATTCAATTCGTCATAGATGTTGAAGCAGTAGCAGGTGGGGCAGACCATGGAACAACTGCCGCAGGTGAGACAGCGCTCACCCAACTCTTCCCAAATTGGGCTGTTTTGTTCGAGATCAAGAATATAGGGCAGGTCATCGATATCCAGCGTCAGAGTAAACTTTTCGTTCCGCTTTTTCCGGAAATCCAAATATTTTAATTTATCTTCTTCAGTTACTTCAGTAAAAAGGTGGCTTCTTTCACTCACCAGATCGTCTCCCAGGCTGGTGCCAATTGCCACCAAAAAATCGTCTCCAATATCCGAGAGCGCCAGGTCAAAGCCGTCATCGGTGGAATCGGTGTGCATGGATTTGCAGAAGCATTTCTCATCGGGCATGCAGCTCAAGCCGATAATCACCGTGTTTTCCCGGCGCTTGACATAATAGGGGTCCTGGTACTGATGCATGAATACCACGTCAAGAATTTTGATTCCATGAATATCGCAGGGATGGAGACCAAAAAGTATCCGTTTTGTATCGGCGTCTTCAATCTGCTGCTGGAATCCTTTTTTTGTGTGAAAATTGAACAGAACTTCTTTCGGTTTGCTCAGGTATTTTTTGGGCGGAATTATTGTTCGCAAGTATTCCCAGGCGACTTCCCGCGGATCGTTCATGACATCCAGAACATAAACGCCTTTTTGCTCTTTCTTTTCCTTGGGGATAATCACCTCTCCAAAATCCCGTAAGCTCGAAAGGAATTCGTCCACATTTGCTTTTGGAAGTTTGGTTACCTTCATGTAAGTGCCTTTCTGTTAATATATTCACTAAATATATCCATTAAGATATTTTGCAAAACTCATTCCATTATATTCGTAATTTTTAAATATTTCCTAATATTTAAGGATTGCTATATTTCAGGCGGTTTGGAATGTTCTCAAATTTGTTGAAAAAAGTGAAATAATTCCCGGAAATAAAAAATCGAACAATAAATATTCTCCATAATAAGAAAAGGCAGGAGAATGTTTCCTCCTGCCTTGAAGTTATTCAGGAATACTGTGATACAGAAATTAGTTATACATTTTTTCGCGTAGTTGTTTTCCGAATTCGAACCCGCTCTCCACAGCCTTCTTGTTTATTTCTATCAGGCGTTCACGGGAAATAATGTATTTCAGCGTCTCGAAAACCGTCTCCTTGCTGAGGGCGTTGGTGTATCCCACAAACGCTCCCAACACTACCATGTTGGCAACCCGGGTATTCCCCAGTTCATCTGCAATTTTGGTAGCAGGAATGGCCATCACATCTACATCTTCCCGGGATGGTTCAATGTCGATGAGCGAGGAGTCGTAGATAATCAGTCCGCCTGCGTCCACATCCTTTTCGAATTTTTCGAGAGAAGGCCGGTTCATGGCAATAAGAACAGTGGGGTAAGTCACAACCGGTGAACCTACCGGCCTTTCGGAAACCTGAACATGACAGTTTGCGGTACCGCCACGCATTTCCGGTCCATAAGAAGGAATCCATGAAACGTTATATCCTTCCAACATGCCGGTTTGGGCTATTCCCAGGCCCAGGAGCAAAATGCCCTGGCCGCCGAAGCCGGCTGCCTTTACCTGCGGATTTTGGAATTTCTCCAACGGTTTTGTCCTCTCAAAGAGCTGATCGTGGAGTTGGGTTATACCCAGTTCTTTTTTAATAATATCAGGGCCTATTTCCTGTTTCCTGGGAAGGCGCGGCTCCACCTCCTTTGAGCGGTCGCGATAAACGCCAAGCGGAAAAACTTTGGTCATTTCCTGTTCGATCCACGCCATGGAATCGACCGGGTCCATTTTCCAGCCCGAAGGGCAGGGGGACAGCACTTCCACCAGGGAGAACCCGATCCCGTCAATCTGGTTTTTCAATGCTTTGCGAACCGCCATGCGCGCTTTGGCGCGATGTTTTACATCGTGCAGGGAAACGCGTTCCAGGTACACCGGTGCATCCAGGCTGTTCAGCAATTCGCAGACTTTGATGGGTCGGCCTTCATTAAATTCATCCCGGCCGCGCGGAGTTGTAGTTGTTTTTTGTCCCAAAAGCGTGGTGGGGGCCATCTGGCCTCCGGTCATTCCGTAAATTGCATTATTAATAAAAATGACTGTAATATTTTCGCCGCGGTTGGCGGAATGAACCAGCTCCGCTGTGCCAATGGCCGCAAGATCACCATCGCCCTGGTAGCTGATCACGATACTATGTGGGTGTGTGCGTTTGATTCCGGTTGCCACCGCTGCAGCGCGCCCATGGGCTGCCTGAATATTGCCGGTGTTGAAATAATAGTATGCAAATACGCTGCAACCTACCGGGCTGATTACAATAGAGCGGTCGGTTACTTCAAAATCTTCCAGTGCTTCGGCTATAAATTTATGCACATTTCCATGCCCGCAACCGGGACAATAGTGCGTGCTTTTTTTATCTGCATTGGGATTCCGGAAATATTCATCATAAAATGCGTTCGATTTTTTCCAGGCTGTTTTTGCCATTCTTTCACCTCTTCTTCTATATTCAGGAATTTTGATAATGAATTTTAATTTGCTCAATCAGGTCTTCAGTGGTAGGCACATTGCCGCCCATCCGGTTGTAGAAGTGAACCGGCACTTTCATTTCGGTTGCCAGTCGCACATCGTCCAGCATCTGTCCGTTGCTCATTTCGCTGACGAAAAAAGCAGCACCTCTTTCGGCCAATTCCTTTATCTGTTTCTTTGGAAATGGGAAAAGGGTAATCGGACGCAACAAGCCGACTTTCAGACCTTCGCTGCGAAGCTGCTCCACTGCCGATCGCAACATGCGGGAGACAATGCCGAAGCCCATGATCACAAATTTTGCATCATCCAGGTGATATTCTTCATAGCGTACTTCATTTTCTTCAATCAGTTTGTACTTGTCCTGCAGCTTTTGGTTATGTGCCTCAAGCTCGTCGGGGTCCAGGTAGATTGAGCTGATCAGGTTCAATTTGCTTTCCGCATCCCCGTACAGTGCCCAATCCAACCGGGGGAAATCCATGCGTGGTTCGGGAAATTCCACCGGTTCCATCATCTGGCCGATGAAACCATCGGTGAGCACAAATGCCGGGTTTCGATATTTAAACGCCAGGTCAAACGCGAGCATGGTTAGATCACACATCTCTTGTGCACTATTCGGAGCGAGGACAATATTTTTGTAATTACCGTGTCCACCACCCTTTACGACCTGATTGTAGTCGCTCTGTTCCGGTGCAATGTTGCCGAGACCCGGGCCGCCGCGAACAACATCAACTACAACAATCGGCAGCTCAGATCCTGCGGCGTATGAAATACCTTCCTGCTTCAGACTAATGCCGGGACTGGAGGAAGCGGTCATGGCGCGGACGCCACCACTCACAGCTCCATAAAGCATATTGATTGCGGCAACTTCGCTTTCCGCCTGAATGAAGGTTCCGCCAACCGGGGGAAGATAATAGGAGGCGGCTTCGGCGATTTCCGACGCGGGCGTAATAGGATAACCAAAATACAACCTGCAACCGGCCAAAATCGCACCTTTGACAACGGCATAGTTACCTTTCAACAATTCTTTTGCCATTTTTAAAACACCTCCTCATTTTCTTGAAGAACATAACCTTTTTTGTAAACAGCCACCGCTTCCGGCTCGGGACAGGCGTAAAAACAGACGTTACAGCCGGTGCAGCCTTCTCCAATGTAGTACGCGTAGTGATAACCTTTGGAGTTGAATTTTTCATGAAATTTCAGCACGTCCTGCGGGCAGGCATCGATGCATAATCCGCATCCTTTGCAGATTTCAGGAAGAATTGTCGTCCAGTTTTTATCAAGCATTTTCTCTTCCATTTATGTACTCCATTTATACGTTAAATGATTCACTTAATGATTTACCTTTAAAATAAAGGCATACAAATACTATTTACTCTTCGAACAAAATAAAGAAATTGGCTATTCTTATCAAGAAAAATAAAATTTTGTGAATTCGGCTGGCAATTCATCAAATATTTAGGTTGGAATGGGGCGGAAATATATGAAATAATTGACTTACAGACAATTTGAGGTGCCCGGAGAGGAGGTCTGCAAAATTCAATTTTAGAAAATAATATACGAATAAATCAGAATATTTTTGCTTTTAATACATAAAATTTCATTTGAAGGTTACTGGCTTTTCAGTCAAAGTCGCTGCTGAATTTAACGTTACTGGATTCACAAAAAGAAAAATCCCCTGCGAATTACAGGGGATTTGAATTGGTCAAAAAAAACAAAAAAATGTTATTTGTCCTCAATTCCTGCCAATGCTTTAATATACTGTAATCTTTCGTACATCTCCGGATCTTTTCGCTCGCTCAGACTTAGCTTGCCCCGGAAATCTGCAATTGACGCAAAATTGTGTGCCCGCATCCAGTTTTCCATCTCTTTGAGAATCGTTTGGATGTATGAAAATCCATTCAAATATATT
>CAZUZS010000021.1:53014-65704 GCA_964624795.1 uncultured Calditrichaceae bacterium
GCGCCGCATAACTGATTTGCAAATCGGCTCAGCGAGGTGAAATAGGGACCGAGCTTCACGGCAATAGGCAGCTTGAGATTGCTCCTGGCTTCTCTGATAATCGAGAGAAAATCGGCTTCGATATCTACAGAGGTTTTTTCGGGATGGGTGGGCATGATGGAGAGATTCAATTCAATGGCGTCCGCCCCGGATGCTTCTATCTGCTTGGCGTAGCTTATCCACCACTTTGGCGAGGTGCAGTTGATGCTGGCTATCACCGGGATTTTTATGCTTGACTTGGCGTCCCGGATGAAATCCAGGTATTGGCGCGGACCGTACTGCATCCCAAGCTCCGCCATGATGTATTCATACTCTTCCGGGTGACCGCTCCACATTCCTGACGGGCCTTTTTCGTTTTCCTCCCGAATGAGCTCTTCGAAGAGGGAGCGTAAAACGACTGCGCCGGCGCCCGCTTTCTCGGCATCTTTGACACCTTCCAAATTCTGAACAAGGGTGCTGCTGCCAATAACAACAGGATTTTTCAGTTGAAGACCAAGATAACTTGTTGAAAGGTCCGCCATTTTTTCTCCTTAAGTAGAAATTATTCTCATTGACTTCCGGTTTCCAAACTTGTAAAATTTCTTCGAAAATATGAAAAATGTCAAGCTAAATATCAATTAATCTCATTTCGGGATGCGGTCTGCTTTTTGGGTAGAATAAAGATTTTAAGTTTTAATTTTTTTGCTCAAATTGTATATTTGTGACTTTTGATAATCAGCCGGCAAAAAGAGTTAATTAAGTTTTGTTTTCAGAGGCTTGGAAGAAATTGGAGAGGCATAACATGGGATTTACATACAAACTTCGATGGCTCCTGTTATTTGTTCTTTTCTGCTTTTTGATATCTACAGAGGCCGTATTATATGCCACCGGGCAGGCAATTCCAAACAGCGGCGGCAGCTATTATCTGCGCAGCAACCAGAGCAAAGTTGTATGGTTTCAGGGCAACTGGTACGGGATCATCCCTCTCAATGGTGACGATTGGTATCTGATGAAGTTTAATGGCAGCTCGTGGACGCAAATCCAATTTCTTCAGAATGGGGATAAGAATTCTCCAGACATGCATGTCGATGCGCTCAACCGAAAGCTGTATATTGTTTTTCCAATCCTGAGGAAGTTCTACCGATTTTCTTTTAATAATGATACCTGGGATCTCGATTCCGGATTTCCTGTTAACTGCACCAATTTCTCCGATGCCGCTTACGATCAGCCCCCTTGTCTTGCCCGGGCAAAAAATGGCAATCTTTTTATTTTTGATTTGTTCGGAAGTCATGTCAGAGCAGGTTACAGTGATGATGATGGGGTAACCTGGAATTCAACACCATATAATATTTTTACGGCTTCATATAATAATGGCTTGGTCGATGCCTGTGAATTTTCCTCGGGTGGAAATGATTATATGGGGGTATTTGTGGCGGAGAACACCAAAAAAGCTGTCCATTTCCTGCGATTGGCAGATGGCGCAAATCCGTTAAGCACAGGAAACTGGGTAGAAGAAACCCTGTCATCATATATCGAATCCGATAACCATGTCAGCATGGTCCGGGACCTGGACAATCGCCTGTATACAATCACCAAGTATGGATCGGGAATCCCGGTGTACAAACTCTATTTCAGAGATCCCTCAACCGGTTGGTCTGATATTGATGCTGATCCCGGCGATGGCACCAGGCCATCCGCCTGTGTGGATGAAACCAACGGCAAACTCTATCTTTTTAGCACCATAAATAGTGCTTCCATCGGATATGCCTCGACCGATAAAGACAATCCTGTTGTAGCTGATCTTCAGAATTGGACGACTATAATCGATAATCCTGGCGACGGTTTTAATAATCTTTCGGTTTCGTACCAACAGGTGGGCAGCGCCACAGATATTCTGGTCACCGCGCTAAATACTTCCACATACGCGATTTGGTATAATGTAATATCTATCAACTATTCCTTTCCGGATAACATCATAATTAGCGAAGTGAATAGCACCTCGACACCAGGTGCCTCCTACGTGGAAATTTACAACCGGGGAAGTTCTACGGTTAACCTTTCACAATATAGCCTGAAGTACTTCAACAATGGTTCTTCTTCACCGACCACAACGCAAGCTCTTTCAGGAGGCTTAAATCCTGACTCGTATGTTGTGCTGGCCCGAGATCAGGGCACATTTCTTTCAGTGTACGGATTCCTCCCCGATTTCAGCAATTCCGGTTTTTACTTTGACGGCGGTGCTGATGGAATCGGCCTCTACAACAGCTCCACGTTAGTAGACAGGTTCAACCAGGTGGGGAGCAACCTCGAACCATGGAACAGCAACCAGCTTTTTAATCGTAATTTTACGGACAATACCGGCAGCAATATTTATGTCGATTATTTTGCGATGGGCAGCAATCAGGCCGGCTCGCCTACGTTCAGCAACGACGTCTCTCTGCCGGTGACACTCGTGGCATTCAATGCCACCTGGAACGAAACGCACGTGCGACTGGACTGGGAGACAGCCAGTGAAATTGAAAATGACAGATTTCTGCTGATGCGTGCAGATAATTCTGACGAACAATTTCATCAAATCGCCATGATCAAGGGAAATGGAAGCACGAATATCAGCAGTCGTTATAGCTACAAAGATAATGATGTTAAACCTGGCGAGCGGTATCGGTACATGCTGTTCAGCCAGGATTTTAACGGGACGATGCATGATTACGGTGCAATCACCAGCATCACGGTTCCCATCATCACCAACCTGGCGCTGGAGCAGAACTACCCCAATCCGTTCAACGGGAACACTACTATCCGATTTGATTTGCCGCGTAACGATAGAGTAAGCCTGGGTATTTACAATATCCGTGGACAGTTGGTGAGGAATTTGGTGGAGGGTAGCCTGTCGTCCGGTGAACACACCTATTCCTGGAATGGGCATGATGAGAGAGGCACACCTGTGTCCAGCGGGATCTATTTCTACCGGTTGACGACTTCATCTCAAACAGTCGCGAGAAAAATGATTTACGCGAGGTAAGGAAAATATTGGTTCTGCGAGCCAACTCCAATATTGGGATCTTTGGAAATAAATAGGATTACCTATCCGGCTTGAGCACTAAAATGGTGAAACCTGGTTTTGCCTGGTTTGCAAGGAGGTCCGGGTTTAGGGAAACAGAATAATCTGATGATCTTTTACTCTGTTTTTCTGCAAAATGATTTTAATTGCCGTAAGAAATATTCCCGGTAGATAATTTTGCCGGTTATCTTGAATTGACGCCTTGATCCTTCCTTTTGCGGATAAGCCGACAAACATGATGCACGACGCTGGCAGTTGAGATTTTATTGCTTTGCCCAAAATCCCTTTCTTAAGATTTCGGGACATCGTTATCATGCAATGCGCTTTCCATATTTCTTAAATACCCCGTTCATTTTTATGTGACGTAATTCATCACATTTCGCGATAAATCTCTTAACATCCAACCTGATTGGAGAGATGCTATCAAAAAATAAGGATCCGGAAGTGAAGAAGATTATTTTGCTTTTTGTTGTGGGAATTCAGCTAATTTTGATTCACAACCTTTTTGGTGTTACATACGGAGAAGCGATACCCAATACAAGGGGACCCTACCTGCGCCACAACCAAAGCCGGGTTTTCTGGTACGATGGGTTTTGGTGGGGCGTCTTTTACCGGTCAACAACTTCCATTTGGTATGTTTATAAATTTGATGGAAACTCCTGGAGCACGGAAGTCTCGCTTAACCTTTCCGGTTCGCAACAAACGCCCGATGTCCGCGTGGACCCATTCAGCAAAAAACTTTTTATTCTCATGCCCATGGCGGAGCTTATTTACCGGTTATCATATAGCAGCGGTTCATGGGTGATGGATAGTGGATTTCCCCGTTCTGTTCCGGGTGCCAGCAGCGGCGCCAGGGATAACCCCTCGGTTCTTCTTCAGGCGCTTGATGGTGACCTGCTCGTCTTCACGCTTCACGATTCCGCATTGTGGGTAACCTACAGCCAGGATAATGGCGTAACTTGGCCGGGTGCTGCAACTGCTATTCGATCCCTGACCAGATCGATCGGGTTGGTGGACGCGACGGAGTTCATGTCCGGAGGGAATGGCTATGTCGGTGTTTTTGTTTCCGAAAATTCAAAAGGGAATGTCTTTTTTATACGGCTTTCCGATGCCTCGAATCCGACGGTAAGCTCAAACTGGACTGAAGAGACTTTGCCCAATAAGCCCGAATCGGACGACCATGTCAGCATTGTTCGCGATTTTGACAATAATCTCTATGCCATAATGAAATGGGGGAGCAGTGGCAGTTCCGACCCATTCTTTACACTTTATCACCGGGACCAGAGTGGATCGTGGCATGACTATGGTGTGTATAATACCGATCCCGGCAATACTACCCGGCCGGCACTTACCATCAACGAGACAACCAATGAGCTTTATGTGTTGGCAACCGTGAGTGACAAAATCGGATATGCTGTTCTGGACAAGGACAACCTGCAGGATGTTCAGACCGGTGATTGGATAACGGCTCTGGAAAACGGAAGTGACGTTTTTAATGATGTGAACGTAACATACCAGCAAGTAAGCTCCGGCAGCGGAATGATGGTAACCGGCTATAATGCCACGCGAGATGAGGTTTGGTATCGCTACCTTCCCATTAATTTCAATCCGCCGGATAATCTTATCATCAACGAAGTTCATAGCGAATCGAATGTCCTTGCATCCTATCTTGAGCTATTCAATCGAGGAAGTTCATCACTCAACCTGTCAAATTACTCCTTGAATTATTATAACAATGGGTCGACTTCGGCGACATCCAGCAAAACACTGAGCGGCAGTATTCCGGCGAACGGATTTGTTGTTCTGGCGCGGAGCAGCTCGGCTTTTCAATCGGTCTACGGTTTTGCACCCGATTTTTCAGCTTCCGGCTTTATGTTCGACGGTGGCACGGATGGAATCTCTCTCACAAAAAGCGGTTCAATTGTTGATTATTTCAATAGCGCCACTGAGGATATGATGTACTGGCCTGCAAATTTCCTTTTCGACCGGGGCCATTATCCCAATGATGGAACGAATCTTCCTTTTGACTTTTATTTAAGGGGCAGTAACCAGGTCGGAACACCCGGCGGGGGCGCTACAATCTCCGCCACGATTCGGTATATCACGCCGGATAAAAGCACCTACTTTCCCGGCGAGGGTATGTCCATCACGGAAGAAATCGACACAGATCTTTCTTCACAGCAAATCCTTATTGTTACATCAATTCTGGATAACCTGTTTAACAGCCTGACCTCTACTTCGCGCACGGTCACAATATCCGGCAGCAGCAACGATGCGTTTATAGAAAGCCTTACTGTCCCCTCCGGATTGAGCAGCGGAACCTACTCACTTCAGGTCAAGGTTTACGATTCAGCGACCAATAATCTGCAGGATCTCAATACTCAAAACTTTGAGGTGGGCCAGGGCGACACCTGGTTCAATAAATTTACGATAACCGGTCCCACGGCCACCTTTTATCGCACGATTTCAGGACATCCGCTTGCGACTGACGATTTCGATACCGGGCTTGATTCCTCACTTTCTGCACCGGCAAGCGATTTTTATGCAGCGTTTCGTATTCCCACGCCGCCGAATTATTTGAAGAAAGATGCCCGCTACTGGGATGCACCCTTCGATACACCCATTGACTGGACTTTGAAGATACTGAATACCGGTGGAAGCACCGTAACAGTGCAGTGGGACTCTACAGCGTTTCCTGCCGAAGGTATTTTCCTGCTGGATGGCCTGAGTTTCCCGGTCGATATGCGTCAGGCAAACACGGTCTCACTTAACGCAGATGTCGATTTGACAGTCAGCTACAGTCAATCGGTTGATTTTACATTTAGTTTTATGCAAAGCGGCTGGTACCTGATTTCTCTTCCGGCGGAACCGGCAGATAACAGTCTTTCCACGCTTTTCCCCGATGCGCTCATTGCCTACACCTGGGATACTGCGCTTCAGCAATACGTGAGTGTAAGCCAACTGGAAACCGGTGTCGGCTACTGGCTGGCAATACTTAGCCCGCAGAGCGCGGTAATCAGCGGTACGCCGGTTTCCCGGCTTGAAAAGAGTCTGACGATGGGCTGGCACCAGGTCGGTGCGCTTTTTTCATCTACTGATTTTGCCAATCCACTGGATACGCCGGACGGCTCGGTTGTCGCGGCCTACCGATTTAACACAACTACTGGTAATTACGAGTTGGTGCAGTCCCTCGATGCACAGGAGGGATATTGGGTTGCGGCAGTCAACAACTGTGATTTGCTGCTGAAACAAGCCTTGCCAACGGCGGCAAAATCGAGCCCACAGAATATCAAGTTGACCGAAGATTATATTCGTCAATTTGGCAGCACACCACCCCCGCCACCGACCGCTATGGGGATCGGACCGGTCGGGTTAAAACCAATGGAGTTTGGCCTGGATCAGAATTACCCAAATCCGTTCAACCCGGTGACAAATGTGCGGTTTACCCTGTCCTCGCGTGAGCGAATTGAGCTTTCGGTTTTCAATATTCTGGGACAAAAGGTTGCCACGCTGGCATCAGGCGTTTTCAATCCTGGCGTTCATGAAATCCGGTGGGAAGGTCGTGACGACAATGGCGCGAAGCTGCCGTCCGGCGTTTACTTCTGCAAGCTGGCTGCCGGTAAAAAACAGTTGATTCATAAAATGGTATTAAGCAAATAGATTGGGTTTTTTCATTGCTCCCACCTGCCGGTTCCCCGGCCCGGTTCTGCGTCTTCGTCAGAATCCCGCATGGAAACTGGTATGGCAAAGAATATACTTTTATCAAATCGTGTCGATAGTTGGAATCTGAATGGTATTAATTGAGCGGCATTTACATGACTGATCAACAGCAATCAATCTTTGCCACGGCCTTACAGGAAATGAATCTGGCCGGCATTCGCTATGCGTTGTTAAGGGATGAAGATGTTTTTTCACCAGACCTTTCGGAGTTGGATCTCCTGGTTTGGCCGCAGGACCGCCGAAAGTATGTACAGCTTATGCGAAAATTGGGGTTCATCGAAAAACGTGGCAAAATTCCCGGCAAATCTGTTTTGATGCACTGGGATGGCAAGCGGCTCAAACTGCTGGATACGCACTATGCTTTCATACAAAATGGAATTCAATATCTGGGATTGGATGGAGTCGATCGGCGACTTGGAGAAAACCGGTTTGGATATTCCACGTTGTCACGCGAAGATCGACTGGTCCATCTTTTCTTCCATAATCTTTTGGGCAAAGGGCATCTTCAGGAAAAACATTTGCCGGTCGTCGAGAAAATTCTGCACGATTCTCCCGATAAGGAGTACATGCGGTCGCGGATAAATGATCAAAAAGTCCGGGACATTTTTGCACATTTTATGGACCATCCGGAGGTTTTCACCACCGACAAGAAAATGGCTGCCGCAGCTTCGGGCACAATATCAAAACAGCTTCTTCGAAGCTCACTATCAAATCGGTTAAATCATTTCTCCAAGAAACACCTCGACAGCATCTCTCGAAGGCAATCTGGTGTTCAGATCGCTTTCATGGGAGTGGATGGTGCGGGCAAAACGACCACAATCGATGAAGTTAGAAGACATTTGGATTGCGCCGGAAAAATAAAATATGAAATGGTTTACATGGGACCATGGGGCAGAATACAATCACCAGTACTAAAAATTGCCTATAAACTCGGCCTGTTTCCGCCCAAAGAGGATTGGTTCGCAATTTTGAAATCAAAGCTTGCCGGCCAAAAGGGACCGGCGTTGCCCACCATTATAAAAAAACTGGTGGCCGGGAAAATCAAAGGGTGGCTGTATTACAGCACAGTTTATATTGAATTATGGTATCGCTATCTGAGAATGGTAAAACCGCGGCTTAAAAAGCACCGTATCGTATTGAGCGACCGCTATATTTACGATTTGCGTCATATTTACAAGAAACGACCCATGAATGATTTCCGGTTTTCGCGCTACTTTATCTGCAAATTTTTCCCCAAGCCCGCCCTGATTGTGTATCTTCACAACGATCCCGACGCGATCGTGAAACGGAAACCGCAGCTCAACGCGGATGAAATCAGGATGTTTCATAAGTTCTATACCCGCGCCCTAAATGATTACCCGGTTTTGTCGATTCAGACTAACCGGCCGCCCCGTGAGCTGGCGGAGGAGATTGTTGACCGGATAATGCAGAAATATTTAGGGAAAGTCTGATGGCGGGTCCGAGCAAGTCCTACTCACTTCTGCCTTTCCTGTATTTTTCCGCATTGGCGCCGGAAGCCCGCATTTTGGTTATCACCGACCGGCCGGAAAGGGCCAAACTGGATTTCACTTTTTTCCCCCAGTCTACCTTTTTTTCTTTTCCAGCCAATTGTAAAAAAAATATACAAGATGCAGCTCCGAAGAATGCCGTTATTTGCGAATTCGGGCATTTTCCATTCTCAGAAAAATTTTTTTCTGTGGTTGTCCTGGATGTGGATTTGAAGACGACATCCTTCGATGCCAGTGAACTTTCAGGAATTTTGATTCCGGACGCAGACCTTATTGTTTTAGACCGGTCGAATTCCGTGGCGGATGTTTGGCGCGACCTGTTCCGCAATTATGGAATCGTCTCCAACAATCGTCAAAAAATATATAGATTCATTCAAAATCTTGAAGGGGACGAATGGAGATCGGACGTTCATTTTTTTGTCGATCCTCATTTGGAAAAACCGCAATATTTGGTGCGTCCCGCATTTAAAACTGCCATTCCCACACACACCCGCTCTCCGTTGAAGCGCTGGTTAATTACACACCTGTTGTACTATTTGAGACCCCGCGAGACGGCAACATTTTTCTCCCGCGGCTCCGGCAACTCCATGGTTGGGCACGTAATTTGTAAAATATTGGGTTGCAGGGAGAGCGGAAGGGATTGGATTAATGCTGTTAAAAAGGTCTATATTTCGACGACGGATGTGCTAATGCTTCAGATTGCGCACAAGAACAAAAATTATTACATACGTTTTCCGTTCAGCCACGACTCGATGAAACGAATCCGGAATAACGAGAGGCACACCAAGCTGCTTTATGAACACGGCTTCGGTTTTGTGCCGCGGCCTGTAACAGCGGAGGAAAAAGGAAGATTTCCTTATTACGTGGAAGAGGGAATCAATGCGCTGAGCATAGAACAGCGATTCCCCAAGATGGCGCTTAAGGAAGCATTACAATTTTATGAAAAAGCGCAGGAAACGATTGGCGAGGTGCATCGGCATTTCGGGGAGTCGTTTCAGATGCAGGAACCTGAATTCGAAAAATACCTGGGCAGCAGACTGACGGTGATGCGGAATAACATCGAACCGGATTCGCGTGTGCGGCAGGTGCTCCGCCGGACTGAGGATTTCCTCAGGGCGGAATTTTTCGGCAAAGAGATGATGCATTCCTTTTGTCATGGCGATTTCAAGCTTGGCAACTGCCTGTTTGATGAAAAAGGGGAGATCATCGGTGTTATCGACTGGGATATGAGCAGCGAGGACGATCTGACCCTGGTCGATATCTCCAGCCTGCTGGCCAAAGCGCTGCGCGACAGGTACCAACTGAGTATGGTCAATCTCCTGGTCAAAGCGGACCTCGCCGCACAGGATTTCCTTCCTTTATACCACAATTATTTCCTGAAAACGAAAATCCAGATTATCCCGGTTTTCCCTGCCATGCTGTATTACTGGATTGACCGTGTAAGTAAACAGATTACTTACAATTCGGACCTGGATGAAAGCTGGCTCAAAAGAAACTTTCATCCGGTGATAAATCGGCTGGCGTCAATCCTGTAATTCAAAGAACGAGAAATTTTAAAATTGCAGGAGGCAGAGAATGCGAATTCTACTAACCGTTTTGTTAGTGGCCGGGATTTATTCGGCTCTTTTTGGCAGCACATATTATGTGGACAATCGTTCCCAGGGAAGTTCCCAGGGCACAATAAATGCGCCGTGGCACACAATCAATGAAGGCCTCGGCCATCTTCAGGCGGGGGACACACTTTTTGTCCGCGGCGGCACAACCGCGCCTGTGGTCTATCCCGAGCAGCTCGGGCTCCAGGCAAACGGAACTGCAAACGCGCCTATCGTCGTGCGCGCCTACCAGAATGAGCAGGTAGTCATCCAATATTCTTCCGACAGGATTCTCAGCGCTAATGGAGATTATTATATATTCGAAAAACTCATTTTCGACCACGATTGGGGCCAGAATGACGCCATGAAGATCTCCGGCGATCATAACATCATCCGCTCATGCGAAATCCGAAACGGCCGGCGGGACGGATTCGACATCAGCTCTGGAAATTACAATATTATTGAGAATTGCATAATCCACGATTTTGTGCATGAAAACATCGCCAATGACGCGCACGGCATCGTCATTACCGGGGGAGAGCAATACACTTTCCGAAACAACGAAATCTATAATTGCTCCGGGGACTGCATCCAGATCGGCGAGGGGACCGCTTCGCACACCCAAATCATGGAGAATCATCTCTACTGCACTGCTTCGATGCAGGGAGTAAGCGAAAACGGGGTGGATTTGAAATCCAACTTTGGCGCACTGATCTACGGCAATCTAATGCACGGTTTTCGCAGAACGGACGACAGTGACGGCTCCGGCCTGAAAATCAATCACAATTCGGACAGCATCACCGTTGCCTGGAACGAGATTTATGACTGCAACGGTGGAATGCGCCTTACCGGACCGCCGCAGAATATGGTTCTAACCAACAACCTGGTGCACGACCTTGTCGATGAAGGCAATTATTCCATCGATGGTTACGGTGTGCAGTTTGATGGCCTTCAGAACGTGAAATTTTACAATAATACCTTTTATGATATCCCCGGACCGCTGTTCTGGCTGGCCTCGGGCGGCGTGACCAACCTGGATATGCGCAACAACATTTATGCAAATACACATTCCTTTAACGGAAGCCAGTCGGTTTTTCAGGGAACAGTGACGATCGCATACAACGGGTGGTTTAATTGTGATGAAGTTTTCAGCGGTCAATCCAATGCCATTTCCGGCAGCAGCCCGATGTTCGTCGATCCTGCCAATGGCGATTTCCATTTGCAGGCCGGAAGCCCGTGCGTGAATGCCGGCGATCCCTCATTCGGCACCAATTTCCCCGGTGGGCGGGTGGATCTTGGCGCATTCGAACGCGGCGCGCTAACCGGGGTGGAGCCTGCACCGACAGCGGCTGTACAATCCACTTTCAGGCTGCTGCCCAACTATCCGAATCCGTTCAATCCGGAAACGACAATTCCGGTGGAAATTGTGCAACCGCTTCAGCGGCTGGAATTCAGAATTTTCAATATTCTTGGGCAGGAGGTTTATTCGCGGTCATTTGAAAATGTGCAGGTCGGCGTTCTTATGGTTCACTGGAACGGCGCAAACCAATATGCACAGCCGCAGCCTTCTGGAGCCTATTTCTACCAGGCGCAAGCGAGGAGTCATTCGGAAACCGGAAAGATGCATTTAATCCGCTAAATCCGCGCCTTTGACAAACAGTGCAGTTTGATCAGTGTTTGAGGGGATGGGTGCGGCGTCCTGTTGCGCCGCTACTCTCATTTTTAGCCCTGGTGGTTTGATACCCAAAATTTAGCCGGAGAGGTTAAATAGTCGTCTGGGTTAATTATTGCCTAATTTGAATTCCCCCGTAAAAAGTGGCAGTACGAGGACGGATAAAACCGGAAATCCTGCACAGTTTAGAATGGCGAGCAACTGGGCACATCATCGGGAACGATTGTGCCGAAAGTGAGCGAACAGGCACTGATGCTACTTGGAAGCAGAAAAGGTTACCGCCCAAAGATAAAGTCGTGGGCAATGTCCCGGAAGCGCACATTCTGCTTATCCTTTTCAGACAGGATGGGGGCCGTTACCGGCCATTCGATTCCCAGGTCAGGATCGTCCCACAAAATGCCGCGCTCGTCGGGTGGGGAGTAAAAATCGCTGCACTTATACTCGAATTCAGCTACTTCGCTGGTAACGCAGAAGCCGTGCGCAAAACCAACCGGGATGAACATCTGGCGCTTGTTCTCGGCGGAGAGGTAGTGTCCTACCCATTGGCCAAAGTTGGGGGAGCCGTAACGGATGTCTACCGCTACATCGAACACCTCGCCGATTATCACCCGCACCAGCTTCGCCTGGCCGGGATTGACCTGGTAGTGCAGGCCGCGCAGGGTGTTGCGAACCGAACGGGAATGGTTATCCTGCACAAAACGGACGTCGATCCCATGCTCTTCATAAAGCCGCTGGTTGTAGCTTTCGAAAAAGAAACCGCGCGGGTCCTCGAAAACGTTGGGTTCGATGAGCAGCACATCTTCAATTTCGGTTCTGGTGACTTTCATTACTCCCCTGCGTTTTTTGAGGTAATTATAATAAAAATCATCGGAAATAAAAAGAGCGGATTTCAACAGTTGTTTTCGCCGGGACATTTTGTTATATAGCGCAAAGGGTCGGGCATGTCAGTACCTCGTTTTCCGGGCAGTAATCCTGAATGAGCAGCAGACTTTCCAAATATTTTTTCACGCAGGAATTGATTTATTGGCAAAATGCCGTAAATTGAAACAATAATACAAGTACAGGAACTGCTGAATGGAAGTTGTGCTATGAATATTTTGTCCCCAACGGGATAGAAAT
>CAZUZS010000022.1:0-11140 GCA_964624795.1 uncultured Calditrichaceae bacterium
CCAGTAGTCTACCGGCATGCCGCCTATCTCGTACCGTATATTTCCATATCCATAATTTCGAGGTTCCCCTCGCATTACGGCGCTACCCGAATTCCTCGGATTAACTTGACAAAAAGGCCATTCTTATGTTTTGTAAGGCAAGTTACACTAAGACTATCCAGCCCAATTGTCCTTACCCATGCCCTTGCTCCCTCTCCATTGTCTTCGAGGCCAGACATTGATTTATGACATGCTACAAACGCCATCGAAATCGATAAGACTAATAGAAGTTTCATTGGTATTCTCTTTCATATCTTAACACGTTGTGCTAATTAATTTTCGATGTAAAGAAACGATCCATATTGCACGATTTGCAGAATGTCTGTCATTCCGAATCCCGCTTTAGGGGGTGAGGAATCTTATATAGATTTCTCGCTAACACTCAAAATGACAATTACTTATATTCATTTATTGTTGTATATAGATTTTTAATCAGCACAACGAGTGATAGTATAACAATTTAACAGGTTCAACACTATATCCGGCTTAAAAAGAATACCGCAATCCCAGCAGCACCCGATTGGTGGTAATATCTTCCAGTGTGCCGCCCGGGGTGTAAGAATCTTCGCTCTGCCGCTTCCAACTGCCGCGCTGGTAGGCAAAATCCAGCCGGGTTTCAGGACCGACTTTGAATCCGATCCCGCCGCTGTAATATTTGCGATCAAGATCGGGGGAGGCATTTTTTAACGGATACGGGTAAACCGCGTAGCCGGCCATCACAAACAGGTTGCTGCCGGGGACAGCCAACTCGCCGCCCAGGTGGTAATTTACCGTCTGGCGATAATCCTGCTGTAGGAACCGGTTTTCATCCAGCAGCGAGCTGTATTCGTCATCCAGGGAAGCGTTGTTCGGTTTTTCGAAACGGGTCTGGCTCCAATCCTGGTAAGTGATGCTCCCGGTGAGATCCAGGTAGCCAGCCTGCACATTAATTCCGGCATCCAGCCGATATGGTGTTTTGACCTTGTACTGCCATTCGCTTGGCTCACCATCCAGGGCATCGATATAGCCGTCATCAAATTGCAGTTCGTCGGAATCTGAGTAATTCTCGGTAACCGTGAAGGTAGTGGGGAATTCCAGCGCCAGGCCGAGGCGGGCATGGCGGCTCATCTTGAACATTCCGCCTAATTTCAGGCTGAAAGCCCGGTAATCGGTGATCAGGTTCTGATTCAATTCATAGCTGTAATAATCGCCGGGGAAAATGTTGTAGACGTTCTGGTCGTCGATTTGCCGGAAGTGCAGGCGATATTCATCTTTCCCGCTCCAAAAATTAAGGGCTGCGCCAAAGTCGAAATTGGGAGAGAGTGCAATGGCGCCGCCCAACGACCATTGATGCAGCCCACCCTCGTCAGTCACCTCCTCGCTCTGTGACACATTTCTGTCGAACGGATACCAGTCGTAGTTGCCGTATCCGTCATCCAGCTCAAAACTGAGACCATTGCTGATCTGGTTTATTCCATTGAAATAAAGATACTGGTCGAAATCGCGTACAAAATTATAACCAAAAGCCAGCACCATACTCCCCTGCGAAGTTGGCAAAGGAATCGCAATTCCCAGGTTGCGCAGGCGGGTATAGTTATTGCTCATGTCACTCAAATTGCCGGCGAACTTCGCCTGATTGGAGAAATTAAGGTTCGACAACTCGGCGGAGAATTGGTTCCTGCTGAGCAGCGCCAGACCGGCGGGGTTCCAGTAAATGGCGGAATAATCGTTTACTGATGCCACCCCGTTGCCGCCCATGGCCAGATTGCGCGCCCCGAACCCGCTTTCATCCTGCCGGATGCGAACGGCATCGTCCGCGACCTGGGTAAACGCGCTGCCGGCCACAAAAAGAACAATCGCTGCGATGAATATGTGAGTTTTCATTTTATGCCCCTGATTTTTTATCGTGGTTGTCATGCATCATTTATCTCTGATTAACGCCGCCCGCGTGTGCTGCTGCTTCGGCTGGACGACTTTTTGGATGAAGAGCCGCCGCCCGATTTGCTTCCTGATTTTGATCCACCGCTCCGATTGATTGACGGCTTTGAACTACTGCTACTGTTGCTGCGGTAACCTGAGCTGCTCCGGCTGCTACTGTTGGACGAACCGGAGTAGCTTTTGCGCGAACTCTGCGGCTGGCTGCTGCGTGAAGGTGCCGCTTTTTTTGGGGCCTCATATTGAGGTGTTCTCGAGCGTTGCTGCGTGTAAATTCTTGGCTGTTCGCTGCGCGATTTCTCTTCTGTTCGCGAGGTGGTAATCGATTTCTCCGTTTGTCGTGATCGAATCATCGGAGAATATTGATTTTGCGTTTCCGACCGGCCTGAGTTCGCTTCCTTGCGGCTTGTTACCCGACTGCTTGTCCCGGCAGAGGAGCTGCGTCGCTGCACGGTGGACGATGACTCAGTCTCGTTCTCGCGTGAATTGTTTGCCGGAGTCCGGCCAATATTCCGCCTGCCCTCCTGTGGACGCTTTGCTTCCTGAACGGTTTTGGTTCGCGGTGGCTCTATTGCTGGCGCTGGTTTAATGTTTCGGGTCCGCTGCACTTCGCGCCCAATTCCCGTGGAACCGGTGTTGCTACCGCTCTGGCGCGTCCCGTTGTTCGCGGGACGCACAACCCGCCGCCCGGTTGTCGAGTTCCCCTGTGGGCTGCGACCGGAAGTTGTGATCGTTCCGGTGCTTCCAACCGGCCTACTAACTATTCGTCCCCTGTCGCCGCTGTTGGTGGGTTGGCGGGTGCCGACATCGCCGGTCGGTCTGCGCACTACAGTCGGTCTTTGAATCGGCTGCCGGCGATCCCAGTCCCGCTTTTCTTTATTCTTGCCGGCCCATGAACCACCTCCGTCGTGGCCAATATGAGGATGCGGATAGGGTGGACGCGGCCATCCAATGATGGGGCCGGGATTATAGATAGGACCAGGCCAACAAACCGGGCCCGGGTAATAGATAGGCACTGGGTAGTAGACGATATCCCACCAGAACGGATCGTAGTAGGCAATCGGGTAGGTCGGCCAGTAAACGGGCCGCCACCACCGGTAGTAATCGCCACCACCGAAATAGATATTGATGGATATTCCCGGCTCGTTGTAATAGGCCGTGGATGAATACCAGGGATCATCCCATGCATCAAAATCACTGCGATAGGTCACATACTTCACTGTTCGAACGTAGCGGCCATAATCGTAGTAAGTCTTTTGAGCAACCAGCCGCGATGGCGCGAATTGCATGGTGGTTTCCGCCTCATAAGGCTGCTGCTCGTCATAGTAGTAATCGTCATTGTCGTATTGCCCGGGATAGTAATCTTCACCGGCCTGGGCGGTTCTCACCGTCTGGAATGTTGTGTAGCAGCCGGTGAAAGTCGAAAAAATAAATGCTGCCGAAATAATGCTCAGAAAATATTGGAAGCGTTTCATGACAAGCCTCCTCTCCTTTTATTTATGGCGCCTTTTGGAAATCCGCTATCGATGCGGGCATTCCGATTAAAAAAGTCTCTGGTATTGTAATCTGAATAAATACGGATTGGCCCGGCGGCAATGGGATAGAATCCCCATTGAATCAATCGAAACACCGCCAGGTCCAATCCACCACGAATAATTGCGATCAGTTTAATGATAAATACTGCAAGTCCCGGATACATCGTTTCTCCTTTTCTTCACTCTCTGTTCTATTCATGTTCAATTGAGATGCCAAAGGGAAGAATGGCAGGCGAAAATATTTGTAACTCACAATTAAATAATAGATTAATAAAGATACTTATTACTTATGAACGGAAGGATGGGATTCTTAACTGCATATTTTGTTTGCAGCATAGCTGTAAACTTGGTTTGCAGTTTGCCTTGAGATCTTAAAACGGTAAGAATAAACCTTTGCGCAGGATGACAAAAATTTATCAAATATCAAATGCGAAATGGGGAAAGCGAAAAAAGGAGTCCGGAAGCCGGAGACTGGATACCGGATAGCAGCAAGCAGTTAAATTTATTGTTGACTACATCCGGATTGAAATCCGAAATCGGAAATCCAAAATCCTCTTCAGTGCCTATCCCGGTTATTTCCACTTTTCATTCGGCTGGCTCTTTTCAAAACTGCCTTGTATCTATTTCGTAGCGTTTGATTTTCTTCTGCAATCCAACCCGGCTCAACCCCAGTTCTCTCGCGGTGCGGGAAATATTGCCGTGGGTTTCGCGCAGCATATCGATGATGTACTGCTTCTCAATGGACTCTGTGATTTCCTTAAGCGTTCCGGCGTTTTTCGCGGCGGTGGGAATCGCGGAGCGTTGTGAGGCAGTTTTGTGGGAAAGCAACTCCTGTGTAATCTGCTGTCCCGGTTCTGCCAGCGCCACTGCCCGCTCAATTTCATTTTCCAGTTCCCGCACATTACCGGGATAGGGCGCCGCCATTAATATTTTCATCGCTTCCCGATCGAAACCGGGGACGTTCTTTTCCAGCTCCTGCCGGTATTTTTTCAGGAAATGCTCGGCCAACAATGGGATGTCCTCGGTCCGTTCCCGCAATGCGGGAATCCGGATGGGGAACACGTTGAGACGGTAGTAGAGATCTTCCCGGAACTCGCCCTGCCGGACTGCTTTTTCCACGTCCCGGTTGGTGGCGGAGATGACCCGCACATCCACCTGGCGGCTTTTTTCGGAACCCACCGGGCGAATTTCGCCCTCCTGCAGCACACGGAGCAGACGCTGCTGCAAAGCCGGCGATGTATCGGCGATTTCATCCAGGAAGATGGTGCCGCCGTCCGCCAGTTCAAACAATCCCTTTTTGTCACCGGCGGCACCGGTGAATGCACCTTTCACATGCCCGAACAGCTCGCTTTCCAGTAGGGTGTCCGGCAGCGCCGCGCAATTCTGGGCCACAAACAGCTTGCCTTTGCGGGGGCCGTTGTAGTGGATGGCGCGGGCGATGAGCTCCTTTCCGGTGCCGGTGGCGCCCAACAGAAGAACCGTGGTGCCGGTTGGAATCACCTTTCGCATCAGGCTGAAGACTTCCTGCATCGCCTTGCTTTTCCCGATGATATTTTCGAATTCGTAATGTTTTTCTGCTTCCCGGTGCAGGATGATATTCTCCACCCGCAGCCTCTCATTGGCATCTTTCAGCTCCGCCATCAGGCGCCGGTTTTCCCTGGTAAGCTGGTAGCGCTCGGCGGCGCGGCGGATAACCAACCGCAGGTCCTCCGGCTCCCATGGTTTGCTGATGTAGTAGAAAATCTGTGCCTGGTTGATCGCTTCAATGGTGGCATCGATATCGGCGTAGCCGGTAATGAGAACCCGCGCCGCATCCGGCTGCAATTGCTGCGATTCCCGGAAAAATTCCACGCCGTTCATTCCCGGCATGCGTTGGTCGGCCAGGATAACCGCGACCTTTTGCGTCTTTAGCACTTCCAGCGCCGAGTGGCCGTTGAGGGACAAAATAATGCTGAATTCCCGGCGCAAGATGCGGTTAATGGCATTCAGGCTGGACTGCTCGTCATCCACTGCCAGCACGATGGGAAGAGAGGTATCTGACATTTTATTTCCTAAATTTCCTTTTTCTTGTGTTCTTGCCGATGCGATTTGACTTAGTGACACCCAAATTTAATAAGGAGATAAAACAACTGAATATCTACGATGATCATCCCTTTATGTAAGGAGCACCATCCGGAACCCCGGAAATGTTTGAATTGTTGTCACTAATCTATCCTGAGTAATTCAGGCTATTTTTAAAAATCTAATAATACTCCGTGCCCCTCAGTGTAATTCCGTGGTAATAATGTCAATCGAAAAAGCTATGTTTTTTCCGGGTGCTGCACCGGCAGGACGATGCGGAATGCGGTGCCCCTTCCTTCCTCGCTTTCCACTGTAATATTGCCGCCATGCTCTTTAATGATGTTGTAGCTGATGCTGAGCCCCAGGCCGGTCCCTTTTCCCACCGGTTTGGTGGTAAAAAAGGGATCGAATATTTTCTGCCGGATATCTTCCGGGATGCCCTTGCCGTCATCCCTGATGATGATTTCTACCTGGTTTTCCAGGTTCCCGGTTTTGATCCAGATATTACCGTTTTTTTCGATTGCCTGAACAGCATTCATCAGCAGGTTCATGAATACCTGGTTGATTTGCCCCGGGTGGCAGGTGACCCCGGGCAGCTCGCCATAATCTTTGTGCACCGTAATGCGGTCCTTGATCTCATTATTGAGCAGCAGCAGTGTCGATTCCAGTCCTTCGTGCAGATCCACCTCTTTGAGCTCCGCTTCGTCCAGCCGGGAAAAATTTCGCAGGTTCTGCACCACATTTTTCAGCCGCTGGCTGCCCTCGATGCTTTCTTCTATCAGGGATTGGATATCCTGCTGGATAAAATCCAGGTCGTATTTTTCGCGGATTTCCCGCAGTGTCTGCGCCAGTTTAGGCTGAAAATTCTTGCCGCCCGACTCGGACGTCAAAACCGCCAGCAGCCGGTCGATTGCCGCAATGTAATTCTGTAATTCCTTCATGTTGGCATAAACGAAGCTCACCGGGTTGTTCAGCTCGTGGGCAATGCCGGCTACTAATTGCCCCAACCCGGCCATTTTCTCGCTTTGAATCAGTTGGGTTTGGGTGTCCTGCAGCTCGCGGTACAATTGCCGCAATGTCCGGTTTTTCTCCTCCAGTTCCTGCACGTATTTCTCGCGGGTCTCGGCTTCGGTGATTCTTTGGGTCAGCTTTTTGGACTCTTCGATATATAAATTGTTTTCCAGTGCAATGGCGGTCTGGGTGGCCAGCGACTGAAAAACGGCCAGGTCCTCCGTGCTGTAGTCCAGCTTTCCCTCCGCTGGTCCAATTGCCAGAATGCCAAAATACCGGTCTTCCCGGGAAATGGGAAACAAGTGGCTGTCTTCCGGAAATTCGAGCAGATGTTTTAGGTGATCTGAAAAATCTATCCCACCAGTGTGCTGCAACTGTTGAAGAGGTTGCGGAAGCATTATTATCGGAGCGCTATGGTAGGAGCCGGCTCCGGATGCCTGTCGCAGATCACTGTCTTCCGATTCATAAATCACGCAGAAACGCGGACGAACCGTCCTGTAAATTGTCGTGACTAATCTTTCATACAGTTCCCGGTTGTCCTTGATGAAAATAAGTTGCTGGGAAAAATCCTGAAGGAGCCGGCGGTAGCCATAACGGCGCAATTCCAGCCGCCGAATCTTTTCCATAAAAAATGTCAGCAGAATCATAAAACCGGCCAGCGTGCCCAATTGCACAACCATCCGGGTACGCAGTGAGTAGCCTTGCAGAAGAAGAAATATGCCGTAAAGCAAAATGAGCATGACCGCCAGGAACAGGATGATCTGGCCGGTTGCCCACCGGTAGCGGCTTGTCGAGAACAGCGTGTAGCCGACCAGCAACGCTACCAGCAGCAGGAACAGCGATAGGTCCAGCCAAAAATTGTTTTGCCCAATCGTGCGATCCACCAGTTTTATTGTGCGATAGAAAACTGCTGCGATGCCTTCATATTCAGCAACAGAATAAAGTTTTCCGGCTCGCAAGCCGGTTAACAACCGTTCCCGGCCGCCGGGGAAACTGATTTTGGCTTCGTATCTCCGCCGGGGATCAACACCGAAGTGAACCAGCAGTGCATTTTCGGAGAGATAGCCTCCGCCACCTGAAATTTCACGGTAGCCGCACAGCACACGCTTTTCTCCTGCGGAATCCGGTTGAAACAGCCAGATTCTGGCGCCGATGGCATCCCGGTTGGAGCGGAAACCGGTCAATTTCATTTCCAGGTATTCCTTGTTGTTGGCCGGATTGACATAAAGCACACTGTGGGTGTCTTTATTGGCCACAAACAGATCGAGATCGCCGTCCAGGTCGATATCGGCGGCGGCCGCGCCAGTGCTGTAATATTTCTTAAAATTGATGAACCGGTGGTCTTCCTGAAACGCTTTTCGGAAATGGCGTCCATCGATGTTGAGGTAGAAAATATTTGGCCCGATAGTGTTGATCCAGATATCTTGAAGCCCGTCATTATCGAAATCGGCGATCACACTTCCGTAAGCCGGATCGGAGACCGAAATGCCGGCTGAATCTGTAATATTGGTGAACGACCAGGCGGTATCGCCGGGAGCGGTTCGGTTTCGGTAGAGTGCTGTGCGCCCGTTGCGGTCGGTAACCAGTAAATCCGGCGTGCCATTGTTGTCGATGTCCCCGAAGGTCACGCCGTTGCTGTTCAGGCTGTCGGTGAGATGCGGAACATCCAATTGCTGCGGCTCAAATCGATTCTGCCCGGTATTGCGGTAAAAGATGTCGGGAGCGAACCAGTTGCACACATAAAGATCCGGGTAGCCGTCGCCGTCCACATCGCAGAATGCGGCACCTTCGCTCACCTGGTTTCCGCTGATTCCCCACTCGTCACTTACCTCTCTGAAATGCCCGGCCCCATCCCCCAGGTAGAGATGGTTCGGGTGGTGCTCGTCGGTTATGAACAGATCGATGTTGCCATCCAGATTCACGTCGGACCAAAATGCGCCGTTTCCATCGATTGGCGGCTTAAGACCTGCCTGGTCAGTTATATCCTCGAAGCGCATACCGCGGTGCTGGCGAAATAGCCTGGTGCTAACGCCCCAGCCGGCGATTACCATATCGGGAAAACCGTCGTTGTTGAAGTCTGCCGAAGAAGCGCCCAGCTCCAGGTTCTGCTGGCCGTGGGGCATCAGGTTGCCACCCAGGCCGGATTGGATAGTAAAATCGGCAAACGGTCTCCCCCTCCCTTCATTAATGAAGAGACGGTTCAGGTTGCGAAACCGGACAACGTAAAGATCGGGACGATTGTCTTTGTTAATATCGCGGAAGACAACGCCGTAGCTGTCGGTAAAATCGGGCAGCAGAAATTGAGATTTCCCTTTTACGAACATTTCTTCTGCGAAATCATTCTGGGCGGATGTTCCGCCGGGATTTAGCAGCAAAAATGTTATTCCCAGGTAAAGGATAGCTGCACATCGAAAGCGCAAGCTTGAGCAAACTAAAGAAGAACCGGTCATATTCTTTTCCGCAAATTCAGTAAAAATATAGAAGCGTGTGCATGAATTATCAAGGATATTTTGGATATGGGCTCTGTCGAAACGGCTTTATCTGGCTGTGCCCGGCTTAATAAGAAAAGGGAAAAACGAAAATCTTTCATTCCTTTCAATTGAAGTTATTATTTCATTTATTTTGAAATTTTTTCTATATTTATGGGTATATTTCGTGGATGTCTGATTGTATAAAGTGAAAAGGTTCGATATAGTTTGATTTTAGAAGTTCATAGAGGAAAAAAAATTCTACAACAGGTTCAGGAAATCGCAGGGGTTGCGGGTCTTCAGGTTTTTGCGGTGGGTGGATTTGTGCGCGATCTGTACCTGGGAATCGAGGGAGCGGACATCGACTTTGTCGTCATTGGTGATGCGCTGGAGTTTGCCAAACAGTTCAAAAAGCGATTCTATTCCAGTGAGGTAGTTACTTACCCGCGTTTTGGCACCGCCATGCTGGTCTATCAGAAATACAAACTGGAATTCGTGACTGCCCGCTCCGAACACTACGATGCCGACTCCCGCAAGCCGCATGTCCAGAAAGCCGATTTGACGAGCGACCTGAGCCGGCGCGATTTTACCATCAACACCATGGCAATGGACATTACTCCCGAAAAATTTGGACAGGTGACCGATCCGCTTCAGGGGGCAAAAGATATTGAACAAAAGGTCATCCGCACGCCGCTCGATCCGGTGGTTACTTTCAGCGATGATCCGCTGCGGATTCTTCGCGCAATTCGTTTTGCGACAGTATTAAATTTCGAAATCGAGGAGAATACATACCGCGCAATTGAGGAAACGAAGGGACGTCTGGCGATCATTTCCCAGGAACGGATTACAGAAGAATTCCGCAAAATAATGTTGGCCGGAAAACCGTCGATAGGCTTGCGCCTGATGAAAGAAACCGGCTTGCTGCCAATTGTCTTCCCGGAGCTGGATCTGCTGTCGGGAGTGGATCAGCGAAAGGACTTCCACCACAAAGATGTTTTCGACCATACGCTGCAGGTAGTAGACAATATTTCCCGCAAGACCGGGCGATTCGCGCTGCGTCTTACGGCGCTTCTTCACGATATCGCCAAACCGCAAACCAAGCGCTTTCAGGAAGATGTGGGGTGGACCTTCCACGGCCACGAAGATCTGGGTGCCAGGATGGTGGAGCGCATCGGGCGCCGGATGCGGATTCCGGTGGCCACAATCAAATATGTCAAAAAGCTTGTCCGGCTGCATTTGCGTCCCATGCAGCTTGTGGACGAATCCGTTACCGACAGTGCCATCCGGCGATTGATGGTGGAAGCCGGCGAGGAGATCGACGACCTCATGGTGCTGTGCCGCGCGGATATTACTTCCAAAAACCCACAAAAAGTGAAACAGTACCTGGCCAATTTTGATACGGTTGAAAAAAAGATGCAGGAAGTGGAGGAGAAGGACAAACTGCGGACATTCAAACCGGCCATTGACGGTAACCGGATCATGCAAACGCTGAATTTGCCGCCGGGCCCGATAGTCGGCCGGATAAAACAGGCAGTTACTGATGCCATTCTGGATGGCGAAATCCCCAATGAGGAAACGGCATGTTTTAATTACATGCTGAAAATAAAAGATCAACTCTTATCTGATGCCGAGTAAACGAGCTGCATGACTATCTTCTGATTTTGCCGGCACTGCTTTTTTGTTGCTTCGAAACTTAAAATTAAATAAACCGTCCTTTGAACAAACAACATGAAGGGGCCTAAAATGAGCGACGCGAAAGAACCGAAAGACAAGCCGGAGAACAGGGAGCCGGAAGACAGGAAGGAAGATGTTCAGAAAGATCTGGATGACATTTTAGGTAAAATAACGGAGACTGAAAAAGCAGATGAGCCGGATGCCGGGGGAGGCGGAAAAAAGGAAGAACCGGAACCGGCGGAGAAGGATACCGAAACCGGCATGGAAGCAACATCGACCGAATCCGAGGGCCTGGAAGGGATTTTGGAGCAGATTTCGGAGAAAGAGGAGCCGCGCGAAAACCTGAACATTTTCCAGCGGATTGTTGGCGTATTTGTAAAACCAACCCAGGTGTTTGAATATCTTCGGCTAAAACCGGATTACTGGACGCCCATTATT
>CAZUZS010000022.1:11240-22437 GCA_964624795.1 uncultured Calditrichaceae bacterium
CAGCGACGGCACGGCACTTTACCGATTCCTGAGCAGCTTCGATATTTTCACACTTTGGTTTCTGGTAGTCTTCGGAATCGGCTTTGCCGTGATTTATCGTTTCTCGCAACTTAAGGGAATCGTTACCGTATTTAGTGCCTGGTTGGTTTATGTTGTCATTATCAAAGTTGTCCTGGGAGGCTTCCTGGCCGGCTTTGGCGGATGACAGGGAAAAAACCGGACAAACTAATCGCAAAAAATCGGTAATCCTGGCGAGCTCTTGCCGAAACAGGAAGTTAAATGGTAACATATTTTTAATTAGGCGGAGGTTTAACATGAAGTTAATTCGGAATATTACATTCATCATTACCCTGATTCTTATCCCGGCGCTGCTACCCGCGCAAACAGATACCCAGGTGCTAACGTTAGACGATTGCATCCGGATTGCCCTGGAGAACAATCAAAATTTGAATATGGCCGACATTAACAACCAAATTGCAGAGAAGACCTATTTGCAGAGTTACAGCGATATTTTGCCGCAAGTGAATGTCGGATACAGCGGAAACAAGTATAATCAGGGCGTTTCCTCCGTTTATGTAAATGGTGTTTTTGTCGGAACCGCACCCGGTGGAACAGGGAGAAACTATTCCGCCCAAATCAGGGCAAGCCAGAACATTTTCGATGGCGGCCGCTGGTGGTTGAATATCAAGAAGAGCAAGCTGGACAGGATCAGCAGCAATTACAGCTACCTCTCCTCCCGGCAGAATATTATTGTTACGGTACGACAATTCTATCTGGATTTGTTGAAACAGGAGAAACTGCTGGATGTGAATCAGCAGGCAGTTTCGCGCAGTGAGGATCAATTGAACCGTGTCCGCAGCATGTACGAAGTCGGTTCGGTGGCGCAGATAGATGTCTTTCGTTCGGAAGTCAACCTCGGCAACGACCGCATCTCTTTCCTGAACCAGCAGAATACGGTCAAAGAAGCGCGCCGTTCCCTTAATATTGCACTTGGCCGTGATCCCGAAACGCCCATTGAAATTGACAAAAATATAAAGTTTGAAAAAGAAGTAGGCAATTTAGACGATATGATTCAGCAGGCGCTGAGCAAAAATCCGGACATTAAAGCGGGAGAGGTGAATGTGCGAAGCGCGAAATATGGCATCCGCCTCGCGCAAAGCACATTTCTGCCCAATCTGTCAGCGTTTTATTCTTATTCAAGGACGGTTCCCCGTTTTAACAGACTGTATGAGAATTTCGACCGGGATTATTCATGGTATGTAGGGCTGAATTTGTCCTGGAATCTTTTCAACGGTTTTTCCGATTTTTTGGGAGTGCAAAAAGCCCGACTCAATAGCCGCTATACCAGCGAACAGCTTGCCAATAATAGACTGAACCTGAGATCGCAGGTCTCCTCTCTTTACAACAACCTGGTAGCGCTCAACGAAATTATCAAGATCAACCAGACCAACCTGGCATCTGCGCAGGAGGATTACAGGTTGGCGCAGGAACGCTACCGGCTGGGGTCCGGCACCCTGCTGGATTTGAGAGATGCACAGGTAAACCTGGCAACTGCGGAGCAAATTTTGGTTTCGGCAGAGTTCAATTCTTATATCACCTACGCCGAAATCCAGCAGGCACTTGGCGAGCTGGTGGATTATTGATTCTGCAATATGGTTTGGCGGATTTCCTGATCGCCGGTTATCAACCTTGAGAGGTTTCATTGTCTGGGTTTGAACACCTTCCGATCCGGCATAAATCGTGTGAAATATTTCGATTTGTGCCGGAACAATGTTCAGCCTGTACTCTTTAATTAGAGCACGTGCCAATTTTTGAAATTGCCACGACCTGAAAGAGAATCGAACTGTGAATAAACCACAACAATTTTTTGCCTACGGTTTCTTTTAGCGGTAAATTGCGCAGGAGCTTTATGGTTTTCTTAAATGAATTGTATCACACAAACGACAAGAGATTAGGATAAAAAATGAAAAAGGTAATTCTTATTGTCATTGGTATTATTGTCATCGGTATTTTCGTTTTCCTCAGTTTAAGAAAAAGTGACAATACGATAGCGGTTCAGTCAGAAAAAGTCTTTCGCGGCAATATTACCCAAACCGTTACCGGCAATGGTAAAATTTACCCGGTTACGGAAGTGAATATTAGTGCCAATGTTGCAGGGGAAATTCTGGAAATCAATGCTGACGAAGGCGATTCGGTAAAGGTGGGTGAAGTACTGGTTCGCCTGGACGGCCAGCAGTACAAGGCTTCCGTGGAGCGACAAAAGTCACTCATCACGGGGGCGCAGGCCAGTGTTACCCTGGCGCAAAACGGACTCAAGCGCTCCAAGGAACTTTATGACAAGAACCTGATTTCGGTAGCAGACCTGGAAAATGCGCAGGCGGACTACGAGCGCGCAGTAAGTACGCTTCAGCAGGCAAATGCCAGTTTGAACGAAGCGCAGGACGCATTAAACAAGACTGTTCTCAAATCGCCCATGAACGGCGTGGTAATTCGCAAGAACAAGGAGGTTGGGGAAATTGCACTCGGTTCCCAGTTCCAGGAAGATATCATTCTGGTCATCGCAGATCTTTCGCGGATGGAAGCGCGGGTCGATGTCAACGAAAACGATATTATCAATGTTGCGACCGGAGATTCCACCGGCGTGAACATCGATGCGTTTCCGGATACTACCTTCCAGGGGAAAGTGACCGAAATTTCCCATTCAGCCACAGTCAAATCCGCAGGCACCGTGGAAGAAGTTACAAACTACCAGGTGAGAGTATTGCTTCTGAACAAGCTTCCGTCCTTCCGCCCGGGTATGTCCACTACTGCTGATATTGCCACTACCACCCACAAAAATGTGCTCAATATTCCGATCCAGAGCCTGACCGCGCGGGAGAGGAAAACCCTCGAAAAAGCACAAGGAGTGGAGTCCACCCCGGCGGAGCGTGAGGGCGAAGCGCAAAATCAGACGCAAAAGGAGTTGAAAAAGGAAGATGAGCTGGTTGAAGTGGTTTTCCTGGTGCAGGATGGCGTGGCGAAAATGCAGCCGGTAAAAGTGGGGATCAGCAATGACAATTATTATGAGGCCCTTTCGGGTGTGCAGGAGGGCGAGGAGGTAATTACCGGCCCATTCAAAGTGCTCAGCAGAAGCCTGAAGGACGGAGAGCGCGTGAAGGTTGAAAACAAAGAAAACATGGCCGGTGCAAAATAGGAGTGTAGTATAAAATGTCTGAAAGACTGATTATAGGTATCGAACAACTCCACAAGATTTACATTTTAGGCCAGACCAATGTTCATGCTTTGCGCGGAATCGATGTGAGTGTCGAGCGTGGAGAATACATGGCAATCATGGGGCCGTCAGGTTCCGGCAAATCAACACTGATGAATATTATCGGTTGCCTGGATGTGTCAACGAAGGGAACATATCGCCTCAATGAGCAGGATGTAAGCGGGATGAATGACGATGCCCTGGCGGTGATCCGCAATAAAGAGATTGGGTTTGTATTCCAGACTTTCAACCTGTTGCCACGGGCTTCGGCGTTGCACAATGTGGAGTTGCCCCTGATTTACAATGGCACCCCGGCATCCCGCCGAAAGGAATTAGCCATCCAGGCTCTCGAAAGAGTCGGTCTGGGCGACAGGATGACCCACAAACCCAACGAACTTTCGGGCGGGCAACGGCAGCGGGTAGCCATCGCCCGGGCCCTGGTGAACAGTCCTTCGCTGATATTAGCCGATGAACCCACCGGGAATCTGGACACCACAACCGGCCTTGAAATTATGGAAATTTTCGACCGCCTGAATGAACAGGGCAATACAATTGTGCTGGTAACCCATGAAGATTTCATCGCCCGCCATGCCAGACGGATTATTCATCTGAAGGACGGCTTGATTGAGAGCGAAGAAACCGTTTCCGGAAATGGGGGAGCGTAGTCATGGCAATCGGCGGCCAGGTAATGGAATATTTGCGCTTCTCGTATGAGGCGCTGACAGCAAATAAAGTCCGGGCATTGTTAACCACGCTGGGCATACTGCTGGGTGTTACGGCAATAATCGTCATCTTCACTGCTATCCAGAGCATCAACGGTTATGTCGAGGGAGAGTTTTCCAGCATCGGTTCCGGCACGCTTTATCTCAGCAAGTTCCCGTGGGTGATAACAAACGACTATTGGGAGCTGCGCAACCGCCCGGAGATAACCCTTGATGATTATGAGAAATTGCAGGGCAAAGTGCCTGCCGCACGCTGGGTTAGTCCTGAGATTGAGGCCATGCGCACCGTTTCTTACCGGAACAAAAGCCTGGAGCGCATCTACACGGTCGGCTGCAACGATCAGTATGTGGAGACCAGCAGCGCAATTCCTGAATACGGCCGCTTTTTTACCGCGATGGAAGTTCACCGTGCAAACCCGGTTTGCGTTATCGGCCAGAATGTGTGGGAAGAGCTGTTCAATAAGACCGACCCGATGGGGAAGCGGATCAAAATAAACGGGTTTCCGCACAAAGTAATCGGCATCCTGGAGAAAAAGGGCAAATTTTTTGGCTTCGATCTGGACAACCAGGTGATTATTCCATACACCACATTCCAGGGTATTAGTTTTCACCAGCGGGGAATTACAATTGCATTCCGAGCAGCCAATCCTGATGAGATAGACGATATGCGGGCCCAGATACGCGGCGAGATGCGGCGAATCCGGAAGATCCCGCCCGGCAAAGCCGACGACTTTGCCATCAATCAGCAGGATATGCTTACCGATTTTTACAAGAAACTTACCCAAACTTCCTATTTGGTGGTTTTTATCATAGCCGCTGTATCGCTGGTAGTGGGCGGAATCGGGATCATGAATATCATGCTCGTATCGGTTACCGAGCGCACCAGGGAAATCGGCATCCGGAAAGCGGTGGGAGCCACGCGCAAACATATTCTTCTCCAGTTTCTTAGCGAATCGGTGGCGCTGAGTTCGATTGGCGGTATCTTCGGCATCATCGTGGGAGTGCTCATTGGCGGCGCACTTTTGCAGTTCATCAAATTGGAAGCGAGTGTCTCTATAACCACGGTTGTCATCGGGTATGGTTTTTCGGCTATTGTCGGCATCATATCGGGGATGTATCCCGCTTATAAAGCAGCCAGGTTAAATCCCATCGATGCCTTGCGCTACGAATAGCGTTGCCGGATGCGAAGGGTCTCAAACTGAAATAGAGCGAACGGATCATCATGTATTTTTTCGAATTGATTAGCATTGCAGTCACCCAGTTGCGCACCAACCGGATGCGCTCCATCCTTACTACCTTAGGTATTGTCATCGGAATCGGAACAGTCATTCTCATTGTTTCCGTTCTGGAAGGATACCGCTCTTCCATCGAAAAAGACCTGAATATGCTGGGTGCCAACACCTTCCAGGTTGAAAAGTTCGGACCCCGCATACAGGTTGGGGGCGACCACGAGCGGCCGAAACCCCGCAAAGATCTCACGATCGAGATGGCAAATGCAATTCGGGAGCTCGTTCCGGACGTAAAATATGTTGGCACCGAACTATGGCAGTTCGGGGAAACGGTGGTTTACAAAGGCGAAAGAACCAACCCCAATGTTGTTCTTGCCGGTGGAACCCCGGAATTTGTAATCAACAACGCATATTTTATCGGGGAAGGCCGGTTTTTCACCGATCAGGAAGTGCGCAGCCATGCGCATGTGGTAATTTTGGGGATGGATATTGTCGACAAGCTTTTCCCGTATCGCGATCCGTTGGACGAACAGGTCCGGATTCACGGGCAAAAGTTCAAGGTGATAGGCATTTTTGAAGCCCGCGGGAATGCTGCATTCGGCGAAAGCCGGGATAACCGCGTTGTAATTCCCATCACTACCTGGCAGGACATTTTTGGCAAGAATCGCTCGGTAAATATTACGGTGATGGCTAAAAGCCCGGAACTGTTTGATGAAGCCCAGGATGAGGTGATCGGCATTCTCCGCAAAATTCGCAAAGTGCCGCCGGGGGAAGAGAACGATTTCGACATTTTTTACAATCAATCGCTGATTGATTCCTTTGATAAAGTGGCCGGCAAAATTCAGTTGGGCGGTATTTTCCTGGGACTGGTTTCGCTTATTGTCGGCGGGATTGGTGTCATGAACATCATGCTGGTTTCCGTCACAGAACGAACCCGGGAGATCGGCATTCGCAAAGCGGTGGGCGCCAAGCGGGTGAGCATCTTAACACAATTTTTATTCGAAGCAATTTCTCTCTGCATCCTGGGCGGAATATTGGGTTTCGGAGCAGGTATCGGCCTGGCAGGCTTAATCTCACTGGTGGCACACCTCCCAATGGCGATTCCGATTTGGGCGGTGGTCGCCTCGCTGGTTACTACTACCGTTATCGGGGTTTTTGCCGGCCTTTACCCGGCGTACAAAGCGGCCTGGTTGAATGTAGTGGATGCATTACGTTACGAATAGCGTCGATTGGTGATTTCTTACTCCTCCAGTTTTTCCGAATCCGGATTGGTTGAAGTCTCTTAGCCGGAAGAATCTGTTAGGAGCAGAGCTGTGATAGCAATTTTTGCGCTGATTCAGTTTTCTAATATTTCCCGGATGCGGTTCAGAAATCGGCTCCCAAATGACTTCTTCTGCCAAATTGACCTCCACGGTGTCGCGAACCGGCCAAAAATTCTTTGAACAATAAAAGTCGAAAAGGAGAAAATGATGAGAAGTAAACTCCAATTTGTTTCTTTTTCCCTATGGATTTTTGTTCTACTGTTGTTTCTCACCTCGCTGGCAATCAGCGGCAACACCGATGAAACCATACATCGGCAGTTCGATGTGGCGCCGGGTGGCCGGCTTACCGTGGGTTCCGACATCGGCTCTATTGAGGTGAATACCTCCTCCGGAAATACGGTGGACATAGAGGTTATCCGCAAGGTTCGCGGGTTGGGCGACAGTGAGGATGCGCTGAAAGATTTTGAGGTACACTTCGACAAAAGTGGCAACGATGTGAAGGTACGTGGGGAACTAAAGGATCACCGTAACCGGAGCGGACTGAGTATTCGCTATATCATCACCGTTCCAAAAAAATACAATGTCGATCTGAATACAGCCGGCGGAAGTATTTCGGTGGCTAATCTGGAAGGCGAGGTATTGGCAAACACTTCCGGCGGTAGCCTGCACTTCGGCAAGGTTACCGGTCCGGTAACCGGAAAAACATCCGGCGGCAGTGTTTCCCTGGACGGATGCAGCGGCAATGCCGATATTCGAACTTCAGGAGGAAGCATTTCCATTGGGGACGTGAGCGGCAATGTCGATGCCTATACTTCCGGTGGTTCGGTCAGCATCGAAAAGGCAGGCGGAAGTGTGACGGCAAGAACTTCCGGGGGGAGCATTAATGTTGACGAGGTAATGGGAGCTATCGACGCCCAGACCACCGGTGGAAGCGTTACGGCGCATATTTCCCGCCAGCCGAAGGGTCCCTGCCGGCTGACAACATCCGGCGGAACGGTTACGGTTTATCTGGCAGATGATATTGACCTCAATATCGATGCCAGCACCAGCGGTGGAAAGGTGGAAAGCGATCTGCCTGTCACTGTTCAGGGTAGTATGAAAAAGAATTCCATGCAGGGCAAGATTAACGGTGGTGGGCCGGAACTTTACCTTCGAACGTCCGGTGGCAACATCTTGCTGAAAGAAATGTAACAGCATTTCAATTTTATCGCAGGTGTTCTGATGAAAAGATTGCCTGATAAGAAAAAACGCACTGAAATTGGTAGACGTGTTTTTTTCTTCCTGGCCGTGATTTTCATTATTGTGCCGGTAGCTTGCGAAAAAGATATTACCGGCATCCAGGCACCCGTCTACTGGGACGAATCCTCGCCTGTTGCGCAGGGAATGGATGGCGGGCTCTTGGCGAACGCCGATGGATATGCGCGGACTCAAATGCCCTTTCTGCACAGCCTGCTGGTGGTGAGAAATAATTATCTCGTTTTCGAAAAATACTACCAGGGCTATAATTCGACCACCGCGAACAACGTGCAATCGATTACGAAAAGCGTTGTGTCCATCCTCACCGGTATTGCGCTGCGCGAAATGCTCATCGACAGTTTGCAGTTGCGGCTGATCGAGGTACTTCCGGAATATTTCTCCGCGAACTCCGATCCACGGATCGAGAATATGACGCTTAAGAATCTGCTTACCATGCGCTCTGGATTTGAGTGGGACGATACCGGCGATATTTTCTGGCAGTGGCGGGCCAGCAGCGACTGGGTCCGTTTTCTTCTCAGCTTGCCGCTGGAATATAATCCCGGCGCCGGGTTTAGATACAATTCGGCCGTTTCCCACCTGATGTCCGTAATTCTCACTAAATCCGCCGGGCAGAGCACATACCAATTTGCCGAGAAAGTGCTTTACGAGCCGTTAAGGATATCCTGTGAGCAGTGGAACAAGGATCCTCAGGGATACAACATCGGAGGGTTTGATTCGTACTACACGCCGAGGGCGCTGGCGAAGATTGGTGCACTCTACCTTGGCGGAGGATTGTACAATGGCCGGCAAATCGTGCCGTCCGAATGGGTTGAAGAATCTCTTCATAAATATTCCACGCTGACCTCTACATGGGGTGCCGTCGAAAATATCGGTTACGGTTACTTCTGGTGGCTGGGAACAATCGGAGGTTATTCGATGTTTTTTGCACTGGGATACGGCGGGCAATACATCGCGGTGTTTCCGGACCTGAACCTGCTTGTTGTCACTACTGCCGAATGGAAGTTCACCGCGGACGTTGCGGATCAGCACGAACGGGCAATTAACCGGCTGTTTGAAAAATATATAGTACCTGCAATTGTCCGGGATTAAGAACTGCGGCGTAATTGTTGATTCATGTGGTTAGTTACGGAGCCAAAACGGCGAGAAGGATTTCATGCCTGTTATTTTTGGAATTAACCCGGTGCTGGAAGCGCTGCAAAGCCAGCAGTCAATCGAGAAAATATATATCCAGGCTGGCCGCCAGGGCGCCGCTGTGCCGCAGATTTATCGTCTGGCAAAAAATCAAAAAATACCGGTGGTCAGGGCCGACCGGAAAAAGATCGATGCCCTTTCGAATGGCGGGAAGCACCAGGGCGTGGTGGCGTTGCTGCCTTCTATTGAATATACTGCGCTGGAAAATCTGATCGAGAAAATCTTTCGCGCGGGCAACATGCCAAACCTGCTTTTGTTAGACCGTGTCCAGGACCCGCACAACCTGGGAGCCATCATCCGTTCCGCAGAGGTTCTCGGGGCCCAGGGGGTTGTGGTCAATGTAAGAGATAGCGCCCCAATTACCGATGTAGTCGTTAAAGCTTCCGCGGGTGCTGTTTTCCATTTGGATATCTGCAAGGCAGATAACCTGGTAAATGCAGTTCGGTTTCTCCGGGATTCTGGAGTTTGGATTTATTCATCTTCCTCGCACAGCGAGAAGAATATCTGGCAAACGGATTTTAACAGGCCGGTGGCAGTCATCATCGGAAGCGAAGGCGCCGGGGTCCGCCAGTTGCTCCTTAAAGAGAGCGATGATACGTTTCGCATTCCCCAGGTCGGGAAAACGGAATCGTTGAATGCCTCGGTTGCCGCGGGTGTGATTCTTACGGAAATTCTGCGCCAGCGAGTTGGCAATTAATACCGGGAATGTTGCAAGCGCCACCCGGCCCACTTCATCACTGCGATGCGAAATAGCACAACTTCAAAGCGGATTTTTCGCTTTCTCTTGAAAATGGAAATTGCACATAATTTTGCAATTACCTCCTGATTTTGATTGTCATCACAGAACTTTGGGAGTAAATTTTGCATAATTGATGCAAATTGTGAGGGGGCACAATGTTCAGCTTCAAAAATAAAATACTACTCGCCGGATTTATAATTTTGTTTCTCGTCATGATCTTCATCCTTCCTCATTTTCTCCTGAAGATCTGAGTTTCATGTCGTAAACCAGAAATCATTATAATCAGGGATTGAACAATCAAATAATAGGAGAACTATTTATGAAGCTAAAAATACGTGAGATTTTTATGCTTATTTTTCTCTTCGGATTTTTAACTCAAACGTACGCGCAATTGGAATCTCTTTTGGAACGGTATACCGGGCAAAATGCCGAGGGTTACATCGAGCCGCTGGTAACCGCAGTTGGCGCAGGTTTGAATTCGGGACTTTATCGCACGGCCAAAGTGCCTGAAAGTGGGCTGCATATCAATATTGGCTTCAATGCGATGGCCACCATGTTTTCGGATAACCAGAAAACATTCACCGCAACAACGGAAGGCTATTTCAGGCCGGTGGAGGAAGTGGAAACGCCAACCGTGGTGGGAAGCGGAAAAGGGGCCACTGTGATGAGCGAATACGGAACGGCATTCACTTTTCCCGGAGGGTACGAGCTAAACTCTTTTGCCCTTGCAGCGCCCATTGTCACCGTGGGGAGTATTATGGGAACAGAAGCTTCTTTGCGGTACTTCAAGGCAAATATTAATGAAGATCTAGGCGATCTGACCCTCGTGGGTTTGGGCGCGCGACACAGCATCAGTCAGTATATTCCTCTAAGTCCGGTAGATATCTCTGCCGGCTTTTTCTATCATAACATCAAATTAGGAGATATTCTTAAGACAAACCTTCTCTCATTTTATGCCGTAGTGGGAAAGTCATTTCCGGTCATTAATGTATATGGAGGGTTGGCCATGGAATCGAATAAAGCGGACATCAATTATACTTTCACTGCGTTTGGTCAGCAACAAGACATTTCTCTCAGTGTGACGGGCAAAAACAAGTTTCGCGCACTCGCCGGTGTGGGTATAAACTTGTTGATGCTCCATCTGAATGTGGACTATAATCTCGGCCACCAAAGTATTCTTAATGCCGGTTTGAGCTTTGGACTATAATAAATAGATGGAATGGAGGACATCATGTCTAAATACATTGTTGGTTTCTTATCATTATTCCTTGTATTGTTTTTAAATTGCAAGGATGTGCTGGTCTATTATCCGATACCTTTGACCTTTAAAGTTGAAATTTCCGGTATCCAAACGGATGGCGGAAGCTATAGTGGCTCAGGTTCGCTCAGCGCCACCGAAATTTATGATAATAACATCAAACAACAGTTGAGTGACGCTGGCTTGTCGACCGAGGACATTGAAAATGTGGAATTAGAAGGCGTCGCTTTTACAATTCTCCAAACAGACAATCAATCTGCCGAGCTTAACAGCGGGTCCATCGACATTG
>CAZUZS010000022.1:22447-41854 GCA_964624795.1 uncultured Calditrichaceae bacterium
CCAATGCACGCCTTTGCAAAGGTCATGGTGCGCAATCTGCCATTCTTGACACAGCCGCTATTCGTATTGGGTATAATGGACGAGGCCCGGATATGCTGCTTAACATGGCAAATGTCAATTTTGGGCAGGTATTGAATAAACCGCAGGCTCTTGACCTTTCACCCGGCGGAGTCGATCTGTTGACCCAGGCTTTAAAAAATATTGTCCTTTCCGGTGGTCTGGGTGGCGATGTTTTGGTTAAAGTATCGGGAAGCCTGACATCCGGCGAAGTCACATTTGACCTGCTGATCGAAATGACGGTAACCACAGTGGTAAAAAAGAAACAGCAGGTCTTCGAGCCTTTTTAGCCGCCGCGCTACCAGGAGATTTTGGATTTGCACTAAGAGAGCATAAAGGCTTTACCAAATACGCAAGCTAATATCTTTTTGGCAAATGGGATGATTTAGATTAAAGGCTTCTTTTCACGTCTGTGGAAAGGAGCCTTTTGTTGAATATCGGTTCGAAAGAAAAAGGGAATGAATAACCTTGCACATACGGGTTCGAAAAGAAATAGATGGCCGGCATCCAACGAAATGGTCCGCGAAGAGCCATGCAAAAAACAGTTACTGAGAAGTTGGTTCTCGAAGCCGCGATTGTTAATACCGTAAATATTTGTTCACCGACAGATAGCTGCCGATCCATCCGAAGGCAATTCCCAATCCGATGATCAGCAAGTAGAGATGAGACGCTACAACAAGCTCAGGGTAAATAATACTCTGCACAAATTTGGACAGGAGGGAAAGAAGACCCCAGGCTAAAAATCCACCAAAAATTCCCTGGATAATTCCCTCTATAATAAAGGGGCTTTTTATGAAGAAGTTTGTAGCGCCAACCAGTCGCATGATTTGGATGATATCTGTCCTGGCATGAATGGTAAGCCGGATGGTATTGAATACCAGGATCGTGATAATGATGAATAAAATAATTGCAAGGAAACCGATAAAGAGAATGGTAAGACTAAAATATTTCTGAATAAACGTGATGATCTCTTTCTGGTACAATACCTCCTGCACACCTGCCAATTTTCTTGTTTTTTCGGCAAAGTCTTCCACCACGGACGGCGCGCTGTAGGAGGGTTTAAGAACAATTCGAAAAGATGCGGGAAGCGGATTTTCGCTGAGCACATTGCTGAGGTCCTCGCCGAAAGTTTTCTGAAATTCTTCAAGTGCCTGCTGGCGCGAAATATATTTAACTTCGCTCACCTGCGGACCATCCTCAATTTTTTTCTTCAAATCTTTTATCTGGCGATCGGAGAGCGAAGGCTCGAGAAAAACTTCAATTTCAACCTGTTTGTAGAAGCGAACAAAAATGTCCTTCACGTTCTGGCCCGCCAATAAGAATACGCCGATGAGGGTGAGCGACAGGCAGATGGTAATGACAGAGATGAGTGCGGTCAGACGTGCCCGTCTCAGGCTGACAATGCCTTCCTTGATCAAAAAGAAAAAGTTCATGAAATGCCGTTCTTAAAGTTTGTGCAAATTTTGCGGATCGATATCCCGCCGGACCAGCCCGTTTTCCAGCACCACCGTTCGATGCGGCGCTAACCGGATCAGCTCGTAATTGTGAGTCGCCATACAAACTGCTGTTCCGCTTTTGTTAATTCTCTCCAGCAATTGCACGATATCTCGGGATGCCTCCGGGTCCAGATTGCCGGTTGGCTCATCTGCCAGCAGGATGAACGGTTCGTTGATCAGCGCTCGTGCGATAGCTACGCGCTGCTTTTCGCCGCCTGATAGCGAGGCCGTCATTTCGTATCTTTTATGATTTAGGCCCACATGGGTTAGTACGCTGAGCACCCTGCTTTTTATTTCGCGCCTGCCGGCGCCGATAACCCGGAGCGCGAAAGCCACATTTTCATACACATTACGATCGGGCAGTAGCTTAAAATCCTGAAAAATAACCCCCACTTTGCGTCGCAGATACGGAATCTGCCGCATCTTGATGTTGGAAGAGCTGTATTTATCCACCAGCGCATTTCCCGTGGTTGGAAAAAGATCCATATAGATCAGGCGCAGAAGAGTGGTCTTGCCGGCCCCGGTCTTGCCAATGAGATAGATAAATTCGCCCTTATTAATCTTAAAGCGGATGTCCTTTAGGATGTATTTGCTCTTGCTCTTTACGGAGACGTTAAAAAATTCAATCATGGTCTTATTTTTTCAGAATAAAATGGGCCCGATTGCTGTCTTCTTCAGCATCAAAAAAAGTGAAATCTTCATAAAATGCGACCAGATCAAACTTTGTTTTTTCCACAATCGAGGACCTGATTTCCGAAAAGGAGAAAATATGTTGAACGTGGCGCTCTTTAAAAACCTGCCGCGGGGTGAAAATGGAAAATTCGTTGATCTGGCACTGGTTTGCATAATCGTAATAAGAGTTGCGTTCGTAAGAAAAATTGCTGTCTATCCTCTCCCGCTCGTTGAAACCGTCAAAATAATTCTGGCAAAATATTTCGCTGACTGCATCGAAAACAAAGATACCTTCTGCCGGCAGTAAATCATATATCCTGTGGAGAGCCTCTTCCAATATTTCCAGGGATGTGATATAATTGATAGTGTCGTAGAGGCATGTCATCACCTGGTACCTGCCTGGTGGAACCTGGTTGAGAGTTGGGAGCCGGTCGATCCACAGATTGGATAGCCGGTTTTTGCGCCGGGCGATTTCCAGCATCGCAGGCGAAGGATCGCACCCATCGACGGCAATGTCGAGCCTGCGCATCTCCTGAATAAACTCTCCTGTTCCGCAGCCGATATCAAGTATTTGCGTTGGGAAACTGCTGTAGTTCTTGATGATTTTCTTAATATACCTCGCCCAATGCTCGTATCCAACATGCTGCATCACCTGGTCGTAAATGGCGGCCAGTGTGGCATACGGATCGCTCAATTGCGGATCATTTATATGAGAATCGTTATCGCCGGGCTTTTTTTTCATTAAACGAGATTTCAAATATTGCAGCAATCCAGGTTTATAAGATTCAGGCTTTTCACGACCGCCGGGCATTTCTGAAACACTCATCTGCAACTATTTCAGCCCCCCTCTCCGAGTTTGAGCTTCACACCGGAAGAGGCCGCGTGGATAAACTTGAAGAATGGACCACAAACAACTACCCGCAGGTGCAATTGCAGTGGCAGAGCCGGTCACCGGTTTATTCATTTAAACAGGGGGCCAATCAGCCCAAGATTTTAGACCACAGCCACTCTAAAAATTGTCAACAATTGCTCTGCCAAATTCCGATGTCTTCAAGGACTTGACGTCGCCACCCAATTGGCGAGCCAGGTCGTAGGTGACCTGCTTTTTCATAATTGTTTTTTCCAGCGCTTCTTCAATAACCGCGGCCGCTTCAGGCCACTTCAGATACTGGAACATCAGCACACCCGATAAAATGACCGACGACGGATTGACCTTATCCATGCCGGCGTATTTGGGGGCCGTTCCATGGGTTGCTTCAAAAAGGCCATGCACATCACCTATATTTGCGCCGGGTGCCATTCCCAACCCCCCAACCTGTGCAGCGCAGGCATCACTCAGGTAATCGCCGTTAAGATTCGGTGTGGCAATCACATCGTATTCGTCGGTACGAGTGAGAATCTGCTGCAGCATATTGTCTGCAATGCGGTCCTTCGCAACGGCTTTGCCTTCCGGCACTTTGCCATCGAATTGGGAATAGAGAGCATCCTCAGTAATGAAATGGTCGCCGTAATTTTCTTTGATTAGCTCATATCCCCAATCCTTAAATGCACCCTCCGTATACTTCATGATGTTCCCTTTGTGTACCAGGGTCAGGGAGGTGTGCTTGTTCTGAACCAGGTAATCGGCAGCCTTCCTCACCAAACTCTTGGAAGCGGTTTCGCTGATTGGCTTAATGCCGATTCCGGAATCCAGTCGTATCTTCGTATTAAACTCGCTGTTCAGATATTCAATCAGGCGTTTTGCTTCCGGGCTGCCCATGGGCCACTCAATTCCCGCATACACATCTTCTGTATTTTCTCGAAAGACAATAACATTCATTCGTTCGGGATGTTTTACCGGGCTGGGAACACCGCGGTAATATTTCACCGGCCGGATGCAGGCATACAGGTTCAGCACCTGTCTCAGCGTAACATTCAGGCTGCGGAATCCGCCGCCAATGGGTGTCGTGAGAGGTCCCTTAATAGCTATGTAGTATTTTCTGATGGTCTCGATAGTTTCTGCCGGCAGCCATTCGTCATAGAGCTTTTTTGCCTTTTCACCCGCATAGACTTCCATCCAGGCGATCTTTCTCTTTCCGCCATACGCCCTTTCAACGGCAGCGTCGAACACATAATGCGATGCGTTCCAAATATCCGGGCCAATTCCGTCACCTTCAATAAAGGGGACAATCGGCCGGTCCGGAATGTTCAGTTGGTTATTTTCAATGGTGATTGGTTTTCCGTCACTGGGCACTTCAATTCTGTCAGGCATTCTTACCTCCGTAAATTCTTGATATTTTGTTCCAGGTTATTAACCGCTCAAAAAATACGCCAGAGTTTGCTGGAATTCAAGTTTGTTTTCCAATCCTTGGTTCTTGCGCAATTAATCGGCAACCTTTAACACAATTTTGCCGATGTTGCGATTCTCTTCCATGTAGCGATGCGCCTCCGCTACCGATTCCCACGGGAAGGTGCGGTCGATTACGGGTTTCAGACTTCCGGCTGCAAATCGCGGCAGCGCAAACCGGGCGAAATGCCTGGTCAAATTAATTTTATATTCCGGGGACCGGGACCGGAGGGTGGAGCCCATTATCTTCAACCGTTTGGCCATAAAGATACGGAGGTCGAAATTTTCGACTTTACTGCCGCCCATCATCGCGAGAAACACCATTCGGCCATCTGTTGCCAGCACAGCCAGATTTTGCTGCCAATACGGACTTCCGACAAAATCCAGAAGCAGGTTTACCCCTCTATTATCTGTTGCAGCCAAGACTGCTTGTTGAAATGGGCCATTTTTGTAATTGATGGCAGTAGAGGCCCCCATGCTCAGGCAAGATTCCAGCTTTTCCTCAGAGCCGGCAGTGACGATTGCTTGGGCGCCTGTTTCGCGGGCTATTTGGATAGCTGCCGTGCCTACCCCGCTAGCACCGGCGTGGATCAGCACGGTTTCACCTTGTGCCAGATTTCCAAGCAGTATGAGAGACTGGTAAGCAGTCAGGAAGACTTCCGGGATGGCCGCCGCATCCTCCCACGTAAGTGTTTCGGGAATGCGCATCGCCATATCGGAATGGAGTATTGCATATTCGGCGTAGCCGCCTCCCGCCAATAATCCGAAAACCCGGTCACCCTTTTTCCACGCTGTGACTTTTCCCCCGATTTCTTCAACGCTGCCTGCCACATCCAGTCCCAGGATTGGGCTGCTGCCGGCTGGCGGCGGGTAATTTCCCTGGCGTTGCAGAATATCCGCCCGATTGAGTGAAGTAGCATGTACCTTGATCAAAAGCTCGTTGTCATTTGGCTGTGGGGTCGGGTACTCGCCAATATTTAAATGAGACGCATCTCCCGGTGAATTTACAAGTACTGCTTTCATTGTTTATCCCCCTTTTTCATTAATAACCTTACATCGTTTAATTCACCAGGAACGAAAATGTTTAAAATATTTGGAAGATTTACTTCTCCCTAAATGGCAGTGGGGAATGCGTCATTTTGCACCCAGCGCTGGTCGAATTGTTGGATCGAATAAAAATGCGGCTGCAACCAACGCCGGTTACTCCTCACACGTGGCTCACAGCTATTAAATATTTTGCTAACTTGCTGTCACAAGCAAGTCTTTCGGGGGGGATGGGATTGTCGCTGTGGGAATAACAATCGAGCAGTTCTGAATTTGAACCCGATTTCCGAAATTCTAATTACAATCCGGAGAGGAAAGGACTGCCGGAGACTTTCTACTTGTCGGCTTTCTTCTCTGGCTCAGGGGGCTTGGACTCGGATTTCTCCTTGTTTTTATAATCGGTAATGTAGAAACCCGATCCTTTGAATATGAGGCCCGAACCACCGGTAATAACTCTTTCGAGCGGTCCTCCGCAGGAAGGGCAGGTGGTAAGCGGTGGATCCACGATGCTTTGAAAGCTATCGAACTGCATCTTGCATTTACTGCATTTATATGTGTAGGTTGGCACCTAATTCTCCTTACATCTGTTTACTTCATCTCCATCATGCGGTCCATGCCGGCGATGAGCTGCTCCACTCCTCTTTTGATCTGATCCATGGATGTCGCAAAAGAGATCCTGATGTAGTCGTCGGCGCCGAAGGCAACCCCGGGCACAGTAACCAGATGATATTTTTCGGTGAGATAGGTGGCAAAGGTAACCGAATCATCAATGAGGTTGCCTTCGCACCTGCATCCGAAAACATCAGAAATCTTGATAAAAAGGTAAAAAGCACCCTGGGGATAGACATATGATAAATATTTGTGGCCGTCCAATTTTTCAAGAATGTAGTTGCGCCGTTCCTCAAAGGTCTTTCGCATCTGTTCAATTTTGTCCTGGGCACCCGTCAAAGCGGCAACTGCTGCTTTTTGGGAAATGGACGAAGCATTGGAGGTATAGTGGCTCTGGATTTTGGACATTGCTTTTACCGCAGCCATCGGCCCCGCGGCATATCCAATCCGCCAGCCGGTCATCGAGTAAGCCTTCGAAAAGCCATTTACCACAATGCTTTTATTGATTAAATCACCCAAAGTGGCGATGCTGGTTTGCTTGATTCCATCGAACACAATCTTTTCGTAAATTTCATCGGTAATGACCCAGATGTCCCTTTTTAGCAGGATTTCCGCCAATGCGGATAATTCTTGCGGGGAGTAAACCACGCCGGTAGGATTGCTGGGACTGTTCAATATAATTGCACGGGTTTGCGGTGTGATATGCTCCTGCAACATTTCGGAAGTGATTTTAAAACCGTTCGTTTGTGTCTCCATAATGACCGGTTTTGCGCCGGCAATTTTTACCTGCTCGGGATAGCTCACCCAGTAAGGAGATTGCAGCAGCACTTCATCCCCTTCTTCCACCAGGGCAAATAGTGCGTTGAGAATGGACTGCTTTGCTCCGTTGGAAACGATGATCTGATCGGGAGAATATTTTAATTTGTTGTCTTCTTCAAGTTTGCGGGCGATGGCTTCGCGCAATGCGGGGATACCGGTATTTGCCGTGTAGCGGGTGAAGCCGTTTTGAATAGCCTCCACACCAGCCTGCCGAATATTGTCCGGCGTCGGAAAATCCGGTTCGCCGGCGGTCAGGTCGGTAACATCTGCGCCTTTGGCCTGAAGTTCAAGTGCTTTTTCTTTTACCTGCAATGTTTTTGAAGCTTCGATTGATGCAATTCGCGATGCTAATTTCATGAGATTTTTCCAAGTCGTCTTGTTGTATTTAATTCCGTCTTAATATCCAATAGAAAACCGGTCGCACTGTGCACATCCGTTTCTGTTTCCTCTATATGTATATAATAGGATTCAAAGTAAAAAATCTTTAATTCCTGGTGAACTTCAGGACAATATGCTGCAAATGGCAGCGACATTTACAATGTCGTCCACGCTGCAACCGCGGGAGAGATCGTTGTAAGGAGCCGCCAGTCCCTGAATCACCGGCCCCACTGCTTCCGCACCGGCCAGACGTTGAACCATTTTGTATCCGATATTCCCGGCGTTTAGATCGGGGAAAACGAATACATTTGCCTTGCCCGCCACTGGCGATTCGGGAGCCTTTCTTTCACCAATGGCCGGGACAAAGGCCGCATCGAATTGCAACTCGCCATCGATACTCAGGTCCGGTCTGGTTTCTCTTACAATCCGCGTTGCTTCGATTACTTTGTCGGCTAATGGATGCTTCGCGCTGCCTTTTGTGGAAAAAGATAGCATGGCGATTTTGGGTTCTGTGCCAACCAGTTTTTGGTGTGTCGCTGCGGAGCTGATCGCGATGCTTGCCAGTTGCTGCGGATCGGGATCGGGGATAACCGCGCAATCGGCAAAAGTGAGAATGTTTCCGGAGGGCAGGACCATGACAAATGAGCTGGAAACCACATTTACACCCTTCATTAATCCTACTATCTGGATTGCAGCGCGCAGCACATCTCCGGTAGTATTGACGGAGCCGGCAACCGCACCGGCAGCCTTGTTTTTCCGCACCATCATGGCGCCATAAAACAAGGGATTTGCCATAAGAGCGGTAGCGTTCTCAATGGTCATGCCTTTATGCTTTCGCAATTCAAAATATTCTTGCGTGTAGTCCGCGAATTCGGCTTGTTTCTCCGGTTCCAGAATTCGAACTCCTTCCAGCGAAACTTTCAACTCGCCTGCCTTCTTATCAATTGTATCCGTATTTCCCAGTAAGATCGGACTCACAATTCCTTCCTGAACGAGGATGCGGGCTGCCTGAATTACCCGAACCTCGGTCCCTTCAGGAAAAACAATGTTCCTGGGATTACCTTTTGCCTGTGTTCTAAATTTCTCAATAATATTCATCTCTCACCCACCTCAATATTTACTAAACCGTTATGTGGATAATAATTTAACAATAATTTAAAAACAGTCAACGAATATATTTTTTATAGATCGTGATAATTGGAACGGATTGTGAGTCGAAGAATTGGGAAATCAGCAGGTCAACTTGCGTCAGCTAATGCTTCCCAGAGAGTTTCTTCTTTAGCGCTTCCGCTACCACGCCGGGAACGAAGTTCGAAATATCTCCGCCCAGGCGAGCCACTTCTTTGACAATGGTCGAATTCAGATAGGTGTATTTTTCATGGGGCATCATAAAGACGGTGGTTACCTCATCCGCCAGGCGGCGATTCATAAGTGCCATTTGGAGCTCATATTCAAAATCGGAGACTGCACGCAAGCCGCGGATAATGGCTACAACCTTCTTTTCGCGCGCAAAGTTCACCAGGAGACCGTCGAAACCTTCAACGGTAACTCTTTTATCCATTGCCTTGCTCACCAAAACGCTGTTGATCAGATCTACCCGTTCATGCATAGAAAAGAGCGGCTTCTTGGATGGATTTATAGCGACTGTAATAATAACATGATCGAACAATCGCAAACCACGCTCCAGGATATCCAGGTGCCCGTATGTGATGGGATCAAAAGTGCCGGGGTAGAGTACGCTTCTCATGCATCTCCCTTTCTGCCAAAAAAGGTGATCAGGCTTCTGTCGAAACGTTTTTGACGGATTATCTCGTATACATTGGTGTCCCACTCAATCTCATGTGTTCGCTCGCTCTCCAGGGCAAGTATTCCGTATTCCGATAAATTTTCAGGCAAAAAAGTTAGCGGGAGCAATTCAATGTAGCGGTCCCATTTAAAAGGCGGGTCGGCAAAAATAAGATCAAACGGTTCCCTGTTTTGACGGAGGAAGGTTAACACATTTTTGCGGACGATAGAATACGGTTCCTGTATCCTCACCCTGTTCAGGTTTCTTTTTAAGATTTTCACTGAATTGTACGAATTCTCTACGAAGGTGACACTGCTTGCCCCGCGGCTCAAAGATTCGATTCCCAAGCTTCCTGAACCGGAAAAAAGATCCAGAACGCGACATTCCCCCACGAAATCGTTCAACACTCCAAAAATATACTCTTTGATTCGATCTGTTGTTGGCCTGATAGACTGGTTCTTCGCTGTGTATAATCTCTGGCCTCGATACTTGCCGGCAATCACGCGCATAGGAATTCTACAAAAGCCTTATTTGGAATTATAATCACTAAAACTTAATCGGGTCGACAAATTCTTATTGGAGATTGTCTCCAGATTATATGGAAAGATCGAGAATTTATTAATCCTTATCGCAGGGTCCGATTGCGATAAATCGTTAAGGAAAGCTAAAATGTTTTCCTTTTTCCCATTGATGTTTGCATAATACAGCGTTTCCAGGTACGAGCTGTGATCTATTACTTTCCCCTCTTTGAAATATTGCAGCTTAAGATTGTTCTTTTGGGCCAGGCTCCGGAGCTCTTCCCCGATATTGTGTGGCTTCACAGTTCCTACTTCTGTTCCCGTGGTTGAAGTCTGGGCACTGCTTATTTTCGCGCTGAGGTCAGCGTAAATCATCTGTTTTCCGTCACTCACCCGGGATTGCACCGATACGATTGAAAATCCGAAATTCGGAAAAGCTTTCTTCAGATCGAGGTGGAACTGCGCAATTTGATCCCGCGAATCGGCCAAAACGGTTAAATCGATTTCGTTCGGAGTCATTACAATCAGGGAATAGTTGGCGGAGTTCGGCTTTTTGGCGATAAATTCTCTCAACTGCCTGTCAATAAATTGATTCGAAGCAGCATTGGCCTGATATACAGGCAGCAGCGCCTGGTTGACAGGTGAGTTTGCAGCGGCGGTCTGCTGCGGAACCTGGGGTTTCGGAACAGTAGTGGATTCTTCACCCGGTTTCAAGAATTGCAGAACCACGAAAATAACGATTATTAGAACGACGGAAAGCCCCCCGAAGATGAGGTAAAGCTTTTTGTGCGAGATGGTTCCGCTGAAAGAATCTTCCTCCGGCTCAAAGCTGTAGTCGGCAATTTTCTTTATCCGGCCTTGCCGCGGTTTTTCGGTTTCGGTAACAAATACTTCTTTGTCTTCTTCAGTTTTTGTTTCTTCTTCATCTGCTTTGGGAAAGAAAGATTCTGTTGAATCGAACGTCAGATCCAGGTTCTCCCTTCGATTCGGCTGCTCCCTTTCTTCCGGTTTTTCCCGGCTTTTCGTTTCATCTAAAAGACCGGCAGAGATGGTATGGATATCGGGTGGGGCCGGTTTTTTCTCTTCCTGAGGCGAGCTGGTTTCGGCTTGGGTTGAAAGTGGCGGGGCGGTTTTGAAATTTAATTTCACCATAAAAAATCCCCTTCTATTAAACCTACATTATTCATGAATTCTTGCCACAAAGGCACCTGGTCACTGGAATTAAAAAGTGTTGGAAGCAGCGATAAAATAATATGTGTCTGGTTCCCCTTGTTTCGGCTCTGCTGCATTCTTTATTTCTTGTACGACTTTGTGTCTTTGGTGACAATTAAAAATTCGGATCAATAATCAGAAAATATTTGAGATTGGTTCAAAGATCTGAAAAACCTCTTTCGCGGAAATTTCTTTGCTTTCTGCTGCCAAACGGAAAGAATCTGATCCATCAAGATTCAGCAGGTGCAAAGGTGTGTGAACCTGTGCTCCCATCAATTCCAGCCAGGCGGGCTTAAAATGAAATCCGTAAAAATATACAGATTGTATATCGTAAAGCGGTTTTTCAACTACGGGCGGATGTTTGATTTCTTCGAGAAGAACATCAAACCCGGAAATGAGTTCCTCTTCCTCGATCTGCTCGATCGGATCCAGGTTGGAATTATAAGGGCGAAAAGAATAATTAACGAAGTTTTGGCTGTTGGAAACAATAACATCGTACCCCCGGCGCTGCCAACCCAGGATGAGGCAATCACCGTGTACGTTCGGGTGCAACGCCCTGAAGAATTCATCAACTGTGAAACAGTTAGGAGATATTGATACCGCATCGAGCTGTGCTTTTTCCAAAACCGATTCAAAAAATTTTAAGACTTCTTTTCGAATACCAACTGCCAGAAGTTCGTTCATCGATTCAAGGTCATGCTTGTAATTGGTAAGAAAAATCGTGTAATTCTGAGGATCTTCTTTCCACGATTTTTGAAATTCGTAATTTACAAGACCTTGGTGTTGGTTTTCGGGGATTGATTTATCGACTACAATTTTTTTTATCACCGCAAAACGTCCCGGAATGGTGACCCGCGTTTTGCCGGTTTTCAGGTTCTTTAATTCGACCAGTGTTCGAAGCTGGGCAGCAACGTCTTCTGCTACGTTGGGTTGTTTCAAACTCTGGAAATTAATTGAAACGGGCAGAGAATCACTTACTGCCCGCTTTATGTTGATGACCTTATCGTCTACTGTCAGTTCAGTCCATGTAACGAAATCTTCCTGAAAAGCGATACTGCTGATATCGGTCAACATAGAACCTCTCTATTTTTTCTCCCAGCTCTTCTCACCGTTTTCTATATAACCATGATTGATGTGCCGTTTTCTGAAAATAACATATTTAGCCTCAGTCACTCCTTCAAGTCCATGGAGCAAATCCTTCTCCAATGCCTCGGATGCTTCTCTCAGCGCCTGGGCGTAAGATGGGCTAAAGTCGGCTTTCATTTGGTCCAAAATTCCAAAAGCCGGCTGGAGGGTATCTGTCGCGGATTTTATTTCCTTTCGCACCCTGGAAGATAGACGCAAAGTAGCTGTTGCCGAGTCCAGTTGTTTCAGGCTGGTTCTGAAATATTCAAGCTTCGTGCTTAAATCTGAAATATTCCCCGTTTCAATCCGGGTTGCCAGCGTGTCCATTGGATTCAGGATTCCTTCAATTGCCGGCTTGAGTGTCGAAAAACCCTTATTATTGTCTAACGTTTTCAGGAAATCCTGCATCTCGTGGGTGTAATTATAAAAGAACACATTTGAAACGTCATTCATCTCGGCTGATACTTCTTTCAATTGCAGAAGCACGTCCGTATATCGCCGCAAATAGTTCCTGTTTTCATTCAACACATTTTTCGTTTTTTGAAGTACTGTATCAATTTGATCCATCTGGCTGTAAAAAGGCAAGTTGCGGACAGGCTCGACATCCTGCATAAATTTTTCATGGAACCGGTCCAGCAGATTGGGGCATTCCACCACCAGATGATTTCCTTTGGTTGTATCGACCAGGTAGATTTGCTTGTCGTCGGGGCAATAGAAATTGGCCTGATCCAGATTGATTAAAATTGAATCGGTTTCATTTAAGGCCGTTAATCCATATCGTTTGGTCAACATAAAATACTCAGGAGCCAAAAATCTCTGATGAAGCTCGGTGAGATTTTGACGTTCCGCTTCAAGCTGTTTCTTGTCCTGAGCCGCATTTTCAGTTCCCAGATTGTTGATTCCGGTGCTGATCCGCTCGATGAATTTTTGCAGCCGGTCGGTAACGCTTGAAACTTTGACAATGTCGGTCGCGTTCACTGCCGCAATAAAATCACTGAATTTCGTACGTTCATTATTCCAGAATTCAATTAGATTATCGCGCTCAATGTCAGGATAATAAATATTTACCGAATCTACATAACTGCTTGCATGCAGAACGCTGTTCTGCAAGGAGTAGTCGGAAATCTTCTCATAAAGACGCCGCAAAGAATCGACAAACAATTTTGTCCGATTGAAATTCGGAATGGCGGCACTGGAATCGAACTGGCTCATCTCGCGAAGGATTTCCTTGCTGGTACTATCGATTTCGGGGTAGCTTCGGAAGTAGCGTTCATTCCCAACCAAGTCGCCGGTAATCTCGAACACGGATTGCGAAATATTCGAAATCTGGTCGATGCCGTCGATATTAAGGATGTTTTGAATGACCTGGGTAAAACTTCGAGTCAGGGATACGAGGCTTTGCCGTTGCTTGAGGCCGGAATCTGCCTGAATATAAGTCAAAACTTTGGAAAGTGAGTCTGTGTAAATATTATTGGCCCGAAAATAAAATTGTTCTGCTTCAGCCAAATTATTCATATTTGTTCTGCATTGCGTTGTTACCTGCGCTTCTTCTTCCCACAATTTGTTTGGCACGAGGATTACAGCAATCAGGAGCAAGGCCATAAGAACAATCAAGATTTCCAGAATGATTGATCCCTTCGAAGCTTTCGCAGCCATTATTCCTCCATATCCTTTTTAATTTTTGAAGCTAATTTTTTTAATCATTAAAACTTACATAACCTTATTTATGGTATAAAATATGAAAAGTTTAATAAAATAACCTCGAAATGTCAATTACTTTTTGAAAATTCAAATTCGCAAAAATCATTACATTTTCTAAATTTGAGTGAATTTTTTTGCGATAAAAATCGTAAAATGAAAACAATCATTTTCGGAAAACCCGACCGAGTGCTCCTGCGATTTTCTGGCCGGCGGGTCAAGTATGAAACGGCCCCATCCTATTACCAAAAGGATTCTGCGGTGGACAATAGATATGCCTTCAATGCTCCGGTATTCTCTTTTCGATTTCCACAATTGTATGCCATTTTATTCAGCTTGTTAATCCCGTTCAGGCAATTCGGGGTTGAATTTGAATGGGGATTGGTTATATTATTCCATACGTATAGCCGGTGGAGGAAGCACTGATTGAAAGATTTGGTTCGATGGGGAAGATAAGAACCCGTCGCTTCTCGTAAAAAGGAAAAAATGCCGGGACGCAATTGCGCGTTTTTCCAAATCTTTGGTGGCATTCAAAATTAGGATTTGATATCAACATATAAGGAGTGTTTATGTTCGGAGAAAAAACATTGACCGGTAAGGTGGCGGTAATTACCGGCGGCGGCACCGGCCTGGGAAAAGAAATTGCGCGTGTATTCGCCGGGCAGGGCGCGAAAATAGTTATTGCCAGTCGAAGCGAGGAGCACCTGGAAAATGGTAAGAAAGAGCTTCAGAAAATCACCAAAGATGTGATGTCTGTGACGTGCGATGTGCGTGAACCGGGGCAGGTGAAAGCGATGAAAGATGCTGTTCTCCGGGAATACGGCCAAATCGACATTTTGGTCAATAATGCAGCGGGTAATTTTATTTACCCTGCCGATAAAATGCCGCTGAAAGGCTGGAAAGCTGTGATCGACATTGTTCTGAACGGATCATTTTATTGTTCACAGGTTATTGGGGAGGAAATGATCAGGCGGAAAACCGGGACTATCCTCAATATTTTGGCTACTTATGCATGGACCGGCGGACCGGGCACAATTCACAGTGCCAGTGCCAAAGCCGGGGTGCTGGCCATGACGCGAACCCTGGCGGTGGAATGGGCGCGTTTTGGGATTCGGGTAAATGCGGTGGCGCCGGGTCCCTTCGATACGCCGGGTGCCCGTGAACGGCTGTGGCCAACCGATGAAATACAGCAGCGCATACTGGATGAAATTCCGGCAGGGCGATTCGCCACCCCGGAAGAAGTTGCCAATGCTGTGCTTTACCTGGTTTCACCCTATTCTGCCTATATCACCGGCGAATGTCTGACGATCGATGGCGGCGCCTGGCTGGGCAAAGGAATAGGCCGGGCGATGGAATTCATTGATCGCTTCGCCGAGCTGCGAGAGGCCGGAAAAAGAACAAAAAGCTAAGTTATCCGAGGCCAGCGGCACTCGCATTTTCAGAAAATGGGGCAAGGCAAATTTGCAGATATTACGCAGCGGTATGGCCCTGCTGGCGATTTTTTTATTTATCTTGACTTTCTACGCCGGATTAAATAAAATCTTAAAAGAAGTTGGGTAATTAAGATGATTTAAGACGAATATTAATGGCTATGTTTGCTTTATACGCTTTATTTCTATTGTTTCGAGGAGGCTGCTTACCATTAACCCGGTTTCTATAACCGGGTTTTTTTGTCTTTAATTTTGTGGAATACGAAGAAGATTTAAAGGAGTCGGTTATGTTTGATGTGAAATATTTTCCGGGGGCGAAGAGGTTTTGGCACATGGGTGAAATATATGATTGGGGCGAGGTTAACGTTCATGTAATGAGTCATGCACTGCACTACGGAAGCTCGGTTTTCGAGGGCATTCGTGCTTACAATACATCCAAAGGCCCGGCTGTATTCAAGCTTCGGGAACATATCGATCGATTTTTTGTATCCGCCGGCGTCATGAATATGAAGGTGCCGTATTCGAAGGAGCAGATTATAGATGTAATAAAGATCGTCATGAAGGAGAACAAACTCAGGGCTGCCTATATTCGTCCAAACCTGTTCTTTTCCTATGGGAACCTGGGATTAGTTCCCAAAGCCAGCCCGGTGGAGCTTACCGTTGGCTGCTGGGCTTGGGGTGCGTATCTTGGCGAAGAGGGGCTGGAAAAAGGCGTTCACACATTATTGTTGCCGGTGCGACGTATCCATACAAGCCAGATGGATATGCGGGCCAAGATCGGCGGCATGTATGCGCAGTCCAATCTGGGTGGCTCTTATGCGCGCAAGCTGGGTTATGACGAGGGAATTTTCCTGAATCTGGAGGAAAGAATCGCGGAAGGCCCCGGCGAGAATTTGATCATCGTAAAAAACAACATCCTGAAGACAAATGATATGAGTGAATCGATCCTGGAAGGAATAACCCGAACCACTATCCTGAATTTGGCCCGCGATGCCGGCTACGATGTTGAGATTGGCCCCATGACGGTTGAGGAGCTGCTCACCGCCGATGAAGCGTTTTTCACGGGAACCGCAGCGGAAGTAACCCCTATTACCCGAATCACTGATGGTCGCGAAAAAGATAAACCTCAGACGGATTGGAAACTTCATGTCATCGGCCAGGGAGTTCCGGGACCGGTCACTAAATTGCTCGCGCAAAAATATGCCGATGTTGTTCGGGGGAAAATCCCGGAGCATGAGAATTGGCTGACATATATTTATCATTCCGTGGAGGATGCCGAACTTTCGCTCGCGCCTGCCGAAGCGGAAAGGCTGACGAAATTTTAATCACCCAGGAGGGAAAAATGCCAAAAATTGCAGATCGTGCACATTTCATCCCGCCTTCTCCCATCCGGAAGCTGGTGCCTTTTGCCGAAGATGCAAAACGTCGCGGGATTCACGTTTATCATATCAATATTGGCCAGCCGGACATTCATACGCCGCAGGTTGTGCTGGATGCATATCGTAATCACGATATGAAAGTCATACCTTACGGTCATTCCGCAGGCTTATGGGAATACCGGGACGAGCTGGTAAAATATTATGCCCGGTTCGATATTAACATTAGAAGCGAAGAAATCGTTGTCACCAATGGTGGCAGCGAAGCCATCATTTTCGCGATGATGGCGACCATGGATCCGAGCGATGAGGTCATCATTCCCGAACCTTTCTACACCAATTACAACAGCTTTGCAGTGGAGGCCGGCGTTAAGATAGCACCGGTGACCAGCCGTGTGGAAAACGGTTTCAAGCTGCCGCCGGTTGCAGAAATTGAAAGCAAAATCAATTCACGAACCAGGGCCATCATGTTGTGCTCCCCCAATAATCCGACAGGGCATGTGTACACCCCGGAAGAGATGGACGCCATTCGCCAACTGGTTTTGAAGCATGACCTGTTCTTTTTTTCCGATGAAGTTTACCGCGAGTTCATCTACGATGGAGCGGTTTATACCTCGGTAATGCATTTGGAGGGAATCGAAGACCGGGCGGTGCTGCTGGACAGCATTTCCAAGCGGTACAGCGCCTGCGGGGCACGGATTGGCTGCCTGATCACACATAACAAAGAGATCTTGAGTGCCGCTTTGCGATTGGGGCAGGCCCGGCTTTGCCCGCCAACCATCGAGCAGATTGCAGCCCAGGCAGCGGTAAACACACCGCAGTCCTATTTCGATGAAGTGATTGCCGACTATCGGGAGCGCCGGGATGTGGTATTCGAAGAACTCGATAAAATCCCGGGCGTTGTGGCACTGAAGCCGCAGGGCGCTTTTTACACAATCGTTAAGCTGCCGGTAGAGGATGCCGATCATTTCTCGGCATGGCTGCTCAAAGAATTCGATTCGAATGGCGAGACGGTTATGCTGGCGCCCGCCAACGGTTTTTATGCAACCAAGGGAAAAGGAAAAGACGAGGTGCGGATTGCCTTTGTACTCAACGCCGACTCCATGCGAAGATCTATGCAAATCCTGGCCGAGGCCTTGAGGGTTTACCCGGGAAGCAAAATATTGGAATCAGAAGCGGAAATGAAATATAAGTAGCGCAATGAAAATATTGCCGCTTTGGCGATATGATTCTTGAATTAAAATAAAGCCCTGCCAGTGAATGCCGGCAGGGCTTTATCTATGTAATCCCGGTATCCGGTGAATTTTAGAAGCGGAATTGGGTGGTCAGCGCCACCTCAGCACTTTTTGCTCCGCGGAACCACCTGAAATTCTGGTTCAGATAGCCCAGGTTGAGCTGCCAATAATTGAGATCGATGCCCAGGCCCAATCCCAACGAGAAACCGTTTGCACCGCCAAAAGCCATGCCGGAGCGCAGCGGGAGCACCGAGATCGGTCTGTATTCTGTGCCAACCGAAATCCTTGGCCGTGTGTAATTACCCAGTGCATGATCCATTCCCTGCCGCCAGGCGGCTGTAAATACCACATTCCGGCGGTATTGAAATGCCGCTGCCGCGGTTATGGTGCGGGGCAATCCGGTCCGGAAACTGCCAATGTCCGTCGTGTCCCGTGTCTCAATCGTTTCAAAGTTCTTAATATTATTAAAATTCAGCACGCCAGAATAACGGAAATGGACCTGCTGGCTTTCCTTGTTCCAATTCATGGAACCAAGCAAGTTTGAGATGCTGAAGGAAAATGTCCAGAAGTTCTTGTATTTTGCCAGCGCTCCGATATCAACGCCGAATCCCGCTCCCCCCGTACTTCTCTTCAGCAGAACATCTCCATCCGCAATGATGTCTTGATCGGTGGTAAGAAGCTCGCCGGTGCCGGAAACGATTTTCGCATACTGCATGCCAATCAGATATTTTGGGGAAATCCCAACAGAAACGAATTGGAATTCGTCCATGAAATATTTTGTGATGGGAAAGGCAAGCCCGAAGTTGATGCCGGCAGCGCCCCAGCCTTCGCCGTCCAGATCGTCGAAACTATATTCTTTGATTTTAGTGTTTCCGTAGAAGGGTATCTGGAAAGGACTCTTCGGAAAATTTACAAAGCCATTTCCCATACCGGTAATGGAGATGCTGAAGGGCCTGGCATAGATCGCAAAAGTCTTTACACCAAACTGAAAATCGGCCTGCATTCCGCCTTCCGGGATATTTCCAAGGAGATCTTCGATATCCTGCGCGGTCAGGGAATCGCCAGTTGTAAAATAGCGATCATATTCTTTCAGCGAGAAACTGTTGTTTTTTATCATCAAATGGGCCGAAAGCAGTTGCAGCTCAAAGTTGAATTTTTGCCTTAGCGCCAGCGTAGCGGGATTTCCACCAATGTATTCGCTGCCTTCGGCGATTGCGATATTACTGCCGGCCATCGCCAGGGTTCTGGCACCGGCCAGGTACTGGGCCTGCGCCGAACCAAGAAAAATAAAAAATACCCAAATGTATTTCAGATGTTTCATAATAGCTCCTAATTGTCATCCCTGAAAAGTACATTGACATTGAATTTCCCGGAAACCTCCAGAAAATCGCTTCCCCGCATCACCACGTATTGTCCGGTGGGTTCCAGGTTAAGGAGGAATCCTATCCGGATCGGCGGATTTTGGAATATGCGCAACTGTTCGGTTGTCAGGTTGAAAGAGATTTCGTTTTGCGTGGAATCGGTCGTAAAACCGCTTACAGGATCCACCGGTGATTTTTCCAGGGTCATCGATTTGCTAAAGCTGAGTTCCGAATTCGGCTGATTCAGTGTCGTGTAAATATTATC
>CAZUZS010000022.1:41954-58264 GCA_964624795.1 uncultured Calditrichaceae bacterium
TAGATTATATTTCCAAATCCCTTCAAATCGGTGGGCAATATGTTAAGAAAGTTGTCAACCTGCGGGCCCTGGAGCAGAATGTGACTGACAGTCCCCGATTCAACGGGTTGATCTTCGATGAAAAGCTTGGCCGAATCCGTGTAGATGCCGTCGCTGTCTCTATGATAACCGATAATTGTAAAATTCAGGAAAAGGCTGTCGACATCAATCTGATTTTGGAAATCTAGTTGCAGTTGTGCACCCGTGAATTGAATGCCGCTATTAAGGCCGTTATAATCGACAATATTGTGTTCGGTTACCGGACTTATCTCAAGTGTGTCAACAGCAAGAAAGCCCTGCAGCGAATTGAAGCTGAGCACGGATGTGTTAATGCTGGCTTGGAATTCATCCGTATCCCGGAGGTGGACAAAATCCGTAGTTTTTTGTGTTGTCACATTCAGCCGTATGAGGAGGGTGTCTAAAACCGTTTCAGGATTCTGTGAATTAAATATGGTGTAATTATCCAGGCGAATCATGTGCGATAAGGAGGATCGGGCGCCCACAAAAAACTGGTCATGGAAGCTGTTTCCCGAAGCATCTTCTAGATCTGGAAGCACGGCATCGATCTGCATTCCCAAATCCAGGTGATTATTGAATACCAATTCTATCGATCCCTCTGCGATCTTACCCTGAATCACCTTGTCCTCGCCGGTGAGATTTAATTTCCAGTTTCGGTGAAATTTCTGAGACTTGATTTTGCCCACAATCTCAACGACATGCAGATCTGTAAACAGAAGATCCATCTGGTAGCCGGCCGTATCAAGCAAACTTTGCGTGACAAGAAATGTCGTATCCCCGGCAACTGGCAGGCTGTATTCAAGACGAATTGGCATGTAAATCCAGTCGGTCACAGTCCCAAGAGGGGCACTTCCCGAAGCGCTGCTGCCCGGGGGAATATCCTCCGGAATGTAGACGTCGGCAATGTGATTTCCTGTGGAATCATTAATTATCGTCACTTTCAGGCCTTCCGGGGATGCGGCGTTGGGGCCTATTGTAAATGGCAGATTATTGGTCATTGTCAGCACAATGTTCCCATCCCGTATTTTCGCTCTCTTAAAATCTGTGGAACGAATAATTTTGGGACTGGCTGTGAGGGTTGTTTCATGAACTGCCATTGTCTGGCCAAGTAGCGTGGGAAGAAACGGCATCGACTCGGTAATCTGCACGTAGCCGGTGCTCATCGCATCCAGCGAATCAATTTTCAATGTGTCCAGGGTAAAAGAATTTACCGAATCGCGCCCCTCAATGGTTAAGTCTGCGGCAGTGATGGATTGCCCATCGATGTCTCCCCCAACATTAATGTAGAGGCTGTCCCCTTGTGTGACAATGGTGCTGTCGTTCGCCAGCTTTTCACTGAAAAGGTATTTTTGCGGTGCGATTGGTATCTCGAACAACGATACCCAGGTTGGCAATATTGGTTCTTTAATATTGCAATTGGCCAGGAAAACCACCAGACCGAGCGCCAGAATTGTCAGAAATTTCATCTTTAGTTTCATTCACTTACCTTTTAATCTATCAAAATCCCAGTTCTATTTAGCTCTTTTCTATTATCGTTGACGAGGCAGAAATCATGAATGGAAATAAGAATCTCTTCCGGATGCGTTCTTCTTCCAATAAATTTCAAGCCAACGATCCGACTAAAAGCCCAAATCAAATGTAATTCGGGATAACATGATGAGAATATTTCCGCGGTCAGCAATCGCCTTTGAGGGCGTTGCGATGGAAATGCTTGAAAAAATTAATGATTTCTACCAAAGCGTCATGAATCAACCTATCGGGCAATATAAGTTTTCTCAGCAGCATTACCCGAATTGTCCACAACTGAAATTCGCACCTCCGCAGTTCCGGATTTCCTGGCCGGAATCCTGAAGAAGATGATATTTTCCTCGGGATCGTAGTCAAAGAGGTGCCATTTACCATTTACCTCCACACGGATCTGCGATTCCCGCTGAATCCCGGACATCTCATCTTTCAGCACAAATGTCAAATAGCCTTTATGGCTGGCGAGCATGTGGTTTTCGAATTTTTGTGCCGGCAGAATTATAGGCGGTATGGTGTCCCGCACCAATGTGAACAACTCCAGGCTGGTAACTCTGGCGCTGAAACTGCGATGCGTTTCATCCCATTGGGAAGGGATGAATGTCCAGCCATGCTTCATATCCCAATAATAAAGCCCCAATCCCTTTACCGAGAGGGTGGAATCCGGAATGGTTAGTGACACCCGTACCCCATTCTTGACCGGCACATCGAATGGCTGAAGATTGTAGGTGTCGCCAATTTTTTGATAGGGCGGCGGAACCAGGTAAACATTCTCCGACGAATCATTTTTTTTCAAATAAACCGCTGCCTCTCCATAGAGTGCACCTGGCGGGAAATCTGCCTGGAATAGATTGTCGGAAGAATGTAAAATCTGCCTTTTTCCCCGCCGGACATCCAAAGCCTCCGGCAACTGCGACCCCATCAAATCTGTCCAGAAATTTCGGTTTTGGTTCAATTCCGCAACCGGCAGGTTGATTCGGAATCGCCGGCTGTCTAAAGGCAGCCAGAAAAATCCGGGGTATTCATGCCGGAGATGATTCAGAAGGCGAAACGGCTTTCCCCGGTTCACAACAACGGTCAGTTCGATCCAGTCTTTTTTCATTCGTTGATGCAGGATTTGCATCACCTGTTCGCTGTCGCGATTTTCCATGCCACTTTCAGCAGGAATGTAAAGTGGAACACTGCGATTACCGCTCGCGGTAATCCCCTCCAGCCGCACAGGTCGGTTTTGCTTGCCTGGCTCAGGGGAAACCGAGAGAGCGTACATGTAGGTGCTGTCGTATTCCAGCTCGCCCATCATGTGAACTGCCGGAACTGGATGCCAGCCGCCGTGATTTCCTTGCGCCTTGACCCGAAATTTGGCCAATGGCCGCGGCGATTGGATTCGCAGAAAAAGATCATTGGCTAACCATTTGTTGAGGTCATAGTCAAGCGCGAAAGTCTTCCCGGAGACAAAATTCATTTCGAACTCAGAACGGTTTTGCCAGAAATCTTCGATTTCTACCCGCAAATGATGATACCCCTCCGGCAACCGGTCGCAATCGATGATTCCTCCGCCGGGAGGCGTTTTTCCATAGAAAGGAAGGGTGTTGACCGGATCACGAAAAAAATTGTGAAAAATACCGAGCCCTTTTCGCCAAAGCGAGAAGTCTTTATCAAGCTCGATCAGCGCCGTTTGGGCGTAGGAAAATGTGTCATATTTGACGGAATACACCAGCGAATCATCGATCCACGTTTTCGCCCGGTAAAAGGAGAAACGATTCCGGGCGCCGTCGGCATGATCCCAAACCTTCAGCGCCAACCCGATTTTTCCATGCAGGTAGAAGGTGTCCGGTAAAGCAATTTGCGACTCCTGATGAAGATCGATGAAGCAGGTGTCGCTATGCAGGTTTATCAGCGATGCCCGGTCCAGCGGGATGAGGGCCGCTTGGTAGAGGATCGGCGGCATGTCATCCTCGATCACCTTTTTATAAAATGGCAGAGGATTCATCGGTTCATTTCGGGAATTGCGCAGTTCGAGATGAAGATGCGGGACACCGATTCCGGTTTTCCCGGTTCTTCCCAGGTATTGACCACGTTTTACCGGGAACTGGCTTGCCGTCAGGTGAAGGTCAACGTTGTATTGCCGGTGTTCCATTCTATATCTGTTTACATAATTCTCAAGCGCCGGCCAGAACCGCTCCATGTGCCCATAAACCACGATGTTGCCATCGGCCAGTTTCAGGTAGATTGCTCTTCCGTACCCGAAAGCGCCCACCCGCACCCGCACCACGTACCCGCCATCGATAGCCAGGACCTTGTAGCCAGTTCGATTCCATGTTTTAATATCGATCGCGGCATGAAAATGTCGGGGCCGGAATTCGCAGAAACTGCTGGTCATTAACCGGCTGGCATCGGTTGGCCACATGTAGTGCTGGGACAACAGAGAGTTGGCATATGACAATATGAATACAAAAAATATGGGGGGCCAAAATCTATGGAGTTGAAACTTTGACGGCAATACCAAATCCTTCCAAAAACTTATTGACACTGAAGCTTTTCCGTCCCGGATTTCCGACCGGAACAGGAAACCGGAAATTTCCAATGATGCCGGGATTCGCATTCATTTGCTTAAAATCTGATGCGAATTCGTGCATCCACGATTTTGCAGTTCTCGCTCTGCGGAGAAATGACAAACGGATTCAGGTCCATTTCGATGATTTGCGGCCAATCCAGCGCCAATTGCGAGACCCGCTGAATGGTGTCGGTCAGCAGATCGAAATCGACGGCCTTTTCGCCGCGAATGCCTTCCAAAACAGGGTATCCCCGGATTTCCCGAACCATCTCGGTGGCGTCGCGATCGGTGAGCGGGGCAATACGAAAGCTGACATCTTTGAAAACCTCGATGAAAATACCGCCCATGCCAAACATGATCATCGGGCCGTAGTTCGGATCGCGGTTCATCCCCAGCGCCACTTCCCGTCCGCCGGAAATCATCTCCTGAACCAGCACGCCAACAATCCGCTCACCGCCGGTTACTCTCAGAGAATTGGCCATGATTTCATCAAACGCCTGTCCGATGGCCTCCGGGCTGTTGAGGTTAACACGCACGCCGCCGATATCCGATTTATGAATGATGTCGTCCGATTCCACTTTCAGTACCAACGGTTTCCCCAACGAGCGGAATATCTCGACGGCTTCTTCTTTCGATTGAACGATGCGGCTGAACGGTAACGGAAACTCGTATGCCCCCAGAATCGCCTGGATTTCGCTGGTCCTCAGATATTCTCTGCGATCTGCTGCCGCTGCTTCAAATATCTGCAGTAAGCTTCCTTTGTCAACCTTGAATTTCCTGACTTTCCCGGCCGGTTTACTTTTCCACTCTTTGTATTTGATCATCGTGGCGATGCTTCGTGCCGCCGATTCCGGGTAGGCGTAAACCGGGAGCTTCAGCTCCTGGAAAATTTCCAGCCCGCAGCTCTCATCATGCTGCGCCATCAAAACCACAAACAGCGGTTTTTGGGATCCCTGGGCCAGCAATTCCTTGAATCCCTCGGCAATCATCCGAGGAGTGGTATTCACCGGCGGACGCACAATGATGATCAGAATCGCATCCACGCCGTCGTCTTTCATCACCACCTTCAGGGTGTCCCGGTATGTTTGCTCGTTGGCGCTGGCAATCATGTCCACCGGGTTGTGAACGGCGGCTTCCTCTGGCAAAAAGCCGCGCAGCGATCCCCGGGTCTTTGCGCTCAGCGATGCCATTTGCAGGCCGTTTCGTTCGATGGCATCGGTAGCCAGAATGGCCGGTCCGCCGGCGTTGGTAATCACCGCCAGGCGGCTGCCGGACGGAATGGGCTGGTTGGAAAATGCCAGTGACAACTCGAATAACTCCTCGATGGATTCCGCCCGCAGAATTCCGCACTGTTTAAATAGCGCTTCCGTTGCCAGGTCCGAGCTGGCCAGTGCGCCGGTGTGGGATGAGGCGGCTTTCGCCCCGCTTTGGCTGCGGCCGGCCTTCACAGCAATCACCGGTTTGCGGCGGCTCAGGCTGGCGGCAATTTTGCGAAACCTTTCCGCTTCCTCGATGCTCTCCTGGTAGAGCGTAACCACCGTTGTTTCTTCGTGGTTTTCCAGGTATTCGAGAAAGTCACTGTCCGCGAGATCCGCTTTGTTGCCTTCGCTCACGAAAATCGAAAATCCCAGGCGCAGCGCTTTGCACATTTCCAGCACTGCCACGCCCAGCGCGCCGGATTGGGAGACAAACGCCACGTTACCCACGTACGGCTCGGTGGGGGAAAAGCTGGCATTCATGCTCACCGCTGGATGGGTATTGATTATGCCCATGCAATTTGGACCGATCATCTTCATATCGTAACGGCGAACCACCTTCATCAATTGTTTTTCCCTTTTGATGCCCTCGCCGCCAACTTCCCGAAATCCGGCGGTAATCATAATGATATTCTTGATCCCTTGTTCGCCGCACTCTTTTACTGCCTCAATGGCCAGGTCCTTGCGCACCAGGATTACAGCAACATCCGGAACTTCCGGCAATTCTCCAACCGATGCGAAACAAGGCACTCCATCTATATCAGGCGCCTTCGGATTTACGGGATAGACTTTCCCGGAATAATGGTATTTTAGCAGACTGTCAAAAAAGACCCGTCCGAGACTTCCTTCCTTGCGGGAAGCTCCCACAATGGCAATCGAATGAGGTTCAAAAAATGCAGCAAGATCCATCCATTCTCCTAATCGTTCTTCTTTCGTGAAACAATCTGTTTTATAATTGAAATCAGCTCCGTAATGTTCAGCGGTTTTCGGAGAAACGCTTCCACATCCAGGCTCAGGACATCCTGCGGCCGGTAAAGATGGGCGTAACCGGTGATCAGCACAATCGGGAAATTCTGCTCCAGGTTTTTGATCTCAGCGGTCAATTCGAATCCGTTCATACCGGGCAGCTCTACATCGATTAAGGCCGCATCAAAATCTCCGTTTTTGAACATTTCCAGCGCTTCCAGTCCGTTCTCCGCTGTGGTAACCTGGTGGCCGAATGCGACAAACGCATCGGATAGTGTGTCTCTTATGTCCCGTTCATCATCCACAATCAAAAGATTTATCATACCCGTTTCCCAAAAAATTTAGGATTTTCAATATACCATTTTTCAATGTCTATTCAAGATTTATTTATTTTTGATGGACGCATTTAACCGGTCCCTGAAGGGCAATTCGTTGCGGGATTTTGGTCCGCAGCAGAGGGGTGACCAAATTCAATCATTTTCGAAATCGCCATCGTAATTCTGTTCGCACTACATCTCGTCCTCAGATGTCCGGCAAACAAACAAAACACCGCGTGCCATTGTCGTATCGCCTCCGAAACTCAAGCCGGAGTTTGAGGCTGATTAATTCGGGGTGCCGGGTTCGTGGTGCGAATCAAGCTGCGCCCCAGTCCTAAAATCATCAGCAGGTAGCCGGGAATAAAGAGCCACCACCAGAAGCCCCCCGGCCGGTAGTGGGAAAATCCTTCGAGTCCTGAAGTGAGCATCACCTTCAGTCCGGGCTGAAGGAAGGAAATCAATCCCAGGACCGCTCCGGCAATGAAAATCCATGTGTCGCTGCTTCGTAATTTGAGATCGCGTGAAGAAGAGAGAACGATGCCGCCCCAAACAACAAACAGCAGGGCAATGAGAACCGGGCAGATCCACGGACCTAACCATATCCACGGGATAAGAAATAAAATGTCCCAGCCCAGCAAGGTCAGCGGCCACCCGATGAAGACTTTGAGCCACAGGTAGTAGAAAATATCCCATACTCCGAACTGATAAACGAAAGCTGCGAATATGCGGGTGGGATCCTTCTTCTCGGCAAGAAAAGCAACACTCAGCATCATGATAACCGTGGCGACCTCGCGGCTAAGTTCAACCACAACATCAAGCGAGTTAGCGAAAGCAATGGGAAATATGTGCTGAATATCTGCCGGATAATACAGTTGCCTTAAATAAACAACAACTGCTGCTTCCAGCAGCGCCATGGCAATGGCAAAAATAGTGAGCCAGAAAAGTTTTCGATTCATGTAATATTTGCCCTTTTGGTTAATTCACCGCGTAAAGTTCTGTTTGCCGCAATTCTGAATCCACATCTAATTTAGCTTATGACCTCCGCATATTCCAGCCGCAAAATGTTAATTCTAAGCCGATTTTTCGGTCAATGAATAGCTAAGAGATGAAAATTTGTGAACATGGAAAACATTTACGCGATTTATCTCGTAAGCTGATTCTGTGGATGCAAACTATCGGACGAACTCAGGAAAGCTGTTAATTTGGCGAAACTTGTGGTATCCCAACAAAAACTTGATAAAAACATAAAACATTTCTAACTTAGACAAATTTATTTCTGCGGGGATGCATAAATGAAAAAAATCAGCGTTCTTTTTCTCTTTGTTCTTGTTTCCCAATTGATGTTTGTCTCATGCGCCAGGCGAATCTACCAGGTTGCCTATCCTACTCTAAGCGATGGGGAATATGATAGCGAATTCCCTTATAAAAACAGCTCCAAAGAGCTGGACAAAATTGCGGACACTGTTCGCAAACTGAACTCAATTGCGTATTATCAGGGGTATGAATTTCCGGAAGGCAGCCATCTAACCAAATTGGATGTTGAAAATAACGCCTTTAAAACCAAAGCGGTCAAAGAAGTATATTTTAATAATTCGGTGATCGGCACCGCCACTATGCTGAACTATACCGGGCGACGAATTGCACTTTTAACCTGTGCCCACGTTGTGGATTTTTCGGACACCTTGTTTTCCTATTTTGAACAGGTGGAGGGGGAACCGCAGCGATATATCCAGAGTGTCGCTTTTAAAAAACGACAAAGCAACTTTGTGGCAGATCTCCCGGAGAAGGGAGAATTGGAAATTCTGGCAATGGACAGATCGGAAGATATTGCGTTGCTGGGCAAGACTTTTGCTGTCCAACCCGGATTTGAAATACCGGTCTTCAACTATCCTTTTGGAGAAGCCAAACAATTGGAGTGGGGGTCATTTGTTTATCTCGTCGGGTATCCCAAAGGATACCAAATGGTAACAAAAGGAATAGTGAGTCAGCCGAATCGTGACAAGAATGGATCTTTCCTGGTGGATGCACTTTTCAATAGGGGATTCAGTGGCGGGATCGTTCTGGCGGTCCGGGATGGTGTGCCGAATTTTGAATTGGTGGGAATTGCGGGCTCGGTGGCAGCAGATATTGAGTACCGCATTGTTCCACCCTCTGATATCGACATCCAGGGTTTTGACCCCAGAATGCCGTACGATGGGGATGTGTTCATTAAGTATAATAAGGAAATCGATTACGGGATCACTTTTATCACGCCGATGGAAGAGATCCTGCAGTTTCTGAAAGACAATGAATATTCGCTCATCCAGCGAGGGTACGATTTGCGGGAATTGTATCCCAAACAATGACCCGAACTCAAATTGTTTTGCTGCATTTCGTTCTTTTACAGTAAAGAAACTAAATTTTCCATCGTCACTTCATCAAATGAATCAATAACTTTGTCTGCTTGAGGCATCTCCGGTGAGGTATGGGTAGTGGTAATGCCGATCACTATGCAGCCGGCAGCTTTAGCAGATGTGATACCGGCCAGTGAATCCTCGAACACAATGCACATTTCCGGTGGAAACCCCATCGTCCCGGCAGCTTTGAGATAAATTTCGGGATGAGGTTTACCGCTTTTTACCTGCGACTCATCGATGATCGTATCGAAAAAATGCGACAAGCCGGTTCGGTTCAGTGTGAATTCAACATTGGCTGCCGGCGCGGAAGTAGCGATTGCCGTCGCGATTCCATTCCGCTTCAGCAAATTCAGGAATTCAGGAAGTCCCTTTACCGGTTTAATAATAGGAGCAAATATTTCCCGGAAGAGCAGTTCCTTTTCTTCAGAATAGGCTTTTATTTGTTCCTCGCTCAGCTTGCCCTCAAAGAGATTGGAGAGCCAGTCCCGGTTCGTCCGGCCATAAATCTTGTTTTTCAATTCATCATCGCTTAACTGGTAACCGTGCCTGCTGCAAAATTGTCGAAGCGCAATTTTGTGCGCCGGATTGCTGTCTACGATTACCCCGTCGAGATCGAATATTACTGCGAACTCGGTCGTTTTCTTCATCTTTACCGAATGCTCTCTTTTTCCTCCGCCGGAAAAGGTGCCGATGGGAGTAATTTCCTCCTGCTACTTTGCCAGGAGCATCTTTCTCACTGTCATAAAATTTCCTGCCTGGAATTCGTAAAAATAGATTCCGCTGGCCAAACCTCTGCCGTCGAATTTAACAATGTGCGTTCCCGCCGAAATTCGCTGGTCGAGGAGCTCGGCTTTTTCCTCACCCAGGATATTGTACACCGTAATTTTGACATGCTCGGCCTGCGGAATCGAGAAACGGATGGAAGTTTCGGGATTGAAGGGATTGGGGTAGTTCTGGCCAATGGAATAATCTGCCGGCAAATGGTGAAATGGTTCGTTGGCGATACCCACTACATATTGTGCTGTTCTCAGGATCCAGCGATCCGGGTCGAATTCCATACTGCCGATCTGTGCCGCCAGGTCGATGGCGAAGGATTGGTCCTGCTGGTCATTCCATACCGTGACCAACGTGTCGCTGCCGTTAAGGTAGTTGAACTTCAGTTGAACCGGCATTCCGAACACCGGCCTCCATCCGGCCCCGTAACTGGCCTGAATTTGCTGGATCCGAACCGTAGCTTGAAATGAGGCAGGGTTTTGCGAAAAACTGTACTGATAGGCGGGGTAGTTCTGATCGTAAATCCACTGCTCGAAAAAGAAATCCAGATCCATCCCGCTCACGGTTTCGCATACTCCCTGAAAATCTTCGGTGGTTGCCTCCCCGTATCTAAAAGCGGGATTACTGGCATAGCGGTAGAGGCTCTCAAAAAAGAGCGAATCACCCAGCACACCCCGCAGCATGTGCAGTACGTAAGCACCTTTCTGGTAGATGATCCCGATAAAGATTTGGAAAGGATCGGAAATATTCTGCAGATAGAGTGTGCCGCTGCCAAAATATTGGTTGCTCATCATATTGTTTTTATATGCTGCAAAGCCGCCCAAGTGCTCAGCCCAAAGTGCTTCACAGTAAGTGGCAAATCCTTCATTCAGCCAGCCATGATGCCAGTTTGCGCAGGTAATCATATCGCCAAACCACATATGCGACAGTTCGTGAACCGCTACATCGAAATTAGAAAGCGACATATTATTGATGATCGTGTTGGTCTGGTTTTCGATAGCGCCATAAAACCCTAATTGGGTCATCCCGTATTTTTCGGTCTGGAACGGATATGGCGTGAAGAGGTCTGAAAACAATTCGATAGCTTGTGGAAGCTGTGCCACACCAGCCTGCGCGGAACCCAGATGTTCATTAAAAACATAATAGTCCAGCGGAAATGTTCCTCCAAAATTACCGTTGTAGGTCTGCTGATATAGCCGGTAATTGGAGATTGCCGCCATCACATAATAAGGCACGATGGGGTAGCGGTGCCGCCACTGGAATGTCTTTTTCCCGTGCTGTGTAATGGTGTTTTCCAGAACCCCGTTTGAAACAGCAACCACTGGTATGCCATTCACAGTGATGTCCGCAATAGTAATGTCCACATAAACCGAATCCGGCTTGTCGCCCGGCCCGTCTTTGCATGGCCACCAGTAGTGTGCCAGGAAAGGCGTGGAAAGCGTCGCGATAATTGGTTCGCTATTTCCGTGAACAGTATAGCGGAGTCCCTTCAGTCCGCCGGCAAGCTGCGGGATTCCGTGGTAAAATACTCTGATATGCCCCGAATCCGCCGTCTGAAAAGGACGATTGAGCGTAACAAAAATCGAATCGCCGGAGACTGTATAATTGCCCGCATTCCCAGCAATACTATCAATGATAAGAGAATGTTGAAGGTTCAGCTTGATGGATTGGACATTGTTTTCGGTTGCGCTGAAACGGCACAGCACATTCCCGCTGATGAACGGAGAAGGAATATTGATCTCCACGTTGAGATAGTAAAAAGTGACATCGTAGTTGGAGTTGCCCGCAAAAGCTTCGAATTTGTCAATATATTCACGCCAGGACTGCTGCTCGCTTTCATAGAAATTCAGCAAAGATTCCGGTTTTTGCGACCGGGCATTTCCGGGAAACAGAACGCTCATAAGAAATGCACAAATGGAAATTACACTAATACTGAACTTTTGCATCTCGAAGCTCCTGTAATTTTCTTCACGTGAATGAATATCCTGCTTTCCATTGAAAATTACAAACACAAATCGAATTGAGAGATTTTCCCTGCCAACATGAATAAAATTGGATAATTTGGGCCGTACACGATTTCGCTTTCACTGCAAAAAGAAAGTTGGTGTTGACAAAGATTGTTTGAATTACTATATTTTCCTGCAATATTAAGGAAAATTGTTAGAAAACAATGCATTCGTTGCCAATACATTTCTTTTTCTTTTTGGATCGTGAGCTGTCACAGGAATTTATCCGCTGCTGAATTTGTTTATCCTTTCCATTGATGTTTACCGGTTTTTCATATAGATTCTGTTGACCGATTTGTTGCCGTTTTGATCATCGCATGTTATGAATATGATTTTTTTCTTTTGTCATGCAAAAGCTCTGGGTTGTGAAGTCCGGGACGCATTTGTCTTTTCAGCCGGTAAATAATTTGTGCAGGCCGCTTAGCGTTTCTATGTCGCGATATCGGTCCGCTTTTTGGTATTCAGTCAATATAGGTGCGGCTTCATTCGCAGTTGTTTCCGGGAGAAGTTGCGACATTGTGAGTAAACAGCAGCTATTTCAAAGTTATAAATAAGGAGAGTAATATGCAATTGAACGAACGTCTTAAAAATGTAGCCATCATCGGTGCGGCAGGAAAAATGGGGAGTGGTATTGCCATCCTGCTGGCACAAGAGATGGCGCTGCAGAAGCTCTTGCCGGAAAACAAAGATAAAACTTACGAGCTGAACCTGATCGATGTCAGTTCCGCCGGGTTGGAGGGCTTGATGAAATATTTGAAAACCCAGGCGGTGAAATTGGCCGAAAAAAATATCGGCAATCTGCGCCAGATTTACGAAGCGCGAACCGACCTGGTGGAGAATCAGGAGATCATCAACCAGTTTGTGGATGACCTGCTGGTTACGCTGCGCCCGTCTACCGAACTAAACACCGCCAAAAACGCGCACATGGTTTTTGAGGCCATCGTCGAGAATGCTGATACCAAGATTTCGGTTCTGAATAAGCTGAACGAGATTTGCCTGCCGCATGCGTTCTATTTTACCAATACTTCGTCGATCCCGATTCAACTTCTGAACGACAAGGTTGGCCTGAACGGGCGCATCATCGGGTATCATTTTTATAATCCGCCGGCAGTTCAGAAATTGGTGGAAATGATTTCCCCTGCCGGCCTGTTGCCGGAGCTCAAAGAAGCCGGAATGGAGTTGGGCAAGCGGCTGCGCAAAAAACTGATCCCGTCCAATGATGTCGCGGGATTCATCGGGAACGGGCATTTCATACGGGATGGGCTTCACGCCATCGATGAAGTTGAACAACTGAGAAAGGAATTCTCGCACAGTCAGGCGGTGTATATTATGAACCGCGTGAGCCAGGACTTCCTGGTGCGTCCCATGGGGATTTTTCAGTTGATCGACTACGTCGGCATCGATGTATTCCAGTGCATTCTGAACACCATGAACCCGTACTTCTCCGACGAGAAATTGCACAGCGACCTTATCGATCAAATGGTGGAAATGAAGGTGCTGGGCGGCCAACATGCCGACGGGAGCCAGAAAGACGGTTTCCTGAAATACGAAAAAAACCGCCCTGTGGGTGTTTTCGATCCTGAGAGCAAAAGTTACTTCTCGCTGGAAGAAGGATGGAAAAAAGAGGCAGATGAACGGTTGGGAGCATTGCCGGAAGGGTTCGTTCCCTGGAAAAGCCTGTTGCGCGATCCGCAAAAAGATAACAAGCTTTCCGGGTTTTTCGGCAACATGAAGACATCAAAAACCCTGGGGGCGCGGCTGGGAATTGCTTACCTGCAAAAGAGTAAATCCATCGGCGAGAAGTTAGTTACCGATGGCGTAGCCAATTCGCCGGATGATGTGAACGGCGTTCTGTTGAACGGTTTTTACCATCTTTACGGACCGGTTAACAATTACGTTTAGTTTTGTGAAGGTTCTTTTATTTTTATGAACTTGTTCGATCTGAGCTCTAAATCTCGTTGCAACCGGCAGATTGAAGCCGGAAAAACAAGATAAAAATTTGGAGGAAAAATGAATAATTTAAGCAAACCTGTCTATTTGACTGCAGGATACAACACCCTGTTTTTGGGTTCCGGTCGGAAGGAATTCCATCCCAAAAAACCGCGGCCGGGGCTGGATCATTACATTACCGAAGCCGGCAAGGGAACCCTGGCGCAAATCAACTCTCCGCAAAATATCGATGAAGGTGTGATCTCCAATTTCATGGCGGCGCGCTTTAACCGGCAGGGAAATCTGGCTGCCTTTATTCCCATGATCGATCCCAACCTGCGGCACATTCCCTGCACACGGGTGGAGGGCGCCTGCGGCTCCGGCGGACTGGGTGTGTTCACTGCTATGAAAAGTGTGCTGGCTGGCGTCTCCGATTCGGTTTTGACGGTCGGCGTGGAAGTGCAAAACACGGTGAAAGCGGTGTACGGCGCCGATTTCCTGGCGGGCGCCGGTTATTATGCCGGGGAGCGCAAAGCGGGGCACGCCCACTTCTTCCCCGACAAATTCTCGGAAAGGGCCGGTGCCTGTTACCAAAAATACGGTAACGAACCGGTTCGAACGGCCATGGCCCGCTGGTACGAACAGGCTGTCCTGAATGCCCGGCGCAATCCCAATGCGCAGGAATACCACAATGCAAGTGACGACCTGTTTCAGGTTGGGATGACACCGCCCAATCCTAAAGTATTTGTCGAACACCTGAACGTCTTCGATTGTTCGAAGGTCACCGATGGTGGGTCCGCAATTGTGGTCGCTTCCGGCGATGGTTTAAAAAAACTTGGTATGGATCTGAAAAATGCTGTCGAGGTGGTCGGGTACGGTGTTGCGGTGGAAGATATTTCTCGTGCCCCGGACGACCTCACCAAACTGACTACCACCCAACAGGCAGTCGAAAAAGCCTATCGGATGAGCGGCCTGGGGCCGGCAGACATTGGCGTTTTGGAGCTGCATGACTGCTTTACCGTCACTGCTTTGCTGGCGGTGGAAGCGGCCGGATTTGTCAAAGAGGGAGAAGGACTTAGCTTTGTTGGCGACGGCCGGACACGGTTTGATTCGGAGCTGCCCACCAATGCTACCGGCGGTTTGATTGGATTTGGCCACCCGGTAGGCGGCACCGGTGTGCGCATGGCGGTGGATTTGTGGCAGCAGCTCACCGGCCGGGCGGGAGACTGCCAGGTTAAAATTTCATCCGGCAAGCCATACGGTTTGATGATCAACATGGGCGGCAACGACAAGACCGTGGCAGCCTTTATTTTCAGGCGTGCCCAAGCGTAAAGACCGGCAGGAGACTGCGAATTACCCGGACAAATAGGGTGCGGAAATTGTTGGAGTAGTGGAGTATTAGCCTGATGAGAAAGTGAAGAAATCGCAATACTCCAACTCTCCATTACTCCATCTAGAAAATTGACATCATAACAGAGGAAATATCTTATGGTTGGAATAGTTGGATATGGCGCTTACATCCCAAAATACCGGATCAAGGTGGAATCGATTTCCGGGCAATGGGGCGCAGACGCAGGGAGCTTTCGGAAGGGACTGCTGGTAGAAGAAAAATCGGTTCCTGCCCCGGACCAGGACACTATCACCATGTCGGTAGAGGCCGCACGGCGGGCGCTGCAGAGGGCCGAAATCGATCCCCGAAAAATCGGGGCCGTTTATGTCGGGTCGGAGTCTCATCCCTACGCCGTAAAACCCAGCGGCACGACCCTGGCGGAAGCAATCGGCGCCACGCCGGATGTTCACTGCGCGGATTTTGAGTTTGCGTGCAAAGCCGGCTCGGAGGCCATGTTTGTGGCCATGCAGCTTGTAAAAGCAGGGGCGATGGAATACGCTCTGGGCGTTGGGGCAGACACCTCGCAGGGGGCACCGGGCGATGCACTGGAGTACACCGCCTCCGCTGGTGCTGCGGCCTATATCATGGGCAAGGACAAATTGTTAGCTACCTGCGATGCTACCTACTCCTATATGACTGACACACCGGATTTCTGGCGGCGCGAACATCAGTTTTACCCGCAGCACGGCGGCCGGTTTACCGGCGAGCCGGCCTATTTTAAGCATGTTTACAATTGCGCTAAAGACCTCATGGATCGAGAAGGTTTAAAGCCGGAGGATTTCGCTTATGCCGTTTTCCACCAGCCGAACGGTAAATTTCCGCTGCGGGTAGGAAAGATGTTAGGATTCGGCAAAGAACAACTCTCACAGGGGCTCCTTTGCCCGAAGATCGGGAACACCTACTCAGGCGCTTCACCGTTGGGGCTCACCGCCGTTTTGGATGTCGCCAACCCCGGCGACCTTGTGCTGATGGTTTCCTATGGTTCCGGGGCGGGCAGCGACGGTTTTGTCTGGAAGATCACCGATAAAATTGTTGAAGCCCGGGACAAAAGTGTGAAGACCTGGGACATCATCAATGGAGAAAAGGTGTATCTGGATTACGGTGTGTATTCCAAATACCGGCGGAAGATTAGAAAGAATGAATA
>CAZUZS010000022.1:58364-59913 GCA_964624795.1 uncultured Calditrichaceae bacterium
AAGGAGACCAGAGTGAGCCGAGACGTTGCGATAATCGGAGTTGGAGTAAACAAATGGGGGGAGTTGTGGGAAAAATCTCTCCGCGACATTTTCGTGGAAGCGGCGCTCGCTGCCATCGAAGATGCCGGGGTGGATAAAATTGATTCCATGTACATAGGCAATATGACCGCCGGCCTGTTCACCGGGCAGGAGCACCTGGCATCGCTGTTAGCAGACTACCTGGGCGTTGCCCCGATTCCCGCCGCCAGGGTAGAATCGGCTTGTGCTTCGGGCGGCCTGGCGGTGAAGATGGGCTATATGGATGTCGCGCTGGGAATGAGCGATGTAGTACTGGTGGGTGGTGTGGAAAAAATGACCGATGTCGGGACCGACCAGGCAACCTATGCACTGGCAACCGCCGCCGACCAGGATTACGAGGTGTACAATGGCATCACCTTCCCGGGTCTTTACGCCATGATGGCAAGAGCGCACATGGAAAAATATGGCACCACCAGTGAACAGTTGGCGCAGGTAGCGGTGAAAAACCATTTTCACGGCTCCATGAATCCCGTGGCGCAGTATCCGCAAAAGATCACGGTTGAGAACGTTCTAAACTCGGTGATGATTGCCGATCCGCTGCATATTCTGGATTGCTCGCCGATCACCGATGGCGCGGCGGCAATTATTCTGTGCCCGCTGGAGATGGCGAAGAAAATCAGCAAAAAGCCGGCGGTAAAAATTATCGGAATCGGGCACGCAACTGACAGCATTGCTTTGCACAGCCGGCCCGATATGACCACCCTTCCGGCAACCATCAAAGCCGCGCAGGCTGCTTACAAGATGGCGAACATCGCGCCCGGCGATCTGGATCTGCTGGAGGTGCACGACTGCTTCACTATTGCCGAGCTGGTAGTGCTGGAGTCGCTGGGGCTGTTTGAAAAAGGCAAAGCAGCCGCGGCGACCGCATCGGGCGCAACAACGTTAGGCGGGAAAATCCCGGTAAATACCAGCGGCGGGCTGAAGTCCAAGGGCCATCCGGTGGGAGCGACCGGCGTCGCGCAGGTGGCGGAAATTGTTAAACAGTTGCGGGGCGAAGCCGGCCCGCGCCAGGTAAAAGATGCGCGCCTCGGCATGACCCAGAACATGGGCGGCAGCGGTGGCAGCACGTTAATTCATATCATGGAGGTGGCATAATGTCGGTGTCAAAATATTGGCGGGAAATCCCGCACCGTTATCGCCTGGAAGCCGGGAAATGCACCGGCTGCGGAAAAATCTATTTCCCGCAGCGGTTGATTTGCGATGAGTGTGGTAGCCGGGAGTTTGAACATATAAAATTACAGCCGGAAGGCAAGCTGTTGACATACACCATTATTCATGTAGGGCCAAGCCAATTTGCCGACCAGGTACCATACGCAGTGGGCATTGTGGAGATGAAGGACCAGGTGAGACTGCTCTGCCAGGTGGCCGATTGCGATCTGCAAAAAATTGAAACCGGTATGCCGGTCAGGATTGAATTTCGCCGCGTTTCACAGGATGGCGATGCCGGGATTTTGAATTACGGATATAAGTG
>CAZUZS010000022.1:60013-63983 GCA_964624795.1 uncultured Calditrichaceae bacterium
TATTATGATTTGACGAAAACGGCATAAAAACTTCGCTTTTTAGGCAGCACCGATTTTCTGGCAAAAAATCGTTTTCAATTTTAAGCTTCTCTTGCTATGTTTTATGATTCCGTGAGCGTGGCTTCGGATGTGGGATTGTATTTTCAATTGACCGAGGAACTTCAAAAAAAATCAGATTGATCTATGGACCGAATTGAATCGAAGATCAGGACCAGCAGCAGCGAATTTAAAGAGAATCAGGACAGCCAGCGCAAGCTTGTGGAAGAGTTGAAATCCCGGCTGGAGGAAGTTAAGAAAGGCGGACCGCCGCACGCCCATCAACTGCACACGTCGCGCGGCAAACTTTTTGTCCGGGATCGTTTGAAACTATTATTTGATCCCGATACACCCTTTTTGGAGCTATCCTCTCTGGCATCCTACGGTATGCATGACAACCAGGCGCCGGGCGCCGGGATCGTCACCGGGATTGGCGTGGTGCACGGCCGGGAAGTCATGGTGGTGGCGCACGATGCCACGGTGAAGGGCGGCACCTATTTTCCGATGACCATAAAAAAGCATGTGCGGGCGCAGGAGATCGCCATGCAGAACCGCCTGCCGTGCGTTTACCTGGTGGATTCCGGCGGCATCTTCCTGCCGCACCAGTCGGAGACTTTCCCGGACCGCGACCATTTTGGGCGGATCTTCTACAATCAGGCGCGCATGTCGGCAATGGGGATTCCGCAAATTTCGGTGGTACTGGGTTCCTGCACCGCAGGCGGGGCCTACCAGCCGGCCATGAGCGACGAAGCCGTTATTGTTCGTAACCAGGGAACCATTTTTATCGGCGGCCCGCCGCTGGTGAAGGCGGCAACCGGCGAAGAAGTTACCGATGAAGAGCTGGGCGGCGCCGATGTTCACTGCCGCATTTCCGGCGTTGCTGACCACTACGCACTGGATGAAAATCACGCATTTGATATCACCCGCAATATTGTGGAAAATCTCGATCCGCCCCAGCGGTTTAAGCTGGCTTATTCCGAACCGGAGGATCCCTATTACGATCCCGAAGAGCTTTACGGCATAATTCCAAGGGACCCGAAAAAGCAGTTTGACATCCGCGAGGTAATTGCCCGACTGGTGGACGGCAGTCGCTTCCAGGAGTTTAAGGCGCTCTACGGAATAACCCTGGTGTGCGGATTTGCCCGCATTATGGGATTCCCGGTTGGCATTTTGGCTAACAACGGGGTCCTGTTCAGCGAAAGCTCTGTGAAAGGCGCGCACTTCATCAACCTGTGTACCATGCGGAAAATACCGCTCATCTTCCTGCAGAATATCACCGGTTTCATCGTGGGCAAGCAGTATGAGCACCAGGGAATCGCCAAGGATGGCGCAAAGCTGGTTCATGCGGTTGCCAATGCCGATGTTCCCAAATTTACGTTGATCGTGGGCGGATCTTACGGCGCCGGAAATTACGCCATGTGCGGCCGCGCCTACGAGCCGCGTCTGCTGTGGATGTGGCCCAACGCACGCATTTGTGTGATGGGCGGCGAACAGGCTTCCAACGTGCTGCTTACCGTAAAGATGAGAGCATTGGCCAAGAAGGGTATCGAAATGAGCCCCGAAGAGCAGGAAGAATTCCGCCGCCCCACCCTCGAAAAGTATGAAAATGAGTCGAGCCCCTACTACAGCACATCGCGTTTGTGGGACGACGGCATTATCGATCCGCTCGACACCCGAACCGCACTGGGATTGGGAATTGCCATGTCGCTGAATGCGCCGATTCCGGATCAGCGGTTTGGGGTGTTCAGGATGTAAGATCGCATGGCGCATGGAGTATTGAGAGAGTAAACAACATCGCACAGTATGGATAAAAGTAGTTCAGTTGGATTCTAAAAGGAAATCGGGAAGAAAATGTTAGAGAAGATCTTAATCGCCAACAGAGGCGAAATCGCGCTTCGGGTCATCCGGGCATGCGGGGAAATGGGGATTAAAACCGTTGCCATTTATTCCGAGGCCGACCGTGGCGCGCTGCATGTTCAGGCAGCCGATGAAGCAGTCTGCATCGGGCCGCCGCCGGCGCTGGAAAGCTATTTGAATATTGGCAAAATCATCGATGTCGCCAAACAATCGGATTGTGACGGTATTCATCCCGGCTACGGGTTCCTGTCTGAAAATGACGATTTTTCCCGCGCCTGCGAGGAGGCAAAAATTGTCTTTGTTGGGCCGAATGCCAAAGCGCTGGGCCTGGTGGGAGACAAGCTGGAATCCCGCAAGGCGATGGGAAAAGCGGGCATCCCGCTTATTCCAGGAATGGATAAGCCGCTGAAAAGCATTCCCGAGCTTCAGAAGCGCGCCGACGAGATCGGTTACCCGGTAATGGTGAAAGCATCTGCCGGGGGCGGCGGCAAGGGAATGCGAATCGTTTACAAACCGGCGGACCTGAAGCACGCCATCGAAGCCGGGCAGAGAGAAGCCAAATCGGCCTTTGGCGATGAAACCGTTTACCTGGAAAAGCACATCGAAAAGCCCCGCCACATCGAATTCCAGGTATTAGCGGACAATTACGGAAACAACGTCCACCTGTTTGAAAGAGAGTGTTCGTTGCAGCGACGCCATCAGAAAATAATCGAGGAAACACCTTCGGTGGCACTGGATGATGAACTTCGCCAAAAGATGGGCGAGACAGCCCGCCGGGTGATGCAGCTTGCCGGCTATAATAATGCCGGCACCGTTGAATTTCTGCTGGATCAGAACCGGAATTTCTATTTTCTGGAAGTGAACGCCCGCATTCAGGTGGAGCATCCTATTACCGAGCTTGTAACCGGTGTCGATCTTGTGAAGCACCAAATCCGCATCGCATCCGGCGAAAAGTTGACTTTGAAGCAGGAAGAACTCCGGCAGCGGGGGCACGCCATTGAGTGCCGTATTTATGCCGAAGATCCGGAGAACAACTTTTTCCCCTCTTTCGGAAAGTTGCTCTTCGTAAAAGAGCCGGCCGGGCCCGGCATTCGCTGCGATTCCGGAATCTACACCGGTCTGGAGATTCCCCATTATTACGATCCCATTCTTTCCAAGTTGATTGTGTGGGATGAAAATCGCGAAAGCGCAATTCAGCGAATGGATTCGGCACTGTCCGATTATGTCATCATGGGAGTCAAGACGCAGGTCACCTTTCTCCGGGATTTGGTCCGGCACCCGGAATTTGGGGCGGGAAATCTCAATACCAATTTTATCGCCGACCATTTCAGCGAATGGTCGCCCAAACGGCAGGAAAACAACATCATTTCGGCCTTGCTGGGCGCGGCCATTTCCAAGATGCAGAAGCCCGCGATTCGATCTGCAGAAAAAGAACAAACCGCCCTCACTCCCTGGCAGCTTGTTGGCCGCTGGGAAATTCTATCCGGACTTTCCAAATAGGAGCAAGAATGGACTACCAATTTCAAATTGCCGAAAAATTGTACCAGGTTAAGATTGAATCCTCCGCTGCGCATACATTTCAAGCCGAAATAGACGGGAAACAAATCGAATTCCAATATAATCCTATCTCCGAAAACAGTGCCCTATTGTTGGCGGGCGATTCATCGGTGATGATTTATTTTGCTTCGGAGAATCACAAAAAATATGTTTTTGTAAATGGCGATCAATTCGAGATTGAGGAAATTACCAAGAAGGAAAGCATTGCCAGATCAGTTAAGCCGCATGAGCGCAGGGAAACCGAAAACAAGATCAGCGCGCCCATGCCCGGCCGACTGTTGAAACTGCTGGTTTCCGAAAATGAGACAGTGGAAGTGAATCAGCCTTTATTTATAGTGGAATCCATGAAAATGGAAAACGAGGTGCAGTCTCCCATCGCCGGCAAGGTGAAGAAGATACATTTTGAGGAAAATGCCCTGGTCTCTGTGGGAGACCCGATTGTCGAATTGGAAAAGGAAAAAGAAAAATCGGCGGAATAATGTGCTTATATGTCGTCGGGTAAATACAATCTATATTGGCA
>CAZUZS010000023.1:0-63950 GCA_964624795.1 uncultured Calditrichaceae bacterium
ATTCCGCTTCGCGATTCACAAGATCATTAACACAGTCGACCGGAAGATTGTTAAATTAGGGGTGGGCAAGGAGTGCTAACCGATGAAGAGAAGATGATGAAAATTATCCTTATAGATGACGACATTAACCTGTGCCGGGTACTCAGCCACCAATTGAAGAAAAACGGTTTTGAGGTTTTCACCGCTAACTCCGGCAGGCAGGGATTGGATCTCTTCCTGGAGCATGGCGCCGATGTCATCCTGACTGATATTCAAATGCCGGACATTTCGGGTATCCGGGTTCTGGAGGAAGTCAGGCGCCGCGACTGGCAAGTTGTCGTGATTATGATTACAGCTTACGGCAGTGTGGAGAATGCGTTGCAGGCCTGCCGGCTTGGTGCCGATGACTACCTGACCAAACCGTTCGGACAGGAGCAGATGCTGTTTGTCATCGAAAAGGCAGTGCGCCTGCGCAAGCTGCAGCAGGAAAACACGTCCCTCCGCCAGGAACTAACCGACAAGTATCGTTTCGACAATATGGTCGCCCACAGCGGCGCCATGGAAGATGTGCTGCAAATGGCTGGCCGGGTCGCGGCAAGCGACGCCACTGTGCTGATTCTGGGGGAAAGCGGCACCGGGAAAGAATTGCTTGCCAGGGCAATTCACTACAACAGCCCGCGCAAGGATCGACCGTTTGTGACTGTGAACTGCCCTTCTATTCCCGACAATTTGATGGAAAGCGAACTTTTCGGGCATGTGAAAGGCGCATTCACCGGTGCATTGAAAGACCGTAAAGGGAAATTCGAGATGGCGGACACCGGCACTATTTTCCTGGATGAGATCGGCGATTTGCACAGCGATGTGCAGGCCAAACTGCTGCGTGTTTTGCAGGAGCAGGAATTCGAGAAGGTTGGAGAGTCGAAGCCGCTAAAGGTGGATGTCCGGGTTCTTGCCGCTACGAATAAGGACCTGGAGAAATTGATGGAGCAGGGGAAATTCCGGGAGGACCTCTACTACCGATTAAACGTGGTGCCAATCACCATTCCCCCCCTGCGCGATCGCCGGGAAGAAATTCCCTACCTGGTTGATTTTTTCATTAGCCGCTATGCAAAAGACCGCAATTTCCGGATCGATCCTGAGGTTTACGATTTGCTTGGCAACTACGATTGGCCGGGGAATGTGCGGGAGCTGGAAAATGTGATCGAGCGGGCAATTGTTCTCGCACCAGCCAGCACAATCACAGCGGAAAGCTTGCCTCCACATTTGATTGTGGGGAAAAACGCAAACAACCCCGCCGGAGAGGACACTACACACAATGTCGTTAGTCTTGATGAAGCAGAGCGCGTAGCTATTCTGTCCGCTCTGCGGAAAGCAGGGGGAAACCAAACCCGGGCAGCACAATTGCTAAAAATTCCACGCCATGTGCTTCTTTACCGGCTAAAGAAATTAGACATCGAACACAAACAGATAAATCAAAACAGGGAGTAAAACATGAAACAGCATCTTCCCAAAATTGTGCTGGGTGTTGTTGTCGTTCTGATTGCCATTCAATTTGTACCTGTCAAAAAAACCAATCCGCCGGTTACGGGAGAAATTGCCGCCCCGCCCGAAGTCAAATCAGTTCTGCAACGCGCATGTTACGATTGCCACTCCAACCGTACGGTCTGGCCGTGGTACAGCCACATAGCGCCGGTCTCCTGGCTGGTCGTCTCAGACGTGAGCGAAGGACGGGGGGATCTGAATTTCTCGGAATGGGATTCATACGGCGTGGACAAGCAAAACAAAAAATTGGAAAAAATTGTTGATGAAGTGAATGAGGGGAAAATGCCGCTTAGTATGTATGTGATGATGCACCCCAAGGCAAAATTATCTTCAGCCGATAGGGACATTCTGCAAAAATGGGCGGTAGGCAGCAGCCAAATGGGATTTGATGAAGAAGAGCAAGAGGTAGAAGATTTGGAGTAGCAAATCGCATCGCGCGGCAAGATAATCTGAGGTTCCATTTCCACTGGTGATCTGGGATCCTATTCATGAGTAAAATCTGCTACCGCGATTCCACCGGTTTGCTCATTTCATAATACAAATCTCGAACCTTCTCCAGATTCTTCTTCAAACCGTATTCGGTACGTACCAGATTGAATAAATTTTCCGCCAGAAGAGGCAAGTTATGTTTTCCCTCTGCCGTTTGAAGGAGCAGATTCGACAACGCCCCAATATCCCCGTTTGGGAACAGCAGGCCGGTTTTGCCGTGCCGAATGATCTCTCGGATGCCATAAGTGTCGGAAGCAATCACCGGCATTCGATTGAGGCCTGCTTCCAGGAGGGTTAGCGGAAGCCCTTCCCATCGGGAAGCCAAAACAAAAACATTACACGCTTTCATGAGGGGATCGACCGGCACAATTTCACCGGTGAATTTAATCAGATCACCCAAGCCATGCTGATCTGCCAATTGTTTGATTTGCGCGAACCGCCTGCCCCCGCCGACAAACACAAACATTACTTTCCGATTCGGGGGATCCTTCCTGAAATGTGAGATTGCCTTGACCAGGATGTCATAACCCTTCGCAAAATCGAAGCGCGCCACAGTTAGGAAAAGGAAACCATCTTCAGGCAGCTCATACAATTTCCTGATATCTGCAATCGAAGCGGAGTTTGCGGTTTCCGGTTTATCGAGATCGATTCCATTGGGAATCACGGTAATATTCCGAACTGAATACCTGGTCTGAATAAACCTTCCATCGCTCTCCGAAACTGCAATTATTCTATTCACCTGGTGCAGGAGATATTTTTCCAATCGGAGCCGTAGCAGACCAGCGATTTTGCTTTTGGGACCCTTCTGGAATTCATATTTGTGCAAATGAACGCCGTGCACTGTAAAGACCACCGGAATTTTATGCTTTTGGAAAATATTGATATAAAACGCCAATAACGGTTTCAAATGGTGAATATGAATCAAATCGGGTTTGAATCGGAGAATGTTGTTCGGGCGATAACCGTTCGTAAATATTTCGACGTGGGGCAATTGCTCAAATTGTTTAATGGCTGCACCAGGCCGGGCGAAAACACCAAACCGAAAATCCGGCAGTCCCTTTGCGATCTGAAATATGTGCTCCAGCCCACCGCCGGTTTTAAAGGCATCGGTGACCAGCGCTATTCTCAATTTCGTATTATTTGTTAGATTGGCGGTTTTCATCATTCCCAATTACTTGGTCAAGCACAGCGGATAACTGCACTGCCAGATTTTTCCTTTCATAGCGTTCGATTCCCGTCCATGTGAATTGTGCTTCCAATTTTGCCCGCAAGAAACCATCGAACATCATTGACATTCCCTCACGGATTTCCGCTTCATTTTCATTTGAAGTCACAATTCCCGAACCGGTTTCGCGTATAATCTGCGCGGCGGCTCCCTGTGGCGGTACGACCGCCAGAATCGGCCGTTTCGCCCGCAGATATTCGAATATTTTTCCGGTGAGCACCGCTTCATTCATACGATACTCGCCAATCAACAGAAATAGAATCGTGGCGCTCCGAATTTCCCGTATAACCTCTTCATGAGGTTGATACGGAATGATTTCGCAGTACGGTTCCAGACCGGATTCTTTCAGCAAGGTCAGATTATCAAACTCCCCGGGATTGTCCATCTGTCCAATAAGTTTCAGGTGTACGCGTTCCCGGAAATCGCTCCGTTCCTGAATTAGATTTTTTACCGCTGTGAAAAACTTCGCGGGGTTCTGCTCTTTATTAAAAATGCCGGTGTATGTTATTTGAAAATAATCTCGTCTCGCTTCCTGGGATTCGTCGCCGGCAAAATCTCTCTCATCATAACCATTGGGAATTACGGTGTACTGAAGTTTAGGTTGTAGCTCCTTAAATCGCTTTCCAATAAAAGACGAGACCGTGGTAAGATGGGTTGCCTGCCGGAGAACCAGCCCTTCCAGCCTGCGATCAACCAATTGTCGCCAGGCACCCGGAGGGAAATTTGCCCGGTCCACCCAAAAATCCCTGAAGTCAGCAATCCACGGCAAGCCGGAAAGCCTGCTCAAGACCAGTGCAATAAGATGCGCCGTGAAGGGAGATGCAGTTGAAAAAATGGCAATCGGCTTTTCCTGCCGAATGATCGCTAATCCCTTTAAAATGCCAAATGGCAGCCACAATATTTCATTGTCCGGAAAAAGAATAGTTTGCTTAATTTTAACCAGGAAACCTGATTTTAATGTCTTCCTGAGTTTGGGTTGTTGTGCTCCCCGGTCCTTCAATTCGCGCTGCCAGCGACGAAAGAGAATCCTGCGAATCCATTTCATCGGTTCGATGGAATTGCTGCGATAAACCGGAACAGATTCAGGAATGTCAGATAGCAATGAATCGTCGCGGTAAAAATCGTACGGCTCTTTTACTGTTAACACGCATGGTCGCCACCCGAGTTCGGGAAGATATTTCACAAATTTTGCCGAGCGCTGCACCCCGCCGCCGCCAACCGGTGGGAAATAATAAGCAATAAACAAGACTTTGTCGCGAGGCGCTTCCGGCATGTTACCCTTAAATTTTCTTCAGATTTTGCAGATCGCTTTTGCGCGGAACCAGCAATTGATTTATAGCTACACCTGTGAGACGCCGATAAAAATAGACTGTCAGGACAGCAGCAAGGATATACGATATTGATGAACTCATTGCAGCACCGGCAATCCCAATTCTCGGAATCCAGATCAGATTCAATACAATTTTGACCAGGAAAATGACAATGGTGATATACATGCTGATCTGCGGCAGTCCCCTGGCTGAAAAATCCGCGGATAGAATTCTGGGTATGGTCAGTGCTGCGATGCCAGGCAATAGCAAAATCAATGGCAACACTGAGTTTTTATACTGCGCCGAAAAGGCAAATGGGACAATCCATTTGGCAGTGATCGCAAGAAAAATCGCTCCCAATAGAATTACAACAAAGTTGATTCTTGACAGGACTGGTGTCTTTTTCTGCTGTTCGGTAGCATGTGCTGCCGCAGGAAAAAGGATGGTGCTGGTAGGCTGTGTCATATAATGGAGCTTCTCGGCAATTACCATCGCGACATAATACCATCCCACCAGCTCGCTGGACCAGAAATAGCCGATGAAAAACAGATCGGCGCGATAACTCAAAAATGTGAAGACATTGGTGATCATGATCTTAATTCCGTACCCGATAAAGTCCTTTGTCATCACCTTATTCCAGGTAGGCTTGAAGGGGAGTGTCTGTCTCCACATAAAAAGGCCAGGCAGTATCCAGGACAGTGCATAAATCGCCAGGGCAATTTTTATGTTTAATCCCCAAAAAATATAGGAAAGAACAATGAGCACCATTAGTATCACTGGCCGGAAAAAAACGGTCTTGTTGTAGGAAATGAACTTTTGCAATCCCAACAGAATTTTTGAGCCATATTCGAAAACCAGGTAAGCGAATATCAAAAAAATGCACCACCAGCTATCGCTCAAACTAACCGAGGAAGTATCACCGGAGAAAAATATTCGGTAGGCACCGCTATAAAAGAAGACTATAGTTACAAATGAAGAGAGCGCCATAATGAAGAAAGACGTCGTGAAAACATTTCCGTAAATCTCTTTTTGGGGGTACCTGCCGTTGCTCACATTATAAAGAATGGAAGATTCGAATCCCAAATTGGTGAATTTGTAGGTGAACTCTGAAATCTGAAAAAGCAGAACGACAATTCCCAGCGATGCTGGCCCTAACCAGCGAGACAGAAGCACATTATTGAATATCCCAAATGCGAACGTGCCCATTTGCACAAGAAACGTTACGCCAATAACTCGGGTGAGTGATGTGCTCATAATAGTGCACCTTTCGCGTGAATCACATCAGTCGGGGGAATTTGGTGAAGCAAAAGTTGGCATTCATATATTTACCATAATTTTGCTGCGAATGGACAGTTACCTTCCGCTATTTGAATTTTTTCAACCGTAATTGTACACAGAATAACTATAAATTACAAATCCTAAACACTTTACCGATCACAGCAACAAATCGGATTTCCGGTAATCTTCATGGCGGTAATCCCATTTCCCAGGCGTCCCATGGCTAATATTTCCATTTCATAACTACTTTCATAATATCTTCATCAACAGCGCGTAGAATATAGTAAAGATTAAACGAATCCGGGCAACCGGTTCAACGAATAGAGCAAAGGAGCAACAAATGGACAGACATTATCAAAAAGACGGACCGCATTCGCCGTCGGAGGAGGAGTCGAGACGAATTGCGGAGGCTTCGCGCGAAACCACGTGGGAAAAAGCCAGCTTCCTGCGTGAATTATTTCTGGGAAAATTAAGGCTGGATCTCGTTCACCCATTCCCGGACTTGCAGGGACTTGACAATCCCGACTTCAAAAGATTTTATAACGACATGAAAAAATTTCTGCAACAGGAAGTGGATTCCGACGCAATTGACCGCAACCGAAAAATCCCCCGGCATAACATCGAGCGCCTGGCCGAAATGGGTGCATTTGGTATGAAGATTGATAAAAAATATGGTGGTCTGGGATTTACTCAGGCAGAATATAACGAGATCCTGAAACTGATAACCAGCCAGGACGGAAACCTGACGGCCCTGTTATCCGCTCACCAATCCATCGGCGTTCCCCAGCCGCTTATGCTGTTTGGCACGGAGGAACAAAAGCAGAAGTACCTGCCCCGCATTGCGAAGGGAGCCGTAACCGCGTTCGCACTTACCGAACCGGATGTGGGATCGGACCCGGCGCGGGTTTCTACTAACGTGGAGGAATCTGCGGACGGAAAATCATACATCCTCAACGGCGAAAAACTGTGGACAACAAACGGCACGATTGCGGACTTGCTGGTAGTGATGGCAAGGCATAAAGAGGACGGTAAAATAAGCGCTTTCATTGTTGATACCGAATGGGAAGGAGTGGAAGTTGTCTACCGGTGTTCTTTCATGGGATTGAAGGCATTGGAAAACGGACTGATCCGGTTCACCGATGTGCGCATTCCAAAGGAAGACCTTTTATGGCAACGGGGAAAGGGACTGAAACTGGCGCTTGTTACCCTCAACACCGGGCGGCTTGCGCTTCCCGCGGCAACCGTCGGGGCAGCCAAAACGGCCCTCGAAATCTGCCGCTTGTGGGGAAATCAACGGGTGCAGTGGGGGCAGCCGGTCGGCAAACACGAAGCAATTGCCCATAAAATCGCCGATATGGCGGCAGCCACATTTGCGATGGAATCGATAGCGGATCTGGCAACCGCAATGGCGGAAAATGACTTCGATATTCGGCTGGAAGCGGCAGTCGCCAAAATGTATAACACTGAGGCCGGCTGGAAGATTATCGATGACGCTGTGCAGATCCGGGGAGGCCGCGGATATGAAACGGCCGAATCCATGGAAGCCAGGGGCGAACCGGGGGTAGAAGTGGAAAGGATGATGCGGGATTTTCGCATCAATCTTATCTTCGAAGGTTCAAGCGAGATTATGCGGTTGTTTATTGCCAGAGAGGCAGTGGACAAACACCTGGAAATTTCCGGGATCATGCTCGATCCAAAGAAATCCGTATCGGATAAAATGGCGGCATTGCCCCGCATTTTCGGATTTTATGCAAAATGGTACCCCTCCCTGTGGCTGAAATGGGGGCTTTGGCCGAGATACCGGCAATTCGGGAAATTAGCCGGCCACATGCGTTTCGCGGAGCGCTCTGCCCGCAAACTGGCGCGGCAAATTTTTCACGCCATGTTGGTGTACCAGGGTAAGCTTGAAAAGAAACAGGCTTTTCTATTCAGGCTGGTAGATATCGGTGCGGAGCTTTTCGCAATGACAGCGACCATCAGCCGCGCGATGAAGCTTTCCAAATCCGGGAACACAAACGCGATAGAACTGGCTGATGCTTTTTGTCGCTCCGCACAACGCAGAGTGAATGCACACTTTATTTCGTTGTGGTCAAATGACGATGTGACAAAATATAAACTTGCGCGCCAGGTGCTGGACGACGACTTCCTGTGGCTGGAAGAAGGTAGTGTGGGTATAAAGGAGAAGGAACTGTTGAAACGAACCCCGGAAAAGCGGGTCAGACGAGTGCGTACACGCAGTCGGAAAGTACGAGAAGCGCTTGAATTGCTAAACGGGGACACTGAAAATTAGATGAATGAAGTAATCTCATGCAGCGATTTTTTTCGGAGCTTGGGAACAGTCACATCTTCAGCCGGGTAACCAACCACAAGATTAAGGAATGGTTTCTCATTTGCCGGTCGTTTCAGGATATCATTCAAGAATCCCATGGGGCTTGGTGTGTGCGTTAGCGCAGCCAGGCCCGCGTGGTGTAACGCAGTAATCAGCATACCCGTGGCAATTCCCACCGATTCAAGGGCATAATAATGTTTGCGCTTGGAACCATCCGGAAAAAAACTGTAACGCTCCACCAAAATGACAATCAGGTACGGGGCGATTTCGAGGAACGGCTTATTTTCATCGGTGCCGAGAGGCGCCAAAGCATCCAGCCACTCCCTCGTCGCCCGGTTACGATAAAACTCCCGCTCTTCTTTCTCCGCTGCCAGCCTGATTTCCTTTTTTACTTTCGCATCGCTTACCACTACGAAGTGCCATGGCTGCATGTTGGCACCACTTGGAGCTGTTCCCGCTGCCCGGAGGCAATTCTCAATAATTTTCCGCGGCACCTCCCGGTCCGAAAACTGCCGGACCGAACGCCGTCGCTTCATTTCTTCATAAAATTTTTCAGACCGCTGCTGCATTTCCTCAGTAGGGTACTCACGGTATTCTGTTAATGGCAAGAATTTCTGTTTATCTATCATTCACCTGCTCCCACCTGATTGTTTTGTTTCTCTTTCGTAATCTCCCGGGTGAAAATTTTATACAATACCGGGACAACCAGTAACGTCAATACGGTTGACACAGCCAATCCTCCGATAATCGTCCAGCCCATGGGCGCCCACATGGTGCCGCCGCCCAACGTCAGCGGCAGCAATCCACCTATTGTGGTCGCAGTGGTGAGAATAATGGGCATGAAGCGGGTCTCGCCGGCTTCTTTCAAGGCTGGCAGTAAATCCGTTCCGCTTTCCCGAAGCTGGTTGGTATAATCAACCAAGATGATGGCATTGTTTACGACAATTCCTACCAGACTGGTCAAACCAACAAATGCAGTGAAGGAAAAGGAGTGGCCGGTGACCAGCAGCGCCACAATAGAACCGATAATCGCCAGCGGGATGGTCGCAAAAACAATCAGAGGCTGCAGGTAGGAACGGAATTGCAGAACCAGCACCCCAAAAATTCCGATCAGCGCCACCAGAACCGCCTTCGCCATCCCGCCGAAAGATTCTTCCCGGCTCTCCAGTTCACCACCCAGGTAATAATGATAACCGTGCGGCCAGCGGTAGTTTTTTAACTTCTCTATAATTCGGGAAGTAACCTTATCCACGGAAGCATTTCCCGCAACGTCCGCCGTAACCGTGACACTCCGTTCCAGGTTGTGGTGAACAATTAGCATGGGCGTCGCTTTGAACTTCAGGTTAGCCAACTGGCGGAGCGGGATCATTGCCCCGCCTGGAGAGGCCACATAGATTTTATCAAAATCGGAGATCCTGGGCTTCTCGCGAAACGGTAAACGCACTACGATGTCATAATCCTTCCCGTCAGCATCCCGGTATTGAGATACCGGCAGCCCGGCGATTCCCGCCCGCACGGTGCGGTCGATTTCCGCTAACGGTATGCCAAACATGCCGGCTTTCTCCCGATTTATTTTTACAGACAGGTCAATTTTGGACGTGGAAAGCGGATTGTTGATATTTATCGTACCATCAGCGGATTCCACCATCTTTTCCACATTGGCGGCGATTTTCTTGAGTACATCCAAATTTTCCCCGACAATCCGGATGGCAACCGGAGCTTCCACCGGCGGACCCTGCTCAAATTCCTTGACTTCTATTCTGGCGCCCGCATAATTTGCGAATTGCTCCCGGGTCTCAACCAGAAGTTTCTTAAAAATTTGCAGATCGTTTTGTTTTGTCTCTATAAAAATCTGGGCATGGTACGGTGCATTGCTTCTCGGAAAAATATTATAGTAGATTCGCGGATTGCCATGACCGATGTTAGTGGCATAGAGTCTTACTTCCGGCCGTTTCGCCAAAACCGACTCGACTTCGCGTGCAATGGAATCGGTTTTGTCAAAAGAAGTTCCCGCCGGTGCATTGATATTTATGATAAACTGTGGTTTTTCCGCTTTGGGGAAAAAGCTAACCCCCACCAGCGGGAAAAGCGACAGGCTCGCAAAGAAGACACCCAGTGCAACTGCCAGGATCAGTTTTGGGCGGGTGAGGGAAAAATTTAACGCGGTGCGGTAACGGGTTTCAATAAAATGATTCATCCTTTGCCGCAGCCGGTTCTTTCCATTACTATCTTGCGCCCGCAAAAATTTGCCGGAAAGATAAGGCGTCAGGGTCAGCGCCACGAGCAATGAAGCCGAAAGCGTAAAAACGACCGTTACCGGCATGCTGCGAATAAAATCCCCGGTAATATTCTTCATCATTATGATGGGCACAAATGCAAGCAACGTGGTTGCAGTGGAGCTGACCACCGCCCAGGCGATTTGCGAGGTCCCCCGGATAGCACTTTCTTTTTTGCTGTAGCCCAATTTCATATAACGGGAAATGTTTTCCGTTACCACAATCGCATTATCCACCAACAGACCAAGGGCAATTACCAAGCCCGCGATGGACATCTGCTCCAGCCCAAAATTGCTGAGATCGACAAAGCCGATTCCGATCAGGATGGAAATCGGAATCACCAGAATAACAATGAGGGAAGCGCGCACACTTACCGCCAGCAATATGATTACCCCAACCAGAATCAATCCCTGCAGCAGATTAAGGAAAAAACCGTTTACCCGGTGCGAAACGCTGGTGGACTGATCAAAGACAATGTGCATCTGCACTGAAGCAGGCAGCCCGGAAATGAAATCCGCCAGTTTCTGTTTCAGCCCGTCCGTTACATCGAAAATATTGGTGCCTTCCTTTTGGCTGGCGGTAATAAAAACCGCGCGTTGCCCATCAAACCGGGCACGGTAGGCCTGGTCCTCATAATTAAATTCTACATCCGCAATATCTTTCAGATGCACAACATTGCCGCTTGCGCTGCTGATAATCGTATTGCGGAGATCATCGATCGACTGGTAGGAGCCACTGGTTTGGACGTTGAACCGTCGCGAGCCAATGTCGATATCGCCGCCGGGGATAATCCGGTTGGCAGCCTGAATTGCTCCCATTACCTGGTTGAGTGGGATATGATTTAGTGCCATTTTCTGCAGATTTAAGGAAACCCGCAATTGCTGCTCGGGGAATGCCCAGGTTTCCGCCTTTTTCACACCGGGCACTTTTTCAAAGCTCTTTTCCAGTTCCGTGGCGGCTTTCTCCAGCGTTCGATAACTGGCGGAGTCCGAAACCAGCGCCACTTGCAGCAGGTTTACATCGGAAATTGACCACTTCAGGACGTCTGTGCTCAGGATTTCATCCGGGAGTTTGTCGCGGATGCTGTTTACTTTCTGCACTACATCCGAATATTTCTCATCCGGATCGGCTCCGGAAAGAAATTCTACCCCAACAACCGCCACGCCGTCCTCCGCCGAAGAACTAATCTGTTTAATATCTTCCAGCTCATTGATCGCTTTTTCGATGGGATCGATTACCATCTCTTCCAGGTCCACCGGATTGGCGCCAGGATAAACCACCGTGACGGAACTCCCGGCTGGTGAAATCTGTGGATCTTCGGAACGGGGCATGGTCAAAAATGAGACGACGCCGGCAAGCGTCAACAAAATAATCATTATAAATGTAAACTGGTGATTTTCGATGGCTAGCCTGGGTAAACGCATTACGTTGCTCCTCTAAAAATTTGAACGGAAAACCGTTTCAATTCACGATTTGGACCGCCGCCCCATCCGATAAATATTGGGCCCCGTCGGCTGCGATTTTTTGACCTGTTTTCAAACCGGAGTGTATCGCCACCTGGTTGTCCAGAATCTTCCAAATTCTCACCGCCTGTTTCGAGACCGAATTGCCGTCCGTATTCAGCCGGTACACAGCTCCGCGATCCCCATCGGCTTCCGCCAGTGCAGTGGCGGGGATCAGGTAACATGTAACAGTTTTTGAAGGAAAGATTTCGACTTCCGCCACAAAACCCGACATCAGGCGATTTTTATTTCCCTTCATCCTCAGCTCTACCTCAAATGTTCCGCTCATGGGATCGGCGGCTCCCGAAATTTCACTTACCTCCGCCCTGAATATTTTGCCGGGATAAGCATCAAATGACAACCGCGCCGAATCGCCTATTTCCAGCCGGACGATGTCACGATCCGCTACGCCGGCGTTTACCACCCAATCGCCGGAGGTGGATCCAAAGTAGATTATGGGATCACCGGGCCTTACCATTTCATTGGTTTCCACAAAACGCTTCAATATTCTTCCCCCGGAAGGCGCATTAATAGAGGCGTGGCGCAGGTTGAACCTGGCAATCTCCAGGCCCGAAGCTGCCATGGTCACAGCGGTTTCCGAATTCTGCAACTGCTCCAACGTTGCCACACTGTCGGAGTACAGATTTTTCACGCGCTCATAGTCCCGTTTTGCTTTTTCCAGAGCGCTGGAAGCCTGCTCTACCTGTGCCTGAATTTCGGGCAGTTTCAAGCTGGCAAGCAACCGGCCCTCCTTGACCTGCTGTCCCTCGCCAACATAGATCTTGTCCACTATCCCCCCTATTTTAAAGGAGAGCCGGACCTGGTTTTTGGAGGACAGCAAACCGCTGGTCACCACAGGTGTTGAAATTTCGCTCTGCGTTACTTCTGCAATTTGCACCGGAATCCTGACTGTTTCGGCCTCCTGCCCGGTTTCACTCCCGCACTGCAGGAGCGAGGCCAACAATAGCCCTCCCGAGATGCATGCTAACAACTTTTTGCCATTTTTCATGGTCGACTCCAGGTTTTATAAAATCTTTGATTATTATCTTTTCAGACGATCTAATTTTTCGGAAATAGGGTAACTCGCCGTCGCTCTCTCCAGCTCCGACAGTCCAATCCGGTAATCGAAGCTGGTGATTATTTCGTTGATTTCGGCCCGGGTCAGGGCGTTTTGGGAATCCAGATATTCAATCTGCAACGCCATGCCTTGCGCATATTTCCGGTTCATAATTTGGAAAGATTCGCGGGCGCTTCTAAGCCGGTCCCGGGCGGTCGACAGGCTCTTCCGCGCAACTTCCAGCTCATAAAATGCTTTGCGCACTTCCAACCTGATCTGGTTTTGCAATTCCAGGTTGCGCATAACAAGCTTCTTCTTTTCAATCTGCGCTTGTTGAATTCGGGCCTTGTCCTGGAAACCGTTGAAGAGATTCCACTGCATAACCGCCGATGCCATCCAGTAGTCATCTTTGCTGGTGAAACGGTATTTTTCCCCCTGAATGCCATAATCCACTGCTACCGACAATCCCGGCAGGAAAGCGGATTTGGAGAGACTGGCGCTGTTTTTTGCAGCATTTGCAGCGGAGTAGATCTGGCGAAGTTCTTCCCGGCCTTCCAATGCTTTTTCCTCTGCTGCCTTCAGATCGGCAATTTGTGCGGGTTGCGAAAGCATTTTAGCATCAACAATTCCGATAGAATCGTTTAGCGCGCGGTTTAGCAGGAAATTAAAATATGCAGATGCCAATTTTCTGTTTTTCTGCGCTTCCGCGATTTCCTGCTGCAACGAACTCAACTCCGTTTGCGCGCGGTACACGGCCTCTTTCGTGACTTTCTGGTTTTCGAACAATTTTTCGCTGACCCGCAGGTTCTCGTTTAACAAAACCTCTGTTTTCTTATAAAGCAGGGCGACCTGAACCGTCTTTAAGTAATTGAAATACGCTTTTTTGACTTCCGCTACCAGTTGCCGTGCGTAGACATCCCTGGCCGATTCCTGCGCATTGGAAAGGTCCGATTTTATTTTGTAATTGTAGATAAGGGCCGGCTGGAAAATGGGTTGAACAAGGCGAACTTTGGTTTCTTGTTCTTCTTTTCGCAGAAATGGAACCGATTCATTAGGAATATTTGTGGGAAAGTACTGCTGCCCCAGGATCTGGTTAAGCGTCTGGTATACCGGATTCACCAAATCGCCAACCGGGATGTCTATCATACGACCGCCCCCGGCGCGTGAATACCGGGCATCTATCCCAATGGAAGGCAGAAACATTCCGCGGGCTTCTCTCAGCGCCGCCATACTTTTCTGAAACGAGAAATCCTGTTGTCTCAGCGCCAGGTTTTTTTCCAGAGCTACAGCAATATATTTGTCAAGAACACCATCCTGCCCGAAGGCCGAAGTCACTACCAAAAACAGGAAAAGGCATGCAATTGCTTTTTTGACCATAACACATCTCCTGACTCATTGTAAAATTTATGACGCCCGGTCACCGTTCGGGCAAAAAAAATGTCTGCTTCTTCCGGCCAGGTCGCTAATTTTCGTTTGCCGGTGCTAATGCGTGAAATATGAGTGCAAAGAATTCTTCCACCAGATCTTCGGGATTAAATAATTCCAGTTGGCGGATGTGTTCACCCTCCCTGGCAATCAATTGTATGACGCCGTTGCTCAGACCTTGCAGCAGGAATGCTGTTTTCATGGGATCCAGGTCGGCGCGGATACTTCCGTCTGCCACGCCGATACGGATGGCTTCAGCAACCGGCTGCATCACTTGTTGCCCCAACCGATGGCATTGCAAAAAAAGATCGTTTTCCTCCATCTCCGCCAATTGCGTCAACTCGTAATGGACGATTGTGCTGAAATACTCAGAATGTTCCTGGGAATAACGGTAATATGCCTCACCAATTGCCCGGATTTTTTCAACGCCGGTAGACTGGCTCTCAACAGCGCTGTTGAACAAATCCACCAGTAGCTGCATAGCTCGCTGCGAAATTCCAAGGTACAGTTCCTCTTTGCTTTTAAAATAGAGATAGAGCGTACCCTTGCTCAACTCTGCCTGCTCGGCAATTTCGTCCATTGTTGCAACATTAAAGCCCCTGGAAAAAAATACTTTTTCAGCGGCATCCAGTATGTCATTTCGTCTTCTCTCTTTTTCCCTTTCGCGGCGTTCCGAAATCCCCATTCACACCCTCCTTTAATTCAACAAGTATATCTGGCAACACAAACTGACCAACGGTCAGTAATTGGACGACAATATATTTGGTCAATACTCGTTTGTCAAGATCTTTTTTCGGAAATAATTTTTCGAGGTTATTGGCAATCCTCAGAGGGACAGGACAGCCCGCAGGTCGATGGCAAGCGCATTCATTACATTCGGATTCGTATTGGGATTGATCACATACTGGATGTCCGGTTGTATATCCAGCCACGGCGCCGCCTGCAAAATATAGGTGAGTTCCAGATTCCACTCGGCGTTTTCCACACCGGTCCCTGCCATCAATTGATGCTTTTTGTACAGGCTTCCATTGAAGGCTCCGGCTGCGGCAAAACCGAGACGGTCATCACTTCTGCCCGGTATCAAGCCAACATACGAGCATCCGGCACCGAAGTATCTCGAGAAACGGTTGATTGTGCCATTGGCCAGGCCCGCCCGGAAAAAAAGCGTGAGACCTTCCGATCGACTGTTTTTTTCATGGAAAACAGTCCGCTCACCGATAACATATATGCCCTGGTTTCCGCGTACTTTTGAGGATTTCCCGCTATTCTCCGCGACACCAAGTCGATTGAATTTCGCCGAATAAACCCAGTAGCCCAATGCTATTTTTCCATCGTACCAGGGGGTTGCAAGCCTACCCAACCTGCGGCGTCCTTTCAGGTGTCGGTAAAACGATTTCTCGGCTACATTCAGATCAAAGAGGGAAATTTCAGTGGCAGATAATATCCCATTCTCATCGTCGAATACAAGGTGTGTGCCGCGCGGATTGGTTGGATCCCCGGCAACCCCATTGAGAACAACCGATTTAATCGACGCCCAGACGGTTGGGGCACAATCAATCCGCAGTCCCAGAGTTGTATTGGGAAAAATTGAAGGCCCGTTTTCCCCGGTCTGGGAAAATGTGGGATCGATTCCGTGAGAGGCGTTGATAAAGGGCAAGCTGGATTCCAGAACATCAAACTCAGAGTTCAGATCATACAACCCGAACAACAGCGACAACTTGCTTTTATAAAGGTTTTGCTGGTACCACGCCTCGTATATTTTCCAGGTATTGTAGGCAGCTATATTGCTGACTTCCTGCGCATCTCCAACATAATTGCTCGGATCGCCTCCGCCGTCGCCCAATCCGTAAATAAAAAAAATCCCATTTTTAAATCCGATCAATTTTCCCGCATCGGCGGTCAGGACCAAATCTGCATTGTATAGAAAAGTGCCTCGCCGCTGGAGACCGCCTGAAACATTCGCAAAATTTTCCCCAGTGAAGACGGCCTCGAATGATAAGCCCTGCGCTGCAAGCCGGGTGCGCAATCCACCCCAGTTACCCGTCAGGTGATCCTGATGGAATAATTTGGCCAGGCCGTTTTGGGCGCCGGCCTTTAGCGGTAACAAACTGAAGGCAAACAGCAATAACCAAATCAACGCCATTCGGCTTCTGAACACAAGCTGACATATGTTGTTCAAAATCGGATGAACAGATTTATTTGATGCCAGAACGAGATGGCGGCTATTTAAATTTTGATACCGCTCTTTCAAACGCGCCTCTTAGTTCTTTGAAAGATCTCTCGGCGCCGGATTTGAGTTCTTCCCATGCTTCCTCTCCTGAACCCCGCAATTCTGTAATTTGTTTGTTGGCAGCATTAACTTTGTCGCGCAACAGTTCAATCTGTTTGTTGTATTTAACTTTGGCATCGGCGGTGGCTTTATCCCCTTTTTCGATCAATTCATCGATTTTTGCACTCCACTCCTTAAGCTGTGCTTCCAATCTTTCGATGTATGCTTCACGTTTACTCATGGCTTCTCCCACATCTTCCAAAATTTTGTTTCTTATCGTCCACTTTTCTGCAGTGCCCTGATGGAGTTCAAATATACAAAATATTTCCAAACGAGTAAAAATATTTCGGTGCCCTCCCGGCGCAAAGACTATTTCTCGGAAATAAGCAATTACGGGTTTTAATCGAGGAGGCTGAGATAAGCCATGAGCAGGTCTTTTGCGATGCTCGAATCAGCGGAAATCCAGAACAGTTGCGATCTATCCGCAAAAACAATGTGGACCTGGCCAAGCCCGCGGCAGCGGTAAATTTCCCGCCCTCTAAAATCAGAATATTTCCCGCCGGAAAATGCCGATTTTATAGCAGAAATTTTGCGTGTCATTTTTAGCCAGTCTTCGCGGGCTTTCAGGGTTGTTTTATAAAAAGTGATATAGATAGTCGCAGAGGTTTCCCCGCTGTAAAATCCGATTTCACTTTCCCTTGTCGTAACCTGCCGCAAATGAAGACGCTCAAGAAATTCATCGGCCGCCTGCTTACCGGTGATTTTTCCGGCTAACCGCAACCCGCGGATTTCGTTGGGCAGACTTCCCTGCTGATGCTCGCATCCGACGGAAACAAATATGCAGATCAGAAGGAAGAAGCAAAAGGGATGGTGACATGAAGACCGCAATACTTTTCTCATTTCCCCGGGGAACCGAAGTACTCTCTCCCAGGCAAAACATCCAACAATTCCCCGGCCAGAGGATTCCCGATGAGACCAAACCAGTTTAACAAACAGACAATTCACGCTGTGGACAGTCAGATCAAATAAATTGAATGAATGGGTTTGGGGGTGCAAAATTCTCCGATTAGATGGACTGCGCGCCCAAATTTTATTACTCGGCTGCAAGCGGTTTGTAGACAAATGAGATAATCATTCCGGCTATCATAAGTTCGACCAGGTATCCTGCCGCCCACGCGATAATGAGACTGCTGGGGAATGGGTGAATCGCAAAGCGAATCAAGTCTGAAGAAATGCCAAATCCGGCACCAACCAGCAATCCCAGCCAAATTCCACCCCACAAGCCCTTTTGCGCGAATCCCTTTACGTAAATGTAACAGAAAACAAAGGATAAAAGAAACTGTCCAACAAAGGTCCAATAAAAATAACTCGGGAATTGATGCAGCGGCCTGACGATGGGGGTTAACTGCAAGTAGGTGTTTTTAAGTATGATTCCATGAAAAACAAAATCGAAGTCGATAATGTAAAACCATACCAATAAACTGCCGATGAAATAACGTTTCTTGTTCATGAATACAGCCCCCTGGTATTTTTAAGCGCGCGTTTTCTTACCTCGCACCATTAAAAAGAAACCGGGAAAATTTCCCCAAACATTTCAGGAATTCCAAATTACAAAATCCGCTTCTCCCACCAATCACTATATATTTAAGGTTCCTTCCATATATTTTGCTGCCTTCCCGGATATAATAACCCGGTCACCCTTAACCTGGCAAAACAGCTCCCCGCCTCTTTTCGATACCTGCAAAGCATGCAGACTGTCCTTGCCCAATTTTTCCGCCCAATAAGGCGCCAGGGCGCAATGGGCCGAGCCGGTAACCGGATCTTCATCGATTCCCAGCCCGGGAACAAAAAAACGGGAAACAAAATCGACATCCTTTCCGCGAGCAGTGGCGATGACACCACGAAGCCCCAGCTTCTTTAGAAGATCCATATTGGGATGCAGATGGTGAATATCGGACTCCTCCGCATAAACCACAAAATAGTCCTCTGAGCAAAGAGCTTCAAGTGGATTGCCTCCCATTCCATTTAACAATTCCTCCGGCACCTTGCAGGGGCCGGGTTTCTGATTTGGAAAATCCAGGGAAAGCAAACCTTCGTGCTGTTCAACAATAAGGGGTCCGCTCCGCGAAGTGAATTCAATACTGCCCGGCGGCGCATTTAGCTCGTTGAAAAGAACATATGCAGAGGCCAAAGTGGCGTGCCCGCACAGATCAACCTCCGCCACCGGCGTAAGCCACCGGATGTGGTAACCGGTTTTCTCCTCCACAAAGAACGCCGTTTCAGAAAGATTATTCTCCGTGGCAATGGATTGCAGTGTTTCATCCGGCAGCCACCGCTCGAGCGGGCACACAGCAGCCGGATTTCCGGCGAAAACCCGGCTGGCAAACGCATCAATTTGATAAATCGGGATTTTCATACGAACCTCAAAATGATGATTACGAACGAGTTGAAAAACCTGAAATGGGCCCCGCTTCAGGTGCTCCCAATCCTCCAAAGGGCGGGACCGGGGCCTTCTCTTTTCCCTGCGAGCAAATCCAATCTTCCGGAATTGTTGGAATGGCACAAGCAAACATCGGTTGGATTTGCCATTCACTTTAACAACGATGCAAACTGCCGAAACGGATATTACCCCAACTGACTTCAACTAACCTAAAATCATATCATTTCAAACAAAATTCAAGATAATTTTCAAATTCGAAGAGAATTCACGAAGATGGCCCAGTCTTCGAAGGCATTTGCGAAAACCTGCGCTACCTAAAAATGCCCCTGGTAGAATCGACGCACTACCGCATGAGGATTATTTTTTTTGATTGGATCACATCACCGGCGGTCATCCGCAGCACATAGATACCGTTAGAAACAGTACAGCCCCGGCTGTCGGTTCCGTCCCAGAGCGCTTCATGCCTGCCGGCACTCTGAATTTTTTCGATCACTGTTTTGATGCGGATACCGACCTGGTTATAGATCGTTATCTTTACATGTCCTCTCTGGGAAAGCGTGTAGGGGATTGTTGTTGCAGGAGTAAAAAATACCGGACTTTTCTTATCCATTATTTTATTCCTTTAAAGGTTTTGCCCACAAAAACCGTGAAAACTGCTACTGCAACGTCACACTTTATTCCTTATTTTTTGATCCCAATACAACAGAAGCTTTTCAATTCCCTTTCCCGACTCGGCTTTTCTGAAAAACACCACAAATCTGAGGAGCAGCATGAGCTGTATGACGAAAATTAAAAATCCAAAAATGTGCTATTATGCCAAAAGCCGGAACCATTTAAAAGAAGATCAGGATGTTTAACCAAATGCTGAGGACACGGATATTGCATCCTTTCTAAACCGGTTCCAGTCTCCGGTGCGTTCCACTTATGTCTTTCCTGATGAGCGATGATAATCGAGATCCGGCGCTGAAGAAAACGGTAGTTACGTTCCGACTGCCTGATGTATGAAACCAAACGATAAGACAATTAAGATAATCGACATCAATTTAAATACTTTAATCACATTTTCCCCTCAGGTAAAATAGTTCAGTCCGACAGGCATGCATTTAAAATATTCACAGACCTTCATTAAGGACGGGCATTTTCCACCAGCCTCGCCCGCCACAAAATCAGCAGCGGCAATCGAATTGTCAGGATGGACAACAGACTGTTTTTCCTAAAATTCGGTGCGTGAGACTTCTTCGTTGGAACGGCAGGCGTGTAATACGGAAAACATAAATTTTTAGAAGTCGACCAAAAAACACGAGACTTTAAAAAAATGCTAAATTTTTGAGGTTTCCGGGCGATTCTAATACTGTATGGATAGAGAGCTTTATTCTTTAAAAGGAATTATCTCAAATCAAAGGGAGTTTGATTATGTCTAAAGTGATCGCCATCGCCAATCCAAAGGGAGGGGTAGGGAAAACCACCACCGCCATCAATCTTGCGGCAAGCCTTGCAATCGCAGAAAAAAGGGTCTTGCTGATCGACATGGACCCCAATGGGGCGGTCAGCACCGGTCTCGGCTTTGCGCAGGATGAACTCCGGGCAGGTGTTCTAGAAATTTTTTTGGGTACTTATGAATTGGCAGATACCATTCATCCCACTGAAATAGCAGACCTTGATATTATTCCATGCCGGGTTTTCAGCCACGAAGAAGAGACTCGCCTGGAAGCGGCGACCAAAAACAGGATCAGCCTGAGCCGCAAATTAAGCGATTTAGAAGACAAGCGGAAAATAGATTACGATTTCGTGGTAATCGACACACCGCCCGCCGTGAACGACCTGACAATGGCCGCACTCTACGCAGCAAACTCTGTGCTTATTCCGCTTCAGTGCGGATATTTTTCCATCGCGGTCATTGAGCGGCTGCTGCGCCTCATTCACCGGATAAAAAACGGTGCAAATCCGTCGCTCACCATCGAAGGGATCTTGTTAAATTTCTATGAGAAGAACACCCGAGCCAGCCAGCGCGCATTCCTGGAAGCAAGAAGGTTATTTAAGAGTTTGCTGTTTCAAACCATAATCCCCAAAAACGCCGCCATCAGCTATTCCGGCTTCGAAAAAAAACCGGTTATTTTCACCGACGCTTGTGCCAGTGGTTCGATAGCTTACCTGGAGTTAGCCGGTGAGATACTAAAAAGGGAAAACCAGAATCAACGCGATACAAGGAAATCCATCTTCATCAAACCCGAGAACCAATTGGAATTGGCCGTTTTGAATTGATTTATCTCCACTCCTGCCAAAAGCCATACAGGTTTGGTTGTCGCAATTCCTCCATGCTAATTTTTTACTTCTTCGCTGTAGTACGGCGTTTGTGCCGCAGCATCCACTCATACAAATCGGGATTGTTGTATGTTGTTGTCCAGGAATCGTGCCCGGCATCGGGATAAATTGTAAACCTGACCTTGCCGCCGCATTGTTTCAGGGCATCGACCATTTCCTGTGATTTTCTTAACGGCACAACATTATCTTTGGCACCGTGAAAAACCCATACCGGCAGGTGCTTTATGGTACAGACTTCTGCGGCTTTACCTCCTCCGCAGACCGGCGCCAGAGCAGCAAAGCGGCGAGGAAATTTGATGGCAAGCGCCCATGCAGCAAATCCTCCCATGCTCAGCCCGGTGACGTAAATCCGCTCAGAGTCTACCAGGTATTTCTCCTCCACATCGCTCAGCAGCGCATCGAGCACATCCAGCGACCATGTTTCACCGGAGGGACATTGCGGAGAAACAACGATGAAAGGAAAATCCTGTCGCTTTTTCACAATTGCCGGTGGACCATGTTTTTTAACCAAGCTCAGATTATGGCCGCGCTCGCCGGCACCGTGCAAAAAGAGCATCACCGGCCACTTCTTTTCGGCTGTCGGCGAATAATCCTGCGGCAGGTAAAGCAGGTAACGAATCTTGACAGTAACCGTTATCCGCTTCTCGAAGTGCTGTGCGTGCTGGCCAGTGGTTTCCTTTTTCATACCATCAGCAATCTCCCTCGGTTGTTCTGCAATCCAAGCAGAAATATTCTGTGTCGTTCACGATCACTTCATTCGGCAGAAAAATTTACACAAAACCGATTCCGACAGTTAGTGATTATTCTGCGATTTCCTTAATTACAAGAAACAGGGTAGTGCTGCACGGTGGGTCTTAACTGACCTGACATCCGCATTTCATCACTTTCCCGGTTTTTCGAAAGCTCAAAAAAGCAGTGAATTGAAAGACGGTCTTCGAATTCCCGCGAACGGCAAAAATCCGCAAATTCCACGTTTGCGCTGTCGCTTTTCATTTATTCGATCCTCAAAAATGCGCAATCCGTTGCGATACTCAACAACGGATTGCTTGTGAGAATTGCTTTCCAAATTGGCCTGCGACAGCTAGATTCGTCGCGTTTGTTAAAATCCGGACGAAACGGGCAGCGAAACCGCTACAGCATAAAATTCTTGATCTGGAGGGAAGAAGGATTTCCCAGCAGCACAAATTGCAGATTCTTAAAGAATTTCTCGCTCACTTTCTGTACATCTTCCGGGGTAACCTTTTTCAGATTGTCAATGAATTGCTGGCTTTGCGCGAATCCTCCGCCAAGCATTTCGTAACGCGCCAGCAATTCCGCCTGCGATTGATTGGTTTCGTTGCTGAGGTAATAGCGCGTAATAAAGACGTTCACCTTATCGTCGAGATCTTTTTCCGAGATCTTTTCATTTTTCAGCCGATCCAATTCGTGCATCATTACTTTGACGGTGGTGTCAGGATCGACGGCGGTTACATAAATATAGCCGTAGCCGGAGCGAGCGGAGGCATAGCCGGCGGCCGGGGCATACGAAAGGCTGCGCTTTGTTCGCACTTCCTCAAACAGGCGATCCCGCAAAATGGATGTGGCAATCATCATCGGGTAACTTTCCTCAGAACCGTAAGCCGGTGCCGTAAATCCGCCCTGGATGTAGTTGGTGGGCAGTTCCCTTTCCACAATCTTCAGCGAGGAGGTCTGATGGTCGATTTCCGGCAGTGGCGACATTAAAAATTCCCCAGTCGCCAACGAGCCGAATGCGTTTCCGACCATCTTTTCGAGCTCGGCGCGGGAAGTATTTCCGACCACAACCAGCAGCATTCGTGAGGTCTCCAGATGGTCCCGGTAGTACGATTTCAAATCTGCTACGCTGAATGCATTTATATTGGCAACCGTGCCATCCACGTCCAGTGAGTAAGGATGATCGATATAAAAAGCCCGCATAAACAGGTCATTCAGGTAGGCATCGGGATTGTCTACCTTTTGTTCGATGGAAGAGACGATCTTCTGCCGTTCCAGCTCCACGTCCTCATCTGCGAATAGGGGATGCAGAACCACATCTGCAAATAAGTCCCAGGACTTCGGAAAATTCTGCTTCACGCAGAGCAGTTTCAGGCTGGAATAGTCCAGCGATGCAGAAGACGAAATTTGTGAATTCATCTTCTCCAGCGCCGCGTTCAACTCGTCTTTCGGATAATTCTCGGTGGCTTTCTGGGCAACGTTCAAAGCAAAATTTTCGATTCCTGCCAGCTTCTCATTCAACATAGCGGCACCACCCTTGAAATACATATTTGCAGCGATGATGTCGGTAGCGGTGTTCTGCTTAAAAATAACCTTCAACCCATTTACGGTAAACGATTCCGCCTCGGCGGCAAAAGTTGCTTTTGTGAGAAATAGAAGAAAAATAGTACCTGCAAATTTAAGAAATCGTATCTTCATTTTATGTTCTCCTTTCAGGATCTCTATTTTAAAGGCCAAGATTTTTTCGTTGTTCGGACGACACCAGCACCCCGACAACGTGCGGCTTGTCAATTACATAAGTATTCATGTAGCGCTGAATGTCGGCGCGGCTTACTTTTCGCAGATTCTGAATGTAATTCAGGTAATAATCCAGGCCCGCAATCGCCCACCAGTAACCAACGGTGTGCGAGAATTGGGACGGTCTCTCGCGTCCGTATTGCTCGTTGATCGCCAGAATGGTTTTAGCATTTTCCAACTGGTCGTCGGTGAAATAATCCGGTGAAACGATGTTGTTCAGTTCATCGAACATCGCCTGGCGGCATTTCTCGAAATTGGCCGGGGAGGTTTGCGCAAAAAGCGTGATGGGTCCTGTGTGATTTAATGTATTGTAGCCGAAATTAACTGAGTAGGCCAGGCCGCTCTCTACCAGGTTTTTGTAAAACCGGGAGGTCTGCTGGTTGAGAATGTATGACAAGACATCCGCGGCATAGGTGGCTTTGGCGTCCTTGCTTACGCTTGGCCCCTGCCACTCCGACATGATGGTAACCGCGTTCACCGGAAATTCCACCACAACGGTTTCCGTCTTGGAAATCGGCGGGTGCTGTGGCACTTTAAAGGCTTTGAAGGGATCGGCGCTCCGCTTCCAACTTGAAAACTGCTTCTCGGCTAATTTGAACCCTTCCTCCGGGGTAATATCTCCGGCAAGAATTAGAGCGGAGTTATTGGGTATGTAAAAACGGTTCTGGATGGTCTGCATTTTCTTTGTGTCGGTGGAAAGAATCACATCCCGGTCGCCGATTACATTTTTGTAGCTGTAATATTTCCACCACACCTTTTGCTCCACCGCGCGGTTCAGCAGAAAGAACGGATTACTTTCGGCACGGTCATATTCTCCCGTAATTACCGGGCGTTCCTTCACCAATTCGTCCTGCAAAAAAAGCGGGCCGGTAATGGCATTATACATGAATGTCAGCGCCGGAATCAGGCTGTCCTTCGGAACCGTGTAAAAATAATTCACGCGTTCCTGGCTGGTGGTCCCGTTCCAAACCGCGCCAAGTTCACGGAGCCGTTCCATGTATCTTTCCTGGGATGGAATCGCCTTATTCGCCTTAAAAAACATATGCTCATACAGATGAGACAGCCCGTCGTATTCCGGAGACTCTGTGTAGGCACCGTTTTTTACATCGACCTCCACCGTGACCAACGGAACAGCCGGATTGTGAATGACAATAACATCCAGGCCATTCTTCAGTGTTTTTGTAGATATTCCGTACTCTGCTGCATGCAGACTAAAAGCCAACATCAATATGACCAAAATTGATGGTATAACAACGCGCTTGTGAATCATTGGAAACTCCTCCGAATTTTGTGGTGATTTAAATTAATTGTTTGGATTCGACGTTTGGCATTCCCGGCGAACAAACCGCACTCTCAAATACCAGCCCGATCACGGTGACACATTTCTCCCGCGGGCTTTTTCAGGACAAACTCCGGGACCGGCAGCGATTGTGCCGGAAGGCATGAGGTAAATTTTACTAAATAATTTAGCGGTCATCCCGGAAGTGGTCGGGATGCTGATTGTTTTCATTTTATCAAAAAGCAAAATTTGCATCGTTTCGGGTAGCCGAGTCGGTTATCAAAAAAAATTGCCCTTCAAAATACGAACAATTCCTGCCGAGTGCTAAACAAAATTGATACTCTTGCCCAACGACCGCGCTGTTAGAAATCCTATCCTATTTTCAAGTGTAGCAGCCCTTTTTTCGATTAGCCTTCCTACACTCAAGATAAGAAAGGTTGGCCCCGGCACAGTTTCGCTTCATACGGATGAATGGCGCATGGGTTACGATTTTTCATTTAGCTTCGAATGCAATTGAATTGCACTTGCCAAGATCATCGCCTTTTTTTACATTCTTTGGCCGATCGGGACACGGGAGAATTCATTGGTCATGAGGAAAATATGGTCAACGTGCATCCGGGCGGCGCATGTTGCAGAACAGCACAGCAGGAATCAAGAACGGGAAAATTTGTCGGATTATTGAACCGACTTTATTTTTGCGATTCGCGTTTAATACCTGCATCTCAAAAACGTAGTCATCGAAGAAAGGAATTTATGAGACAGACAGTGATTTACACAACGATTTCGTTCACTCTGCTGCTGATTCTGTTTTCATGCGGGAAGAAACAACCTGAGCAGCACTACACCGCAGCACAGCAGGAAATTGTCAACAGCATTTTACAGAACCGGGCAGAGAAGGACAGCGCTTTTTTGCAGGAAGATTGGTCTCCCCTGACAGCCGAGGAGAGGGAAAATTTCGAGGGTTTGAAATATTACCCGATCGATCTTTCCCTTCGCTTCGAAGGCCCAATTGTTAAATACGAATCAACCATTCCCGATACAATTGTCGGGACAAAGGGAGATTTGCGGCCGGCGCTAAAATATGGGTATTTCGCCTTCACCTACCAAAAGGAGGAGTACAAGCTGCAGATCTACAAAATTTTGCGGGACGATCCCGAATTACAGAAGTACCTTTTTCTCGGATTCACCGATGAAACCACCGGAAAAGAGACTTACGGCACAGGGAGATACATCGACATCGAGGAAAATGCAGCCAACCACTATATTGTGGATTTCAATCTGGCTTACAATCCCTATTGTGCTTACAATCCACGCTACACCTGCGCCATTCCATCGCAAGAGAACGATTTGCCATTTGCTGTTCGGGCCGGCGAGAAAATTTACAAAAAGCACTAAAAAAATAAGGCAGGCCCACTTCTTGTGGCACCTGCCTCTAATTGATGGAGGTAAATATGAGGTAATATTTACAATGTGTTATATTACAATTTGAATGCCATTGTTTCATTTTTTTTATTTTTTCTTAACTCTTTTATATGCAACACCTTACAAACCAGACCATAAAATTCCATTTAAAAAAGTGGAAAATTTTTGATCACTTTTTTTGCACATTTATAAAAAATCCTGAAATGTGGTTGGTGGAATTTGGAGAAAACCGAACAAGAAGAAATCAGTACTATCTGAGTCGATTCGGATCAGGCCTTGAGACACAACCTGCGCGATCCGTTACTCTGACAAATCCCGATTCGGCGGATTACGCACCGTTGCGGGACCGATTGACGTCCAGGATAATTCTGAATGTGGAGCCACTGCCTACCTGCGAATCTTTTAACTGGACTTTTCCGCCGTGATACTCCTCAATAATCCTCTTGGTGAGGCTCAAGCCCAAACCCCAACCACGCCTTTTGGTGCTGAATCCAGGCTTGAAGATATTTTTCCGCTCGCGTGGGGGGATTCCTTTCCCGGAATCCTGAACATCAATGTAAATTTGATGCTCATTCAAAAAATCAACAGTAATTGATATCGAGCCTTCATTTCCCTCCATGGCATCCACTGCATTTCTTATCAGATTCTCCAGCACCCAGGAGAGAAGGTCGCGATTCAACAAAAGCGGGGGCAGGTTCTGATTAATCTTTTCGGTCAGCCGGATTTTTTCTTCTCCTCCCGGCAAACGACGTTTGAAATAGAGAAATATCTCATCGATAATGGATTTTAGATTTTCTTCTTTAAAATCGGGAATGGAACCGATCTTTGAGAAGCGGTTGGTCACTTTTTGCAGGCGGCTCAAATCCCGCTCCATGTCCGGAACAACTGCGCCGGTCTTTTCCGGAGAGGATTTCAAATACTCTACCCAGCCAATCAAGGAAGACAAAGGCGTCCCCAATTGATGCGCGGTTTCTTTTGCCATACCAACCCAGATAAACCTTTCTTCGCTTTTTTTGATGGAACTGAACCCCGAATATCCAATCAGGATGAATAAAGCGACCACAAAGATCTCAATATATGGCAGCCAGCGCAGTCGTTGAATAATTGGTGATTCCCCGTAATGGTAGTAACCGAAGACATCCCCCTGGTATGAAATCGGGATTGGTTCGTTGACATTGTCAAACTTTTTCACCAGCTTGTCAAGAACCTTCAAAGTGTCGGGATTTATGGGCTGTTTCAAATCGGGGGGAATGTTGATATTTCGCCAGAATGCCGGATTGCCGTCCGCATCTGTGACGATAACCGGATAATCGGTTTGCTGAATGACTTCGTTGAAAAAGAAACTGAGATCCTGGGTCTCGTCCGAATTGATATTTTTTTCAAAAATTTTCATCCGGAAATTGAGAAAGGCACGGGACTGGCTCTGCAACTCACTCACCAGCATTTGCGTGTAATAAAGGAAACCCAGAACAAGCAGGATCGCCATGACAAATAGAAAGCTCTTAAAATTTCCCTTAAAACGGTAGACATTTCGCGCCAATTCTGCTCACCTCTTGATTTAAGCTTTAATTTAGAACCAGGAACAGGTTTTTTCAACTTTCATTTTAAACAAAGACATGATTTGAAAATGGGCATGCACGAGCAAAAATCTCACTTTATCAAATTTCTTTCGCGTTGAAATAAAGATCGACTTTGAACCGAAATTTTACAAAAGGATTCATGCAAAGAATGGCAATTTCTTTTTTAGCGCCGGCCTCGTACGGTTTTGTTCTCTCAATCGATTATGATCAGGGTTATGTTTAGGGTTGTTGACCAGGTCGTTCAACCGCAAGTTCATTCAAACCGAAGTTTTTATTTTTAATTTTACGAGGCGGTTATTAATTTTCTTTAATGATTATGTACTTTGCTCAGCGAATTGTATTTATTTCGAAGAATATGGAATGGCTTCATGCTTAACCCTTCCCCCCAACCCCCTCCCCTAATGCATTAGGGGAGGGGGCAAGGGGGTGGGGTCAAAGTTCTGACTAGCCACTATTTATTCGTCTTGCTGAGCAAGCGGCATAATCATATTTTCTTTTTGCAAGCGAAAGAGGAGAATTCAATGGAAAAGGTTTATCTGAGTTGGGATGAGTATTTTATGGGAATCGCCGTTTTTACTTCTCTGCGTTCCAAGGATCCCAGCAGCAAGGTGGGGGCGGTGATCGTCAATGAAAAAAACCGAATCGTTGGCACCGGCTACAACGGATTTGTCGCCGGGATTGACGAATCGGCATTCAGTTGGGAAAGAGAGGGAGAGTGGCTGCACACCAAATACCCCTATGTCGTCCATGCCGAGGCGAACGCCATCCTGAACTCCACTACCAGCGATCTGACCCACTGCCGGATTTACGCCACGCTTTTCCCATGCAATGAATGTGCAAAACACATCGCCCAAAAGGGAATCAAAGAAGTGATTTACATTTCGGACAAGCATCGCAACGAAGATTTTCACATTGCTTCGTTAAAGATTTTTGAAGCAGCGGGAATCCGCAGCCGCCGACTGGAGTTACCGGCGCTGGCGGACATTCTCAAAAGATTTTCTCAATATATTTGAAGTATGTCCGTTAGGGAATCCAAGTCTCCGGTGGAAACAATTCGCATTCATAATCCTAATCGTGATCTTAATCGTTTTTTATGCAGAGGTATGAAGCACAAACCTTCCATTTCCCGAAAAAGACGATCACAAAAAGCTCCTCTCGGGGCCTCCTGCGGACATACGCGGTTTCGGGCTCTTCTAAATTTTCATGGAAAGTTTTACTCTGCCCCGCTCCAGATCAATCCCAACCACTTTTACCGAGATTACATCACCCACTGAGACGACCTTGTGCGGGTTCTTGACATATCTTTCGCCCATTTCGCTGATGTGAACCAACCCATCGCGTTTGACGCCAATATCCACGAAAGCCCCGAAATCCACCACATTGCGGACGGTGCCTTTCAAGACCATTCCTTCGCGGAGATCCTCGAGTTTGAGCACGTCGCTTTTAAGGATCGGCTTGGGCATCTCATCACGCGGATCTCGTCCCGGTTTTTCAAGATTGGCAAGAATGTCTTCCAGCGTTGGTTCGCCAACGCCCAGTTCGCCGGCAATCTTTTGCAGGGTGTCATCCATTTTTCGAATGCGGGAACGCAGGGTTCGCCAATCGGCAGGTTTATCGATGATCTGAAATTTTTGCAGCAGCTTTCCGGTGGCCTCGTACGATTCGGGATGAATGGAGGTATTATCCAATAAATTATCCCCGTCCGGAATCCGTAAAAAACCGGCCGACTGCTGGAACGCGATATCTCCCACCCCGGCAACTTCTCTGAGCTGATCCCGGTTACCAAATTTGCCGTTTTCATCCCGGAATTTGATGATATTTTCAGCAGTGCGCGATGTCAGTCCGGAGATGTATCTCAGCAGGCTGGCAGACGCCGTATTCAGATCGACACCCACCAGATTTACAGCGCTCTCCACCACCACATTCAGCGCCTCGCTCAATCTTTTCTGATTTACATCGTGCTGGTAAAGTCCCACCCCAATACTTTTGGGGTCGATTTTTACAAGCTCCGCCAGCGGATCCAGCAGCCGCCGGGCAATGGAGATGTTTCCCCTCATGCTGGCTTCCAGGTCGGGGAATTCCTGTTTGGCGACTTTCGAGGCGGAATAGACCGAAGCGCCTGCTTCGTTCACAATTACGTAGAACAATTCGCGGCCGCCGGCCTGCTTGATCTCACCAATCAACTCCGCCACCAGCGTCTCCGTCTCCCGCGATGCGGTCCCGTTTCCGATGGAGACCACATCCACCTGGTATTTGTCGATCATCCGGCGCAGAATGGTCTTGGCTTCGAAAACCTGGTTCTGCGGCGGGTGCGGGAAGATCGTTTCGCCTTCCAGGTAACGGCCGGTGCGGTCTATTATCGCCACCTTGCAGCCGGTGCGAAAACCGGGATCGATGCCCATAATGATGCGGTCTTTCACCGGCGGCTGCAGCAGAAGGTTTCGCAGGTTGGTAGCAAATACTTTGATCGCGTGTTCATCCGCTGTCTCGGTTAATTCGGCACGAATTTCCCGCTCGATGCTGGGCGCAATCAGGCGCTTGTAAGAATCGCTGATGGCCTCTTTTAACTGTTCGGTGAAAATCGATTTTGCATTCCTCACATGCAGCCTGTGAATTTCGGGCAGCACCCGGTCTTCTTCCATTTCAATCCGAACTTTGAGAAAATCCTCCCGCTCGCCGCGATTTATCGCCAGCACGCGATGCGGAACCAGGCGTTTCACCGGCTCCCGGAATTCGTAGTAAAGCTCATATTCCGACTGTTTCTCCGAGTCTCTTGCTTCGCTCACCAGCATTCCCTGGCGGCGGGTTAACTCCCGGATAACTTTCCTGACTTCGGCATCATCGGAGATGTTTTCTGCCACGATATCCCGGGCTCCCGCCAGGGCGTCTTCCGGCGTATCCACACCCTTTTCGCTATCCACAAATTGCGCGGCATATTCTATTATGTCACCGGTCTCGATCTCCTGTTGTTCTATCATCTCGGCCAGCGGCTCCAGGCCCTTCTCCCGGGCAACCGTGGCACGGGTGCGCCGCTTGGGTTTGTAGGGAAGGTAAAGATCTTCCACTTCCTGCAATTTTTGAGCGGCGTTAATTTTTTGCTCAAGTTCCGGTGTCAGCTTTCCCTGCTCGTCTATCGATTTGAGAATTGCAGCCTTGCGTTCTTCCAGCATGCGCAAATACCGGATGCGCTCTTCGATTCCACGAATCTGATCCTCATCCAATTTCCCGGTAGCTTCTTTGCGATACCGGGCGATAAAAGGAACCGTGTTGCCGGAATCCAGCAGCTCGACGGTATTGGCAACCTGGAATCCTTTGAGATTCAGCTCCTTTGCGATGAGCACATAAAAATCCTGTTCTGTCATGAATTTCACCTATCTCTATTGATTCATTTTACGCGGCCAAAAAATAAAGAAATCGCGGGAGCGGTGCCAGTGCAAAAATGATTTAATTTAGTCCGGGGGATTGTAGCCTAGTCCTAAAACATAATGTAAAGCACTAATCAAAAAGTGTTGTGATTTACCTGCACGGACTTCTTAAAACGCAGAATCGATGGCAGTATAAAATACGGATCCTAAGGATTGTAAATATTCCAAGGGTAGGCAGGCAGTCCATTTTCAATTTTAGACAATACTCCCTCAATCCGTCCGCACAATCGGCTGATTTTCGGCCTTCAGAAGAAAGGTTTTTCCACTCTGATTTTTGATGCGCACAACCACGGTCGCCAAAACGCCCGGTCCCCACTTCGGGCCACCGGAAGCCATTTTCTCGATTTTGGGGTAAGGAGGCGATGATGGCGGATTACCGACCGCCTCAAGCGGCGACGACCAGATCTTTTTATCGTAGATAACCCAAATCTCGGTTGCCTCAAAGGGAGACTGAATTTCCGGTTGGTTGACCGGCAGAATTGTGACGGTGGCGCGCAAGGGTTTGCCTTCCGGCGGCGAGATGGGCATAAAATCCCGCCACAAATATGTTTCCAGAACCAGTTGCTGACCATCGACGGTAACTGTGTCCGGCGCGGCCAGGAGGGTTTTTAACGAAACCTTGCCCGGCGCCTTTCCAAAAGAGAACAATAGATGATATCCCGCAAGACTCATAAATAAAAACAAAAGAATTATCCTTTTCATTTGGAACCACCTTTCGCCCGTGCTTTAGGTCCCACCCCCATTGCTTCCCCGGAATGGGACAACTACGGTTTTCAAAATAACCAACTTTTTATTTCACCGCAAATCTTAAGCAGCTAGCGAAGCACAATAAACACCAACGTTCATCAAAATGCTTTTGCAATGCCCGGCAAGGGTACGAGTAGCCTGTGCGGCGCTGCGTGAAACGAAATTTTGTCAAAATAATCTTTGCCCAACCGGAATATTTATTGTATTATGTTATTAACTATGAACATAGCACACTATTCTCGTAATGCAGAATCGTATCAAACAAAAAGGGCTTACCAATGGAGAAGAAAAACCTGGTAATTGGAGTTCCCAAAGAGATATATGAAAATTGCCGATGTGTGGCAGTGGTCCCCGATGTTGTCAAAATGCTGGCATCCAAAGGACACAAAGTTATTATTCAAAAAGAGGCGGGAATTAAGGCATTCTACCGGGATGAATACTACCAGGAGGCAGGAGCGCAGATTGCCTCTGATGCAGCCGAGGTCTATGGCGAGGCAGATGTAATCATAAAAATCCGCACCCCACTGTTCAATGAGAAATTGGGAAAACATGAGCTGGATTTGGTGAAAAGAAACGGGACGATAATGTCATTCCTCTCCCCAACCCTGGAACCCAAAATCGTTGAGAAGCTGGTCAGTAACGGGCTTACCGGTTTTGCCATGGAACTCATCCCGCGCATTTCGCGCGCGCAGAGCATGGACGCATTAAGCAGTCTGAGCACCGTTATGGGATACCGCTCGGTGCTGCTGGCTGCCAATTTATTGGGCAAGTTTTTTCCCTTGCTGATGACCGCTGCCGGAACCATCCGGCCGGCCCACGTGCTGGTGATCGGCGCCGGTGTAGCGGGGCTGCAGGCTATTGCCCTCTCCCATCGCCTGGGTGCACGGGTGGAGGCGTTCGATACCCGCCCGGCAGTGAAGGAACAGGTGGAGAGCCTCGGCGCGCGCTTTGTGGAGATGGAACTTCCGGAAGATGCCGAAACCAAATACGGCTACGCCAAAGAGGCATCGGAAGAGTTCATCAGGAAAGAAATGGAGGCCATCGGCTCCCGGCTGCCCAACACAGATGTTGTTATCACCACGGCATTGGTGTACGGACGGAAGGCACCGCTGCTGATTACTGAAGAAATGGTAAAATTGATGAAGCCGGGCTCCGTGGTTGTTGACCTGGCTGCCGAACAGGGCGGAAATTGTGCTTTGACCGCCCAGGGTGAAACCATCGAAAAATATGGCGTCACTGTTCACGGGCCAAAAGATCTGCCTTCGCAGCTTCCGCTCCACACCAGCTTGATGTATTCCAAGAATGTTCTTAATGCATTTAACAACCTCTATTCTGCCGAGGATGACAGTATCGATCTGGAAGATGAAATTAACGCGAACGCACTGGTGACTTACAAGGGTGAAATCATCAGTGAAATGGTAAAGAACTCCCTCAAAAAAGAAGGAGAAAAAAAATGAATGGCGGTTTGCTGGTTTCCATATATGTTTTTGTTTTAGCAATTTTTGCCGGTATCGAACTGATCTCGCGGGTTCCGCCACTGCTCCACACCCCGCTAATGTCGGGTGCCAACGCGGTTTCCGGGATCACACTGGTGGGAGCGCTCATCAGCGCCGGCACCGGCAGGGGAGAATTGAGTGAAATATTGGGCTTTCTGGCCATTGTATTTGCGACCATAAATGTGGTGGGTGGATTTCTGGTTACCGATCGGATGCTGGAGATGTTCAAAAAAGAGGAAAAACAAAAATGAATTCACTAATCAATATTATCTACCTCATTTCCATCAGCTTTTTCATAATGGGACTGAAGTACCTGAGCTCGCCCCGCACCGCCCGCCGCGGCAATCTGTTCAGCATGATCGGAATGCTCATTGCGGTAGTCGTGACTCTTTTTGATAAGGAAATTGTCCATTACTACTATATTATTGCCGGCATCCTGGTCGGCGGGGTCATCGGAACCTACGCGGCAAAAAAGGTTCAAATGACCGCCATGCCGCAAATGGTGGCGCTGTTTAATGCGTTCGGCGGAATTGCCTCAGCGCTCGTTGTGTTGTCGCTTTTTCTCATTCACCCGGAGCAAATGGATCTGAGCACTTCCATCACCACCAGCGCCACACTGTTTATCGGCATGTTAACCTTTACCGGCAGCGTTCTGGCATTTGCCAAACTGCAGGAACTCGTGAAGGGAGCGCCGGTAGTTTTTCCCGGTCAGCAGGTTCTAAATGCGCTGTTACACCTGGCAATCCTTGTTTTAGCAATCATTTTTGTGCTGAATCCGCCATCCGCAGGGATGACCGTTTTGCTGGCCATCTTTGTGCTATCCGGTATTGTGGGAATCGCCCTTGTGCTGCCCATCGGCGGTGCAGACATGCCGGTGGTAATCGCCCTGTTGAATTCCTACTCCGGCCTGGCAGCGGCGGCCTCCGGATTCGTGATAAGCAACAATGTTCTGATTGTCAGTGGTGCACTGGTCGGTGCCTCCGGAATCATTCTAACCAACCTAATGTGCAAAGCCATGAACCGCTCGCTGACTAATGTGCTGTTTGGCGCAGTGGGCCAGGAAAGCGGCACAACCGCCGCGCACGGGAAAAGGCAGGTTACCGGTTACACTCCGGTGGATGCCGTGGTGATGCTGGAAAATGCGCAGTCTGTAATTATTGTGCCTGGATACGGTCTGGCTGTGGCGCAAGCGCAATATGCATTGCAGGATATGGTAGAGCTGCTCAGGAAACGTGGTACCGAAGTCCTTTATGCCATTCACCCGGTAGCCGGTAGAATGCCGGGTCACATGAATGTGTTGTTGGCCGAAGCCAACGTGCCCTACGATTTGCTGAAAGACATGGACGAGATAAATGAGGAATTTCAAAATACAGATGTAGTGCTGGTGGTCGGTGCAAACGATGTGATAAATCCGGCAGCCCGCGAAAAAGGGAACCCGCTTTCAGGAATGCCCATTTTAAATGTTGACGAGGCCCAGTCCATACTTATTATCAAACGCAGCTTAAGTCCCGGTTTCGCGGGGGTGGACAACGATCTTTTTTACAATCCGAAAACAATGATGGTGTTCGGCGATGCCAAAGATATGCTTGTCAAGATCGTAGGCAATTTGAAGAAAGATATTTAAACACTTTGCGAATAGCCTGCTTTTGATGATTAGCTGCACCGGAAATTCCTCGCCGAAACACTGCTATTTTTTTCCATGGACAGCCCACCGGTTGCAGATAGGCAAGCCTGATTTCGCGGCATTGATAGCCCCTTTAAGAAAGCCGGCTTTCTCTCATTAAAAAAAACACGCTCTTCAGCGGCCACTTTCCACACTTCAATTCGTCTCGCAGCCATCCAAAATCGACGTCGATAATCTGCCTGCATCCTCTACTAACTGAACGCACGTTCCTATCTTTCCCCTCACAATTTCCGTTCCTGGAATTTCATGTAAAAAAAATTTACATAGTCTAATATCGTTTACCGGCATCCCGTCGTTGTGTAAAAGGGAGGTGAATTCCCCAACATTGCATTTTATCCTTACAAACCAATGATTCACCGCAACCTTCCTGCGCATCCACATTTTTGGTACCCGATTTGCCAATGATACAGATCAGGAAGCAGAGTAGCAATTAATGAACTGATGAAAAGAGGAAGCCCGATGTCACCGGAAGCACTGTCCGTTGTAACCAATGCCGAATACCTGGCTATTTTCCAAAATGGCCGGAACAGCCACCGGGTAAGCAGCATTCTTACACAAATTTACTTGCTCTGTGGTTCAGAAAGGGTAGCCCAGGCCAAATCTTTAATCGACCCACTCTACCGTGCAATATATGAAGATGAGCAACAAACCTGTCATCAGGTTTATGATTAACAATACCGCCGCACTAAGAATTTTTATCTGGTAAAATGTTATTTACGGTGAGATTTGGTTTTAAATATCATGAAAAAGAATGTTTAACCCACCCTTTGGGGAATTTATCATATAGCCAAAGAATTGATTTCTAAACAAAACTCGAGGAGAGGCGAATGAAGTATTTTCTGATTCTTTTTTTAATTCTTGGTACGAGTGTTTGGGCAAAAGATCCCGGCACGAATGACGAGAAGACCACCGCTCAACAAAACGCCGCCACTGAGCAACCGGTGGCATCGAAATTTAACACGGCAGACTTTCAAAAATTTTATATCGGATATTCGGAGTCCCAGGGCGTGAAGAAATTGATCACAGTTCAGATCAATTCCCTGGATTCGCTCGACAACGAGATACAATTCGCATATACAATGAATTCTGTCGACGACCGAAAAGACGGCGAGGGCAAAATATTGCTCAACGAAAATGAAGTGCAGTTTGGCAAAGAAGAAACCGGAAAGGTTTACCGGGCGGAAGAGGACGGCAAAATCGTTTTCGAATCTTCACTACAGGACACCCTGAATTACTGGAAAATTAAGGAGAAATAATGATGAAATATTTGAGTTTTCTGATAGTATTTTTATTCTTTTTCGGATGTTCGAATCAACAGAAGATTTCCGATCTCGAACAACAAAACGCAAAACTGGAGACCAAAACCAAGTCGCTCCAGGAGCAATCGGAATTAAAGGATCAGTTCATAGAAGAGTACACAACTACCATAAATGAGGTCTACAATAATTTCGAGCGCATCCGAAAACGCGAAGGTTTAATTACCAAATTTTCCGCTGATATGGAGAAGTCCAAGAGTGCTTCGTTGAAACAAAAGATGGTCAGCAATATCGAGAGTATTGATTCTTACATAAAAAGCAGCAAAAAAAGGTTGGGCCAGCTTAAGGAAAAGATGTATTCCATGCAATTGGCCAGTGCCTCTCTGGAAGAAAACATCCAGAAGCTGAACCAGACCCTGGAAGAGAAAGAGAAATTCATCGAAGAATTAAAGGGTAATATTGATAATTTAAATGGCCAGGTTGCTGAGATTCAGGGAGAACTCCAGGAAAGAAATGAGTTGATCGATGAACAAACCGAAGAACTCCACACCGCCTACTACGTCATTGGCGATGAAAAGGAGCTGAAGGAAAAGGGCATCATCGAGGAAAAAGGCGGCATTTTCGGGCTGCGGAAAACGAAAAAGCTGGCAGCCGGTTTCAAGACCGCGCATTTCACAGCAACGGATGTCACGCAGACCGAGGCTATTCCGATTGAGCGGAGTATCAACGATGTAAAGATTATTTCGCCGCAGGACCCGGGCTCGTACCAGTTGAAAATAAAGGATGAAAAGCAGACCCTCCTGGAAATCACCGATCCGCAGGAGTTCTGGAAAATGAAGTACCTGGTTATTCTGACCAAGAGTTAAACAGTTTTGGCGGGAGATGGTGTTTTTGGCTGTCCCGTCTCTCGTCACGAAAAGGGAGGCCTCACACAACCGCGAAATTTGGGTTGAGGAGCAAGTCGTTTCTTTGAAACGAAAAACGCCGGTTCAAACATTTAAAGGAGCCGGCGTTTATTTTTTATGAAGAATTGGCGTTGCAGGTACAAGTTTCTGGTTAAGCCATTGTCTGCCATTTAGCAAAATAAGGGTAACTCGTTCCTATCTGATTGCTTTTCCGGAATCGACCGGCGCATCGGTTGAAAGCAGCGACAGGCGGTCTCCGTCGGCCACCGCCAGCAGCATTCCCTGCGACTCAATCCCGCGAATTTTGGCGGGCTGCAGGTTTGCCACAATAATGATGGTTTTCCCCACCATCTCCGCCGGATCGTAATGCGCAGCGATGCCGGCCACCAACTGCCGTTCCTCTTTTCCCACCTGGATTTTCAATTTCAGCAGTTTGTCGGCGCCTTTTACTTTCTCGGCAGCCAGCACCCGGGCAGTTTTCAGTTGAACCTTCTTGAATTCGTCGATAGTAATTTGCTCAACTGCTTCTTCCTTTTTGACGCCCATTGCGGTATTTTCAATTTGCCGCATCTTTTCAATTTCCCTGCGAATCACCTTGTCCGGTATTTTTTCAAACAGGATTTCGGTATCGTTTATGAGGTGAAGGTCCGGCAGATTAAATTCGCCAATCACCTTCCAATTCGCGTCTTCAGGCCGGCCCGGCAAATTCATCATTTTCCAGATTTTGTTCGATGTAAACGGAAGGAAAGGATTGATGAGCACTGCCGCGGAGTAAGCGATCTGTACGCAGAGGTTCAGGGTGGTGGCGCATCTTTCGGGGTCTTCCTTTCTTGTCCGCCACGGCTCCTGATCGTTGAAATATTTATTGGCAAAACGAATCACATCCATAAACTGGCGGGTGGCTTCCTTAAACTGAAATTCATCAATCAGCTTGCCGATTGTCTCGCCACCTTTTCGGACTTTGTCCATCAACTCATTGTCGAGAGCGTCCAGCTCGCGGCGCACCGGCAGCTTACTGTCGAAATAATTGTGGACGAAAGTAAACGTCCGGTTGATGAAATTCCCCAAAATATCGGCCAGCTCATTGTTGTGTTTTGCCTGGAACTCTTCCCAGGAAAAATCGGCATCGCGGGTTTCCGGCATGTTGATAGCCAGTGAATATCGCAGTGAATCCGCCTGGTATTTTTCCAGGAATTCGTCCACCCACAGGGCGAATCCGCGGCTGGTGGAAAATTTCAATCCCTTTATATTCAGGAATTCATTCGCCGGCACATTATCGGGAAGCACATATCCACCATATGCCATAAGGGTTGCCGGAAAAATAATAGCGTGGAAAACAATATTGTCTTTTCCGATAAAATGAACAAGTTTCGTGTTTTCGGGATCCAGCCAGTAGTCTTTCCAGCGCTCCGGCTGGCCGATTTTCTGCGCCCATTCCCGGGTGCCCGAAATATACCCAATGGGCGCTTCGAACCAGACGTAAATCACCTTTTCCCGGGCGTCTTCCAGCGGCACCGGGACCCCCCATTTCAGATCGCGGGTTACCGCCCGGTCCTCAAGGCCTTCCTTGAACCAGTTGTTGCAGAAATTTACGACATTGCTTCGCCAATTGGTCTTGCTGTCAATCCATTTACTTAGCTGCTCCTGAAATCGCGAAAGCTGAAGGAAGTAGTGGTAGGTTTTCCTGAGCTCCGGTTTGTTGCCGCATATTTTGCAGCGGGGAGAAATCAGTTGAATCGGTTCCAGCCATTTTCCGCAATTTTCGCACTGGTCGCCGCGCGCGTCCGGAAAATGGCAGTAGGGGCACTCGCCCTCAATGTAGCGATCGGCCAGAAACATCTTGTCGTGCGTGCAATAAAATTGTTCAATCTCCTTTTTATCCATGAACCCTTTTTGATGCAGGTTGAGGAAGAAATCCTGCGCTGTTTCATGGTGTATCGGCAGAGAAGTGCGGGAAAAATTGTCGAAACTCATCCCAAACTTTTCGAAACTGTTCTTGATATTTTCATAATAGAAATCGACGACCTGCTGGGGGTCTTTATTCTCCCGCTCTGCAGTTATGGTGATGGGCACGCCATGTTCATCGGTACCGCAGATGTAAACCACATCCCTTTTTTGCAGCCGGCAGTAGCGGGCATAAATATCTCCCGGCAGGTAGGCTCCTGCCAGATGTCCCAGGTGAAGCCGGCCATTGGCGTAAGGCAGTGCGCTGGTGATTAGGTATTTTTTTTTCTGCTCCACGTCTGAATTTCCTCCTCTCACAACTCGGATTTAGCAGTATTCAGATCCTGTAATGAGAATTTCTCGATCTCTTCATTGGCAAAACGCACATAAACCGTTCCGTGGAAAATATCTACCTTGTCCACGATTCCCTTCCCCATTGGAGTTTGCACCGGCTTATCCACAGAGGGGTATTTCTCCAGCTCATTCACATAGAAAACCTTTTCGAAGGCAAGGCAACATTTCAGGCGGCCGCAAACCCCCGACAGTTTGGAGGGATTCATCGGCAGAAGCTGTTCTTTGGCAAATTGAGTGGTGATGGTCTCGAATTCCCGCATAAACGTCGAGCAGCACAGTTTATACCCGCAGGTGCCATAGCCGCCAATTCTCTTGGCTTCATCCCGCACGCCAATCTGGCGCAGTTCGATGCGGGTCCGGTATTTTGCGGCCAGGTCTCTCACCAGCTGCCGGAAATCGACTCTTTGATCGGAAGTAAAATAGAAAGTCATTTTATTCCGGTCAAACTGGTACTCCACATCCACCAATTTCATATTCAGATTATGCCGGGCAATTTTTCCCCTGCAAATTTCAAAGGCGTTCTCCTCTTCCTCCCTGTTCTTGCGCAGTTTTTCCAGATCATCCGGGGTAGCCATCCGCATTACTTTTAGCGGATCGGCATCCATCTCCTTAAGTGAGAGGACGCGTCCCAGTGCTACCACAATTCCCAGGTCTTCCCCACGTTCGGTTTCGACAATAACATGATTGCCGGTTTTTAGATTTATTTCAACAGGATTGGTATAAATCCCTGTTCGGTTTCCCTTGAAGGCAACTTCTACTAATTCGGAAGGCATTCTACGGCCCCTTTCCTATAAGTCAATTCCTTTTAATCAAGCTGTTAAGTTTAATCGCAAGGTTGTTAAAAATCAATGTTGGATTTAAATTTCTCGGATCTTCAAGCTCCCGAACTGCATCCTGTACGGCCGCAATGGAACCGGCATAGTCCGCTCCCGGATACCCCTTTACAAATCCCTGCAGATTTTGGGTTAAATCCATATTAATTAAATATTCATTGCGGGTTGGATCTGCCTGGCAATGCAGCGCATCTTTAAACCAGGTCAGCAGGAAGAAAAGGAGCTGCCCCATTTGCCGGCGATCCCGCGATGCCGTGATCTTGTCGATCAGCGCCAGGAGCTCCTGCGATTTTTCAATTATCACAACTTTTCGTAAGAAATCGACTGCCAGATCGCGTTGTTCCAGCACATCTTCCTCGATAAAATCGAATGCCAGCTTAATGTTTGCCAGCGCCAGGCGAATAATCCGCGAAAGATGCTCCGGGGGATCGGGCTGATATTTATGAATGATTTTTACCACTTGGTCGCCGTCCAGCGGCGCAAAATGGATAAGCTGGCAGCGGGACCGAATAGTCGGCAGAATCCGGTGAATGCGTGACGTGATCAGAATCAACATAAGATTGGCTGGCGGCTCCTCCAGGATCTTGAGAAGCGCATTGGCTGCTTCCGGCCGCATCTCATCCGCTTCGCTGATAATAAATACTTTCTTTTGCCCCTCGTATAATTTGTATTTTGCTTCCCGTTTCAGATCGCGAACCGTATCGATTGAGATAAAACTGTTTTTACCCCGGAACCGCACCCTGCGATACGGATTCTGCGCTTTCTCCCGGATGCTTTCCCCAATGTCCTCCGGTTTCACATTACCGGTGCTGGGCGTCGGAAAAATGAATTGAATATCAGGGTGCTGCAGGTGAGAAATTTTCAGACAGGAAGAACAGTTCTGGCAAATAAACAAAGGGCCTTTTTCGCAATTCAATAATTTTGCAACCTCAATGGCGAATGCTTCTTTCCCGCACCCTTCGTTTCCATAAAAAATAAAGGCATGGGGGAGGCGATCGGTTTTAATGGAGTTCAGCAGTTGCTCCTGAATCTCCGGATGACCGATTTCATCGTTAAATGTGTTTGCTTCCATTTTATCTATATAAAAAAATAGGATTGGACAATAATTGAATTTCCTTACTTCTTTTCGACTGCCACAACCAGTTTTTCAACGCCGCTCTGCCGGGCAATATCCATGATTTTTACAACAAACCCGTAAGGTACGCGCTTATCGGCATTGATAATAAGAGAATGGTCGGGGCTTTGCGTCATCGCATCCTTGATTATCGGTCCCAGGTTTTCCAGACCGACTTCTTTGTTTTGAAACTGGATCTGCTGATCGGCGCTGATAAACACTACTGCTTTCTCGACTTTCTGCAGGTCCGTTTTTTGGGCTTCGGGTAGCGCCAGTTTTATGCCCGGTTGTTCCAGAAATGTAGAGGAAACTGCAAAGAAGATGATGAGAATAAACAGCACATCGATGAGCGGCGTAATATTCAAAAGCATCCGGGATTTTTTATTTAATGTCAAAAGTTTCATAAAATTCTTCGATTCATCAAATTTAGCGAATAATTATATCTGCCTCGTAATTTCAATAAAAATTCGGCACAAGAATGCGAAATAGCAAGGAGAAAAACAGCCGAACTTTTCTTCCATAATTGTATTTAATAAATGACTATTTTTGTTCCTGATTATTTTTTTTGTCTACACATAAAAGGCAAATGACATTCGCCCAGATTGTGTTGAAAAATGTAACTAAGTGTTTTAATAATAAAAAATTGTGTGCGTTTTCTGAGAACATTTTAATCGGTTCGATGCGATAACGAATATTGAACAAATAGTTAGCATGCTAATTCATTCATCTAACGCAGCAAAATTAAAACGGAGGAGTTGCAAAATGAGGATTGGATGGTTTTTTCTCTTGGCGGTTTTATTGGTTCAGCCCGGTTTCTCGCAGCAGAAGAGTGCATTCACGATTGCCGATCTCTACCATATTAAGAGCGTAGGCGGCATTCAGATATCACCGGACGGTTCAAAAATCGCGTTCACGGTAACCAAGTACTTCCTGAAGGAAGGAAAGAGCAATTCGGAAATCTATATCATGGATGCAGACGGGAGTCAACTAAGACAGATGACCAATGATCCGGCAAGCGATACACACCCGCGCTGGTCGCCGGATGGAACAACATTGCTGTTTGTTTCTAATCGTAATGAAGGTACACAGGTCTGGACGATACCGGTGAACGGCGGCGAGCCAACCCAGGTTACGCATATTTCAACCGGAGTGGACAACCCGGATTGGTCTCCTGATGGAAAGAAAATCGCTTTCTCAACAGACGTTTTCCCCCAATGCGGTGCCGATGATGCCTGCAACAAAGCGATCAACGATTCCCTGGAAAACGGGCCGCTGCAGGCTCACATGGCAGATAACCTGCTTTACCGCCACTGGACGACCTGGAAAGACGGTCGGCGCACGCATATCATGCTCTACGATATCAATAGCAAGAAAACTGTGGACCTTACTCCCGGTGATTACGACGCGCCTTCATTTTCCCTCGCCGGCGCCGCCGGTTTTGCCTTTTCACCCGATGCCAGAGAGTTGTGCTACGTTTCCAATCACGACAGCAACGAAGCGGAGACCACTAACAAAGATTTGTGGTTAGTTCCGACTTCCGGCGGCACTGCAAAAAATATCTCGGTCGAAAATAAAGCGTACGATGGCGATCCCCAGTATTCGCCTGACGGAAAATATATCGCTTACCGAATGCAGAAAATTCCGGGTTATGAGTCGGACAGATTCCGCCTGGCAATTTACAACCGGCAAACTGGCGAAAAGCAGGTTCTTACGGAATCGTTCGATAATTGGGTTGATGATTTCCAGTGGGCGCCGGATTCGCGCAGCATTTATTTTGCCGCCGAGGTGAAGGGTCATGTGCCCATCTACAAGGTAGAGCTCAAAACAAAAAAGATTACCAGCGTTCTGGACGCAAAAACGATAGACGCCTTTGTTGTTTCGCCGGATAATAAATGGATGGCTGTAGAAAGACGGTCGGTAGCCGAGCCGCGCGAGATCTGGCGTTCCACCTCCAGCGGCAAGAACCTGACCCGGCTGACATTTTTCAATAAAGCCATTGAAGACAGCGTGGATATCCGGCCGGCCGAAGAAATGTGGATTCCGTCCCCCACCGGCGCGAAAATCCATACCTTTATCGTAAAACCGCACGATTTCGATCCCCATAAAAAATATCCCCTGGTGTTGAACGTGCACGGCGGTCCGCAGTCGCAATGGACGGACGGATTTCGCGGCGACTGGCAGGTGTACCCGGGATCCGGTTACGTTGTGGCATTTCCCAATCCGCATGGCTCCACAGGCTACGGACAGGCATTCACTGCGGAAATCTCAAAAGATTGGGGTGGGAAGGTTTACCAGGACGTAATGGCGGTAACCGACTCCCTTTCGAAAGTAAGCTGGATCGACAGCACCCGGATGGGGGCGATGGGATGGTCGTATGGCGGCTACATGATGATGTGGCTGGAGGGGCACACCCAGCGTTTTAAAGCAATCGTTTCCATGATGGGCGTTTACGATCTGACGGCAATGTACGGGGCAACCGAAGAGTTGTGGTTTCCGGAATGGGATTTGGGCGGTGCTCCCTGGCAATCGGATCTGTATCTGAAATGGTCGCCCAACCAATTTGTCAAAAATTTCAAGACTCCCTGCCTTGTGATTACCGGCGAGAAGGATTTCCGGGTGCCGTATACACTCAGCCTGGAGTTTTTTACCGCGCTTCAGAAGCAGGGGGTGCCTTCCCGGCTTGTTGTTTTTAAAAACGACGGACACTGGCCAAATTACGTAAAATCGATGCCTTTCTACTATGATGCCCATCTTTACTGGTTTCATAAATATCTTGGCGGTCCGCCGCCGCCTTACGATATGGTAAAAATGTGGCGGAACATGGCATATTAAATAATTTTGTCAAATGAAGCAGAAATAAAACTCCGGGATGATAAAAAATTTGTCCCGGAGTTTTATTTTCCTACGGATTAGAAAACAAGATATGGGCCGTGCCGAACACCCGGGATAAAACAACGTGGCAAGATAACTGTGCCGCCATCATTTCCCCAGGCTGTAGCTCAAGCCAAACATCAACTGTAAATTCAATTTGGGCTGGTTCACCGCATTGTCGGCGTCTGAATATGTATAATCGTTTCGCGGATTTATGTCTTCCCCTTTGGGGCTGTAGGTCGTGTCGTGACCATAAAGGGCAGCTGACTGAAAGTAGTCCGTTCCGCCTCTTATCAGAAAATCAATTTTTTTGCTGATGGCGATAAAAGATGCAACCCCGACTCCCATTCCCCAGTGATGGCTCGTTACATCGAAATCTTCATTATTTCCAATAAACTTGAAATTCCCGGTAAATTTTGCGTATCGCGGGCCCAGGAAAAGATAAAATTCCGGAAGATGCCCGGCGTGAAGCCTATATAAAAGATTGAAAGAGAATTCCCAGGTCGTTCCGCTCTTTTTTATAGTCCCACCCTGGTTATCGTTGATAAAAATCCTGCGTGCATCCCCTGCATTTCCCGGATCGAACGAGGAATGCCCGACATTGATTTCGAGGGCAAATCGGGAAGACGGCGAGAGCTGAGAGACTGCCGCTCCTGCCTTCCAGGCCCCGCCACCATTATAGCCCACGTTTAGCTGGCCGTTGTACTCTGCCGCCCCCACAGTTGAAATAATTAGCCCGAGAAAAAAATATAAAAATCTATTCCATATTTTTCGATCCATCATACCATCTCCCTGATTTTCATTCATATTTTCCTTTCTTATGAATGTTTGCAAAAGGAGAGCCACATTTCTAAGGATGCATGATTGGTTTTCTTCTGGCAAATCATGGAATAGAAAACCATAATGATTCCCTATATTGGTATGAAGAATTCTTTGTACACAAATCCTGTTTCCATTCAAAAGACGATCTGTCCGATTCCCGCTTGTGTAAATAATACACATCCCGAAAATTAATTCGGAAGATTCGGCGGCTTGGGAAACAACAAGATAACCCGGGTTGGCCAATCTGCTTCATCAATTTTTCTTCGGAATATTATTGCAGGGATTGACGGAAGTTTGCAGAGAAAGGCAAAGAGAGAATCGGGGTGAGTTACATTGATTCCACGATCTCAAAAGATAGGATATTTGGCAAATGCCAGTGATTCTGCCTGACACGCGACTCATAATCATCGAGTCGGGACGCTGAAGAGTTTGAAAATTGCTTCCTTTTGCTTTCGAAGCTCTTCGTTAAATAATGTTGCTTCCGTTCCGTTTCGCGGTCGCCAGGATTCCCCGGCATTTTCCAGAGCTGTATTCAATTGCCATTTGTAACTGAATGACATTCCATTCAGCAGCTTCACCGCCCGGATTTGCTTCTCAGATAATTTCGGCGTTAACATGTGAACGACTACGGAGTCGTATTGCACGTTGAAACTGTCTTTTTGTGCATATTTAAAAATAGTCGAAAGCTGGTTTTCACTCCAGTCGTGATATTTTTGAAGTGCGCTGCGAAACTGGACCGGGTTATGGAAACTTTTGTCCGTTAGCGGCGAAATAGGTGCGGGTGGGATTTTCTCCTCTGCGAGACGGCTCAGAACCCCCGGCGTTATCTTATAATCGACGGAATGAATTACCTGCATTTCAAAGACATTTTGGACAAAAAAGAGGGCGACAAATGTCAATATGGTGGCGGAGATGGGAGTCGTAATCCAGCCGGAAGCAATTTTCCCTAATACGCCATAATTTATGCCCTTCCCGCCTTTCGCCAGGGCGATGCCGATCACTGCGCCAATTGCAGCCTGCGAGCTCGAAATGGGAACCAGCGGAATGGGCGGCAAACCTGCCGATAGCAGCCATTTTTGGAGGGTCTGCGATGCAAACATAAAAAGCACCATGGACTCAGCCAGAACAACTACCAGCGCTGCGACCGGCGTCAGGTGAAATATCTCGTTCCCAACCGTAATCATTACACGGTATGAATAGGTGAAGATTCCGATTGCAATTGCCAGCCCGCCCAGAAAAAAGAGCTGTTGTGTTCCACTTAATGCGAACAAACTCCCTAAGCTCAGACTTTTGAAAGGCGAAGCGGGAACAAACACACCCATGACGTTGGCAATGTTGTTTGCTCCCAGGCTATAGGCGCCAAACGCTCCCACCAGGATAAGCCCGATGCGGTTAAAAATGTCGACCTCCAACAGGTGGACCCGGCTTTTATCCAGAAAGAACTTGAGAATCCGAAAGATAACCAGGGAAAAGATAGCGGCAAGGATGGGAGAGGAAACCCAGCTAATAAAGATTTTGGTGAGCGAGTTGAAATCGGTCGGCGAACCGGTGAAGAGGTTCCAGCCGATGATGCCGCCAACAACCGCCTGAGAGGCGGATACCGGTATCTTCACCCGGGTCATCCACGAAACCGTTGCAGCGGCAGCGAGCGCGACTGTAAAAGAACCAGCCAACGCATTCACCGCACCCAATGCGCCTAAGGTATCGGCTGCCCCAGCACCGCTGATAACCGCTCCCAGTATCACAAATATACTGGCGACCGTTGCAGCAACTTTAAACCGGACCATTCGGGTGCCAACCGCCGGGCCAAAAATATTGGCTGCGTTGTTGGCCCCCAGCGACCATCCCAAAAACAATCCACTCAGTAAAAAGAACCAAATCATGCCTCAGTCGACCCCACTTAAATATGCCGTTTGATTGCGGCAATCACCAGCCGGTCGCAGACATCTTCAGCTTCATCCGAGATCAGCTCGATGTGATATGCAAAACCACGCAAGTGCATTTTTTTGCTTAGATCCATCGTTTTGGAAAAAATATTTCGTTTTATTTTTTCCGAAATCTTATCGGACTCCTTTTCATAAAACAGCACTTTATTAATATAATCCCTGGAGGCGCTGAAATCCCTGAAATAGGAACGGATAGCCATCACCAGGCTTTCCACGGAGGAGATGGAAGCTTCCGCCAGGTCCATGAATTGGTGATGAATATCCGAGGGGATATCGGGCGATTCAACCGAGAAACCCAGCAGCGTGTCTGCCAAAAGGTTCAGAACACGGTCGGTGCTTTCAAGCAGACCAAGAACGTCGCCGCGGGATTCCGGAATTAATGTTTGCTGATAAATCATCCGTTCAATCTCCCGCCGCAAAGCGTCTCCTTTGCTTTCCATTCCACGCAGATCCTGCATGCGTTCTTCGAATTCATCTTCCCGTTTCTCTAAATAAAGTTTAAGTCCCTGCTTAAAAATGAGGCCTCCGCGATCAACCAGATCGAGATACTCGTCTATCTGCGCTTCCAGTTCTTTGGTTTTCTTCAACAACAAAGCCATTTTTGCTCCTTGGTGGACTTTTGAAAGTTTAATATTCCGCTAAAATCTAATAAATCCGTATACCTGTGCCAATTATTTTGCAAAATAAAACGGAAATTCAGAATTTTATTGCCCATTATTTAGTGATTGTTTTCATTTCAACTTGCCGAAACGGGGAAGAGACGTCGGAATCCCCCATTCGCAGGCCTTATCAATTCGTTCCAAATTTTACTTGATATTGTATTTATTTTTTCATAAATAGTGCCCACGAACCATTTTAGAGGAAAGAACGATGAAATCATTTCTTCGTAGTCTCATACTTTTCTTTGTTTTTGGTTTTTTCTCTGTTACATCAGCAGGCACCCTGGAGCAGGCTTATGCCGAAGCCCAACCCGGAATGGGGTATGATAAGCTGCTCATCCTGAACCCTGATTCCGCCTACACCGGCGGTCTTAATATTTCCGGAGTAACGGTCGGAATTAAAGGTTGTGGAGCATTGATTAATCTCTCCGGCAGCACAATCGGCGTTACCGGAAGTTCCAGGATAGAAATCGATGGCTGCGTAATTGTCAATGGAACCGACGGCATTTCGATCCAGGATTCGGTATCGGCAATCATCAGCCACTGCACTTTCTACGGAAACCAGGTGGGTATTCGTTACATGTGCCAGACCGGCAACATCGAAGTCGTGAACACAATCGTTGCCTCCAGTTCACAATACGGTTTTGCCTGTCACAACAACTCGAGCAGAAAGCTGCACTATATGAATATGTATGAGAACAGTGCAGGCGATTATAGGGCCTGGTGCCCTGGTTGAGGTGGCGGCTCCTATCAGGTATTTCAGCCACAGCCTGGAACAGGCTGCATATCGCAAGATCCCCAGTTTATAAGTCCTTCCGTTTTGAATTTTAATCTGCAGGCAACTTCTCCCTGTTGCGGCTGCGGACTAAATGGTTTTGATATCGGTGCCAAATTTTTTCATGATGTCCCGGAAGCTACCCCATTCCTTGGGATTTCTACTACCGGCTTTACCGGACAAGTTACACTGCGCTGGGTTAGCCCCATCCGCACAGTTCATGGAAATCCGCTGGATACCCTGCGGGAAGCACTTATCTGGAGAAGTGATTCGCTCATCGCAAGGATTGACCTTGCCCACGCTCCGGATACACTGGAATATACCGACGTAATCCCCCGCCCGGACTTTTTTCGTTACCAGGTCTGCGTTGTCGATACGATGAATCGAAAAGGACGTCTGCTTTATGATACCGAACGCTGGTTTGGCGGGCCTATTCGGGGAATTTTGATCTGGGAATTAGATCCGACACCCATTTCCGGTAGCGCCATCGAAACAGGGCTGCGGGAGATCGGCTACATCGATGAGATCTATACCGGCGATTATGCCGGGAAATATCTTCCGAATACCAACGTGGATGCGGTCTTTGTTTGTCTCGGGATTTATTCAAACAATCATGTTCTTTCCAGCGGCGAAGGCCAGATTCTAAAAGACTACCTGGATGCCGGCGGAAATGTATACATGGAGGGCGGGGATACGTGGTATTACGACACGCAAACCCCTGTGCACCCGATGTTCAAGATTCATGCAACCTCCGACGGCAGCGGCGATCTTTACCGGGTAGTCGGGCAGCAGGGAACCGTTTTTGAACCCTTCCAATTCCAATACGGCGGGGAAAACGCCTACATGGATCATATCGAGGCAGAGCCGCTTGGTCAACGAATACTGGTGAATCCGGGAACCGAGACCGGCATTGGTGTCGCATCCAGTGAGACCGCCTATAAAACAGTTGGGACCAGCTTCGAGCTTGGCGGATTGGAAGATGGAACCGGCACATCAACCAAAAGAGAGCTTCTCAGGCGCATTTCGGAGATTTTCGGCCTGGCACTAACCCAAATCCAGGTGAATTCTGGCAACCCGGTTTTACCCGAAGAGTTTGTTCTCAGGTCAAATTATCCCAATCCGTTCAACAACACAACGAAAATTGAATTCGGATTGCCGGAGGCGGGAATAGTAGAAATCAATATTTATAACATCACGGGCCAAAGGGTGTTTTCTGAAAATCCAGGAAAGTTAAACGGTGGCTGGCATTCATTCACCTGGAACGGCACAAATCATAACCGGGCTTTGGCAGCCAGCGGAATATATTTCTATAGGATCAGTTTCACGAACGGACAGGGCAAAAAATTTCAGAAGTCCGGAAAAATGAGCATGATGAAATGATTTGAATGGCCTGGCAGGAAACATCAGATTTCCGTCAGAGAGACAACCTGTTTTTCAACATTGCGGGGATTTGCCAAGATTAAAGGCGTGGCAAGTCCCCTTTTCAAGAGTAGATCAATAACCAGTTTTTCCATCTGCCTTCAACTTTGCCTCCGCTAATGTAATATTTTATTGTAGATGGCAACCTCGATGAATTTGTTCCGTTCACGTTCGGATTTTCCGCAGTGCATTCCGCCGCCGCTGGCCCATAACTTCACCCACCATTACCGGGAAACTCTTCATCTCCCCCATATTTCTCCTTGATTTACAAGCATTCTTGTCCATATTTTAGTGCTGTCCGGATCGATTTGAAAACAGGATGAGAACTTTTGTCACGGTTCCGCCATGTGATCGTCCAGACAAACAACTAAAAAAAGAGGGAGTCAAAATGAAAGTGCATGAATTGATTCAGGAAAGGGAAGTTTATTGTGCTTCTACCGGGCAGACCGTACAGGATGCCGTGGATTTAATGGCAGAAAAGGGAGTTGGCGCTCTGCCGGTTTTGGATAAAGGCAAACTGGTGGGTATTTTCAGTGAACGCGATGTGCTGCGACGGATCATCGCACTCAGGAAAAATCCCGCCGAGGTAAAAGTTGAAAAGGCAATGACAGGCGAATTAATAATCGCATCCCCCGATTCCGAAGTAAACGAATGTATCGCTCTGATGCGAAAATATAGCATCCGGCACATCCCAATCGTTAAAGATTTGAAATTAACCGGAATAGTTTCATTGAGGGATTTGCTGCAGGTCGATCTGGAAGACAAGAAATTTGAGATTCGAGTTTTGAACGAATACATTCACTATATTCCGCCTTTCGCCATGAAAGAATAGGCGATAACGATTTATGGCTAAAATCGGCGCGCAATTGCCCCACTACCTGCCGGATTTCCCATATTTTTACCGGGCCGCCGGGAGCGAACTGTTCCTGGTGGCCGACCATCTTTCATTCCGCAAGCAGTCTCCCATCGTCAGGGCACGGTTGGACGGGCAGCATCGCAATTTTTTTCTGTCCATTCCCTGTGTTCATCAACCGGAACCGCATCCTGCATTGCGGGAGGTTCGCCTGGCCGAAACAGGAGAATGGCGAAGAAAACATGCGAGAACCCTGATTTCGCGCTTCAGCGGTTTTCCGTTCTTTGAGTATTACTTCCCGGAGCTTAAAAATATTTACGAAAGAGACCACACCTTTTTGGTCGATTTTTTAAAGGACATTCTAAATTGGCAGATGGGGGTAATATTTCCGCATAAGAAAATTGTATTTTCCAGCGACGAAGGAATCAACACGAACCATCAACTGAGGGAATGGTTCAACCGGACACAGCATCCGGAATTATTAATCTATCCGGAAGAAGCGCCTTATTATAAACAGAACTTCCCGGAATTCCCCAAAAGAGAATTATTGTTGCCGGAGAACACCTCCTGGCCTCCGGTATACAAACAATCGCTGCCTTTTTTATTTCTCCTATTTTTGAAAGGACCGGAAAGCGCAGCCTATCTTGCGCCGCCGTAGCACAAAATACAGGCAATTTTAACATTAATATCTCCTGAAAGGAATACTACTCAGTAGCCTTCAGTTAGCGCCAGGGCCATTGCGAGTCAGAAAAACAAAGAAATTGCTTTAATCATTCAAAAATTTTATATTTGCAGTTCAAAATTCTGTAATCTTTTTAAAGGAGTTTGTTCTGTATGAAAATTAAAGCAATTCAGGTACGTAAAGGAAACGTTGTTGAATACCAGGGCGATCTGTATCGTGTAACTGAAGCAGTTCATGTCACCCCCGGAAAGGGTGTGGCATTGATGCAAATAAAAATGAAAAGATTAAGCGATGGCGTGAAAGCTGAAAACCGTTTTCGTCCGGACGAAGCGGTAGAAAAAGCGACCCTGCTTACCCGGGAATACCAATATTTATACCAGGATGGCGACAGCTATTTCTTCATGGATATGGAGACCTACGAACAAATCCACCTGACTGGAGACATGCTTGGCGATGATGTATATTTTCTCATCCCTGAAACAATTGTTCAAATACTAATTCACAATGACACACCAATCGGCGTTGAATTGCCGGGCGTTGTAGAGCTAAAGGTGATCGAAACTCAGCCAAACTTGAAAAGTGCAACTGTATCCGGCTCCTATAAGCCGGCCAAACTGGAAACCGGCCTGGATACGCAAATCCCTCCCTTCATAGAGGAAGGCGAGGTTGTCCGGATAGACACATCCACCGGGAAATACCTGGAACGGGCAAAATAAAGCCCCACTTTGTTTTGCCGCAAATTCCATCATTCATGAGGTTGGGGAACATCGCCACACAATCGTGGGTTCATTATACAAGATTGTAATGTTTGTGTTGGAAAAGGTCAAATGAAATACTAATTTTTAAGGTTGGAAAAGAAGACAGGAGGAAATACGATGCGATTAAAGACATTTATGGGCCTGGCACTCATCTTCTTGATGGCGCTTACCGCTTTTGCTCAGGAAGACCCCACTGTTGAGGCTCAGAAAGCCTTTAATGATGGAATACAATTGTATAAACGCGGAAAAATGACTGAAGCCATAGACAAATTTAATGAGGCTGTTACAAAGGATCCCAACCTTGCTGTCGCATATTATGCATTGGGTATTGCCTACAAGGCACAAAAAGAAAACAGCAAGGCGGAGGACATGTTCAAAAAGGCCATTGACAAAGACCAGAAGATGGACAACGCTTATAATGCTCTGGGCCTTTTATACGCCAGCGAAGAAAAATATAGCGATGCCATCAATACTTTTCAGGCAGCGTTGGGCATAAATCCCAATGATGAAAAAGCGAGTTTTGGCCTCGGTTATGTATATCTACGGAGAAAGGATTATACAAACGCGATCAAAAGTTTCAGCGATGCGGTTAAGGCAAAAGAAGATTATTCGAAGGCCTGGTTGAATCTCGGTATCGCATACTACCAGGAAAGGCAGTACCGTGAAGCTGTATCGGCGTTGCAGAATGCATTAAAATATGAAACAAGAAAAACGGAAAAAGGCGATATGTTTTTGCGTTTGGGCGATGCCTTGTCAAAATTAGGCCAAGATGACGAAGCGATTGAAGCATATAATAGTGCCATCAGCAATTCGACGAAAAGTTACACTAAGGGCGCAGCTAATTTCGGATTAGGGGAAATCTACAAGAAAAAGGGCGACAACCAGACTGCCCTTGCCTATTACGAAGCGGCTTCGACCGACCGAAGTTGGAAGCAATCTGCTTTATATGAGATTGACCTTTTAAAGAAATAGCCCGTTGTTAATTTAACCATGTTTGAAAGGGGGTTGACAAGCTCTATGATCCATGTGAAGGTCCGTGACAACGAACCGTTCGAAAGAGCGCTAAAGCGTTTCACAAAGGCGTGTGAAAAATCCGGTCTCATGTCGGACATCAAAAAGCACCAGCATTTTGAGAAACCGAGTGAGAAACGCAAACGCCGGGAGAATTCCACTCGCAGGAAGATACGCAAGATCATGTCGGAACAGCGTTAGGTTTAACTACCTGGGAGAAGTCAGATGAGTATCAATGAAAAATTAATGGAAGATATGAAGGCTGCAATGAAATCCGGCGATAAGCTTCGCCTGGAAACGATTCGCGGCCTTCGCTCCCAGTTTAAGAACACGCAAATCGAAAAAAAGCGCGAATTGACCGAGGAAGAGGAAATTCAGGTGTTGATGAGCGCTGCCAAAAAACGAAAAGAATCCATCGAGCTTTTTCGCTCCGGCAACCGCCCGGAACGCGCTGCTGAAGAAGAGAAGGAGCTTGAAATCATCCAGCAGTATCTCCCGGCTCAAATGGGCATGGACGAAGTCGCCGAATTGGTAAATCGCGTCATTCAGGATATCGGGGCCGTTTCCATTAAGGACATGGGAAAAGTTATGGGGAAGATGATGCCGCTGGTGAAAGGCAAAGCTGACGGGAAACTTGTGCAGGAAGTTGTTCAGAAGAGACTAGCCAGTTTATAAACACCCCTTTGTCTATTCCCACCTGTTGTATTCCAGAATCTGAGGAATTCACCGAAACAACAATCAAGCCGCTGCAAACGGCTTATCGAAATGCCGGTTGGAACTGGTTATTGCCTGATGATCCGAGAGCCGGTGGTGTTTGCCAAAGGTGACCGGGCTTGGCTTGCTCAGCGCAGGCGTGTAGACTCCAAGCCCTGTTTCCACTTTTTAGATAATTCTCTCGATTATTAATTAAAAACTGTTATATTATAGTTGCATGAATGGAATAACCCGAAATCAGTATTTGCGACTTAAAGGGAAAAGTATGATCCTTAATTATCACAAAAATTAAAAAGGAATTTGGCAATGAGTTCGGTGGACATTCTCTTTGGTGTTGTTCTGGGAGTCTTTATCCTGGTTGGGATTTGGAAAGGCTTTTTTCGTGAAATATTAGGGCTGGCCGGGATTCTGGGCGGTGTCTTTTTGGGAATTGTTGGATTTGGCATCCTCGGCAAAATCCTGAACAACGCCTTCCCGGCGATTCCCGCTTTTTTATGGCCGTTCTTAAGCTTTATTCTTATTTTTGTCGGCGTTTATCTGGCCAGCCGCCTGCTTGCCGCGCTGCTGAGCAAACTCAGCGAGAGCCTTTTTCTCGGTTGGCTGAACCGGCTGCTGGGGGGGCTCGTCGGCGGACTGAAAGGCGTTTTGCTCATCAGTCTTGTGCTGCTGCTGCTTGGTTTTCTCCCATTCCAGAATTCGCTGCAATCGGTAAAACAAAAGAGCATGTTGTATGCACCTCTGCAGGGAGCAATCCCATCCCTGTACAACCTGTTCAGCGGATTTTCATTTTCATCCCAGAATTTCGAGTTAAAGGTCGTCAGCGCATTGGAAAATACGAGTGTCAAACTTAATGATGAAATAATCAATTATTTGTTTTATGGAAAACAGACTCCCTCCCCTAACCCATGACGATAATCTTTTGCAATTAGAGCTTCCCGGTGTGCTGCAAAAGCTGCAGGAATTGCTTACCACACCTTATGGACACCCTCATTTTGAGCACCTTTCCATTACCCGGGACCAGCAAACGGTTGAAATCCGGCTCAAAGAAGTCAGTGAAATAGCCGGCTTGCTGGAGAGCGGTTATTCGATCCCCCCCGGGGAAATGGACGATATTCGCTCTTTACTGGAGGCCCTTCAGCCACAGTACGCATTTTTGGAGGCTCCACAATTAAATCAGGTAAAGCAAAATCTCCAGGCATTCCAGGATACTTCCCGCTTCATGCAACACCATCGCGAGGCCTGCCCCCTGGTTTCTGTCTATTCCAACCGCATTCACGGTCACCCCAAAATTATCGAGGAAATCAGCCGCGCGGTTGATATTCATGGTGAAATACAGGAAAATGCCACCCCGGAGTTGCGCCGAATCCGCATTGAGATTCACCGTGCCGAGAACGAACAAAAAACGGTTTTGATGCGCGTCATCAAACACTACTCCGAATTCACGCAAGACGATATTGTTACGCTTCGCGATGGCAGGATGGTTTTGGGCATCCAGCAACAATATGTAAATCGCATCAACGGAATTGTGCACGGCACCTCCGGAACCGGTGCCACCGTCTTCATTGAGCCGATGGAGACCTTGCGGCTGAGTAACCGTATTCAAAATTTGAAAATCGAAGAGCGTAAAGAGATCATTCGCATTCTCCAATTCCTGTCGGGGCTGATTCGGGAAGTCAGGGACGATGTTTATTTTGCCATTGAGAATATCGGAATTCTGGATCTGATTTGCGCCAAAGCGCGCCTCTCCCGGCTAATGGAGGCAGCAGAACCACAGATCAGCGAAGCTCCACGGCTGCGATTGATTAATGCCCGCCACCCGATGCTTCTTCTCAAGATGGGACACCAGAATGTGGTGCCGTGCAGCCTGACCCTGGGAGAAGATTTCCACACCCTGGTAATCACCGGGCCGAACGCCGGCGGAAAGACTGTCACGCTGAAGACCGTGGGACTGATGATTGTAATGGCGCAGTTGGGGCTGCATATTCCGGCGCACCCGGACAGTATTATCCCTTTATTGGATGCGGTTCTGGTCGATATCGGCGACCGCCAGAACCTGGAGCAGGACTTGAGCACCTTCTCCGCGCATATTATTCGTCTTCAGGAGATATTGCGGCAAGCGTCAACCCATACACTGATTCTGGTGGACGAGATCGGCACCGGCACCGATCCCCGTGAAGGATCGGCGCTGGCGGTTGCTATTTTGAAAGAGCTAACCGAGCGAAGAACACTGACCATAGCCACCACTCATCACGGGGAGCTGAAAGCTTTTGCTTTCTCGACCGAGGGAGTGGAAAATGCATCAATGGAATTTAACCTGGAAACACTCCAGCCAACTTACCGCCTGCAGGTTGGCATTCCGGGGAGCAGTTACGCTTTCGAGATCGCTCGCCGGTACGAGCTTTCGGAAATCGTGTTGAAAAGCGCGGAGAAGATGGTCGGTCCGGATAAAGGCGAGTTGGAGAACCTCATCCTGAGCCTGAATGATCGGCTGCAGCGGGTAGAAGAGGAGAGGCGGCAGTTGAGTATCAAACTCTCGGAAGCGGAGGGTTTGCGCAATCTGTACCAGCACGAGATGGAGCGCATAAACCGGGAGAAAAAAGAATTGCGCCGGAAATCCGCCGAAGAGGCAAAAACGCTGCTTGAAAATGTGAATGCAAAAATCGAAAGAACAGTAGCGGAAATCCGTGAAACGCAGGCGCGAAAAGATAAAATCCGGGAAGCGCACCAACAGGTTGACAAACTCCAACAGCAGGTAGAAGACATTCTTAAAGAAACGCAGCCACGTTTCAGCGCTGCCGCTGAATTGCACAGGGGAGATATTGTGTGGATTGAAAACCTGAGAGAAGAGGGCGAACTTTTAAGCGAACCGGATGCCGGTTCCAAATCTTGGGTTTTGGTTGGGAATGTAAGAATGCAAGTGGATGTAACCGGGATGCAGCGTGTCGAAAAAGCACCTGAAGAATCGCGGCATCGACTCTCTCACCGGCAAGAGCTGCCTGAAGAACTGGATGGCGGGATTTTGCCTGAGCTGGATCTGCGCGGTATGGATTCGCAGGAGGCGGTGGAAACGACAGACCGTTACCTGGACCAGGCGTTGGAACAGGGTTGGGAAGAAGTTCGAATTGTGCACGGCAAAGGCACTGGCGTTCTGAGGCGGAAGATCAACGAGTTTTTGTCCAGGGACAAACGTGTGGAAGCAAAAAGATTGGGGAAATGGGGAGAAGGCGATACCGGCGTCACTGTGGTAAAATTGAAAATTTAGGAGACGGGAATGGGAAAACTGTTTATGATTTTGGGCAGCCTGAATGCGTTTTTGTCGGTAGCGTTGGGGGCCTTTGGCGCGCATGCGCTTAAAGCCAGGGTAACTCCCGAATTGTTGGATATATATGAAACAGCCGTGAGGTATCACCTACCACACGCCCTGGCGTTATTAATAATCGGTATTTTACTGAACCGTTCGTCCGAGCCGGTGATGCTGCAATGGTCCGGCTGGTTGATCTTTGCCGGCATCATCATATTTTGCGGCAGCCTGTATGTGCTGGGCATTACCGGTATCCGCTGGCTGGGCGCCGTCACACCTTTGGGTGGACTGGCATTCCTGGGAGGCTGGCTGCTCCTCACGATTTCGATTTTCAAATATTTTTAGGGTCGCCGAATCACCAGATTAATGGCTGAAATTTTTGGCGCCGCATTCTAGGAAAGAAGCAGGAAGTGAATTCATTCGTTTCCGGGAACAAGTTAGCGTGCACTAAAAATTTGCTCCAGCGCCGACTTTGCATCGGGGAAGAGGAATTCAAAACCCGCATCAAGTAAACGCCGGGGAATAACCCGCTGGCTAACAAGAATCAACTCGCGCGCCATTTCCCCTAACAGAAATTCAAGGAGTGGACGGGGAATGCGGAAACGAAGACCCCTGTTTAGCTGCGCAGCCAATTGAAAATAAAAATCCTTCGAGGGGAGCGGGTTCGGAGCAGTCATGTTATACGTGCCAGCCAGTTCTTCATTTTCAATCAGAAAAATCACTGCGCGAACCAGGTCATCGATATGGATCCACGAGAACCAGTTCGAGCCGTCGCCGAAGTAACTTCCCATAAACAGTCGAAAGGGCAAAGCCAGCCGGGGAAGAAAGCCTCCGCTCTTTCCCAGCACAACCCCAAACCTTGTCACTACGAGACGCATTTCGGCGGCGTCCGGCACCCGGCTCGATTCTTCCCACCGCTTGGTAACTTCTGTCAAGAATCCCCGTCCCGCTGCGGAATCTTCGTCCAGGATCTGATCGCCCCTGGTGCCATAGTAGTTAACGCCGGAAGGTTGTACCAGCACTCCCGGCTTATCCCGGACTTTTTCTATTGCATCCGAAACTGCTGATCCCGCATTCAGGCGGCTTTGGAGAATCCTCTCTTTTCGTTTGGCGGTCCAGTAGCCGCCGCCGATATTCTCTCCCGCAAGATTGATTATCGCCTTTGCGCCTTCAACATGTTGCCACCAACCTCCCGCGCTTTTTGCATCCCATCTCACGAATTCAAGCCGGGCCGGAAGATGCTCGCGATTCCCCTTCACATTCCGGGAAAGGGCAATTACTTTGTATCCTTTCTGCAGTAATACAAGTGTCAGTTCTTTTCCAATAAAACCGGAGGCACCGCTAATCACCACACGTTTTTCCATTCCAATTCCTTATGTTTCGCTGTTTAAATTGTTTAACCGTAAAATAAGGAACAAACATTCTGTCGAAGTTCTGTTTTTTCTACATCGCGGGTATTATCTTTGTTCAGATAGGCACCTGTCGGCATCCCTTACCACAAATGGAAAACCGATATTTTGCAAAAAGTTCTGGCAAATTGTTTTTATTTTATTATATTCTGCTTAAAATAGGGATAGCGGAGATTCTGAAATCCAGATTTATTGAGTTCTAACAAATAAAGTTCTCGCCAATGATCCTGTTAGTCACTAAAAACGCAGATTTAGCAGATTCTTTTCGCAACGATCTAAAACAAGAAGGTTTCCAGGTAGATCTGCTTGAAAATCCGGCGGAGCTCCCGATGCGCCTCTACCAAAACTCGGAATATCACATGGCAATTCTGGACCTGGAACGGCAGGAAGAAAACATTAGCGACCTTTTCCAAAAGCTAAAGAAAGATGCCCGTCTGCGATATATTCCGCTTATCTGCATCGTGAAACGAGATCTTGTTCTCGAACAACTCGTCGCATTCGAATTGGGAGCCGACGAATTCATTTACGTGCCCTACACCACCACTGAACTACAATTAAAAATGCGATCCATCCAGCGCCTCCTCGATTTGCAGAACCAGCTTAAGGAAAAGGAGAACCAGTTAAAGGCACTTAAGCAGGTGCAAAGAATTCTAGTAACTCTCAGCCATTATATTAATAATTCGCTGACCCCTCTTTACACACTTGTTCAGATGATGAATGAAAAGAATCCGAAGGATGCTAAAAGACTCAAAGAATTTGCAGCGCGCACAGTCGAGTTCATCAACAAGGTGCTAACGACCTTGAATAACCTCGTGCAAAGCGGTGAAATGAAGGTGATAAAAGATGGGGTATACAAAGACCTCATGTTGGATATTGAGCACGAGCTGAAGAAGTTACAGGAAGCAAACAAGTAGGCCAAGTTCATATCGCCAGCGCGCTTGCTTATTATTGATCCCCGGCTTCCCTCCACATTATTTTTTCTTTATTCAGAAATGATTGCAATCCTTTCTGGCAATCGGTGCTTTTCCGGCTGAGCGCATTCGTCTGGCTGGCCAACGCCAGGCCGTCCTTTAAAGGGATTTCCAGAAGCTGCTGGAAAAGCTTTTTGGTGGTTATCATGGCCTGAAAGCTGTTTTGTTCAAGGAGATTCTCAAGAAAAGCAAATGTGTTATTTCTTAATTCCGTCCCTGCAAAACTTTCCTTTGCCAATCCTAAATCGACGGCTTCCTGCGCCCGGATAATTGCACCACTCATGGCCAGGTGCTGGGCAATATTAAGCGAGACCTTTCGAACCAGGAAATTCATCACGATAGCCGGGACGAAGCCAATCCGGACTTCTGTAAATCCGAACCGCGCTGCATCCGCATCGGAAAAAATATAATCGCAACAGAGCGCCAGCCCGCAGCCACCGGCAAGTGCCGGGCCGTTTACCATCGCGACAGTCAGTTTTGGGAATGCGTAAATCTTGTTAAAAAGTGCAGCCAGTTCGTCCGAATCCTGCCTGTTCTCTTCGTCGCTGAATCCGCTCATCTTCTGCAGATATGCTAAATCCGCGCCGGCACAAAATGCTTTTCCTGCACCGGTAAGAATAACCGCACGAATCGAATTGTCCGTCGTAATTTCATTCAACTTGATGTCGAGCTGCTCGACCATCTTCGGGCTAAGGGCGTTCCTTTTTTCAGGGCGATTAAGGGTTAGCAAAACGATGTCGTTTCTTTTCTCGGCAAGAATTAACTGGCTCACAGGATTTTCCTCTTTTTGCTGAATATAAGACCAAAGAAGATTGAACTCAAGACGCATCGACTTGCCTTTCCGGCTTTCAAATCCCGAAATACTTTTTTTATTGCACGCGACATTTTTTGGAATATATTTATCAGGTTCCTTTTTATAAGCGAACAGTAACAAATGTCAGGAATGTTATCACTCCCAATAAAGGAGCGCATATGGAAATATGGCAGTGGAAAATCGAAGATGAAGAATTTCTGGAACGGACAATCGACCGTTGCAAAGAAAAGCACATTATTCTTCCCACTTTTGAACAGATGAAAAAACCGGAATCCATCCCGGAAAATATTCAAAAAAAGCTTCAGGAAATTGATCCCCAGGAGGTGCACCCGCTCAATCTGTTTCGCATAAACTGGCGAAATGATCCGCAAACCGGAAGAATTGGCGGCATCAACTACCTGGAAATCCCGCCGGAAGTCAGCGGCGTTAAGGCGCGTATTATTGGGCTGGTGGGCAAGCATTTCCCCACCGGCGCCCACAAAGTCGGGGCAACTTACGGATGCCTGGCACCCTACATGGTCACCGGGCGATTCGATCCCGCATATCACAAGGCAGTCTGGCCCAGCACCGGAAATTTCTGCCGTGGCGGTGCTTTTAACTCGGCACTGTTGGGCGTTCACGCTGTCGCGATTCTGCCGGAAGAGATGAGCCAGGAACGTTTCGACTGGCTGCGCGAGAAAGGTGCCGAAGTTTTTGCCACCCCTGGCTGCGAGAGCAACGTGAAGGAAATCTACGACAAGTGCCATGAGCTGGAGGCGGAAAGTGATGAGTACCTGGTTCTCAACCAGTTCGATCAGTTTGGAAATGCAGTGTGGCATTACGAGGTGACCGGCTACACCATCGAGCAGCTTTTTCAGCAGGTTGGAAAGGAAAATCAACGCTTGAGCGGATATGTGAGCGCCACCGGTTCGGCGGGCACCATTGCCGCCGGGGATTACCTGCGGGAGAAATTCCCGTTGGTGAAGGTTCTGGGAGCGGAGGCGCTGCAGTGCCCCACCCTCCTGATGAACGGTTTTGGCGGGCATCGCATCGAGGGAATCGGCGACAAGCACGTGCCCTGGATTCACAACGTGAAAAACACCGATGTGGCGGCAGCCATCGATGACGAAGACGCACTGCGGGTGCTGCGCCTGTTCAACGAACCGGAAGGCAAGAATTGGCTGGTCCAGCAAGGCGCTTCGGCAGAAACTGTCGATCAGCTTTCGCTGATGGGTATATCTTCCTGCGCCAATTTCCTGGCTTCAATTAAATTGGCCAAATATTTTGAGATGAACGAAAATGATGTCATTTTCACCATTTTCACCGACTCAGTGGAGTTGTATTTGTCCCGTCTGGAGGAAATGAATGCGCAGTGGGGGAGATACTCATCTGGACAGGCAGCGCTGGACTGGCAGTCTGTCATCCGCAAACAGAAGACCGATTATTTGAAAGAACTGAGTTATGCGGATAAAAGGGCTATCCACAATTTGAAATATTTCACCTGGGTGGAGCAGCAGGGCAAGGATGTGGAGGAGTTGAATGCCCAGTGGTACGACGAGAATTATTGGAGCGAGCGATTCAGAAGTGCACCGGTTTGGGATAAGCTGATCAAAGATTTCAACCAGAGAGTTGGCCTTCATCAACTCACAACCTGAGATTTATTCAACAGGATTATTACGTGAAAACAAATACCGAAATTCGCATCACCAACGCCTGGATTTGCCAAATCAAGGACCGATCTGTAGAGCCGGTTTTTGGCGATATGATTCTCCGGGATGGTAAAATTGTTGAAATCCAGCCACAAAATTGTGCCGGTTATGTCAGGCAGCCGATTAAAAAAGAGAACAGCGATTTCGATGCCGGCGGGCGGGTGATTACTGCACCTTTGGTGAATTTCCACGACCATTTTTATTCCCGCCTGGCGAAAGGTCTGCCGGTAAACGGCCCGCAGGAGAATTTCGTACAAATCTTGGAAAACCTGTGGTGGAAGCTGGACATGGCGCTTGATTTGGATATGGTGGAAGCCAGCGCAAACATGGCAGCCCTGGAATCGATACGCAACGGCGTAACCTACATTTTCGACCACCACGCCTCTCCCACAGCCACCGCCGGCAGCTTGAATAAAATTGCCGGCGTCCTGAGGAATTTCGATCTGCGGGGTGTGCTCTGTTTCGAAACATCTGACCGCAACGGCCCGGAGCTGGCAGATGACGCTTTGCAGGAAAACGCCGGATTTATCCGGCAGCATTCTTCAGAGGATCTAAAGGGAATGCTGGGACTTCATGCGCTTTTTACGTTGGATGACGAGACACTCCGCAAGGCTGCCGACATTGTGAAGGCGAGCGACAGCGGGATTCACATTCACATTGCTGAAGACCGGCATGATCCTGAATTTTCGCAGGAAAAATATGGCGTATCGCTGGCGGAAAGATTAAAGAAATCTGAACTGCTGAACCGTAAGTCAATCCTGGTTCACGGGGTTCATCTTACCCCGGAAGATTACCGGATCATCTCCGAAGCCAGTGCAGCGCTTGCCTACTGCCCGGATTCCAATCTGAATAACGCGGTTGGGATTCCGATTTATGCCGAAGTGACGCCTGAGATTCCCATCCTGGCCGGTACCGACGGCATGCACGCCAACATCGCCCGCAGCCTGAAACAGCTATATCTGCTCTACCGTCACCAGCAGAACAGCTTTGGCACGGCGTTCACCCGGTTTCAAAAAATCTTCTTTGACCAGATCGCTTTCGTCCGGCAGTATTTCCCGAATTATCCATCACTGCTCCCCGGCGACCGGGCGGATTTCATTATCTGGGATTACGTACCCCCAACGCCATTTTCCGCCGACAATTTCTGGGGACATTATATTTACGGGATTCTGGAAAGACCGGTTCATAGCGTGCTGCAAAATGGCAATTTTTTAATGCAGAATTTCGAGATTTTGGCTGGAGACGA
>CAZUZS010000024.1:0-9000 GCA_964624795.1 uncultured Calditrichaceae bacterium
TGGGCAATCGGCTTGGGCGGCGTTCTGCTCACCACGCTGGCGGGGTGGCTGCTGGCCAGCACCCTGGCCCGTCCCATCGATAAACTGGTGAAATTCAGCGCCGCGCTGGGCAGCGGGGATTTTGCCACTCCCCTGCCCCACGGAATCCGGGGCGAGCTGGCAATCCTGGGCGGGGCGCTGGACAGAATGCGCAACGATCTTCGCCGCAACCACCGGGAAAAAGAGGAAATGCTGGCACAGATCGCCCACGAGATCCGGAATCCGCTGGGCGGAATCGAGCTTCTGGCCGGCCTGGTGAAAGAAGACCTGCAAAACCAGGAGCAGGATCCGGCCTATGCCGAAAAAATAATGGAGGAAATTTCCGGATTGAAATCGCTGATCAGCGCCTATCTGAATTTCAGCCGGCCGGTGCGGGCAGTGCCGGGGCAAGTCCGGATATCGGACGTGGTGCGGGAGGTGGAAGACATGCTGAAAAATCGCCTGCAACAGAAAAGCATCTCAATCTCGTATCCCGCGGAAGAGGCCTGCGTCGCGTTCGATCCCAATCATCTCCGGCAGATATTAATAAATCTCGTCTCCAACAGCCTGGAACTCAGCCCCGAACATTCGGCCATCACAGTCGAAGCGGAGAATTTCGGAAAAGTGAAACGCATCCGGGTCAGCGACAACGGTCCGGGAATTCCGGAGGCGGAATTATCTAAAATCTTTGAGCCGTTTTTCAGCGGGCGAAAAGATGGCACCGGCCTGGGCCTGGCGATTTGCAGAAAACTCTGCACCGAGAACGGCGCGAAGATCTTCGCCGCCAACAACACCGGCGGTGGCTGCACATTTTCGATTGAGATAGCGAAAGGATGAGAGAGATGATGGAATATTGGAGTGATGGAGTATCGGAAACCGGAGTACGCAGATAGGAGACCGGCAGCTCTGCGCCATCCTCTCTGCGCTTTGCGATTAGGATTATGAAGAATAAAACCAATGACCAGTGACTAATGACAAATGACTATTTACCAATGACTAAGACGAAAAACATGCAAATATTAGTTGTGGAAGACAACAACACCATGCGGATGGGCGTGGTGGAAAGCCTTAAAAGAGAGGGCTTTCGCGTTACTGATTTTGACAACGGGAAAGACGCATTGGATTTCTTCCGTAAAAATGAAGTGCCGCTGGTGATCACTGATCTCAAGATGGAGCCTGTCGGCGGCATCGAGCTACTGAAGGGAATCAAACAAAATTCCCCGGCCACGGAAGTGCTGATCATCTCCGCCTACGGCACGGTGGAAACCGCGGTGCAGGCCATGCAACTGGGCGCCGCCGATTTCCTCACCAAACCATTCTCGCCGCAGGAATTGCGTGTGCGGGTTAACCGGATTGTTGATAAAATAAAACAGGACCGGGCGCTGGAATTGTTGAGAGAAGAAAACCGCTTGCTGCAGGATGAAATCGGGTCCCAGTATGAAGATATTATTGGGCGCGCAGAGCCGATGCAGCAGGTTTTTTCCATCATAGAGCGGGTTGCCGGCGAGGACAGCACGGTGTTGATTGAAGGGGAAAGCGGCACCGGGAAGGAGTTGGTCGCGCGCGCCATTCACCGCAAGAGCGGACGCGCAGACAAACCGTTCATCAAAATAAATTGCGGGGCGTTAAATGACAACCTGCTGGAAAGCGAGCTTTTCGGTCATGAAAAAGGGGCCTTCACCGGCGCCATCCGGCAGAAGAAGGGGCGCTTCGAGATGGCCGACGGCGGTACGCTTTTCCTGGATGAAATCGGCGACGTATCTCCCACAATGCAGATCAAATTGCTGCGGGTGCTGCAGGAAATGGAATTTGAGCGGGTGGGCGGTGAAAAGACCATTTCCGTTGACGTGCGGATTATTTCCGCCACCAACCGGGAGTTGCAAAAACGGATCGCCGAAGGCGACTTCCGGGAAGACCTCTTTTACCGGTTGAGCGTTATTCCCATTAAACTTCCGGCGCTCCGGCAACGAAAAGAAGATATTCCGCTGTTAGTAAATCACTTTCTAAAAAAACTTACTCGCAAAAAATTGCAGCCGAATGGTGAAATCGCGCCGGAGGGAATGAAGCTGCTGGTGGAATATTCCTGGCCGGGGAACATCCGGGAGCTGGAGAACCTGGTTGAGCGGCTGGTCGTCATCTCGCCCACCCCGGAAATCGAGCCGCAGCTCATTGCCCGGCAACTGGGCGGTGTGTTCAGCAGTACCGCCAGCTATGAGAATTTGCCGCTGGAGCAGGCCGTCAATGCATTCGAAAAGAACTTGATCATCCACGCCCTGAAACGGGCCGGCGGTATTAAAAACCAGGCAGCCAAATTGTTGGGACTGGGAACCAGCACCCTCTATTACAAGATGGAAAAATTCGGGCTGTTGAAATGAAAAGGTTGATTTATTTCCTTATTTTTCTTGTTTATGTTCCGGCAAGTGCGCAGGGACTGCAAAAACTGGAGTCCGGACAAACCGCACTTACCCTGGAACTGCAGACTGAAAACCGCCGTGTGGACTCCCTGCGCGCCGTTACGGAAAATTTTTCTTCGCAAATTGAAGCTGAGAAATCCAGAGAGAATCCCAGCCAGAAAAGGCTTCGGCAATTGATGGCTGATGCGCTAACCGTGTCGCAGGACCTGGAGCGCCATCAACAAAAGGCGGGCGAATTAGAGAAGCGGCTGGGGCAGGTGAACCGGGAATTGGATGCAAAATACACTGCCGTACTGGATTCGCTGCAAAAGCTTAGCAATTTAAAACAATATTCAGGCAATCGTACGGATCTCGACAAACAGATTTTGGAATATGCTGAAAAACGGCTTGCCATTTCACCGCAAATCACCGGCCTTTCGTTTGATCCTAAGAAAATTCAACAGATTGATCTTTCCGCAGCCAAGGATTCGCTGGAACATGCCATCTTCGCCGACTACCTGCACCATGCGCAGCGCGATATCGACAGCCACCTGGAAAAAATTGGGAAGCTGCGGCAGGAAATAGAGGATGTGAAAATGCTCCGGGAAAAAACCAGTGACTTCCTGGAAGAAATCGAATCGGAACGGGATTTCGGGCTGCTGGCACAAACCAACCAAACCGCAGGCGACAAGACATTTCCTACCTCAAACAACGTTTTTACACAGAACGAACAGGGTCGCAATCTGGCGGCGGGCAGCCAGGACCAGTCGTTCTTCATGTTGATGCAGCAGATCAACCAGCTCGATTCCCGGCACGAACTAAGCCAGTGGATCTCACCGCTGGATTCAAGCAATGTGACACTAAGTTTTGATGACTACATTCAGTTGCTGAAACAGGCAGAGAAATTGCTCCGGCAACAGCGACAGATCGTAAGCGAGAAGTTGAAAAAATAACCCACAGCTAATCTTCACAGAAGTTCATAATGCGACAACTTTTACTGGCCTGCCTGGCTGGCTGCCTTTTCTTTCAGTATCTTGCGGCAGGAGAAATGCGGTGGAAAATTGGCAATGAGGCCGGCTACTACCGGGCTTCGGACTATTTTTCCCAAAACCGGAACCAGATTATGGACCGGTTGTTTGGTGCCGTTCGATATCGCGCTTCCGTTCAAAACAATTTCTGGAATCTAAGAGCCTGGCTCAAACCGGAATTCTACGGTTTTAATGATGGTATTACATCTCTAAAAATATTGGCCGACGGTCAGTTTATCCAAACGCATCCGTGGGGAAATCTGGCATTTAGTACCGGTATTCAAAACAATTCTTACCACGGCAGCAATCCGGACATCGGGTTCAATATTTTTCGGCTATCAGGCGGGATCAATTGGAAATATAAATCAGGGTGGCTCGCTTCATTTTCCGGAGGTTACGCATACCGGGATATTTCGAATAACACACACAACAGCCTGGATGCGCTTACCGCCGAGGCAAAATTGCTGCGCATATCTTCCCCCTTTTTTAATATGGGTGGCGGTCTTTACGCAGAAAATTTCCGGTTAAAATACGCGGGATCTTTTGTGCTGGGATTGCCGCAGAAGCTCAATCGCGGCTGGCGTGCCGGCCCGGAAATTTCGCTGGAATACCAGCACCGGGCAGCGTTGAACATCATCTATCGCACCCTGCTCCACAGCTCGGATTTCACCGGCAGCGGCTCCTATGAGCAATGGCTGCGGGTAGTTGCGGGCAAAATCATATCCCGCAACTGGTCTCTTTTCCTTCTCATCGACTATTATTTTTCCCACCTCGATTATGAGAAACAATCCGCTTCGTATGCCGGCGATACCTGGCTGAATAATGAGAACCTGGTTCATCTCAAGTTGGAACACGATGTCGGCTCCGATGTTGATCTCTACCTGAAAATCGGATATCTCAGGGAAGATTTGCTGACCGGTGAACGCTCCCTCACAGGGTGGCAGTCACTTCTCGGCATCGAGGTCGAGCTTTAGCCCCAGGTAACTTCATTTCTCATCTTACTTTGCTTGTTTTAATCGAAGAGGTGTACTATATCGTTCACTTGACCGTACCGTTTGGTACAGTTATTTGATCTTCGAGAATTTATTAAATCACTCTAATTCATTTAATAATAATTTATTAACAACGATATATAAATCCTGGCATGAGAATTGAGATATTTATGGCCGGATGCAAAAAGAGATTGTTGTATGAAACGAAAATTAACTGTACTGTTGACCCTGATCATCGGCCTGGCATGGGGTCAAACCTTGCAGGCCCAGTCCGGACAAAAAATACAGGAAATTGAGCGCCAACTGGATCGCCTGCAGGAGAAGCTTCGAGAAACCCGACAGTTTGCCAGGCTTTTCCCAAACGCGCAACTGGATGAAGTCGTCCAATCGGCGGAGAATCAGTACAATCTGGCAAAAGAAGCATTCTCTCAAAGGCAGTATGGAGCCGCAGCCGGCCACATTAAATTGGGATTTACCATCCTCGCCAGGGTTTACCGGCAGGTTCGCAATAATCCGTTTCTGAAGACCAGGTTCAAGGAACAACTGGATCAAAAAATCCAGGAGGCGGAACAGATCGTCTCACAATCCGTGAACAGCGATGCGCAAAAACTTCTTAACCGTGCACGCTACTTCCGGCAGCGCGCCATTCAATTGGCCGCCGGTGACCGGCTGGAGATGGCACTCAGGCACTATTTCATGGCTGTCTTCTTTGCGAATAGCGCGATCCGCACTGCAAGCGGCCAAAATCCCGACGATATTAAGGATTTAGAACGGTATTTTGAAGACAGCAACTCCCTGCTCCTTCAGGCGCAGGAAATGGCTGCTGACAACCGGGATGCAACGGTTCGGGACATGCTTAACAAGGCAGAACAGGAAATCCGGAAAGCCCGGAGTCTCTACGAGCAGAAGCGTCTCCGGGAGTCCTTCCGGCAGGTTGAACTCGCCAATCGCCTGCTTTACCGTTTGCTCGACATGCTGGAAAGCACTCCCGGTTCGTTAGCGGAACGACTGCGGCATGATTTGAAGACAACCGAGAACGATACCCGGGAAGTGAAAAGCAGGGTTGACCAAGCGCAGCGTCCGGGCCTCGACCGCATTTATGCGCGGATTATCGAACTTCAGCAATCGGCCAGGCAAAAATTTGAAGCCGGTAATTTTGTCGCCGCCCGCCAACAGCTTGGGATTGCTAACCGGCTGCTGCTGCAATTGAGCCGTAGTCTCCAGAATCGCCAACAACCCGCAGAGGACCAGGTTGAGGCCCAATTGGTGACGGCGGAAGACATGCTTTCCATGCTGAAAAGGCGAGCTTTCGACCATCCCCTGGTAACCCGGCTGCTGACACTATCCGAACAGAATTTGGAGATGGCAAGGGCCGAATACAAGCAAAAAAGGCCGCGAGCCGCACTGCAGCACCTGGCGATTTTTAACAACCTGGCCTTAAAGATTGAACAGATGAACAACCGGAACACGACCAAATCTTTCCGTAAACAGCAGCTTGAAGAAGAACTTGGCCGGCTGAAGCAGATGTTGGATAATCCTCCCGCCAGTACAGAGGGAAACGATGTGCAACAGATAAAATACGAAAACGCAAAAAAATTGCACGAAATAGCCAGCCAGGCATGGCAGGACAAGGATTTGCAGTTGTGCTGGCAGACAACCCGGCTGGCCACCAATTTATTGACGCAGTAAAAACTTGGCTCCCGGGCCCGGGATAGAGTTTAATAGAATAAACAATAAAAAAGGAGAAAACTAAAATGAAGAAACTATGGGTGATTTTGGCAGTCTTCAGCCTTGGAATATTTCTAATGACCGGTTGTGAAAAAAATTCGAACTCGGCGCTTTCCGATCAGCAGCTTGAAGAGCAGGCAGTTGAAGAAACCCTGCTGAATGATGAAAACGAGTACCTGGTCGATTGGGGAATCGATGATGTCAATGAGAATGACATGTTCGACGGATTTTCGACCTTCGGGCCAAACAGTATTTTGCCGAAAATTCAATCTCCGCTCAACAACGTGATTCGCTTCGGACGGAAAATCAACAACCGTTTCCGGCGCACCATGGTCATCCGGCGAATTTCACAGGACAGCATTATGGTGCACATGGAAAGAGTGCTTGCCGGAAAGTTTGTCATTTTCGACAGTGTCGGACCTGGTGTGCGGCCCGAGATTTACCGCAAGGAGCTGCGGCATCGCGTTATGCGCAACACCCTCCTTGTGCGACGTGCCGACGGCGAAGATGCACAACAGGATATCCGCCACCGGTTCAGACTGGCAGCAGTCTCGCTTGGCGAAGGTGCCAGCCGGCCGGAACCTACGGTCGCGATTCAGCAGGTGACAATCACCGGCAGTTCCGGCGATTCCACCGTCTTTACCGATCCACTGCACACCTTTCTCAATATTCCGGACGATTTACCGACATTTGTCCCGGGCGAAGAGGTGCGGATAAGGGCGCTGGTCAGCAACTCTGCCGCTACTGTCATTCCGGATACGGCGACCGGCGCAACGGAAACCGTTCTCCTGCACTTTGGCGTTAGCAGACTGCACCGTGCGCGAAAGCAATTTGAATATCGCGGCACGGATCCCGTCACCGGCTACCATATCTACCAGGGCCAGTGGGTCGTTCACGAGCCGGTTGCCCATGTCTTTCACGCCGTGGTGGATGTCATAGACAACGGCACGATTTACGATTCCGATGAACAGGCATTTCCCTACAATTCAGCTACCTGGAGCAGTCCATACCGGGTCGCGGAAAGCAAATAGGTTCATCAACCAAATTGGAAAATTGTGATGCCCGGAATTAACCTGTCCGGGCATTGCTTTAACAGGGCAAAAAAACTGCAAATACCGGATAATCCGGATGAAAGAAATAATGAAAAAATTTTGGTCAGACCTGCGTGAAGTAGCCAGTGGCAGGCCGCAGGGCGGGCGATCTCACCAAAAAATGAATACGGCAAAGAGATCATTGGATTAAATTTCGGCCAGGCATGAAAATACCAGATAACAGAATCGGAAGTGTATTTGCCGTCTTGGGAATATTGATCTTTCTGTCTCCGGTAACTGACATTCTTCCGGCCGTTGTTGCGCAAAACCGGCCTTCGCCGGATGCCAGGGAAGTTTACCTCTCACGAAAATCGCAGCTGGATTTTCTTCTCGAACAAACGCAGCCCGCAGACAGTCTTCCTTTCTTCTTGAAAAAGGAAGCAGAATATTTTGCAAGTGGAAAGGACTGGCTCACTGCGCTGAATTTGATCGACCAGGCAATTAACATTTGCAGACCGGCCAAGTCAGACAGCGGTCGTTCCGAATCTGTTCTGCCTGCATTTGCCGGGGGTGACAACGGCTCCTCCGTTCTGGAAGCGCAACCGGGAAACTGGCAATGGGCTGTAGAATTTGGCTCCGACTACTCCCGCCAGGAGTACGAGATGAACTTCATCGAATCGGATAGTGTGGTGCTGGAACAGTTGAACAACCCGTTTGCCGGAATCCGGATATCGCGAAGCGGGGTGCTGCTTAACCGCAGTTACCGAACATACAACTACCTGCGGGGTGACCGGGAGCTTTTGCAGGCTGGCGCCGATTTTAACCTGGAGTCCGCCGATTTTAACCGTTACTGGCGCCTGGAAGCCCAGAGTAGTCTTTTCTGGCTGCACCGCGACAACCGCGGCAGTTTCTGGGAAAACCAGTTCTTGGGCTCCTGGAATTTTCCGGTTAGCCCCAAAAACAGTCTTGCACTCAATTCCCAATTGCGCTACAAGCTCCACTTTCCATCCGATTCCGCCTACGGCGATATTAGCTCCGGTGAGGCAGGCGCTGCCTTTCGTCGCTATTTAGGACTTCTCTCCTGGGTGCAGATTGGGATTCGCCCATCGTTCTACAGGGAAGCGCAGGATCTTGGTCTGCGTTACACGCAATTAGAAAGCCGGCTCGATCTGGAACATCGCAGAGATTTCAACAAATACCTTCGACTGCAAGCCAGCTACTATTTGCGAAATTTCCAGAGCAGACAGACAACCGGAGAATACAAGAACAGATATCATTCTTTGCACCCCACACTGGATGCGGAATATCCGGTAATTCATCCATTCGGATTAGCAAACCGTGTGGAGTGGGAATCGCGCTGGTACCGCAATCCGGACCTGTCGTATTCCGATTTCTACTTCACTTCGCTGAGCAGTGAAATCAAATATTATTTTGGCGATTTCAATTCAATCGGGGCAGGGTATGTTTACGAGCTGGAGCATCATTTTACGCACAATTCGGAAGACCGGGCGCTGGTGGAGCAGGAAAACTACGATGCAAAAGGATTTGTTCTGTCGGTAGATCTCATGAACTTCAGCGGATTTTTGCTTTCAATATACTACCAATACATACTGCGAATCTACCATAATGCCGGGGAAATCGACCTGCTTGGTTATTACAGCAATCGCCGGATTCATACTGTGCAGGGAATTGGCTACGTGCCGTTGACGCGCCGCTGGCAGCTCCAGTTTTTCGCCAATTACGATAATGACCGGGATCGCGAGCGGGAAGCCAACGATAATTTCAGCACCATCTTCAACCTGGGGCTCAT
>CAZUZS010000024.1:9100-36405 GCA_964624795.1 uncultured Calditrichaceae bacterium
AATCGCAGAGCGCATGATAGAAATCTGCCGCGCCGGCAATATTTATCGGCATCTTGATATTTATGGGAATTGCACTTATATTCATTTTATTTTGGCCAAAATCGATAACAGGGAAGGAAATGCATGAGACGCAATCGGGTAATTTTGGATGCCATGGGAGGAGATAACGCTCCTTACGAAATTATTAAGGGAGCGGTAATTGCCAGTAAGGAAAGCCCGACACTTCAGACTATTCTGGTGGGCGAAACTGCCCGCATCAAAGAAAACCTGGCAAAATTTGACCTGTCCGGACTGAATTTTGAGATTGTCCAGGCTTCGCAGGTCATCGATATGAAAGACACTCCCAAAATCGCCGTGGATGAAAAAGACGATGCTTCAATCAATGTAGCCTGTCGCATGCTCGCCGATAATGAGGCGGATGCCATGGTCAGCGCCGGGAACACCGGCGCAACTATCATTTCTGCGGCAAAGCACCTTCCCCGGATCGATGGCGTAGAGCGGGGCGCACTGGCTGCTATTTTCCCGGCAATGAAGAACCGACCACAGGATCCCGGCAGAACCGTCATGCTGGACGTGGGTGCAACGCTGCACTGCACACCCACCCAACTTATCCAATTCGCCATTATGGGCGCACATTACACAAAAGAAGTAATGGAGGTGGAAAAACCGCGGCTGGCGCTCCTCAATATCGGTGAAGAAGAAACCAAGGGCCACGATGTCCTCATCGAGACATACTCGCTGCTCAAAAAAATTGAAGGATTCGATTTCATCGGGAATGTCGAGGGTAAAGATGTGATGCGCGGGATTGCCGATGTGATTGTTTGCGAGGGGATGGTAGGAAATATCGTTCTAAAGGCGCTGGAAGGAGCCGCGGAGATGGGAATCGAAACCGGCAAGAAAATATGGAAGAAGAGTGTGATGGCCAAAGCAGGTCTTACCCTGCTGGCGCCAATGCTGAAAAAAATAAAGAAACGCGTGGATTACTCCGAATACGGCGGCGCCCCCATCCTGGGTTTCGAAAAGCTGGTCATCAAGTCGCACGGCAGGTCAAATGCCAAAGCCATAAAAAACGCACTGCTTATGGCGGAAAGATCGCTTAAACACGATCTGGTTCGTACGATAAGAATGGATGTTCATAAATATAACCGCCTGTTTTTCCCGGTGTATTGAATTTGCCCCAGCGAGTGATCTCCCGGCAAATTCAATGTAAATACCGCTTCGCATTTTCATCGAAAGATGGAATTCCTGAATGACATTTTCTGTGGTTCCACGTCCACATGATAATGTCAGCCGAGATTTTCCACTGCCAGCGGGATTTCAGCGATTTCACTGTCCACGGAGATTATCCCGGTTTCAGCCGCAATGAGCTTGCCGTCCTCGAAGTAGAGATCGGATTTCCCAACCTCGACACCCGCCCAGCCAACCTGCAGAATTCGGGTGGTGTGCCCGCCTTTCGATTTGACGACCTCCGGCTCTTTCATAAAAGTGTGCGTGTGGCCGCCTACGATCCAGTCAATTCCATTCACTTGGTAGGCGATATCGGGATCGGCAGGGAATCCGCCTGATGCCGTGAGACCGAGATGGGAAAGAACAATCACAAGGTTGCACCCCAGGTCCTTTCGCAAATATTTAACGACCGATTTCAATGGTTTTACGGGATCGTTATAGGTGACGCCCTCATGGTTGGGCGGTGTCACCAGGTCGACAAAATGGATACCAACCCCGGTAATTCCAACTTTCACCGGCCCCAATTCCCGGATGACCAACGTTTTAATATGGTTCTTCAACGGCGTGTCGCCAAAATCGTAATTACAATTTACCATCTCATAGTGGGCTTCATTCATCGCGTCCGCCAACGCTTCCACGCCGTTATCAAATTCATGATTGCCGATTGTGCCGACATCATACCCGCAGCGGGTCATCACCTCGTAGTTGAGTTTTCCTTTGTAGATATTAAAATACGGCGTCCCCTGGAAAACATCGCCGGCATCCAGAAGCAGGGTATTCGGATTTCGCCGCCGCACCTGCTTTACCAAAGTGGCCCGCCGGCCGGCACCGCCCAGCCCCTGGTAGCGTCCGCCGTCCATTGGGAACGGATCGATCCGGGAATGAGTGTCGTTGGTCTGCAGAATTGTGATCTTGAACGGCCCGCTGTTCGCCCGGGCGTTCTTTATCCAGATATGTGGAAACTGGAGCGCGGCTCCCGCCAACAGTGTATTTCTTAAAAAATCTCTTCGTTTCATTAAGTCAAGCCTTTCGTTTAAAGAATTTTACAGGCAGATAAATCGCCGAAACTTCAAACAATGCAACAATGTGGGTGGTAAATTACTTTGCAGTTCCCGGGCTTTCCCGGAAAACAATCCGGGAATCAGGACCGGGAGTCACCTGTTTCCCTTCCGCTTCGAAGGCCTTAATCCCATTTAGAATCGCCTCTCGCAGCTTCATTCCAAGAAATGTTTTCGGCACCTGTCCAAGGATTTCAAGTTTCTCCCTGCCAGGCGATGCCAGGTAGTCGGAAGTCACCAGGTAATAAGTTTTTGCAGGATCAACGCTTTTACCGCCAATGGTGAATTTCGCCAGCCGCTTATCCAGAAATTCCATCCTCATTCCGGCCACGCACTCACCGCCTACTGCCCCAATCTGGCGGGCTAATTCCTGCATTTGCGCGCCGGTCATTTCCAGGCTCACCAGCTCGTTTTCGAACGGCATCAGCTCGTAGATCTTTTCAAGTGTAATCGGGCCTTTCGGAATACTTACCCGTAAACCGCCAACGTTTGTCAACGCAGCGTCGATTGGCGCTTTGGAAATCAGGTTAGCCTGGCTCAACATGAAATCGGCGACAAGGTCGTTCAGGGGAGCGTCCGGTTTCCCCTTTTTAAAATCCTCCGCAGCATATCCTATCACCACGTTCATTGTTTTATCCAATTTTTCCCGGTAAGGTGCGATAAATGCTTCCAGTGAAGGATCGGCGGTAATTGTGGAATCGATCTCGACGTTTTCGCTCACCACTGGAGTCTCTGTCTGTGATGCGCTTTTTTTTGGCGTCCCGGCGCACTGCCACATCATCGTGGCAAAGACGACTGACATCATCCACAACCGAAAATGGTAAAATTTATTCATGAATACTCCAACAAATCAGTTTAACTTGAGATTAGGACAATCCATCCTGATCATGAGACAAACAAATTTAGACTCACATTTTTCGCGAAAGGCTGCCTGACTGCCGCATGAATAATCGCCTTTGAAAATAGCTTAAAATTAATCCCATTGAAACGACTTTCTGCGTTTTGAGCCATATTTCCTGAACAACGCCCACCTGAGACGCCCGTATCTAATGCCAATATTTTTCGCTCTGCGATTATCACCGGACCAGGCTTCATCTCCGGATATCGTAAACCGCAACGGTCTGCTTTTTGTCGCGATAAATCACTGGGGCGTCATGTTTTATCAACGCAAATCCATCATCTTTGAGCATCTCGAAAAAACGGCGGGCGATGGTGCGATTGGGCTCGCTCAGGTAGATGTGACCACCGGGATTCAGCAAATCTCGGAAGGTATCGATCAGTGGCCAGAAGAATCTCTTCTCGTACGCCACATCGGATGCAAGAATAATATCGAACTTGCCGGACAGGTCGGGATTGCGCCAATCCATCAGGTGCGTTGCCGGCGCTTCACCGATATTCAACAGCCAGTTGAGTTCGGCAAAACGCAAAGCATCCGGCTGGTAATCTGTCAATAGAACGTCGGCCCCCTGCCGCGCCGCAACCATTCCCACCAGCCCCAACCCGCATCCTAATTCCAGAACCTTCTGTCCCTTACCGAGGATCGCCTGGCGGTTTAGGAAATTGCACATCGCCAGGGATGCCGGCCAGATTTCCGCCCAGTACGGCAGCCGTTCATCTTTAACTTCGATTTCCTCGGGATTCATCCTGATGAGCCGGTCCAGTAGCTCATCCATATCCCTCACGCTGATGATGCGGTATTCGCCGGAGTCAATCTTAATGGTGGACTGCTCCACATTGTATTTGCGGGAAAGAAGCTGGTACAGCGCATCGAACCGCTCCGCTGCTTCTTGGGGAAAAGGCAGGTTTATTTCCATTTCACTTCTTCAAAATTGTTTTTTTTCGGGATTGGGAAATCCTCATTTTCCGCACCGCATATACAGACCGTCTAAACTTGGCCGAATCCGGAAAATCGCGCTTTATTTATACCGACCATTCAATTAGCTCGAATTCTTTGCTGGGGACCTCCAAATCCACAAGGTTGATACGCGGAAATTCCTCAACCGGCTGGCCGTTCAGCTTCACCTGGAGTTGGAAACCCAGAATATCGCCTGCCTGCACCTCCAGGTCATCAAATGAAATGCCGACTTCCATTATGCGGTCCAGCTTGTAGGTCGGCTTCAGATTTGTTTTTTGCTGAGTTCCGTCCTGCATCTTAAATTTCTCGATTACTCCCCGCAGCGGGGAAATTACTACCGTCAGGTGATGCGGGCGTTTTATTGCCAACACAAATTCTGTCAGCGGGTCCGGCCGTTTCAGGAAATCGAGACGAATGTAAAGGTGCCCGACATCGAATCCCACAAAAAGACGGTCCAGGACGCGGGTCACCTGGTGCATGGCAGACTGCGCCGTCTTACCCGGCTCATAAACCGCCGCGCCAACCCATTCATAAAAATAGCTGGAGCGGCCGTCAATATCGGGGTTGATAAAATTCTTGGGCCTGGTGCTGACGAAACGGTCAAAATGAACTCGCTTTATCGTCTGGTAGAGAATAGCCGGTGGATCCTGGCCCAGTAATTTGTAAACCTCAATAAGATGCTCCCGGTAGAGCTGGTCGAACTCCATATCGTTGGCGGAGGAATGCTCATCGCCGTACCACCAGTTCCAATCGGAGCCTTCCGCCACGTAAATGCGCTCCCACGCCTGGTTCAAGACTTCCTCCGGATACAGCCCGGTTTTCTCCTCTTCAACCAGGAATTCGCGTGTTTGCGCCAAAATATCCCAGGATTTATTATCCTCCTCGGCGCCGATCCAGATGTTAAAATTGCTGTTAATCCAGGAGCCGGGATGAAGCTTGTTTAATCTTTCCGGAGATTTCGCCCTTTTAAGAGACTCGCCCAACGTCACCGTTTCAACCAGCGGGTCGTCGGAGAGCATCTGGTATAGTTGACGCAGGAACGGTTTACCGTCTCCCTCGTAATATTCCCAGCAATTTTCCCCATCCAAAATGATTGGTACAACAAATTTCTCGAGGGAATGTTCGCCATAGTTATCAGAAAGCAGTCTGCGGATCGCATAAAACCGGTTTTTTAAATCCTCCACCGCCCGATCCGATGGCCAGTTGCTGTAGACAAATCCGATTGCATCTGAGAGATAGTGATCTCTGAAAAACAGATTAATCTGGTTTTTCCCGGTATCCAGGCAGTAGGGCTGATAGATTTTGGCATGTGAGAAATCTCCGTGGAGCGTGTTGGCAAGAATGCCTTCATCGGTTGCCGCCCACTCAAGTCCTTGCCGCGCTATAATCTCCAGCGCCTGCACGCTCACGCTTCCCTCGGAAGGCCACATGCCCACCGGACGCCGGCCAAAAAGTTTTTCAAAATATTCAATACCTCGTGCCACCTGCATTTCCGCATCTTCCGGATGCGAGAATTGTTGCTGGGGCAACCGAATGTCGGGGGAAGAGTCGCGGCCAGTATGAACATTGCATAGCAAGGGAAGGATTGGATGGTAGAAGGGGGTCGTGCTGAGCTCAATCGCGCCGCTTTCCCACATTTCCTTCGCGGTAGGGACAATATCTTTCATTATTTCCCGGATTTCCTGCAGCAATGCCATCTTATCGGCTTCGGTGTAATTGCGGTTCTTTTTAAACAGTTTATCAATGCCCGGACGTTTGCGGGATTCCATTCCAATCCAGCCCAGGTTATAAAGAACCTGCAGATCCCGATAATCTGTCGCAGAAAAGCTTTCTGCCTGTTTTTCCGGCGACTCATTTTTCAGGTAAACTTTGTATTTAATATACAACTCATAGAAGCGATGATAGGGTTTGATCATGTGGTCAATGTTTGCCAGAAAAAAATTGGCCAGGATCTTTTTCTTGTCCTCGAGGTTCAGCTCCTCGGCCGGCTTCTCGGTAAGCACCCAAACGTTATCCTTGGCGCCATTTTCAACATAATCCTGGATTTGAAGAAGAAGAGAAGGCACCAGGTTGACGTTTTGTTTGATTTTAGGGTACTCCTTTTGAACCAGCAACATATCCAGGTAGTCCTTCGTGCTGTGGAAACGAACCCACGGCATCTGATAAATGCCCGAGCTATTTTTATAATACGGTTGATGCTGGTGCCATAATATTGCTATTCCCAATTTATTTTTGCTCATAATCCGAGTGCCTCGCCGCTGTGCTCAATTTAAAATGGAATTTTCAATCTCGACCTCTCCTCCGGGGAAAGGATCGTGAATACCAAGCAGGTTATCAAAAGAATAAATACCATCGACCGCCACAAAAAGTTCAGCGGCATAATATAATAAACCAGATAGCCTGCTCCAATTGACAGCAACATGATTCCAATTTTCCGCAAGTTCACCGGAATGGGGTAGATTTTTTGTGCCACAATGGCTATGGAGAATGCCATTGTAAAATATGCCAGCACGGTTGCGATTACCGCTCCCCAGATACCGATCCTGGGGAGCAGCAGAATATTGGTCACAATATTCAGGATGGCACCGGCGCCGGTGAAAATGACCATATATTTGCTTTTCTTGGTGATAAAAAAAGCCGGCGTAAAAATCACGTAGATGCCGTAGAAAACGTATGAGAGCACAATCCAGGGGATAAAGCCGATCCCTTCCCAATATTTAGTCCCGAGCAAATAAAATGCACCAAAATAATGCAGGGTAAGCAAATCCCGAATAAAGAATGTCACAAATAATGCAACGACGCCCGCCAACAGCAGGTAATAATTCAGAATACGGGAGTAAGTGTGCCGGGCCTGCGTATCTTTGGCAATCTTGAGGAAAAATGGCTGCCAGGCGTTGCGGAATCCCACAATAAGCAGCAGCAAAACCGAAGCGTATTTGTAATTGGCATGATAAAATGCCAGTACATCCTTGCCAAGATAATCGGTCACCAGGAAACGATCCACCATCTCAATTGTCATGTAGGCAATACCGTTGGGCAGAAATGGCAGTCCAAACCACACCATTTCCTTGAGAAGAGCAGTATTAAATGAAAAATGAAAATATTTGAACGCGAACGGCGCCATAACCACCAGATTGAAAAGCGAGGCAAACAGGTTGGCATACAGAATTCCAATCACACCCTTTTTTAGAATAACAACAAACAGAATATTCAGCAGCAACTCCATAGTAAATCGCAACATGCGGAAAACCGTAAACGCCACCGCCCGTTCCTCGGCTCTGAGGATCAGGAACGGCAGATTTCCTATTGTATCAAAAAACAGAATAAGCGCCGCCAGCCTTACATAAGGCGCCAGCCCGGGCGTAAACAGGATGAGGCTGGAAATGGGAACTGCAAAGAGAATCAGCAAAACGCTGGTGACCATACCGGTAGCCAGCAGTATCAGAAAAGTGGTCGAAAATACGGTGCGGCGGCTGTTTTTGCCGAGGAAGAAAAATCGCAGGAAAGCCGCATCCATGCCGTACAAATAGACAAAATTCATGAATGCGATGAACGTGTATATCAGGCCGTAATTGCCATACTGGCTGGTTTGCGGCAAATAAATGGTGCTGGTGTAGATGGGCGTCATGATCAGCCCCTGCAGGCGCTGAACCGAGGTGCTGAGTGAATAAATTGCGGAATGACGGAAAAGCTGGCGGACCCTGCCGGGCTGCGGATCGGCATTGGCAGGCACTGTTTCCGGAATTTGATTTTGTTTTTCTTGCATGCGTCGCTTAGTTTAAAACACCTGAATTTAACAGAAAATCGCCCGGAAACTGAATAATATCTGAAAATAATTATCGCAATCAATTTCCGGGAGGGAGACTCAACAAAATTCCGGAGGATGCCGCCAACGAAATGAGGAATGTCGGCAACCCGGAATAAAGGGACCATCCCCCAATGAAAGGGTGTCGACAGACTCAGGATTTTTTTATTTTCAGATTCTAATATTTTCTCCGGCCTGAGACTAGCACCTTCGGACGATCCACAATACCTAAAAGCCCGGAAGCTCCAGGACAAGACCATCATACGCCGCCATCATTCCCGAAGGCAGCCGCTCCGATAGTTGCCGGTGGCTTATTTCGTGACTCATGTGCACGAAAAAAGTCTGCCGCGCACTAATTTTCTGCGATTCGCGAATCGCCCGATCTATGGTGAAATGCGTCGGGTGCGGTCTGTCCCGCAGCGCGCCGAGAACCAGCGTATCCAGGTTTTGCAGCAGCGGATAGCTCTCGTCGGGAATACCGCTGACATCGGTACAATAGGCGAACCCGCCAATCCGGAAGCCTGTGATGCGCAGCTTCCCATGTTGCAGCGGAACCGGAATTATCTCAATATCATCTATAAAAAACGGCCGGTCATCAAAGATATGCACATCAACTTTGGGAATATCGGACGGGGCATCTCCAGAGTTGAAAACATAAGTGTAGACTCTTTTTAAATTTTCCAATGTCTGTTGATTCGCATATATCCGGACATTTTTCTTCTGCAAAAAATTAATGGGGCGCAAATCATCCATTCCGAAAATATGATCGGCGTGATGGTGGGTAAACAAAACTTCGTCGATGGTGGGAATTCCGGCCCGCAGCGCCTGCTGCCTGAAATCGATCCCGGTATCAATGATAATATTATGGCCCTTCATTTCTATCCAAACCGATGTTCGCAGTCTCTTGTCCGCAGGATCCGAAGAGCGACATACATCGCACCGGCAGCCGATCATCGGAACCCCTACCGAGGTCCCGGTGCCTAAGAAAGTAATTCTCATAGTTTCAATAATGGATTGAGCATTTTGCGGATTTCAATAATAATGGCTCGGTTCTCCGACTTGCGATTTCGATTGGCGATTTGAAATAAACTTTAGCCATTCCGAAAATTCATAAAGCTAACTGAATCAAATACTTTTACATAAGCCGAAAATCCTGCGTTACGCATGTGAGGTTTGAGAATTCGAATTCAGCTAAAATTCCAATAGAACCTTCAGGGCTTCCGGTTTTTGGGCCAAGTGGAAAGCATCTTCCCATTGCGCGACAGGAAATATGCCGCTGATCAGCGATTCGGTATCGACCGCCTTTTTCCGCAGGAAGTGCAGGGCGTCGGAAAACGAGCCGCAGCGCGAGCCGAGAACATTGATTTCGTTAATGACTACAGGCGCCAGATTAAAGGGGTGATCCTGAGCATAAGTGCTTTTCAGCACCAAAAAACCGCGGGGACGAACCATTTTCAAGCCCAGTTCCCACCCTGCCCACGAACCGGTGGCTTCCACCACCACATGAAAAGACTGCTCCGGGGAATCGAAATCTTTCAACAACACGCTCTGCAAATTTGATTTTCGCAGAAGTCCTAATTTTTCCGGATGTTTGCCAACCAGCAGCAGGTTTTCAGTGTAGAGGCTCAGTACTTGCGCCACAAGTTGAGCGAGTTTGCCGTCTCCGAGGATCAGTACCCGGTATTCCGGCAGAATTTCCAGTTGCTCGATAATTTCGCAGGCAGCAGCCAGCGGCTCGGTGAATACTGCCGATAACTCCCCCACATCACCGGGTACCACATGCAGGTTCTGAACCGGGAGCGTAACATACTCGGCCATTGCGCCATCCTTGTTGAGGATTCCCAGCACAGAGCGATTGGGACAGTGCCTTCCTAAACCCTGCCGGCAAAAATCGCAATTACCACATGCCAGGTTAATTTCTCCGACAACATGTTTTCCAACCAGCGTGGGATTGGCCGCTCTTTCGACCCTGCCCACAAATTCGTGCCCAAGAATTCCGGTGAATCCCATGTAACCCCTCAGAATCTCCAGATCTGTGTTGCAGATGCCGGCATAGGACACCTTGATCAGCGCTTCCTTCCTCCCGGGCACAGGAATTTCGCTATCAACCAGTCCGAGCTTCTGACCATCAAACTGCAATGCTTTCATCTTTTCCTCTCCCAATTAAGCATGGAATATACTTAATTCTTGGGGATGTGCAAAAAGGAAATTCAGATGGAAATGACGCTGTGGACCCGGTTTTATAGATGCGCGGAAATCAGGTTGCAGTCAGGCTGGTATGGTGGAGAGATAAGGTGGCGTCAAATGATTCCCTGCAAATAATGATAACCAATGGCTGCTAATCAATAACCATTCAGGATAGACAAAATACAATTTCACGAAGATTTTTTCGCCACGCGCTAAGTCCCAGGCACTGTGCTCCACACGTTTTTTCGACCGGGTTCCCCTTGATCGGGTCGAATAATCTGTGTATAATGCCGCTCAATAAAAATGGGATAAAATCTATGTATTTTAGATATGCGTTTCTCGATAATAAATGGATATGGTTTCATATTCTCGTGGGCGGGACACTGGCGAAAATACTGCTCTATTGGACGGTTCCCCAACTTGCCTTTTTGTTGGTGGCCGGAATAGCGATTTCCTGGGAAATCCTGGAATACCTGACGGTCAATGTTCAGGAAAGATACGGCAGCAAAAAGCATTTCTACCTGGATTCGGCCGGAGATATCCTCGGCGCCACGCTCATGGCATTAATCGTAGTGTGGTGAAATCCGGCTGTCTTGCCGGACCTGCGTTCCCGGAAGTTGACTCCGGCGAATAAGGTCAATCCAGGATTCCGGCTTAATATTTTGACCGGCGTCCACTAATCAACTTCGGACACTGTTTCCCGGTATTCGATTCCGCGTTTAGCCAGGTCTTTCAGCATGAAGTTCACGCATTTCGAATCCCGCCCTATGAACTCCGGCGGCGAAATCCCCTTCTGGTCATATAGTCCGGCTACAATCATACGAACTGCGGTGGTTGCGGTGTAGCCGGTTGTCCGGGCCATGGAAGTTGTGTCGGTTTCAGGATTGTAATAATCGCAGAGATCGTAGGTATATCGCAATTTCTTGTTGTTTTTCTCGCCTTCAACTACGATTTGCATAACCGTGAGATCCGCTTCGCCCTTTTTCAATTCCCACTTGGGGAACAACAGTTGCGAAGTAAAATCCAACGGGCGGATAGAAGCTCCATTGACCATCACCGGCTCCTGGCTGAAGAATCCGGTTTCGCGCAGCACCGCCATTTTTGCGATATGCCCGGGGTAGCGCAGGGTCTTTTCTTTCATGTTTGGCGCTTTTATGGTATCAATAATGGTCCGGAGACCGTCAGTGTTGAATGATTCCAGGGTGCCGATTCCCGGGAAATCCATCAACTCCGGATCGGATAGCGCCGGACGTGTTACCAGCACGCCGTTCTCGACATAACGGGCGGGCCGGGTGTATTCTTCGATCACATCGACCGGAGAAAAGCCCGCTTTATATTCATAAGGCCATTCCCGCACCACCGGAAGACCACCCACATATATGAGAACAGACTCGGTTTTATCAAGACTGCCGTTCACATGGGCCGCGAGCAGGTTGCTCATTCCGGGGGCTACGCCGCAATCCATCACCGCAATCACATCGTTCTGTTTTGCCAAATCATCGAGAGGAAAAGGATCTTCCGCAAAAAAAGCGATATCGACGATGTTCCGGCCCGCTTCAATTACCGTTTTGAATGTTTGGTAGCCCATGAAACCGGGCACAGCATCCACTACCAGGTCGTAGCCGGATACCAGCTTCTTCAATTCCTTGCTGTCAGCTAAGTCGGCTTTAATCGTTTGGATGTCGGGATCTTTCTGCAGGCGGGAAAACGCCACTTCGTTTTTATCCGCAACAGTTACATTGAAATTCGAATCTTTGGCAAGGTCTGTGGCCATCGCGCTGCCCACCCTGCCACAACCCAGAATGATAATTCTCATAATATCGTGCTCCTTTTCAATTTCAGTTTAACCATCGGCCCACTTTACGAAAATTCATTGCCGGGTTCAATTAAAATTTTACTCAGGCAGAAAATGGAAGCCGTGTTTGATCAGATCAGGAATGCCGAAAAGCGAGTGGTTCGCGCCGAAGAGGGTTGATCGAATTGAAGGATAATAACAAACTGCCGGTTTAAACAACTTCGAGGAGATTTTTGTGGATTCGACAGTCATCCTTAAATCCGCAGCCAAAGCGGGAGGTTTCAAATGTGGATAGAAATAATTTCAGAGGGATGCCTGTTATTTTGGGGATGGGAAAAAGATTAAAGAAAACGACCGTCCATGCGCTTTGCGATTGCATTTTCGCCGCTGCTGCGCTCACCGCTTATAATCTTCCTTGCGGATATTGAATTTTCTCATGCGGTACTGCAGCGTCTTGTAGGAAATTCCTAATTTTTGGGAAGCTTTTTTTATGGAACCATTGTAATCTTTTAGCGCTTCTACAATCATATCCAACTCCATGGCCGGTAGATCGGCTTGCTCCCTAAATTTGTCGGAACTTCCCGGGATCCTCGGCTGAGGCATCATCAGTGCATCCGGCCCCAACGTCTGAAGATCGCACAGAATAACCGATTTTTCGATAATGTTTTCCAGCTCCCGCACATTTCCAGGGTAGCCATATTTTTCAAGCCGTTCCAGGGCTGCCGAAGAAAGCTGCGGAGTCGGCCGGCTGTATTTTTCGGCAGCCTTCCGGAGAAAGTGCCTGGCCAGCAACGGAATGTCCTCGACACGCTCCCGCAGCGGCGGCAAATGAATTGCAAAAACGTTCAGCCGGTGAAACAGATCATTCCTGAACAGGTTTTCACGGATTTTCCCCTCCAGGTTTTCGTTGGTTGCGGCAATAACCCGCACATCCAGTTTTATGGAATCGGTTCCGCCAACGCGCTCAACGGTTTTTTCCTGGAGCACCCGCATCAGCCGTACCTGGAGTGCAAGCGGCATGGCCCCGATTTCATCCAGAAAAATGGTGCCGTTCTGAGCCTGCTCGAACTTCCCTGCGTAAGAGCGTACAGCTCCGGTGAATGCGCCTTTCTGATGTCCGAACAGCTCGCTTTCGATTAGATTCTCAGGAATGGCACCGCAGTTGATCGCCACAAACGGACCGTGCTGCCTGCTCCCGTTATAATGGATGGCTCGCGCCACAAGTTCCTTTCCCGTTCCGCTCTCCCCGGTGACCAGCACCGTTGCATCAATATTTTTAATCCGGTCGATAAGCCGAAACAGCTCCTGCATCGGCTTGCTGGCACCAATCAGGTTGTGGTAGCCATATCGTTTGAATATCTCATTCTTGAGTTGGCGATTCTCCTGCAGCAGCCGGCTTTTCTCGGCCGCCCGCTGAACGACCCTGAGCAAGTCCTCCTTCCTGAACGGTTTTGTAAGATAATCATACGCGCCGGTCTTAATGGCGGATACGGCACCGGGAATTGTCCCAAAAGCCGTCATCAGCACAACCTGGATGTCGGGATTCATTTCCAGCGCCTCTTGCAGAACCGTCATCCCGTCTATGCCCGGCATCTTCAGATCGGTCAGCACCAGGTGGCATTCCTCCTGCGAGATCCTGCGCAGTCCTTCTTCGCCATCCATAGCTGCCGTTACATCATAACCGGCGTCAGTGAGGATTTCAGCCAGAATATCGCGCTGTGTCTGCTCGTCATCTATAACCAGAATTTTCATGCTTTCAATCTGCTGATCGATTCAAGTTCATTCTGTGACCAACCAAGATAATGCAATATTGCAGTTCACAGAATCCTGCTAAAATGAAGTTAAAATATTAAACAAAAGATGGATCCAGGGTATTTCATGAATCCCGGCCCGACAGCTCAATTTCAACCTCAGTGCCCTTTCCAATTTCGCTCCGCACCCTGATTTCGCCGCCATGTTCTTTCACGATTTTATATGCTGTGGGCAAACCCAACCCGGTACCGGTGGATTTTGTCGTATAAAACAGGTCGAAGATATTTGACAATTCCTTCTCCGGAATCCCCCGTCCGGTGTCGCTGATAGTAATGGTGCGCCTCGCGGCATCGGTGGCAAGATGTAGCTCTCCGCCTCCCGGCATCGCCTGAATGGAATTCAGAATAATGTTCATCAGTACGGTTTTCATTCGTTCCGGATCTACCGGCAACACCAGCGGTGTGGGAAAATGAGTACTGAGTGTAATATTTTCCGCCGCAAATTCACGGTTCAGCAGTTCCAGAACACCCTGAATCAGCTCGTTCAAATCGGTATCGTTTTTCTGCAAATTTTCACTTCTCACGAAGCTTAGAAAATTGTTTACGATTTTATCAAGGCGGCGGATTTCGCTCTGGACAGTCTGAATGTATTTCCGAACTTGTGTATCTTTGGCAGAAGCATATTTATCATGCAAATGATCAATGGTCAGGTTGATGGCGTTCAGCGGATTTTTTATCTCGTGCGCCACGGCAGCCGCCAATTGCCCCAGAGAAGCCAACCGCTCCTTGCGCTGCAGGATTTCCTCTTTTTCGCGATTTTTCTGCAGCTCTTTCACCATGTGGTTGAAAGAGCGCGTTAGATCCCCGATTTCATCCCGGCTTCTTGCCGGAACCGTGATTTCCAGGTTTCCGTTCACCACCCGGTCGAAGGAGTTTTTCAGCACACCAATTGGCCGCAGGAATCGATTCGAGACCAGCAAAATAACACCCATCGATACCAGAAAAATCAACAGGGTAATCAATAAATTCTGGTTGCGGGCCGAGATCAGCGCCTCTTTCACCCCTTCCGCGTTATAATTATACTGCAAAATTCGCGGGGCGTTGGGAACGGAAAAATCGGGAACGCGGAATGAAAAGGCAAGGCGGTGATCCGGATTATGCCAGACGCCGTCCACCGCCCGAACCTGAAATACCGAATCTTTCATATTACGGCTCACCTTATTCAGGTTGATTTCTATGGTTTCCATTTTCGTCGACAGGGAATCGACGCCGGCGCCCAGGACCTGCACCCAATTCCCCGCACGATCCGTCCTTCGATTGAGTGCCGCTGCTTTCCCTGCAATAACTTTATGCTCGATTTTCTCCTCGATGTCTCTTTCGGACTTTTTATTCTTATACCGTAATATCCGCTGGGAGGGGGGAACAATCCTGGTGATCTCCGAATCGTCCGTTATGAACGTACGGATATCTTTAATCATTTTTGCCCCGCCATCTAAATCCATTTCGGGAGGCAGACTTTTTAGAGAATGCGCACCCGGGAAATCCACCCTTATTTGAGAAAGGATGGAATCCCCGGTCGAAAGAAACTCAATCCCGTTGAAAACCGAGTCCGGCGCGGGTAATTTTCCCTTCCACTCCGCCGGACTTTTCTTCTCAATTTCTCGCGCTACATCCATGTAGTAAATTTGTGTTGCCTTATTCATGGAATGAGAAAGGCGGTTAATCTCCTGCAGTAGTTTTTGCTGCGTCCGGTTGGTAAAATAGAGCTGCAACGAAAGAACGACAGCCAATAAAACTGACAAGAGGAGAAATACTTTCGCCTTGATACTGAAATACAGAATCCACCTCCACTTTGCTAAAAAAACCGTTTTCTGTAAAAACTACGCCCTGGCCGGCAAGATAGTCAACTAAAATATATACAATTCTTTTGTAAATTCCATCTTTTTGATGTTCTCACCCATAACGCGAATCTTATCTGTCTGAATCTTGATTTCGTCGTTGAGGTCATCCAATCTGATATCGAGATTTTCCATATTGTTATTCAAATTAAGCCATTTGCTATTATGTTCTTTCTTGCCCAAAACCACATTGGCCTGGCTAACCTTGCCTTTGCGCGAATACTTGATATCCACTTTCGTTTCAGGATCATAATAATTCAGAATCCGAACCAAGTCCCCGTAATCTTCAATTTTCTTTCCATTGATTTCAATCAGGATGTCCCCGGCCTGCAAACCGGCTTTTTCGGCGGGAGAATCTTTTACTACTTTTTCCACCAGCACGCCGTTCTTTACATCGAAATACTTCATCAACTGCTCGTTTAAGTCCTGAACTTCCACGCCCAGGTACCCCCCTTTACCACCATCACAGCCAAGCTTATTCAAAAAAATGTGCTTTGGCGCCCTCATGCCTGCCGGATGCCATGCAAATGCAAAATTAGAATCCGAATCGCCGCTGAAAAATTTCATCTTGTATTCACCCGGCTTCATTGGGGTTAATTTTGCCTGGAAGTCCTTTTTCTGCCCATCCCGGTAAACCACAATGTCCACACTTTTGTCCTTGTCGGTTTTCGAGACAAGATCGCGAAGGCCATGCACATCCTCCACATTTTTGCCGCTAAATTTCACAATGATATCATCCTTCTTCAAACCGATTTTCTCTGCCTCGCTGCCTTCCAGAACCTTTACAATTTCCGCACCGCCATCAAGTTTATACTTTTCCAGAGTTTCAGAGCTGGCATTCTCGACCATTACGCCCAGAACCGGCGTCTCCTCATCGTCAATCAAAATCTGCTTCTCAACATGGGTCTCAGTTGCAGAGAACGCGTATACGCTCATCATCATGATTGCCGCCAGCATTAGTGACAGATAGAATTTCATTACGACCTCCTTTTTGCATTGTGTTTTTGCACCTCTTTATAACATAATTGGTGCCAAAAACGAATGCCCAATAAAATCTACAAAAAATGAACTTCATAAAATAAAAATACCCCATATAAGGCAAAATGTTGCCCGATTTGGGGTATTTTTTCTGTCCGGCTGGAATTCTTACTCACCGCCGCAAGCTGTCATTCCCGGCATATCAAAATTGATGATTCCTGAATATCTCGAGCGCTAATTCCGGTTTGTCAACCTCCATAATAACCGTTCCCCTCTTCTGGTTGGATTCCAGGCTGCCGTAGAGATACTCGATATTTATGCCGGCGTTTCCCATTTTCAGGGTCAATTCCATTAGTTTCCCAGGCTCGTTGGACAAAACCGCCCGGAGCACTTCTCTTTCATCTACCACATAATTGTTTTCTTTTAGCACCTGCGTGGCTTTTTCCGAATCCGACACATACAGCCTGGCACTGTCTCCAAATAATCCCACCGCATAAATGACAATATTCTTTTTCTTCAGAATCCGGAAGAGCTCTCCGGCCTCTTTCGGACGATTTTCCAGTATAACATACAATTCGGAAATTTTCTCCATTCATGCCCCCGTTTTTATTGGTTGATATTGATGAATCGGAAAATCAGGGATTCCTGCTCTCCTTCGAATATGCCCAAGAAAAATGCTGCGCGTTCAGAGATCGTATAATCGCTAAAGCAAATCAGGCCCTTGGACGCAATCACTCATTTGGAAAATTGGCTTCCGTTTTGCTCTTGCCGGAAAATTTGCCCCAGGTGGAGCGAAGCACGGAACGGGATAATTTTCCGGGACTTCGGACTGCGGCATTCACGATTGCTTTGGAAATATTGCCCGCCGAATGCATGATGATCACGCTCAGCATTCTGGCCGCCTCTGCAGTTGCCGAACGGCGGATAAGCCGGCGTTCCTTTTTTGTCAATGCACCGCAATACTGTTTGGCGATTGCACCAATTCGCAGCGTTAGAAAAGCGTTAGCTGAGCCGGTAAGCAAAGAGTTGGTAATGATGCCGGCGACTGTGCTTACTCCGGGGATAGCGCCGCCGAGGGTTCCGCCCAGAACACCGGTGATAACCGGTTCAACCTGCTCGCTGATATCCAGATCGTTCAGCTCACCTGCTACAAAAGCGGTTGCAGCTACATTGGCATAAAGCTGAAGGAGTGCCCGGGCCGATGGGCGCTGGTAATAAATGATCGCCACCTGCCACACCATTCGGATCTGGGCAATAAGAACCGTGAAAGCATCCAGGCGCCCGGACTGCGATATGGCGGTGGTCACGAAAACCGTGGTGGCGCTCTTTCTGATTTTTTGAGTGGCGATCTCGTCAAGAGTTTTTACAGCTTGTTCGATTTCGCGGCGGTTTGAAAGATTTTGTCCCTGTAGATTGGCATTCTTTTTCAGCCGTTTGGCAAGCTGCTCCAGGAACAGCGTGTATTCTGCAGAATGATCGTTCTCAGGCGGCTGCAGCGCGCCGGGAAGCCGGAAATAGAAATAGACCGGAACAAAAATCAGAATAAGATAGATGGTCAATAATCCCCACAGCGTAATTTGTCCCAACAGTGGGTGAATTCCGGTCACGAGTTGAACTACCTGCGCCGTCTGGTTAATCAGAAAAATGATAAAGAAGACAAGAATCAACAGACTGACCGAAAGTAATATGCGTCGAAAATAACCTGTCACTTGGGATTCCCTGGTATCAAAAAATTTATGAAATATTCTAAGCCCCGGCTTCTGCTCTTCAAATACTAATTTCGGTTATTGCGTTCACGCCGTCAATAAGAATATAGACTGCATTCCCTTTAGCCTCAAGAACTAAATTCCCAATCTTTATTCTAATGGGAAGGAATGAATTTTTCGCCGAAACCCGAAGTCCTGCTGCACCAAAATGGAGGCAGTGCTGCCGAAATGTTCTCTGGATCGGGCTGTGTTTCAAGTTGAGGATGCTTCAACCGGGCACGAACGCCTGACCGGATCGTAGTTGATTGGTTTTCTGAAAAAAAAACATTGGTTACCCCACATTCGGAATTTATATTAAGGAAAGTCAAGTCTAAATCCATCTTCGGTGAAAGGGAAATGCTCATGAAATTATTTTCATTATTTCCGGCAATACTGCTTTTATTATTTGCCCTAACCTGCTCGAAGAATAATCCTGACGAAACCGCACTCCCCAACGGGAAACTCGGCACCTATGCGCAAATCTCGATTTCCGTCACCAGCATCGAAAACTCACTCTCATTTTACCGCCGGCTGGGATTCCAAAAAACGGACGGCAGGGAAACCGGCAACAATCCCTGGGTTCTACTATCGGACGGCGACATATCGGTTGTCCTCAGCGGGAATCGATTCCCATCCCCTGCTCTTACGTATTTCTCATCGAATCTCGAACAAACCGCGAAAGATCTTCGAACTAAAGGTGTTCAACTTACGGAAATCCGGAATGACAAACAGAAATTATCTTCCACCGTTTTAGCCGATCCAAACGACTTTGGCATTACGCTGATCAACTTTGCCTCCGGCCGCATTCCGAAGCCGGATGGTATTCCGAGGGCAATCTGTGGGCGATATGGCGAAATCACCATCCCCACAACCGACCTCGACCAGTCACTCGCTTTCTGGCAAAAAGTAGGATTTGCGCTAAAGCAACGGAATCAGTTGCCATTCCCCCGGGCAACTGTTTCGGACGGGATGGCAACAATCGGTATCGAGCAGGATGGTCTTTCCCCCTCTGTTGCGTTAACCTACCACGTCGAAGATCTGCCAGCTTGTATCGGCAAGTTGAAGGAAGCCGGCATAGGGATCGATAGGGAAATTGTTGATGATAACGGAAATGCCTATTTTATTACGCTCCGCGATCCGGACGGCCAACTCATCATCGTTAGGGGAAAAACGATGTAAACCGCCGGCCGCGAATGCAGCCCCTATGGGACGACGCCAAACAGATCCGAATGTGAAGATTGCAGCAGCAATCCCATTCCGGCGGGCACCAACTTAAAATTCCGATCCGCTAAGCCAGTTCAATGCGCCGACTCTCGATACTTTGCGCTAATCCTGTGCCCCATCCATTATTCGTTTGAGCATGATAATTGCGTTGGAATTACCTGGATCCATTTCAAGGGATTTTGCATAATTCTTTATCGCCAAGTCTTTTTCTCCTTCGTTCATGTAGGCTTCACCGAGGCTGTCGTAAACATTCGAAGATTCCGGAAAGGTCTCCACGTTCAATTTAAAGATGGCTACCGCTTCCTCCAATTGTCCATTCCCCATTAAATTGTAGCCTAGCAGGTTGAGCTCCGATTCACCAAAGTCATAATCATCCGCACTATCTTTTCGCAAATGGTGGTACTCCGTTACCGCCTCATCAACTCCTTTGTCTCTGATCAGCTTGTTCATTTTTTGTGCAATGGATTTCCGGGGCGCCGAATAGGGCTGATTGTAGAGTATATTGATGATGTTTTGACTCATTTCCTGCAAATCTGTTCCTGCGCAGTTGCTGAACAGTACAATCAAATCGTGGTCTTTCACCAAGCGGACAATCCGCGTGCTGAAACCGAAAATACCGCCATTATGAGTCGTTACAAGAACGCTGTCTCCGGTTTCGCCCACAGGCAGATTGCGGACTGACCAGCCGTAAGCATAATGATCTAAATTTGAAGTGAACATGATTTTTCGATATTTATCGGAAAGCAATTTGTCTGTGTAAAGAGCCTGGTCCCACAGATACATGTCCTCTACCGTGGAATACAACGAACCCGCCGCATAAGGGACTGACATATCTATATATGGACTGTTTTCGTATCCATCGAAGGTTCTGTTGTAGCCGGCCGCCCTCTTTTTGATAATCTTATTGTTGTGATCGTAGCCGCTGTTCTTCATTCCCAGCGACAAAAAGATGTTCTGCTGTAAGACATCTTCATAACTTTTTCCGGTGACCTCCTCTATTATGGCGCCCAAAATGATATACCCGGAATTACTATAGTTGAATTTTGTACCCGGCTCGAATTCCAGATCGCCGCTGCAATAAGACAGGATGAGGTCTTTGGGGGAGATGTAATCGCGCGCATTTTCCCGCATAAATCCGGGTATATTCGTATAATTTGGAATTCCAGATGAATGGCTGAGTAGCTGGTGAATGGTAACCTTCTGCCCGGTGTCCTTGCGGTAATACGGGAGATAGTCGGATATTTTCCCATCAAGTTCTATCTTCCCTTGTTCCGCGAGCTGCATAATCGCCATGGCGGTAAACTGCTTGGTAATAGAGGCAAGGCGAAATTTGGTATCGGGTGCATTCGGGATTTCCCATTCCATATTCGCATAACCGAGACCTTTTTCAACGATTATCTTGCCTTTTTCGGCGACCAAATATGAACCGTTAAATTTACCATACTGAAAATACGTATCCATCAGATTTTCAATCTGGGCTGCCTTGTCGGAAGAAAAAGCAAAATTGAAACCAAGAAACAGTAGAAATACGCTGAAAATAAAGGAAGTAAGGCGATGTGGCTTGTGCTCCGTTCGCATTTTTGGCTCCTCCTGTTAATTGATCATTTATATATGCACACTGAATATCAGACAGCTAAGCAGGATGATTGCTGCGCTTCATTTTGGGAGTGCATTAGGCGTTTTTCGGGTTAGACATTATATTTTCTGCGCGTTATGCACACTTGGAGAAATGAAAATTCAAAGCCCGGATTTACTTCTCTCCAGTTGCGATAAAAATGCTCACTTTGGCAGAATCATTTCTAGCTACAGAATCCGCGCAGCAGTTTTCGTTAAGGCAGTTAACATCCACTTTTTTCAAACCAGCCTCTTTGAACCATTTTCTAATGCTCTCCCTTTTAAAACCCATCCAGATATCGTGTTGCTCGGTGCGCAAAAATGTGTGATCATGTTCGTCGAGATCGGTAAGCACCAGCCTGCCTCCCGGTTTCAGGATTCGCACCATCTCCTTTATTGCCTCCAGGGGAATCTCGACGTGATGAAGATACATATTGGCAAAAACGTAATCTACACTTTTATTTTCAATCGGAATCCTATCGGCAACGCCGATTCGATACTCGATGCTTACATTGGAGGGAAACTTATTTTTCATCTGCTCCAGCATAGCCGGCGACTGGTCCACAGCGATGACTTTGATACCTTTCTCCAGCAGCCCTTCGCTGATAAAACCGGTACCGGCCCCGATATCTGCTGCCAGCTTGCCGGCTTTGACACCGGCTACCGTAAATGCCTTTATTTTAACTTTATCAGAGAAAAATTCAGTGCGGACCTGATCCCACTGATCGGCGATGCCGTTAAAATATTGTTTACTATCCATGTTATATTGCCCCACATTGTTAATCATCTTTCCAAATTCCCACATATTAGATTTATTATTCTTATTGCTAGCTAAAACGTTTATTCATTCTCTAAAATTGAATAAAAGATAGACGAAAGGGATCGGAGATTGTTTCAGGATTATGCAATTTCAAGGTAAAATTTGATCGGACAAACAAGAATTTTGTATTACTCCTCTTAATCGTGCAAAATTTTGTATGAGCAGCTACAGAAAACGGTGGTACAACCATCCGGGTGTGCAACAAAGGAGATGCTGGTTTCTCGCTCCTTTCTAAATCCTAATGGCCTGCCTGTTGCACAATTTAAACACGAAAGATACTTCTCTACCAGCGGAATCCGGTTCATGTCATAAAATAAACCGGAGGATGGTCACAAAGGGAAAAGCACACTTCGGCCACCCTTTTGCCTGTTTTGAGGAGGATCTGGCAATTCATGCCAATTATCAAGATTTAATTTATCAGGCATGCCCAAATTAATAATATGCTTGAAACAAAAACTGTAATTGCACTATATTGGCTCTCCACAGGCGTTTGGATACCAAAATCCGCATCACTCAGGGAAAGCAGGTAGAGGAGATTTCTTGAAAGGCCAAACAGAAGCACGCAAACGAACCCCATTTCAGATTTTGATGTTCGTGCTCTATCTTGTTTCTTTTGCAGTAATTATCTATTACCTGCTCAACGGATTATCTTACTACCTGACCCCATATTCCGAGAGATTCCACCAGCAGGCATTTTATAAAAACTTGCGGCCGGCAGGTTTTCGCGGCCACGGCTTCGGCGTCATCGGGTCCGCGATGATGATTCTGATGCTGCTGTATTCTGTTCGCAAGCGAACAAAATTATTCCGGAATTTGTTGCCTTTGCCGTACTGGCTGAGAAGCCACATCTACCTGGGCATAATGGGGCCGCTGCTGGTCATTCTGCACACTTCCTTTAAAGTGAACGGACTGGTGGCAGTGAGTTTTTGGTCCATGATCGCGGTTGCACTCAGCGGCGTGCTGGGCCGCTATCTCTATTTGCAAATCCCACGCAACATTTCCGGTACCGAGATAAACTTAAATGAGTTGGAGAACCTGAACCGGGAATTAAGCACCGAATTGCGGGAGAATTTTGCAGTTTCGGAACTCGCGCTGGAAAGGATAGAAAAGCTGCTTAGTAGCGAGATACAGAATAATTACAGCATGATCCGTGTGTTGTTCTCAATGCTGTTTGCCGACCTTTTCAGACCATTACGTTTCCTGCGGTTAAAATATCAGTTAAAAAGAAGATATAAGATACCAACCCAAACTCTGAACGATATGATGGCGCTGGCCAGAAGAAAGGCGCTTCTCAACCGCCGGATTTTGCTCTGGAGCAGTGTTCATGAACTATTCCATTACTGGCATATCATCCACAAACCATTTGCCTTTATCATGTATATTATCATGTCGGTTCATGTTCTGGTTGCCGTATTGCTCGGCTATACCTGGATTTTTTAAATATATGAAGTGATCTGAATAATATTTTATTTCGCGGATTTCTTTGCTGCGAAACCTGTTGTCATCGCGTACCACCTCGCAATTTATGCGCAAGGATGAAGACACAGTGAGAAATTATTGCACCACAAATGCGCTCATGCGCCTGATTCTCCTCACATCAAGATCGCTGGGGTTTTGTGCGAGCGAGACATACTTGATCACCTGCGGCAGCTATTTCAGGCGCATTTCTCCCAGGAAGCTTTGCTGGACTCACCCATAAGCCCCCAGGTGCAGATTCTGGCAGTATATTTGCCAATATCTTTTTCTATATTTCTTAAAGAATGTTGAAATATGGGGAATATTGTTGAGTAATATACAGATATGTCCGATTGCAGAACGCGTACGCAGTGTAAAGGACACGCTATGACCAGATTGAATTTGATACTTATTGTTCTATTTTTCGGCAATTTATTTGCGCAGCTTTCGCCCGGCGATTTGAGTCGTGTTCATGAACAGCTTGAAGGTTTAAAAAATTGCACAAAATGTCACGCCATCGGTCAAAAAATTGCCTCTGAAAAGTGCCTGGATTGCCACATAATTCTGAAAGAAAGAATTGATCAGAAAAAAGGATTGCACGCCAATAATGGATTTCAGGAATGCGAAAAATGCCATGTGGAGCACCAGGGAAGAGATTTCAACCCGATTTATTGGGAAGGCGGAAAAGAAAAATTTGACCACCGCAAAACGGGGTTTTCCCTGGAAGGCAAGCACACTGAGCTTAAGTGCGAAAAATGCCATCAGCCGCAATTTATTGCCGCCAAAACATTGTTCGAAAAGCAGAAGAAGAATCTTAACCGAACTTTTTTGGGATTGGATCAAGAATGCATGAGCTGCCACAGGGATGAACATCGTGGCCAGTTTACTGGCGAGTGCTTGAATTGTCACACTATGGAAGGCTGGAAACCGGCTTCCCGATTTGATCACAACAAAGCCCGCTTCACCCTCACCGGTAAACACCGTGATGTGAAATGCGAGAAATGCCACCCGCAGACCATCGACAACAAGTTTCCGGACGACCCCGGTTTTTTAAAATTTGCCGGTTTGGAATTCAATAATTGCGTTGACTGCCATAAGGATGTTCACAACAATAAATTTGGGAAATCCTGTACCAAATGCCATAACACCAATGGATGGAAGCAATATAATAGCGCGCAATTTTCTCACGAGAGGACGCATTTCCCGCTAAAGGGAAAGCATATCAATGTTCCCTGTGAGAAATGCCATTTGCCAAACCGTCCACTCACCGGCCTGAAATACCAAAATTGCAGCGACTGCCACCGGGATTACCACTTGGGTGTTTTTGCGCAGCGGCAAAGAAAAGGTGCTTGTGAAGAGTGCCATACTGTGGATGGATTTACGCCGTCCACTTTTACCGTTGAAATGCACAACCAAACCGATTATCCGCTGAAAGGCGGCCATCTGGCCGTCCCCTGCATCGCCTGTCACAAGAAAGTAAACCGGAATACGGCGGGAGAAACGATTCAGTTTCTATTTAAATCGAACAACTGCCGGGACTGCCACAAAGATCCCCATAGCGGCACAGTTGATAAATATGTGCTCAAAAATGGCTGCCGGCACTGCCACCAGGTCGAGAGCTGGCGACAGATTTCTTTCGATCACAATAAAACGGATTTCCCGCTGCAGGGAAAACATCTGAATGTAAGCTGCACTTCCTGTCATAAAACCGAAACAGACAGCCAATCCCGCACGCTCATCCGGTTTGTTGAGCTGAATAAGAATTGCCGGGGATGCCATGCGGATGCACACCATGGACAATTTGCGGTCAGGCAGCCCGACGGATCGGTTGAAACGCAGTGCGAAAAATGCCACACTCCCAGGTCATGGCTGGCGGAGAAATTCGACCATAACCGGGATGCATCCTTCAAGCTGGAGGGTGCTCATCGCAACGTCAAATGCACCGATTGCCATCCGACGATAGCCGATCCGGAAAAGCCCTACATTCGGTACAAACCATTGAAAGCCACCTGTAGTTCGTGTCACGGCACAACAAAAACGCAGGAGGATTTGAACAAATGAAAAAGTTCTACAAAATTTTCCTGTTCCTGCTTCTCCCAGGTGTTGCCACTGTCTGGGTGATTGGCCAGAACACGGCTACCAATCCGCACGGGGAAATTAGTATTGAATGCAGCAAATGTCATACACCCGCGGATTGGAAAGTTGAACCGGCTAAAATAACATTCAAACATGATGAAACGGGTTTCCCGCTGGTCGGCGCACACGCAAAAGTAAACTGTCGTTCATGCCATGAAAGCCTGGTTTTCTCCAAACTCGGAACCGCTTGCGCAGACTGCCATACCGACATCCATCGCGGCCAGTTGGGAATAAACTGCGAAAATTGCCATACGCCGGCAAGCTGGGAAAATCGCCGGCAAATCCTGGATGAGCACAGCCGCACGAATTTCCCGCTGGTCGGGGTTCATGCCATCGTTGACTGCGAAGCGTGCCACATTAACCAGCAGCAGAATGAATTCGCCAACACGCCTGTTGAATGCAGCGGCTGCCACCTCGCAAATTTCAAGGAAACGACCGATCCGAATCATCGCCTGGCACAATTCGATCTAAACTGTGAGTCCTGCCACCAGGTGCAGGTCACATCATGGCAGACAACAACCTTTCAGCACACCAGCAGTTTCCGCTTGGATGGCGCGCACCAGCGGCTTGATTGCAATAGCTGCCATGCGGCTACTTTCGTAGCGACGCCTACTCAGTGCGTGGGCTGCCATGAATCAGATTATCGCCAGACAACCGAACCCAACCACGCAGTTTTCGGATTTTTTACTGATTGCCAGATCTGCCACAACACCACCCGCTGGCAGGATGCCGTTTTTGATCATTTGCAGGAAAGCGGATTCGCGATTACCGGCGCGCATAAAACAATCCAGTGCACAGACTGCCATACAAATAACCAACTCAATGGGCTACCCCGGGATTGTTTCGGCTGCCACCAGACCGACTTTGCGGCGGTGCAGGATCCGAACCACGTGGAAAATGCTTTTGATCATGATTGCACCGTTTGCCATACGGATCTCGCCTGGACACCGGCGTCGTTCGATCATGCTGCAACGCAATTCCCTCTCACCGGTGCTCATCTCACAATTCAGTGCATCGATTGTCACAGTGCCGGATATGCGGGTACGCCTACCGACTGTTATTCGTGTCACCAAGCCGATTTCACCAGCGTAAGTGATCCCAGCCATGTGCAAAACAACTTTGACCATGATTGCGTGATTTGCCACAGTACCACTGCCTGGAAGCCCGCCACCTTCGATCACAACAGCACCCAGTTCCCGCTGACCGGAGCTCATACGTCGGTTCAATGTGTGGATTGTCACAGTAACGGCTATGCCGGAACACCGACTGATTGTTACTCCTGCCACGAATCTGATTTCACCGGCGTCGGCGATCCCAATCACGTGCAAAACAATTTTGACCACGACTGCACAATTTGCCACAGCACCACTGCATGGAAGCCTTCCACTTTCGATCACAATAACACGCAGTTCCCCTTGACCGGAGCGCACACCAGGGTGCAATGTGTAGACTGCCACAGCAATGGATACAGCGGAACACCAACCGACTGCTGGTCCTGCCATGAAAATGACTACCGCAATACAAACGATCCTAATCATGTGCAAAACAATTATAGTCACGACTGCACGGAATGCCACGACACCAATTCATGGGACACCGGAAATTTCGATCATAACACAACCCAATTCCCATTGACTGGCGCACATTTATCACTGCAGTGCGTGGATTGTCATTCCACCGGCTACACCGGGACACCTACCGACTGTTATGCCTGCCATGAATCCGATTTTACCGGCGTTAGCGATCCCAACCATGTG
>CAZUZS010000024.1:36505-49816 GCA_964624795.1 uncultured Calditrichaceae bacterium
GCCTGTCATCAGTCGGATTATGCCACAACCACAAACCCGAATCATGCGGCTGCCGGCTTCCCCACCCAGTGCACAACCTGTCACAATACTACCGCCTGGACGCAAACCACCTGGGATCACGATGCTCTCTATTTCCCAATTTATTCCGGCAGTCACCGCAATGAATGGACAACCTGCACCGCAGAGTGCCATGTAAATCCCAACAATTTTGCCGTTTTTGAGTGCATTACCTGCCATGAACACAATCAAACCAGTATGAATGAAGAGCACCAAAATGTCTCCGGTTACCAGTATCTGAGCACGGCATGTTACAATTGCCACCCCCGCGGTTCATCGAAAAGGATACGGCACAATGAATTTTAGTTCATCATGGCAAATATGGATTTGCTTCTTCCTGATTTCCGGTGCTTTTGCACAAGAATCGCCGCACAAGGTGATGAAATTGGAATGCAGCACCTGTCACAACCTGAATGAATGGCGCACCATCAGGTTCGACCATAGAACAACCGGATTCCCGTTGACCGGCGTTCACAAGAATGTGGCGTGCGCCAATTGCCACAAACCGGAAAACTTCTGGGATGTCGAAAAAGCCTGCATCTCATGCCATCTGGACATTCATCAATCCAAACTTGGCAACTGGTGCCAGCAATGCCACACACCGCGGAGCTGGACAATCATCGACGCAACCAAAGCGCACGCCAACACAACATTTCCGCTGCTGGGCGTTCACGCCCGGCTGGACTGCAATGCGTGCCATTACAGCGAGATTGAGGGCCAATATTCGCCGCTGGAATCAACCTGTTACTTCTGTCATGAAAAAGATTACCGCACCACAACAGCACCCAATCATCAGGAAGCCGAATTCAGCAAAAATTGCGTCGCGTGCCACAATTTCTATGGCTGGCAGCCGGCGTCGTTTAAGGATCACGAAGGCTTTTTCCCCATTTTCAGCGGCGCACATGCCGGGGTGTGGAACACTTGCCGGACCTGCCACAGCGACCCTGCCGATTATGCAATTTTTAGCTGTTTCGAAGGGTGCCACGAACATAACAGATCGAGTATGGATAACAGACACCGGGAGGTGAGGGGGTATCAGTACGACAGCAATGCCTGTTACAACTGTCATCCTGCCGGTCGAGGAGGAGATTGATAATGCATTTCATAGACAAGGCTGTTTTATTTGTAATTTTGGGAGTTCTGGTTGGAATCCTGTATTCCCAGGAAAAAGAAGAAGCCAGAACATCCTTTCACATAAAATATGTTTCTGCGGAGAACGTGTATCTCGATGCCGGAAGCACGGCAGGCCTGGCGAAGGGCGATCAGCTTGCTGTCAAAAAAAACAATGTAACGATCGCCGAGATAGAAGTTCAATTTGTCGCCGAAAATTCCGCATCATGCAAAATCATCAAATCATTCGGAATGGTGGAAACTGGCGACCTGGCGATCATCACTAAAAAGATGGCAGTCCCGCAACAACCAAAAGCCGTTGAACAGCAGCCTGTATCACCTCCGGAAGCGGTAAAAGTTTATCGAAAAAGAGCAAGCACAAGAGAGAAAGCACTTCGTCTCAGCGGAAGCATTTCTTTGCAATACTACCATTGGCACGATCAAAATTCCACTGGTCTCGATTTTACGCAGCCTACTGCCCGGCTCAACTTACGCGCACGCCGCCTGTGGGGAAAAGAATATAACCTGCGAATCAGAACCCGTGCCCGGCATAACCAGCGCGCAAGGTCTCTCAATGAGTTCGCTCCCCAGCAGGAGTGGAGAAACCGGGTTTACGAATTGGCAATCAGCTACGACAATGAAGATGCCCTGTTCAATTTCCAGGCAGGCCGCATCATCTCCAATAAATTCAGCGGGGTTGGATATATCGATGGATTGCTGGTGCAGCACAACCTCACCGGAGCAACAAGTTACGGTATTTTCGGGGGAACGCAGCCGCAATGGCAGTACTCCGACTTCCAGACATCCATCCAGAAATACGGACTCTATTTCAACTACCACCGGGGGAATTACAGCACAAATCGTTTTGAGTCGACGGTGGCGGCAGCCGGCGAGTATCATGGCAGCATCGTAAGCCGCGAATTCCTCTATTTCCAAAACAGCTACTACAGCGGAAGAGCCTGGAGTTTCTACCAGAGCGCGGAACTTGATATCAACCGCGACTGGCGGAAGCAGCAAGCCGGACAAAGTATTTCTCTAACCAACCTGTACCTGTCCGGTCGCTGGAACCCTCTCAAATGGCTTGGTTTGGGTTTGATGTTTGATAACCGGAAGAACTACCAGACATACGAAACCCGCTCCCTTGCCGACAGCTTGTTCGACGATGCACTGCGCTATGGTCTGCGAGGCTCGGTTTCCCTGCTGCTTCCCAACTCCTACCGCATTTTTTCGAATTTCGGAGTCAGAAAAAGAAAAACCGATGCGCAATACACATATTCTTATGCCGGGGGCCTGAACAAGTCGAACTTTCTTTTTCGCGGAACGTCAATTTTTGCCAATGCTGCAGGTTTTTCAAACTTTTTCACCAATGGCGTGAACTTCGGATTCAGGCTTGGTCAGTTACTATTCTCCAACTATAATGTCGATATTGGTTACGGCGGCTACACTTACCAGGTGAAATCCAATTCCACAACCCGAAAGAATAATTGGGTGCGGGCCGGTGGCTGGGGAAACCTTTTTACTCATTACTATATTTCAGGAGAATATGAGCACGATTGGGGAGATGACACAAAAGGGTATCGTATTCTGGCGGAAATCGGGTACCGATTTTAATCCGGAAAATTCAGGATTAAAATATGCGCCGGGTGAGGATGAACGAAATTGAATTTACATAATTGAATCGAAGAATCGAGGGACAGAGAAGGAAATTATGGAATCGATGCTTATCTGGATAATAACCGGAATAATTGCGGCAATTATTTTCATTCCGTATCTCATCAAATTCCGGAAAGAGCATTACCTTAATGTGAAGCGAAAGGAAGAAGCCCGGAGATTGGGCATTGATAAACCTCGTGCCCAGTTTCCGTTTATCGATATGGCAAGCTGTATCGGCTGCGGGTCTTGCGTTCGGGCCTGCCCGGAAGGCGATGTGCTGGGTGTGATTTTCGGAAAGGCCACCGTGATTAACGGGCTGCGTTGTGTGGGACACGCATTGTGCGAGGAAGCCTGCCCTGTCGGAGCCATTGAAGTGGGGCTGGGCGATATCAAGAAGCGGGATGACATTCCTCAAATGGATGATTACAACGAGACGAATATTCCCGGACTCTTTATCGCCGGCGAGCTAAGCGGGCTGTCGCTTATCCGCAACGCAGTTGAGCAGGGCGAGCGTACCATCAGGCGCATCGCGGAGCGCCAGTTGCGGGCAGTAAACGGAAAAGTCAAAGATGTCATAATCGTGGGCGCCGGCCCGGCCGGCTTGACTTCAGCGCTGGCTGCCACCAAATACAAACTCAGCTACCTGGTGCTGGACCAGCAGGAGCCGGGAGGCACCATTCTTCAGTACCCGCGCCGCAAACTGGTGATGACCCAACCGGTCGATGTTCCCCTTTACGGACGCTTGAAAAAGAGTGAGTATGCGAAAGAGTCACTCCTGGAAATCTGGCAGGACGCAATCGCCAAATTTGATATTAAAATTCAAACCGGCACCCGGGTAGCCCAGGTGCTGAAGAAAGATGATATTTTTGAAGTATCCACTTCGGGTGACACATATTATGCTCACCATGTCGTGCTGGCGATGGGCCGCCGTGGAACACCGCGGAAACTGGGCGTTCCGGGAGAGGATCTGCCGAAGGTTACTTACCAGTTGGTGGACGCGCAGTCTTATGAAAAGAAACATATCCTGGTTGTGGGCGGCGGCGACAGCGCCGTGGAGGCAGCGGTTGGCCTCGCACGGCAGCATGGAAATAAAGTTGCCATTTCCTACCGCAAAGAAAAATTCTTCCGGATCAAAAAGAAAAACGAGGACCATTTTCACGAGCTGTATCGCAAAAAGAAGATCCGGCCATTTTTCAACTCCCAGGTGCTGGAAATCAGGGAAGACACAGTAATCCTGACCGAGGGTGAGGATAAATTAGAAATACCCAACGATTTTGTCTTTATATTCGCCGGCGGCATTCCACCCTTCAAAATGCTGAAGGAATCGGGAATCTTGTTTGGAGGAGAGGAAGCTCCTGTGGTGGCATGAAAAAATACCGCACGAATTAGGACCAACTTGCATGAAAGAGATTAGCCGCTCCAAACGGCGACCGCGATTCACCCGTAGCGATGATCAGCTTGATCAGATTTTGCAGTCACAAGCCCCGAGATAGCTCCATCCATGAAGTGGCACTTCACCGCAAAGCTTTATTCTGAAAATTATGCATCCGCCAGTGAGGCACACTGAGCAGTTATGCTTGATGATTTGATTATGTTTTAAATATCAAGGGTGATGCAAAATGCAGGCAACCGTTCATGATTGTCTGCATTTTAATAATTATTTTGCCATGATCAAAATCGCCGGTTCACCCAATCGCCCATTCGCATTCTCATCGCGCCATAAATGATTATGAATACGATTAGGATTAAGGGCCGGCTTGCCAAAGTCACGAGCTTTGAATGTGAAATGTCTTGATGAACTGGTAGAAGCTGTCCCGCCAGTGATCGACTGTTTTTTCGGGACCGGTAGCTTTGAAAAACCACGGCCCATTGGCAGTTTCGACAATTGCCGCTAACATGGCGTAATCCGGCTTTTCGGTCACCGGGCCGCCCATCATCATGGGCGACTGCGACTCCAGGTAGGTCCCCGTAACATAGACCACCGTTACCGGAAGCCCGTTTTCCATCATTTGTTTCTTTTCCACATGATCGGTTGTGGCGCTGCCGTCCGGCTGCTTGAACTGGCCGTACCAGCGGTCCAGGTTCTGCTGAACTGATCCGCCGGTGCCGGGGAAGAAAAATACGGCCAAAGTCGCATCGCTTGCCCCATCCACTCCGGGCCATCGATATTGATTCTTCCGCATGGAGCTACTGGGCTGTTCCTCAACCCACCCCTGCGGCGCTGTGTAAAGCACCTGTCCGGCCGGCAGATTTCCGGTTTTCATTTGTGCGGTGCCTTCACCCTCCTCCTGTTTTTTTCCCGAATTGCAGCTAATCAGCAAGATGAGAAAGATATTTATCATAAATACTGAAAAAAGACGAAATTTCATTTAATCCTCCGTTTGTTTGGTAAATCCGGGTTTCACCGTTTTCAGCCGCTATTTTCAGGGAAGCAATATTAGGAAAAAAATAAAAGAATGGCAAGCAGTTTTCAGCACCCGAATTTCCCTGTCTAAAATATTCATCGCTGATTTGCCCAAATTGGAAGAATCTTCCCGAACCGCGATCGAAATTGTAATAGCAGCAATCCCCTGGTTCTCGCTACGCCCGGCGAGGAAATTTGACACAGGGCCGGGTTCTGTGTAAATTGTTGTTGAGAAAATATCTTAATAAAGAGGGGAATAATGAAAATACATTCCATTGATATTTACAGGACAGCCATTTTGTTTCTCATATTATCCTTGCCGGCTCAGAGCCAGGTGCAAATCGAACCGGCGTTCCCCAATCTTTCATTCGGCCGGCCGGTTGATTTGCAGCAGCCGCCGGACAGTTCCAACCGCTTGTTTGTCGTGGAGCAACGGGGCGTTATTTCAGTATTTCAAAACTTCCCGTCGGCCTCTCAAAAATCTGTCTTCCTGGATATCCAAAACCAGGTAAACAGCAGCGGAAATGAGCAGGGCCTGTTGGGTTTAGCGTTTCACCCAAATTACGCAAACAACGGATATTTTTTTGTGGATTACACCGCCTCCGGCACCAACCGCACCGTGATCTCGCGGTTTCGCATCAGCCAGACCAATCCGGATTCAGCGGATCAGAACAGCGAAGTCGTAATCATGGAAATTCCGCAGCCTTACACCAATCACAATGGCGGGCAGGTCTCTTTCGGGCCGGACGACTACCTTTACATCGCGTTGGGCGATGGCGGTTCCGGCGGCGATCCGCAGGGCAACGGACAAAATCTGCAGACCCTGCTGGGTTCCATTCTGCGCATCGATGTGGACAGCAGCGCCGCGGGATTGAATTACGCCATTCCACCCGACAATCCGTTTGCCGGCAATGCGCTGGGATATCGAGAGGAGATTTACGCTTACGGCCTGCGCAATCCATGGCGCTTTAGTTGGGATTTAGCCAATCAACGCCTGTGGTGCGGCGACGTGGGGCAGAGCGCGTGGGAAGAAATCGATATCATCAAAAAGGGGAGAAATTACGGCTGGAATATCATGGAAGGATTTCATTGTTATTCCAGCCCGTCCTGCGACACGACCGGCCTCACCCTGCCGGTGTGGGAATATGCCCACAACAGCAGTGGCGGTGTGGCGATTACCGGCGGATTTGTCTATCGTGGCTCTACTGTTCAGGAATTATTTGGGAAATATGTTTATGCAGATTACAGCAGCGGCCACATCTGGGCACTGGAATATGACGGTGTTAATCCTCCAACGAACACAGTTTTAATGACAAACGCGCCTTCGATTTCCTCGTTCGGGGTCGATCTCCAAAACGAGCTCTACTTCTGCTCTTTCGATGGCAATATTTACCGATTCGGATCAACGGCTACCGGTACGGGAACTTCCACAACTCCGCCATCAAGTTTTACGCTAATATCCAACTACCCTAATCCGTTCAACTCCGGCACCACCATTGTTCTCGAATTAACCGAATCGCAGCGCGTGGAGATATCTATTTTTGATGTCCGTGGTAATCGAATTGTCAAGCTCAAAGACACCCTGTTTTCTCCGGGCGCGCATACAATCCGGTGGAACGGGCGGGATGAAAATAATCGTGAAGTATCATCCGGTATTTACATTTATCGCGTGCAAGCGAATGACGAGGCGGTTTCACGCAAAATGCTGCTGGTCAGGTAGAATCAAGGAGCCGGTCAGTCCGAATTTACAAAACTCACAATGAATTCGAAAAACTGGAATTACAGGGCCACTGGTCGGAACATTTCCGGGCGCCTGTTGGAATAATATTATTCAAACGGGGAGGAATTGAAAATGAAAATGCTATTTTTAACCATGTTGGGCATTGCAAATATGCTTCATGCCCAGGAGGATATCCATACGGAAACGGTCGAATATCGCGACGGAGATACTGTGTTGGAGGGCTTTTTGGCCTACAACTCCTCGCAAAATGGAACCAGACCGGGAGTGCTGGTAGTCCATGAATGGTGGGGGCTGAATGATTACGCCCGCAAGCGTGCCAAACAGCTAGCGGCCATGGGCTATGTGGCATTTGCGCTGGATATGTATGGCAAAGGCAAAGTTGCAGACAATCCGCAGGAGGCGCGGACTTATGCCAGCGAGCTCTACGCCGATCGGCAATTGATGCGCCGGCGCGCGGCTACCGGCCTGGAAGTTTTGGTCAAGAACCGGTTGACTGACCGAAGGCGAATAGCAGCCATCGGTTTTTGTTTTGGCGGTAGCACGGCACTGGAACTGGCGCGCAGCGGCGCCGATCTGGCGGGGGTTGTCAGTTTTCACGGCGGCCTCACCACACCTAATCCTGAAGATGCAAAAAACATAAAGGGCCCAGTTCTGGTGCTGCATGGCGGCGATGATCCGAATGTGACCAAAGAAAACGTTGTCGCCTTCTGGAAAGAGATGCAAAATGCCGGGGTGGACTGGGAGATCAATATTTACGGCGGCGCGGTACATGCATTTACGAATCCCGCGGCGGGAAACGACAAGTCCCGCGGCGCCGCGTACAACGAAAAAGCTGAAAAAAGCGCCTGGAAGGCAATGCAGGATTTCTTCAAACAGATTTTTAAGGAGTAAATGTCAGCGATTTCCGGAGTTGGCGTAAATGCGACGGACGCTGCGATTCTTTTGTTTCCGCCTCCGGAGCAAAAAAATAGATTTTCGCATTGAGAGCTGAGTTCTCTGCAGATTTTTCTACGCAAAACTGCTATTCCAGAGCCGGGAATACAATAAATTTTCCCTTGCATTACTATATGGTAAATATTAAATTTTTCGGCATTTTAACGTGGTTAGGGGCGGTAGCTCAGTAGGTTAGAGCGCTACGTTGACATCGTAGAGGTCGTCAGTTCGATTCTGGCCCGCCCCACCAAACAGGCCACGAATCAGCGGTTCGTGGCTTTGCTTAATATAAAAAAATGATTCGATGAATGATGAAAAATAGAATTCATATAAAATTTCCGGATGGCAAAATCAGGGAGTACGATGCCGGCGTAACGGGCCTGCAAATCCTCGAAGAAATGCCGCAGCGCTTGAAAAAGGAAGCTACCGGCATCCTGGTGAACGGCGAAATCAAAAGTTTGCCGGAACCGCTGAAGGACGATGCTGAAATTAAAATCCTGACATTCGACGACAAAGAAGGCCGTTACGTTTTCTGGCACAGCTCCGCCCACCTGATGGCACACGCCGTGAAGCGATTGTTCCCGGAAGCCAAGCTGGGCATCGGCCCGCCTATCGACGACGGTTTTTATTACGATATCGAGTTGGATCGACCGATCACACCGGAAGATTTTGAGCAGATTGAAGCGGAAATGGCAAAAATCGTCGATGAAAACGACCCTATCGTCCGGCAGGAAATTGAAAAGGAACAAGCAAAAGAGTTGTTCAAAAAGAAACACGAAGACCTGAAGCTCGACCTGATTGCCGAACTGGAAGAAGATATTTCCACCTATTCGCAAGCGGATTTCACAGACCTGTGCCGCGGGCCGCACCTGCCTTCCACCGGCCAGATCGGGAAAAATTTCAAGCTGCTTAATGTTGCGGGAGCCTATTGGCGGGGCGATGAGCATAACAAGATGCTCCAGCGCCTGTATGCAACCTCCTACCCCAAGCGAAAAATGCTGGAAGAACATTTGCACCGCCTGGAAGAAGCCCGCAAGCGGGATCACCGTAAACTGGGGCGGGAGCTGGATCTGTTCAGCATTCAGGAAAGCATCGGCAACGGTCTCATCCTGTGGCATCCAAAAGGCGCCCGAATACGGCGGATTATGGAAGAGTTCACGATTGAGGAACACTACCGCAACGGCTATGAGCTAGTCTACACACCGCATATCGCCAAATTAGATTTGTGGGATACCAGCGGCCACACCGGCTTCTACCGCGAGAATATGTTTTCACCGATGGATGTGGACGAGGTAAATTACCAGGTAAAACCGATGAACTGCCCGTTTCACATCGCCATTTATAAATCGCAGCTTCGCAGCTACCGCGACCTGCCTATTCGCTTATTTGAGCTGGGCACCGTTTACCGCTACGAGCGCTCTGGCGTATTGCACGGATTAATGCGGGTGCGGGGTTTTACGCAGGACGATTCACACCTCTTCTGCACGCCCGAGCAGTTAGACGAAGAGATTGGAAAAGTTCTGAATTTTACGCTTTTCATCTTAAACACTTTCGGATTTAAGGAATATGAAATCTTTTTGTCCACCCGCCCGGAAAAGTTTGTAGGCAGTGTGGAAAGCTGGGACAAGGCAACTGCATCGCTGAAAAAGGCGCTGGATGACAGCGGTTTCTCCTACGAAATTGATCCCGGGGAAGGTGTGTTTTATGGACCTAAGATCGATATCAAGATCAAGGATTCGCTCGGGCGCTCCTGGCAGTGTTCAACCATCCAGGTAGATTTCAACAATCCGGAACGTTTCCAGATGGAGTTTATGGCGGAAGACGGTCAGCCGCATCAGCCAATTATGATCCACCGTGCGTTGATGGGATCGGTGGAACGATTCTTCGGCATCCTCATTGAACATTATGCCGGCGCTTTTCCGTTGTGGCTGGCGCCCGTTCAGGCAAAAATAATCCCCATCGCAGAGCGGCACCATGCGTATGGGAAAGAGGTTTTTGAACAATTACGGCAGGCCGGACTGCGGGTGGAGATGGATAACCGCAATGAAAAGGTCGGTTATAAGATTCGCGAGGCAGAAGTAAACAAAATTCCTTACATGGTAATTGTGGGAGACCAGGAAGTGGATGGCCAGGAGATTTCCGTGCGTCGGAAAGGCACCGGAGACTTGGGTAAAATGAAAGTTCAGGCTCTCATCCAGCAGATGAGGGAAGAGATCAATAATAAAGATTAAAGACCACTAATTTATCGGAGGTACATATCAGCAAAGAAAAAAATGTGCGGATAAACGACCAGATTCGTGTCCCAAAAGTTCGCCTAATTACGGCTGAGGGAGACCAGGCAGGGATTGTTTCCACCCGCGAAGCACTGGACATGGCTCAACGAAGCAGCCTTGATTTGGTCGAAGTTGCACCAAATGCCAGTCCGCCCGTCTGCCGGATAATGGATTTCGGTAAATACAAGTACGAGCAAAGCAAGAAAGAAAAGGTAAGCAAGAAAAAACAACATACGATTACGGTTAAAGAGATACGGCTGCGGCCCCGAACCGATGATCACGACCTTGAGACGAAAATGAAACATGCCCGAAAATTCCTTGAACAAAAGAACAAGGTCAAAGTGACAATCATTTTCAGGGGGCGGGAGATGGCATACCAGGATTTTGGCCGGGAATTGATGGAACGTGTGCAGGAAATATTGGATGATGTTGCGAAACCTGAATCTGCGCCGCAAATGGAAGGCCGCCGGATGGTAATGCTGTTAACCGCGAAGAGCTGATGCTTTTAGAAAATAAATGAGAGAGGATTGATAAAATGCCTAAGATGAAATCGAACAGAGGCGCCAAGAAACGATTCAAGATCACCGCCTCGGGAAAAATTAAATCACGCCGTGCATACAAAAGCCACATTCTGACGAGCAAAACAACGAAGCGGAAACGCAAATTGCGCAAGAAGGCCTATCTGCATCCGGTTGATGCAACGCGCGCCCATAAAATGATACTCGAATAATAATTTTCGGAGGATAAAATGCCGAGAGCAAAAAACAATGTTGCAGCAAAAGCCAGACATAAAAAACTGCTGAAGATGACAAGGGGTTACCGTCTTTCGCGGGGGAAATTATACGCCACCGCAAAGGACCAGATTGAGAAAGGCTTACAGTACGCTTACCGCGACCGCCGGCAAAAAAAACGTCATTTTCGCGGCTTATGGATTGCCCGTATCAATGCCGCCTGCCGGGAAAACGGAATCTCTTACTCACGCTTTATTCACGAGCTTCAGAAAAACGAAATTCAATTGGATCGAAAAGCGCTGGCACATCTGGCAATGCATGAACCAAAAGCATTCGAAACACTGGTCCAGCAAGTTACAGCATAAACGAACTTCAACCGGTTTTCAATTTTAGGAATTGGATGTTTCGTTCAATTCCTATTTTTTTAAATTCAAATGCCGGTTAAGTGCAATGAGAACGGAAAACGATTCGGGACGAGAGGTTCGAAATGAGCAGCCAAATTGAAAATCAAATTTCCGAAATCAGGAAGAGCTTCCTGAACGACATCAAAAATATTAAGAGCGAGCACGATTTCGAGGCCCTGCGGGTAAAATACCTGGGGAAAAAAGGAGCAGTGCAGGGGCTTTTTCAACTGCTGAAAGATGCCGATCCCCAAACCCGCCCGGTGATCGGGAAACACGTAAATGAAATCCGGGACTACATCGATTCGCAGCTTAAAGAATTGAAACCCAAATTCGCAGCTCGCAAGAAAACGCAGAAGCTCGATACCACCCTGCCGGGACGCATGCCTTACATTGGAAGAAAACACCCGCTGACCCAGACCCTGGATGATATAAAACGCTTCTTCCTGGGACTTGGCTTTTCGGTGGCGGACGGACCGGAGGTTGAAACCGATTTCTACAATTTCGAGGCGCTCAATATTCCGAAGAATCACCCGGCGCGGGATATGCAGGACACGCTTTACATCACCGACGATATCGTTTTGCGCACACACACCTCGCCTGTGCAAATTCGAACCATGCAGAACCAGCAACCGCCGGTGCGCATTATCGCGCCGGGCCGGGTTTACCGCCGCGACACGCCCGATGCCAGCCACTCCCCTTTTTTCCACCAGGTGGAAGGGCTCTGTGTGGACAAAGGAATTAGTTTCGCCGACCTAAAGGCGGTGATTGCGGAATTCGCGAAATATATGTTCGGGGAAGATATTCACGTGCGTTTCCGTCCCAGCTTTTTCCCGTTTACCGAGCCGAGCATGGAATATGATTTCAACTGCATTTTCTGCCGGGGTAAAGGATGCAAGGTCTGCAAATACACCGGCTGGATAGAAATTTCGGGCGCCGGAATGGTGGATCCCAACGTTTTCATGGCGGTCGATTACGACCCTGAAATTTACACCGGATATGCATTCGGGATGGGGATTGACCGGATTGCCATGCTGCGTTACTCGATTGATGATATCCGGATTTTCTTCGAGAACGATTTCCGCTTCCTGTCCCAGTTTTAAACGGTCCTTGAAAATGTCCGCCGAATTTTGGGTCATCAAAAATAAGTAATAAAACCTGCTGCCCTAAGAAATGAAGGCTTATAAATGAAAATTTCATATAACTGGCTGAAAGATTACCTGGATTTAAACATGCCGGCGCGTGAGCTGGCCGACCGCCTGTCGCTGGCAGGGTTGGAAGTTGAAGAAGTGGCCGAAAAAAGTCTGGCACTCCCGGAGGTGGTAATTGGCCGGGTTTTATCCTGCGACCCGCACCCCGATGCTGATAAATTGCACGTCTGCCGGGTCGACCTGGGTATTCAGGAATTGTCGATTGTTTGTGGCGCGCCAAATGTGGCAACCGACCAGGTTGTGCCTGTAGCCAAAGTGGGCGCTTCGCTTCCCAATGGATTAAAAATTCGCAAAGCGAAAATCCGGGGCGTGGCATCCGAGGGAATGATCTGCTCCGAACAGGAGCTGGGCTTGGCCGACCACTCCGACGGCATCTGGATCTTGCCGGAAAACCTGCCGCTTGGTGTCCCGATTGATGAAGCGCTTGACTTCCAAACCGACTACATTTTGGATATTGCCATTACGCCGAACCGCCCCGACTGCCTGAGCCACATCGGTGTGGCGCGGGAGGTTGGCGCCATCCTGGATCAGCACATCGTGAAGCCGGATGTTTCCCTAATGGAAATTGCCGAACCGGCCGACGGGCAGGTCAAAATCGAAATTGAAAATCCGGAGGGCTGCCCGCGGTACTCCGCACGCGTGATTCGCAACATCAAGGTGGGAGAATCGCCCACCTGGCTTGTGAGACGACTGGAAGCGGTTGGTGTAAGATCGATCAATAACGTGGTTGATGTGACAAACTATGTGATGATGGAAACAGGCCATCCGCTCCATGCCTTCGATTATGACCTGGTAGA
>CAZUZS010000024.1:49916-59167 GCA_964624795.1 uncultured Calditrichaceae bacterium
GTTTATGCCCTGGACCGCGCCGCCAGGATGATGGCGGAAATTTGCCAGGGAGAAAATTACAGCGGTATTGTAGATGTTCACCCCAAACCCATTTCACCTCGCGAAATTCCACTGAAAACCGATAAGATCAACAACCTCCTGGGGACGGATTTGACGACGGAAGCCATGGCTGATCTCCTAAGCAGTATCGATTTAAAGGTAGAGAACGACTCGGTGATAGTGCCAACCTTCCGGCCTGACCTGGAGCGGGTGGCAGATCTGGCGGAAGAAGTTGCGCGCCTTTACGGATTGGAGAATATTGAATCGCACCAGCAATTAACCATCGAATACAGTTATATCCGAAATGAATTCGACCTGTTTATCGACAAAGTCAAAGATATCCTAACCGGAATGGGATTGCAGGAAATTATTGCGCCGAGTATGGTAAACGGGGAATCGTGGGAAAAAATCACCGGGGGAAAACTCTACCCGATATTAAACCCAATCTCGAAAGACATGGATGCGCTCCGCAACTCCCTTCTGCCCAGCCTGGCCAATATCATTCAATATAATCTCAATCGCCAGATGCGAGACATGAGAATGTTCGAGATCAACCGGGTTTTTACCCCACCTGAAAAGGCTGGCGAGCTCCCGGCCGAGGAGATAAAATTGGGGATTGCCATGTGCGGAAAACGAGATGGCGATCTGTGGTATTCCACGCACCAAGATAATGATTTTTATGACATTAAGGGAATTGTCGAAACGCTATTGCACAAAATTTCGCTTGACAACTGGCAATTAATTTCTTATTCTGACAACGCAATAGAAGGTGAAGGGCTGGCGATAAGTACCGGCAAAATGGAAGTTGGATTTATTGGGGAGTTAAGCAGTAGTATTGCCGCATTTTTCGAGATTGAGGATGCGGTTATGGTTGGCGAAATTTCCGTAGATAGATTGTTTAAACATTGCCAAACTGCCAGAACCTATTCTCCGGTTCCGCGTTTCCCGTGGGTGGACCGGGATTTGGCTCTGGTCGTGGACGAGGAGTTGGAGATCGGCAAGCTGGTGGATGTCATCCGGCAAAAAGGCGGCAAGCTGCTTACCAATGTTGAAATTTTCGATATTTACCGTGGTAAACAGATTCCGCCGGAGAAAAAGAGTGTTGCTTTTCGACTCATCTTTCAGTCTCTCGAAGGAACCTTAACTGAGGAAACCGTTTCGAAGTCGATGGCAAAAATATTGAATGCAGTTTCTGAAACCTATGATGCAAAACTAAGGGCGTAGAAGCAGAGATGGAGGATAGGAACAGTATCGACAATTTTTTTGCGATGGTGGAACGTGTAAAGAAATTGACCGTGATTTTTAATAAGTTGAACGAACATAATTCGCGGCTTCAAAGCCAAATTGTGGAATTAGAGCAAAAGCTGTCGGGGGATAGCGGAACCTTAAGAAACATGGAATTGGAGGAAGAGGTTAAAAGGTTGAAAAGTGAAAATAAAACATTGAAGGAGAGGGAAAAAACTATTAGAACCAAAATTGAACGCCTGGAAGTCAAGTTAGAGCAATTACATTAAGAAAAACGGACTGAGTAATTTTTTATTTATATCAGGTTTCTATATAATTTATGAGTGACAGATGGAGAAGAATTCAATCATGGTGAACATTGGGGGCCTCGAATATGCCCTGAAATCGGATGCCGACCCCCAATATATTCAGGAATTGGCTGCTTATATTGATCAAAAAATGAAGAAGTTAGGAGCCGGTTCGCAGGTGAAATCGCAGATAAAGATTGCAGTTTTGACTGCTTTAAATATAGCTGATGAGCTTTTCCGTCTGAAACGCAAGCACGACCAGTTAATAAACGATATAGAAATAACGAGTGAAGAAATAACGGAGAATTTAGATAACTATCTAAATCAATATTCCGATTTGTTAAAATAATCCCTGGATCGTATAGGGTGTTGTATTTGGGAAGAACCAACATTAGCGAATAGGGAACTTGACTCTGGGCGTCTAATGCAGGCCTCCGAAAAATGAGGAAGCATGATCCGCTTAGGCAAGTACCCACCGTGTTCACACGGTTCTTTTCCAAATCCGCCTTTGCGGTTCAGGGATTTTTAATTTGTATAAAATTCATAGGAAAGAATAAATAAACCAACCGTACCACAAAGTCGCTGCCATTTGAGCGAAATGGAGGATATTAACTGATGGAATGGATTTTGGGCATTGTCATAGGTTTGGCGGCCGGTTCGGTAAGTCTTTGGCTGTTTTTGAAAATTTCGACAGAAAATAAAGTCTCGAGGGCGAAGGACGAGGCAAAAAACCTCCTGGAAGACGCCCGGTCGGAAGTGGAATCTCTCAAAAAGGAAAAACTTATTGAAGTTCAGGAAGAACTCTTTGACCATAAACAGCGTCTGGAACAAGAGACGGAGGCCAAAAGGGAGCACTTAAGCCGGGAAGAACGTCGATTAGATCAGAAAGAGTTAGAGATTGACCGCAAAGCAGAAATCATAGAAAAGAAAGAAAAAGACGTCAAGATACTGGAAAAGCAGGTGATGGACAAGGAGAAGTATGTCCAGCAAAAAACCAGGGACTTGAATGAATTGGTTGCAGAGCAGATTCATAAGCTGGAAGAAGTGTCCGGCCTGACCCGCGACGAGGCGCGCCAGTTGTTGCTAAGGGATATTGAAAAAGAGGCGCAGGAAGAAGGGAATAAGCTGGTAAACACCATTTTGGATAAGGCGAAGTTGGAGGCAAACCGAAAGGCGATGGAGATCGTGGTTTCCGCAATTCAGCAAACTGCAGCCGAGCAGTCTGCGGAAGCGACAGTTTCGGTTGTCACCCTTCCCAACGACGATATGAAGGGTCGTATTATCGGGCGGGAAGGACGTAATATACGCGCCTTTGAAATGGCTACCGGTGTGGATGTGATTATTGACGACACGCCCGAAGTCGTGATCCTCTCATCGTATAATAGTTTCCGGCGGGAAATAGCCAAAATTGCGCTGGAAAAACTTATTCTGGACGGTAGAATTCATCCGGCCCGCATCGAAGAAGTTGTGGAGAAAACGGAAGCTGAGGTAAAGGCATCATTCCGGGATATCGGCGAGCAAGCCATGCTGGATGCCGGCGTTCATGGTTTGGCGGACGAGTTAATCGAGTTGATTGGCAAACTCAAGTATCTCACTGCGTACGGCCAAAACGTCCTGAACCACAGCCTGGAAGTCGCCTACCTGGCGGGTGTGATGGCAACTGAACTGGGTTTGGATCCCAAAATCGCCAAAAGATCCGGCCTGCTTCACGATATCGGAAAGGCAATCGACCACCACAGCGACATTGACCACACCAAACTTGGGGCCGATCTGTTGAAAAAGCACAATGAAAATCCAAAAGTGGTCAATGCAGTAGAATTTCACCACTCGGAAGCGCAGGCAATATCGCCCTACACCGTTCTGGTGGCCGCTGCCGATACCATTTCCGGAAGCCGCCCGGGTGCGCGAAGAGAATCCCTGGAAAGCTTTATTAAGAGAATGCGGGAATTGGAAGATATCGCCGCGCAGTTTAACGGGATTCAGAAGGTACACGCTATTCAGGCAGGCCGCGAAGTTCGGATTATCGTGAATTGCGATGTTGTGGATGATAACCACGCAAAGGATCTGGCACGGGATATTGCAAAGAAAATCCAGGAAAACTCGGAATTTCCCGGCCAGATCAAGGTCACTGTGATCCGTGAATACCGCGCTCACGATTTTGCCACGTAGGCAGTTTGCAGACCGCCTGGATCGCTGGCGGCGCGGACAAAATTCGGGCAATACCCGATATTAAGAATATTTACATTGGCTCCGGGAGCTTTGCGACCAGGATTTAAATTTGCTTTCCCGGGACACGTTATGCCAATCTTTAAAAAATATGACCGGGCATGCGGTCATCAGATACAGGAAGGAATCCGGATTTTAAATGAATATCTTATTTATTGCAGACATCGTGGGAGAAGATATTCTCGAGATTATCACCGACATTTTGCCCCGCCTTCGGCTCCGATACCAGATTGACTTCACAATTGCAAATGTAGAAAACGCGGATAAGGGCAAAGGTATTATTCCACGCCAGGTTGAGCGGCTAAAGGAGGCCGGCGTTCACTGTATGACTTCCGGAAATCATATTTGGGAGGTCAGAAAAAGAGATGTTTTAATCCAGTATGCAGGTTACCTGCTGCGGCCGCTGAATTACCCCGAGGGAAATGTTGGCGTGGGTTCCACAATAATTACGGCTCCAAATGGCAAGAAGGTAGCTGTACTGAACCTGCAAGGCCGCAGTTTTATGTACACTATAAATTGTCCTTTCACCACCGGAGAGAAGGAGATACGCCGTCTGCGCTCCGAAACCCCTATCATCTTTGTTGATTTCCATGCCGAGGCCACAGCCGAAAAGCAAGCACTGGGATGGTTCCTCGATGGAAAAGTGTCGGCGGTAATCGGTACTCACACTCATGTCCAAACCGCGGATGAGAGAATTTTGCCAAAGGGCACGGCTTACATCACCGATGCCGGTATGTGCGGGCCGTTTGACTCGGTCATTGGTATGGACAAGCAGAAGGCAATTGACCGGTTTATTCTTCAGACACATATTTATTATGCAACCGCCCGTGAGAACCTCCGCTTTAACGGCGTGGTGGTGCGGATTAATGAGATGACCGGCAATGCGGAACAGTTGACCCGGTTAAACTTTAGCAAGAAGGAGTTCGATGCCGATGCCCGTAATAATTGATGGAAAATCCATTGCGGCAGAAATTCGGGAAGGTGTAAAACGGGAAGTCACAGAATTAAACACAAATGGGAAAACCCCGGGGCTGGCAGTAATCCTGGTCGGGGAAGATCCGGCTTCCCAATCATACGTTCGCATGAAAAATAAAGCCTGCGCTGCAGCCGGGATGCATTCCATCACAGACAATTTACCCGCAGATATTTCCCAGGCAGCATTGCTTCAAAAGATCGAAGAATATAATCAGGATCCGGCGTTTCACGGGCTGCTGGTACAGCTACCACTTCCTGCGCATATCGATACGCAAATGATAATTGAATCTGTGAATCCACTGAAAGATGTAGACTGCTTTCACCCCTACAACACCGGGCGTTTGATGATTGGGCAACCGGTATTCCTTCCCGCCACACCGGCGGGCATTGTGGAGCTGCTCTGGCAGTCCGGAATCGAACTCAGCGGCAAACATGTTGTTATTCTGGGCCGCAGCAATATTGTCGGCAAACCGCTGGCCATGATGTTGGCCCAAAAGAATCCGCGGGCAAACGCAATAGTAACGCTTGTGCATTCCGCAGCAGAAGATATTTCACGGTTTACCCGGGAGGCAGACATTCTGATCGCTGCTGTTGGCAGGCCGGAGATTGTGAAAGGCGATATGGTAAAAGAAGGCGTGGCGGTGATCGATGTGGGGACGAACCGGGTTGAAGCGGACAACGAAAAGGGCTACCGGGTGGTCGGCGATGTGGCTTTCGACGAAGTTGCGGAGAAGGCCTCGGCAATCACGCCGGTCCCAGGCGGCGTAGGTCCAATGACAATTGCCATGCTGCTCCGGAACACAATCCAGGCTTTCAAAATGCAATTGAATGTTGGCAAGTAGCAGACCTGCCAAAGAATAAAACTATGAGTTTCTCATGCCCAAAAGTAAAACCGAAAAAGGAAATTGGGGAGAAGATATTGCAGAGCAGTTTCTGCGCAAAAAGGGATTCAACATACTCCACCGAAACTGGCGCTGCGAGCGGGGCGATATCGATATCGTTGCAATGGACAAGAACTGCCTGGTGTTTGTGGAGGTAAAAAGCGGCTCCACCGAAATTTTTGGTCCGCCGGAACTGCGTATCACCGACTCGAAGAAAAGGCGCCTTTACAAACTGGCGTCCCTTTTCCTGCAAAGAGCCGCCGAATCTCAGCTTACCAACGACTCCAACCGGTTTGATGTTGTCATCGTCGACGGAACACCAAATAAATACGTCGTTCGCCATTACGAAAATGCTTTCTACATTTGAATCCGGATCAGAGCCGGAATTTTATGCCGTAAAACTGCAATTCCACGAGACATATCAATAGCAGTTTTTATCCACAATCAGGAGATTTTACCGTTCCCATTTTGTTTCGAGATTACATTTTTAAAACCCCTTATCTATCCCGTTGGCTTAACGCATTGTCACGCCACAATCCGGGCCAAATTCTTTAGCTATTTTTCTTTTATCAGAACAAAGTTTTTCGCTTATAAAGTCGGATATTATATTGATTGTTGTAGGAATCTCATGTTGTCGTTCTAAAATAGAAGGAGTCCAGCGTTTATGTTTACATTTGTAGGCAAAATGCCGATAGTTCAAAGATTAAATTTCATAGTAGAATAATAGAAGTTCCGATATTAGGTGTGCCTGGCATTCATTGAAAAAGAGAAATTGGAATTGGTTGATCTAATGTAACCATCTTAAGGCCGGAAAGAAGATGAGAGACGAAGCTAAAACAAAGCGGCAGTTGATAGTTGAGCTCAGGGCCTTACGGAAGCAATTGGAAAAAGCCGGCTCAACATCACGACCATCCGGGAATTCTGAAAAAAGATTCGGCGGGGATGAGTCGCTCTCCCAGTTGCTGGTAGATAATATGCTGGATGCTACGCTGGTCCTGGATGGAGAAGGTGTCATTCTTTTCGCCAATAAAGCTTCGGTCCACCTCATTGGGACAAAAATTCGCCAAGTAGCAAGCAGCTTAAATGTAGCCGACTTTGTGGTACCGGATTTTAAAGATTCCGTATTGAGGCATCTCAATCTTATGAAAACAAAACAGGGAAGCCTTGCCGCCGAATATAAAATATATTCCGGACACGGGCAGGAAAAGTGGGTTGAAGCACTTGTCACCAGGATTAAATATCGGCGAACACCGGTTAATCTTGTGACGCTGCGGGATATTACCGAACGCAAGTTGGCGGAAGAAGCGTTGCGAGAAAGTGAAATCCGCTACCGCTCGCTTTTCAATTTGGCAAATGATGCCATTTTCCTGATGCGGGGAGACCGCTTCGTCGACTGCAATCCGAAAACCCTAGAGATATTCGGCTGCAGCCGGGAAGAGATCCTTCAACAACCGCCCTATCGTTTTTCGCCGCCAAGACAGCTGGACGGACGGAATTCTAAGGAAAAAGCAAAGGAAAAAATAGAGGCGGCATTCAGAGGAGAACCGCAATTTTTCGAATGGCTTCACTGCCGGTTTGACGGCACACTATTTAATGTAGAGGTCAGTCTGAATAAGATGGAGCTTGCCGGGGAAATGCTCATTCTGGCCATTGTACGCGATATCACGGACCGCAAGAAAGCTGAGCAATACCTGAAAGAGAGTGAAGAAAAATACCGAATGCTGGTGAATCGGTCGCCGTTGGGCATATTTTCAATCGATACAAAGGGAAATATTACGATTCTCAACTCTTCGGTCCTGAACATTGTGGGTTCTCCTTCGATTGAGGAGACAAAAAAAATAAACTTGCTGCAGTTTCCCCTTTTGCAGAAAGCAGGGATTTCAGATGCCGCTATAAAGTGCATTCATACCGGGAAGTCTGTTAAAGGTGAATTCCCTTATCTCTCGAAATGGGGCAAAAAGTCAATCTGCCGGCTTTACCTGGACCCAATGTTTGGTGCATCCGGAAAACTTACCGGTGTTCAGGGCATAATCGAAGACATTACCGAACAGAAGCAGGCGGAAAAAGCATTGATCGAGAGCGAACAGAAATACCGCAATCTCATCGAGCACTCCGGCGATGCGATTTATCTGCTGTATAACAGAAAGTTTGAAATTGTTAACAAGAAGTTCCAGGAAATGTTCGGTGTAAAATTGGAGGATATGAACAAATCCGGATTTGATTTCCTTGATCTGGTTTCCGAAAAGAGCAAGCCCTATCTCGAAGAGCGTGCGGAGAGGCTGGCGAATGGAGAAGACCTGGAATCCAAATATGAATTCACAGCAATCTCCAAAAATGGCAAAGAGATCGAGGTGGAGGCGGCTGTTTCTTACATAGAATATAAAGATGGAGTGGCGACGCAGGGTATTATCAGGGATATTACCGAACGGAAGAGATTGGAAAAACAACTGCTTCAGGCGCAGAAAATGGAAGCGATCGGACGGCTGGCAGGTGGGGTCGCTCATGATTTTAACAATATTCTGACCATTATAAGGGGCTATAGTGAACTAATGCTGTCACGCATAGACGAGAAAGATACCTTCCACAAGAGCATAAAACAGGTTACCCGCGCGACGGAAAGAGCGGAGTTGCTTACCAGGCAGTTGCTGGCTTTTAGCCGGAAACAAATAATGCAGGCAAGGGTGATCGATCTAAATGAGTTGATCAAGGAATCCGAGAAACTGTTAAGACCCCTAATTGGCGAGGATATTGAATTTATTGCCAAACTGGCTCACACTCCTTGCAAAATAAAGGTTGATCCCGGGCAAATGGAGCAGGTAATCATGAACCTGGTGGTAAATTCGCGGGATGCAATGCCCAGCGGCGGAAGAATTACTATCGAAACCAAACATGCTGCTTTTGAAGAGAACAACCTTCCAAACAAGCCGGAAATTAGCAAGGGCAACTATATCGTGCTTTCGATCAGTGACACCGGAATCGGCATCGATAAAAAAGCGCAGAGCCAGATTTTCGAGCCTTTTTTTACAACCAAAGAGAAAGGCAAGGGTACCGGTTTGGGCCTTTCGACAATATATGGAATTGTGAAACAAAGCAATGGCTATATTTATCTCGAAAGCGAACCAAATCGAGGGTCGACTTTCATGGTCTATCTCCCCAGCGTGGAACAAAAAATCGAAACCATGCTGGAGCCACAAACTCCTCAAGATAATCTCGGCGGAAGTGAAACCATTCTTGTTGCAGAGGATGAAGAGGAAGTCAGAAGTCTTGTGTGCGAAACCCTGCGAAAGCATGGTTATACAGTTCTGGAAGCCCGGAATGGCAAAACAGCCCTGCGCATTTACCAAAATAGTAACAATACAATTGACCTTGTTCTAACTGATGTGATAATGCCGCTTATGAATGGTCGAGAACTCGTTGACCGGTTATCCGAAAATAATGATTTCATAAAAACGCTATTCATGTCCGGCTATACGGATGATGCCATTCTTCATCACGGCGTCCTGGAGCCGGGAACACAATTTATCCAAAAGCCTTTTTCGCCGGGCGAATTGCTGGAGAAAATTCGCAAGATACTGGACGGGAATTGATCTGCCGGATG
>CAZUZS010000024.1:59267-63713 GCA_964624795.1 uncultured Calditrichaceae bacterium
GCGAATTGCTGGAGAAAATTCGCAAGATACTGGACGGGAATTGATCTGCCGGATGTGGCTGCAGGCAAACAGCAGCTTGCCAAACCAAACCGGTTGCGAGATAGCGCGGTCCCGTTATTAAAACAAAAAAATAATTGATTCACATTTATCCTGTTTATATTTTTCGAAAAACCCGAAAAGGAATCCCTTATGGCAATTTCCGAACTTAAATCCTCCGAGCTTCGCAAAACAATCGGTCTGACCATGTTCCCCTTCGAGACGACAGCGGAAATCGACCCCCTTAATACCGTAATCGGACAGGAACGTGCAATAAAATCAATCGAATTGGCCCTGGAAATGGAGCACTCCGGGTATAACGTTTTTGTAACCGGCATGTCCGGAACAGGACGCACAACCATAGTAAATGATATATTGAAGAAAATTGCCTCGAATCAAAGCGTTCCCAGCGACTGGGTGTACGTTTATAACTTTGAAGATTCTGATGCGCCGCATGCACTTGAATTTCCCGCCGGCCAGGGAAAAGAATTCAAGAGACATGTGGAAGAGCTGATCAAGTCATTAAAAAAGGAAATGTCCGACACATTTGAAAGCGAAGACTATGAAAAACAGAAGCTGGCCATCGTTACACAGAACAATGAACGAAAAAGAAAGATCCTTACCGAATTGGATGCCGAAGCAAAGGCGAAAGGCGTACAAATTCAGAATACGCCTTCAGGTTTTCAGACCATTATTTTGAGGGGCGATAAGCCACTAACTCCGGAAGATTACGAGCAACTGAACGACAAAGAAAAAGGGGAAATCAACCAACTACTGGAGGCCATTCAGGAAAAAATAAACCTGGTAGTGCGAGAACTGATGAAAATGGACCGGGACTCACAGCAGCAGGTGCGCGATCTCAATGAACAAATCGCTTCTTATATTGTGAACCGGTATATAAATGAGCTAAAATCCGATTACCGGGATTATGCTGCGATTATCAAATATCTGGAAAGGGTGAGCGCAGACGTTATTGACAATATCGGCGAATTCCTGACCCACACCCGAAAACAGGCTGAGAATGAAAACAACCGGCCGGAGGGCGCAAATCATTTCAAGCGCTACGAGGTCAACGTTGCCGTGGATAACAGCAACACAAAAGGCGCGCCGGTAATTTTTGAGGCGAATCCCACTTACAATAATTTATTTGGGAGAATCGAGAAGCAGGTGATCATGGGCGCGCAGGTAACAGATTTTACCATGATTAAAAGCGGCAGTCTGCACCGCGCCAATGGCGGCTATCTCGTGATGGATGCGTCCCACGTGCTGAAAAATCCATTTGTTTATGATTCGCTTAAACGCGCCATCAAAACCAGGGAAATCCGTATTGAGGATGTATCGGAGCTGTATGGCTTTTTATCTCCCGCAGGATTGCGCCCACAAGCAATCCCACTCAATTTAAAAGTAGTTCTGATCGGTTGGTCCCAGGTTTACTACTCGCTGCAGGCTTACGACCAGGATTTCAGCAAGATATTCAAAATTAGAGCCGATTTCGATTACGAAACCGGCTCAAACGAGGACAGCATTCTGAAATATGCCCAATTCGTGCGTCGGGTATGCGAAGAGGAAAACCTCCTGCCATTTCACAGAACAGGCGTCAGGGAGGTCGCCTATTATGGTCACCGGCTGGTCGATGATCAGAAAAAGATCAGCTTGCGCTTCGGTTCTTTGATGGGAATTATACGGGAAGCCAACCATTATGCCCGGAAAGTCAATGAACATGTTGTTCGGGCAAAACATGTTCAAAAAGCTATCAAGGAATTCGAATACCGGCACAGTCTGGTTGAGGAAAAAATACATGAGATGTACAAGAGAGACATTTACCGAATCGACATTAAGGGGAAAAGAACCGGCCAGATTAACGGACTGGCTGTTTATGCCATGGGTGACCACAGTTTCGGGCGCCCCAGCAAAATTACCGCTAAAACTTATATTGGAAATGAGAACGTGGTAAACATAGAACGCAAAGCACGGCTCAGCGGTAAGATACACGATAAAGGACTGATGATCCTTTCCGGTTTTTTTAATTCCAAATTTGGTGAGTATATTCCTCTCTCATTTTCTGCAAGCCTGACTTTTGAACAAAGCTATTCAATGATTGATGGGGATAGCGCATCCTCCACCGAGCTTTACGCTCTTATTTCAAGCCTAGCCAATGTGCCCATAAAGCAGGGCATTGCTGTAACCGGGTCCGTAAACCAGAACGGCGATGTCCAGGCCATTGGCGGCGTAAACGAGAAGATTGAAGGATTCTACCTGGTTTGCAAAGAAAAGGGCCTCACCGGGGAGCAGGGCGTAATGATCCCCAGTAGTAATAAAGATAATCTTATGCTCAAAGATGAAATTATAGATGCAGTGAAGGACGGTAAATTTCATATATGGGCAGTTGATACCATCGAGGACGGATTAAAAATCCTGACTGGTCAGGAGGCCGGGAGCCGTTACAGGAATACAAAATTCCCAAAAGGGTCATTGTACGGATTGGTTGAAGCCCAATTGCGCACCTTCGCCAAACGCTCGGACGCATTCCGAAAGAGCATCGGGGGCAAAAAGAAGAAAGAGGATGACAAATCTGCCAAAAAGAAAGACGATAATGGGGAAGATGGGGAGGATGCGAAAGATTGAGGCGCATTGCAGCTTTAGAAAACAACACCTGAGACATCAGAGGGATACCCGTAAAGTACACGGGAAACCTTGCTCCTGATAATTTGAAATAATTTGTAGAGACTGCCGGAATCGAAGTGGGTAATCCTGTTTTTAAAGTCTATTAAAAAATCGCTAATCAATCATATTTGCTCACAGATTGTATACACCGATGCTGTAACTACCATTCGGCTTGGACTCAAAGGCCCAGTAGAAATCAACAATATTCTTAGAAATGCAAGATCGTGGCTGACCAAAAGCCGGGTGCAGCTGCATTCATTTAACGCCTGCTCGACGCATTGCATGGAGGGCAAATCCAGGTGGTTAGTTGGTTCATCCATAATGATCAGGCTGGGGTTCAGCATGATACCTTCAGCCAGCAGCAGCATGCGGATTTCGCCGGGACTGGGAATAGTCGTTTCCAGAACATGCACCGCTTTGGAGCCAAGCGGGCTGATCAGCGTCATGATATATCCCTTCTTCTCATTGTCATATTCCCAAACGCGGCTGATGACGGATTTTGATCGTTCTTGCGGTATCTCCTGCGGGATATAAATGATCTCCCCGGCCGGGATATTCAGCCGGTTTAGCAGGTAATTGATGAATGAGCTTTTACCGGTACCGTTATTGCAAATAATCCCGATCTTGTCGCCGTACTGGATCAGCAAATCCGGAATGCGGAGCGCCTTTTCCTGGCTTAATGAAAGTGTATCAGGCTGGATCGTTATGGGAAACCGCATCCGCGCTTTTTGTTCATTAAAAGAAATACCCAGGTTCCTTGATTTGGTAAAACCGATTTCCGCCTGCTTCTGTTGCCTGCGTTCCAATTGATTCTGTACCCGTTTATAAAGCCGCCCGGCCACCGCATCTTTGCCGGTCAATCTCGCGCCATCAATTTTTGATTTTGCATCATGGTCCCGGGGATCGAGTCCGCGCTTGGAACGCATCTTGTCTGCCTGACCCGCTTTTTCCTTTTGCTTGACGACCTGCCGTTTGAGTTTCTTCACCTCCCGTTTGGCCACTTCATAATCGTGCTGCTGCGCGTGCGTTTCTTTTTCCAGTTCCAGCGCTGCAGTACTGTAGTTGCAGCTTCGTAAATCCATCACTTCTGCCCGCACAAACAGGGTGTGATGACAAAGATTGTCCAGCAATTGCCGGTCGTGACTCACCAGGATGCCAATGCCCCGGTAGCGTGCCAATGCGTTCAGCAGGATTTCTTTCGATGCGGAATCCAGATGATTGGACGGTTCATCGATGGCCAGGACGGATGGATTCAGAAATAAGGCGGTCGCAATCTGGCAGCGTTTGCGCTCCCCATGACTGAGCTTTTCCCAGCGGTCCATCTAGTCATCCAGAATAGCCAGTCTGTTTTTTGAGTTTAAAGGCTCTCTTGTCGGTTGAGTCGATAAATTCTTCAAACCCGGGAGGAATGAAATCGGTACGCTGCTCGCAATAGTAAGCAATGCCGGAAAAATTAGCCGTGCCGGAATCGGGCTGCAGGATGCCGCAAAGCAGTTTCAGGAAAGTGGTTTTACCGCTGCCGTTGGCACCCACAACGGCGGTCCAGCCTTGCTGTAGCTGAAGGGAAACCAAATCAAATAACGGCTCCACAGCATTTTTGTAGGTGAAGGTCAAATTGTCGATATGCAAGAATTCTTTCACATTTTTCTCCAATTAATCCGCTTATTTGTTTTGAGTGGATATTGGATATCTTCATTTTGACCTCCAGGGGAAATATTTAAAATATAAGTAAATAGCTGGCTGCAT
>CAZUZS010000025.1:0-60289 GCA_964624795.1 uncultured Calditrichaceae bacterium
GCGATAACAAAACCGTCGCTGGTTTTTTCCATGAGCGACATCCTTTCCTGCGCTACATCGGTGATTTTTACCGGTGTGATCAGAATACAATACGATTTCTTTTTGCCCCGACCCACGCGCCCGCGCAGTTGGTGCAATTGGCTCAATCCAAACCTTTCCGCATGTTCGATCAGGAGAATAGCTGCATTAGGGACATCCACACCTACTTCGATAACCGTAGTGCTTACCAGAATCTGGACATCCCCTGTCTTGAATTTTCGCATCCCGGCTTCCTTTTCCTCGGTGCGCATCCGGCCATGCAGCAACGCCAGCCGGAACTCCGGAAAGGTTTTCGATTGCAGTTGCTCGTAGCTTTCTGTTGCTGCCTTCAGATCAATTTTCTCCGATTCTTCAACCAGCGGGTACACGATGTAAACCTGGTCTCCTTCCGATACCTTCTGGCGGATGAATTCGTAAACTTCGCCCAGCTTCTTCTCAGTGCGCCAGACTGTGGTAATGGGTTTGCGCCCTTTTGGCATCTCATCAATGACTGAAGTGTCCAGGTCGCCGTATAGCGTGAGCGCCAGCGTGCGCGGGATGGGCGTAGCGGTCATTATCAGCAGGTGCGGTTGCCATCCCTTTTTTACCAGTTCACCGCGTTGCAACACACCAAAACGATGCTGCTCATCTATGATGACCAGACCGAGATTTTTAAATCCAACCGCTTCCTGCACCAGTGCGTGGGTGCCGATCACCAGGTTAATCTTCCCGTTTAATAATTCTGCGTGGATCCTGTCCTTTTCGCGCTTCTTCAGCGAACCGGTCAATAACTCCACTTTTACCGGGATTGCGTCAAGCATATCCAAAATATTGAAATAGTGCTGCTCCGCCAGAATTTCGGTAGGAGCCATGAGCGCTACCTGGTAGCCGTTTTCAATGGCAATGAGAATGGTAATCAGAGCGACCAATGTCTTGCCGGAACCGACGTCGCCTTGCAGCAGTCGGTTCATCGGCTTCCCGCTTTTCAAATCATTATAAATATCCTGCAATACACGTCGCTGCGCTCCAGTGAGGTCGAAAGGTAATTCCTCCAACACTTTTCGGATAATCTCCCCGCTGGTCGTCATGCGGATTCCCTGCACCGGCGAGCGCTGGAAGTAGTGCCGGAATGCCATAAGCAGCTCCAGGTAAAAAAGCTCTTCGTATTTAAGCCGGCGCAGCGGCTGGTGCAACTGATCCATGCTCTGCGGAAAATGGACCTTGCGGTATGCCTGAGTGCGACTCATCAGTTTGTAACGATCAATAAGATTCTCGGGCAAATTCTCTGGAATTTGCTCCCCGTATTTTTCCAATGCATAATGAATTATCCGCCTGAATCCCCAGGAACTCAGTCCCCGCTTGCGCAACTGCTCGGTGCTGGGGTAGAGTGGAACGATCTGACCGGTGTGCAACTGTTCCCGCGATTCCTCGATGATATCGAAATCAGGATGCACCATCTGCCAACCCCTGTAAAAGCCAACTTTGCCGCTGAACGCGACTTCCTGGTCTTTCTTGAAAATTTTTGAGAAGAAATCCGACTGGGAGAACCACACTCCCTGCAACAATCCGGTGCCGTCATAAATAGTGGTTATCAGACGGCGTTTACCGTACCGTACAATTTCGCTGTTGACGATCCGGCCCACCACTGTGGTGACTTCTTCTTTATTAAGCTGGTTGATTTTCAGGATGGAGCTGCGGTCCAGGTAGCGGCGAGGTATGTGATTCAGTAAATCCTGAACAGTGGAAATTCCAATGGTGTTGAGCAGGCGGGCGCGGGCTTCTCCGACGCCCTTTACATATTGGACATCAATCTCATCAACGGTTCTTGAGTGGCTGTCCATGTTTTTGATGGTATTATTCCTGAATGCGGATTTTCTCTTCCCGTTCGATTTCCCCGTCCAGCAAATGGATGACGCGGTTCGCACGGCTGGCAAACATTTCGTTGTGGGTTACGATGACAAAGGTCTGTCTGTATTTTTGATTCAGGTTCAGGATGAGTTCAAAAAGAGCGAGGCTGTTGTTGCTGTCCAGGTTGCCGGTAGGCTCATCGGCCAGTACCAATTTTGGATTGTTGATAAGTGCCCGCGCAACCGCTACACGCTGCTGTTCACCGCCCGAAAGTTCGGATGGACGGTGATTCAGGCGTTCTGATATCCCGACTTCGCTCAATAATTCTTTGGCATGTGGAATATCTTTCTCCCAATTCTGGTCGGTAATCATGCGGGGAATGAGGACGTTTTCAAGCGCTGTAAATTCGGGGAGAAGGTAATGGAATTGAAAAACAAAACCGATATTGCGGTTGCGAAAGCGGGACATTTCGCTTTCCTTGAGAACAGAAGTATCTTGCCCATTGATAAGAATCTGACCGGTGCTGGGTTTGTCCAGGGTGCCGATGATATGCAGAAGTGTGCTTTTTCCCACCCCCGAAGGTCCCATGATTACCAGAATTTCGCCCTGCTGTATTCTTAGATCGATGCCCTTGAGCACCTGCAGGATCTCCGGGCCGGACTGGTACTGTTTTTCAATCTGGCGCGCTTCCAGAATATATTTTTTATCGGTCATATTTTCTTCTTTTCCCATTACAGCTCTCTGGTTTATGCAGAACAATCCGTGGTATTAAAAAATTATTCATAGCGAATCGCTTCCACCGGCTCCAGCCTGGATGCCTTGTAGGCCGGATAAATGGAGGCTGCCAGGCAAAGAATCACTGCCGCTACTCCGATAATCAAAAAATCGAAACCCTGCATTTTCATCGGCAGCTTATCAATCAGGTAAACATCCGGCGGCAGGCTGATTATGCCGAAGGTCTCCTGCAGGTAGCCAACAATAAATCCGATAGCGCTGCCCAGGAAGGTGCCTAAAAAACCAACGATAATTCCTTCGAACATAAAGATGCGCATAACTCCCTTTGACGAAGCTCCCATGCTTTTCAGAATTCCAATTTCGCGGGTCTTTTCCATGACGATCATGATAAGCGAGCTCACAATATTGAATGCCGCCACTGTTATGATGAGGCACAATATCAGAAATGCCCCCCATTTTTCAATTGTCATCCAACTGTAAAGGCTGCGGTTGAGCTCGAACCAGGTGCGAGCCACATAGGGATATCCGCCCATTTTTTTTTCGATGACCGGCGCGATTTTCCCGGCCAGGTTATAATTCTTCAGCTTGATCTCGATCCAGGAAACTTCATTGGGCATCTCGAACAATTTCTGCCCCGCTTCCAGGGAGATATATGCCATGACTTTATCGTATTCAAAAAAACCGATCTCGCTCAAACCGGTTACCTTGAACTGTTTGACGCGTGGTGGAGAAAGAATGCTGGCCTGCTGCGGAATGACGAAAAGCGTCACTACCTCCCCGGGTGAGAATATCATCAGGCTTTCCGCCAGGTAGCGACCCAGGACAATCCCGGGAAGTTCCTTCCCGTCCGCCTCCTGCATTCCCAAATCGAATTTTCCGCTTACAATGCTGTTGGGCAGATCACTTACTTCGCCGATGGTCTTGGGATTCACCGCGCGGATAGCTGCCGGCTGATTGTCGTCTTTGGATCGTGCAACGCCTTCGCGGGTAATTACCGGCGAAACACCAATGACATCAGGAATCGTTCGAAGCGAATCATCGATCGCCTGGTATCCGGTAATTCCCTCCGCATAAAATTTGCGCAGTTGAATATGGGCATCGGCGTTTATAAGGCGGGTACGGACTTCGTCCTCGAAGCCGTTGAAAGACGACAGCACAATGTCCAACGCCGCCACTCCTATCATGACCCCGATAATGGAGACATAAGTAATAATCGATATAAAGCCGGTTTTCCGCTTGGCCCGAAAGTAGCGCCGGGCAATGAAGGTTTCATAGCTCATGTAGTTTTCTCAATGTATGGATTTATTTTCAAACCCCGATAACCCCTCAATCTTCCCACTTCTAACTTCCTCCCTATCCTTTCCGGCTTCCAGCTTCAAACATCCCGCTATGCGCCTTGCTCCATGCGCCAGGCGTATTTTACTATTCCGGTCGCATGTGGGGGAAGAAGATTACATCCCGGATCGACGGGGCACCGGTCAGCAGCATCACCAGCCGGTCGATCCCGACCCCAAGGCCGGCGGTCGGCGGCATTCCGTATTCCAGCGCGCGAAGAAAATCTTCGTCCAGCATCTGTGCCTCGTCGTCACCCCTGGCACGCAATTCCATTTGAGCTTCAAAACGCTGCCGCTGATCGAGCGGATCGTTCAGCTCACTGAAAGCGTTGCCAATCTCTTTTCCCATGACAATAGGCTCGAAGCGCTCCACAAGTTTTGGATTTTCGCGATGCCTTTTCGCCAGTGGCGACATTTCCAGCGGGTAATCGGTAATGAAAGTAGGCTGAATCAGCTTTGGCTCCACAAATTCGCCAAAAATCTCATCGATTATTTTCCCGGAGCCCCAGGAATCCTCCACTACTAATCCCATTTTTTCGGCGGTTTCCCTTAATCCGCTTTCCTCCATTTGGGAAATGTCGGTACCGGTAAATTCGGCAATCCCTTCAAACAAGGGGAGTCGTCGCCATGGGGGAGTGAGATCAATCTCCTGCTCCTGGCGCAGAATCCTGGTGGTTCCCAGCACTTTTTCGGCAGTGAAGGCGATCATCTCTTCGGTCAGTTGCATCATCCACGTGTAATCTTTGTAGGCGACATAGAGTTCCACCTGGGTGAATTCAGGGTTGTGGAATCGGTCGATTCCCTCGTTGCGAAAATCCTTTGCAAACTCGTACACACCGTCAAAACCGCCGACAATGAGACGTTTGAGATAAAGCTCGTCGGCAATTCGCAGGAATAGCTTCATGTCCAGTGCATTATGGTGCGTAACAAACGGACGGGCGGCTGCGCCGCCATATAGCGGTTGCAGAATGGGGGTTTCCACTTCCAGGTAATTTCGTTCGTTGAGAAATGTGCGCAACGAGGTCATAATTTGTGAACGCTTGATGAATACTTCTCTCACATCCGGATTTACCGCAAGGTCCAGGTAGCGCTGGCGGTAACGCAGTTCCTTATCTGAGAAAGGATCGAAGACCTGTCTTTCGCCATCGACAACTTTTTCCTTCACGATAGGCAAGGGGCGTAGCGATTTGCTCAATAGTTCCAACCGTTTGGCGAATATGCTAATCTCGCCGGCATGCGTTTTAAACACCTGCCCGGATATTCCCACGATATCGCCGATATCCAGAAGCTTATATAATTCGAAGGATTTTTCCCCGACCACATCCTTTTTTATATAGATCTGTATTCTGCCCTGCATGTCCTGTATGTGGAAAAATGCTGCTTTTCCCATTTGGCGGTTAGAAATTAGGCGGCCCGCAACTGCAGCCTCTTTTTCTTCCAGGTTCTCGAAATTATCTATTACTTCAGTTGAAACATGTGTTCTTTCAAAGCTGTACGGGTAGGGATTTATTCCCATCTCCCGCAATTTGGCGAGCTTTTCTCTCCTCTGCAAAATTAGTTGGTTGATTTCTTCCACCGCAATCTCCTGTTCGGTTGGTTTGCAAACTTTTAAAAAATAAATTACAGAAAAATTGCTTTTTACACAATAAGGAATATAAACTATATTAACTTAAACAATGATCGCCATTCGTTTCGCGATCGTTTGAAGAAACTCGGACAGGTAGTGACCGGAAAGCGGGGCATTGGCTTAGTCAAATTCTGTCGTAAACGTCATCGCATCGTAAATTACGAAAGGAACATAGCAATAATTTTAACTTGACATCAAATGTGCAAGATGCTAAATTTTTAAAAAATATTATTTAAATTGTTAAAAAAATTAAAGCTATACCGAGAATATTCCGATAATCCTGGCAATGAGGCAAAGTTAATTTAATAATAAAACAAGGAGTGCAATGTGAACCAGGTTTTTGCTCGATCTGATCAATTGGCTAATAAAGTTTATGAGGTTAAACTCCAGATTCCCGAATGGAAGGTTTTATTTGCCTTGGATGGGAATATGAACAGTTCCGAGCTGGCTGATTTTCTTGAAATTGATAAGGAAGAAGTCAATAGCGCCTTGAATCGCCTCGCAAAACTGGAGCTGGTGAAGTCCGGAGAAGCTGAGATCCCGGCTGCGGAAACCGCTCCGGAGACCGAAGCTGAATCTGCAGTTTCTGATAATATCGCAGAGGAGGAAATAAGCGAAGAGCAGTTGTCAATGGAAGAGGAAATGCCGGAAGAGGAAGAAGAGACAATCGAAGAGAAGTTTACATTTGACTCAGTTTCCGAAGAGGCTGCGGAGGATTTAGATTCGGGATTCGAGGAATTAACCCTTGATGATGAACCGGAAATCAAGAAAGAAGATGGTGAAGAAGATCTTGATCAATTGATCAATGACCTGTTGAAAGAAGAATCGGAGGAAGATGCAGAAGGGGAAGAACCCGACACAATGAAAATCGCCGGGGCGGAGGAGTTGGAGAATTTGTCTGCCGAACCGGAGGTTGAGGAAGAGATAAAAGAAACTGAAGCCCAACCTGACGAGAGCGATGAATTTGACCTGGGCGACATTTTTCAAACTGAGCTGGGCGAAACAGAACAATCGTTGGATGAGATGCTCGACACTATTGAGGCGGAGGAAGAAGTTGAAGAACTGAAGGAAGAAGAAAAAGAGGTTGTACCGCCTCCCATTTCGAAAGGCGCCGGAAAATCGATCCTGGTTGTGGACGACAGTGTCGTTATTCGCAAGATGGTTGAAATAGCGATGGAAAATGAAAATTACGAAATCGTATCTGTTGCGACCGGCAAGGAGGCTCTCTCGTATCTTGATGAAAAGGAACCCGACCTGGTGATCCTGGACATCATGCTGCCGGATGTGAATGGCTTGGATATACTTAAAGCCATCAAAGCCAGCAAAAAAATACCTGTCGTGATGCTTTCCGCCAAAGACACACCGCGAGAAACCGGCAAAGCCAAAGAACTGGGTGCCGACGATTTTATACCCAAACCCTTCAAGGATGAGGAACTCATTGGCAAAATCCATGAATTGATTGGTGAATAACGGGCAGTGAGAAATGAATAAGATTTTGCTTGTTGAAGACAGCCTCACAGACCGGGTGCTGATGCGGAAAATATTGGAGCGTCACTCCTATGATATTATCGAGAAATCGAATGGCGAGAGTTTTCCCGAATTCGTGGAGGAGGAAAATCCGGACCTGATACTTCTCGATGTTGTCATGCCCGGCATCAGCGGTTATGAAATTTGCCGGCAGCTAAAACGTTCTGAAAAAACACGTTCCATACCGGTTATATTTGTGTCTTCCAAAAAGAAAAGCAGCGATATATATTGGGGAAGGATGCAGGGAGCAGACGACTACCTTCCCAAACCATTTGCGCCCGAAAATCTGCTGCAAATGGTCGAAAGATTCCTGAATAAAAGCCAAGGTGTCGGAATTAATGGATAAAAACACAAGTCCATCCTTTTTGAGCAACCGAATTTCTGTAATAGAAATAAACAGCGTCTGGTTTGGTGTGGACATATTAAAATCCAAGGAAGTGATTCCTCTGCCCAGTATCACGCCGGTGCCAAATACCAAGGAATTCATTGTTGGCGTATTTAACCTGCGCGGAGAAATATTTCCCCTGGTGGATATTTCAACAATTTTGGGGATGGAAGCCAAACCCATTAAGGGCAGCGATATGGTGATCGTGCTGGACGGGAAATCGATGACCGTGGGGATTTTGGTAGACAGGATTCACGGCGTTCGAACTCTCGATAACGTGCAGGTGAAGCCGGCGCACGGTATCGTATCCAGGCAAATGGAAGAATTTGTATCGAGTGTGATCTCGGAAAAATCGTCAGTGATCTACCTTCTGGAAATTGACCGATTGTTTTCAACGTCGCTGATTCGCACATATTATTAACCCTGAGGAAAAGCTTGATGAACCGGATTCACATTAGTATACTCTGGAAATTTTTTATCATCACCGGTCTGATCTCTCTGATTGCGACACTTATTCTCACTGCCAGATCAGTTTCTCAGGATAGGGCGATAGTCGTTCGGCAGGCACAGAACCAGGTTGGACTCGTTGCACAGGTCAGTTCAATTTCCATTGCCGGGGATGACATTGAGAGTGCCATGGAAACCGGTTCCACCCAGGCTGATGGGTATGAAAGAGTGGTGACTGCGACCCGTCAGCAATTCCAAGTTTTTGGACAATCCGATCAAAAATTAAAAATCAGCCAGATTAATGTCCTGATCCCGCTTCAGAATGAGGTCAAGATATTCTACAGCACCCAAATACCCTTCCGATACATGGAAACCACTCCGATGGATCCCGCGATCGAATCTGTTTTAACTCAAAACACAGTTCAGTTCGAAAAAGATTTTACCGAAATGAACCAGACCTACTACTCCGCGTATGCGCCGGTGCATGATAGCGCGCACCAGATTGTGGCAGTTGTGCGTGCGGATATGCGAAAAGCCGACATTCTTGCGGTTATACCTAGTTTCTGGAGCCGCCTCGGTCCTTATGCTCTTCTCGCAATTCTTTTCTCGTTTGTGGTTGCTTTTGTTTTGTCCCGGTTGGTAACATCGCCGATAAACCGTTTTGTCACATTCGTGAACCGGGTTTCGGAAGGGAATTATCACCTCCGTTATGAATATCGGACTTTTGACGAGATGGAAAAGATCGCGTATGCACTCAACGTCATGTTAGAGAAACTGGAGGGTTTGATTGAAACCGAAGCAGACCGCGACCGGCTGCAAAAACAGATTACCAGCTTGCTGCGGATTGTGTCTGCTGCAGCAGATGGTGATTTCACGGTTAAAGCCGAAGTAACCGCCGATACGTTGGGAGCGCTTTCGGACTCTTTCAATCTTATGATTGCTGAATTGAGCGGCCTGATTAGTGACGTCCAGAAAGCTTCGGAGAAGATCTCCAAGTCGACGCACGAAGTGCTGAAAAGCAGTGAGATTATGGCAGTTGGCGCCGACAAACAGGCCAAGGATATTGAAGCGACCTATAATTCTGTAAAGAATATGGTGGATATCATTAAATATGCGAACGACCGGTCGACCCAGGCAGCACATGCGGCTACCCGGGCGGCCGAAGTTGCCAGAAACGGCACCGAGATCGTAAAACGCTCCATCGAAGGCATGCATCGCATTCGGGAGACAGTGCAGGAAACCGCCCGCAGGGTTCAGGTACTGGGCCAGAATTCGCAGGAGATTGGTGAAATCCTTGAAATGATAAGCGATATTGCCAATCGCACCAACCTGCTGGGATTGAACGCGACAATCGAGGCCGCCCGGGCCAGCGAGGCAGGACGTGGATTCGCAGTGGTAGCTGATGAAGTCCGCAATCTGGCGGAAAGATCGAGTCAGGCCGCCAAGGACATTGCAGTTCTCATCGAGAGTATCCAGGCCGGCACCACCGAGGCGGTTATTGCAATGGAACACGGCACGGAAGAGGTGGAAAAAGAAACCAAGCGGGTGGACGAAGCGGGCAGCGCTCTGAAAGAAATCCTCGAAATGGTGCAGGAATCTGATAAACTGATTAATGAGATCTCCGAAGCCTTTCAGCACCAGACCAGCACCAGTTCCGGGATTGCCAGGGCTATGGAGCGCGTTGCAACCATTGCCGGCGAAACAACAGACGGCGCACAAAAATCAAAGGGACTGACCGAAGAAATGGCGGATTTGTCGCGTATTCTTAGCGTGGCGGTATCCCGTTTCCGTTTGCCCGCCGGACAGGTAAATTCCATAACCAGCTAAGAACGAAAACATAAGAACAGGTATCCAGATGGAATATAATTATCCTGTAGATTTTGAAACCTACTATTTTGTTCAGCTATTAGAGGGAATCAAAAAACTAGCAAAAACCAGGATCGATGATTCGCTGCTCGGCAGTTTGAATAAATTTGTCGATTTCCTTTTTATGGGCGACTTGCCGCTGGAAAATATCGAAAAACTGGCTCGTATTCAGGGAACCAGCGATATTTCCATCTTTTTTTCGGATCTTATGGAACGAATCCGCGAGTATTCTCCTGAAACGGCTCTGAACAAAATCAAGGATTACGCTCATGATTTTCTGGAAATATATAACGAATTGTCGCGCGACTCGCAATGGCAGCAGCATGTACTGCGTGAATTGCTGGGTAGCGCACCTGTTCCTGCCGATGAATATTCCTTTATGGAAATTACACAGAATGAAATTTCCCAGTATATAGATCGGGAATTTGAGACAAACTTCCCGGAATTGACGCCGCAAATTGAAGATTTTCTGAAACAACTCTCGGCTTCAGAGAAAATATCAGAAAAATTTGCCCGGTATGAGAATGTCGATGTGCTTCAGCCTGCTATCAACCTGATTACGGCACTTTACGAGAGACAGGGTAAGGACTTTTCTGTCGAAAAGTATTTCAGCCGGTTTTTAGGGCACCTCGATGGACTGACGAGGGAATTCCTAAAGCTGGCGAAGGATTCTCCCGAAATTTTTTTGGCTTTCCTGGCCGGAGAGCCGGTAGCGGTGGAAGAAAAACCTGTCGTCAAAAAAGACGAATTGGAAGAGATGATTGAGAGTGCACGTAAATTCGATGAAAATGCAGCCGCGCGCCCCAAACTCAGCGAAGAGGACATTCAGTTGCGCCTTCTGCTGCGTGATTATATCACGCACGAGATCAACGAACTTACCAAAGAACTTGGCCAAAACCTGAATGCGCTTCAGTCCAAACCGGGGGACAAGGAAAATCGGAAGGTCATCCTGGAGAACATGAAGGTTTACAAAGACCTGGGACAGATTCATAAATATCCGGGGATAGAAAAAATATCATCCGAACTGTTGGCTGCTATTCAGAAGCACTTTACAGGTCAAAATAGTCTTTCGCAAATCGCATCCGATGCATTGCTGGATGCCGTCCGTTTTTACACCTCCTACATCGATCTGGTTTTGGAGGATAAAGAACAGCAAGGCATCGATACACTGACGAAGAAGAAGGACGCTGTGCTCCTTGCTTTGCAGGCCGAGGAACCGCTCGCGGAAGTCTTCTCGCTGAAAGACGGCGATGTGCTCCCGCTTGCCTTTCAGCCCGTAAACTACCTGCTTCTGGTGTCGGCAGAGGACGCCTACCGGGAGTTCTTGACGAAACCTGAAGATAACCGGCCGCTGGGCACGATTGCCGGGAAAATTGAGCACGTAAAAAATTGGTACGAAATTTTGGGATTAGAAGGGCCGGGCAAAATCGCTGATCAGATTTTACGATGGGTCGCCGTACCGGAGCTAAATGAACGGCTAATCGGGAAGCAGGATGTCATTACTGATGCATTCGCGATGCTTTCCAGCCAGTTATTCCAGGCGGATAAGAATGCATGGGGTGATTTGCTCAACCGGCTTTCGGAAGAAGCCCCGGTCGAAGAAGAAGGTGTTGCAATTCATGGTTCCCTGGAAGCATTTCAGGATGTAGCGCTGCGCCACTTGCGGCAAATTGAAAAAGCGCTGAAAGATGAGTCCATATCATTCGCGGGGGTTGTTGAAAATTATTATCTCCCAAATTTTAAGCGAATATCAGGAAACAGCGGCTTATTCGAAAACCACCAAATCTCGGAGTTGTGCACGTATTTCATCAACCAAAATAATCGTTTCCGGGATGTGCCGGAAGCGATCCTGCAGAAATTCCGAACGGCATTGGCAGAAAAGCTGGAAATGGTTGCGCAGGCTGTGTTTCAATTACCCGAGGAAATTCCGATACCCGATTTGATCGCAGAATGCGATGAAATGTATGAAGAGTGCATGGCGAACGTCCCGCCTGCCCCACAGGAGCTCACCCACGAGCCGACCGACGAGGACGTTGCAGCAAAACGAGAAGACTATATCGATGATGAATTAAAAGGTGTCTTTTACAAGGAGGCCAAAAAATACCTGGCCGAAATTGAAAAATATCTAAATGATCTGGATCAGAACCTGGACAATCGCAAGTCTCTTGAAAAATTGGGGGGTGTGACCCATACTTTAAAGGGATCGGCCCAAATGTTAAACCGGAACGAGATCGCTGACTTGGCCCGCCCACTCGAAAACATTGTCGATCTGATAATCGAGGGCGAGCTGGAATTGGCAGAGGAGCTTATTCCGACCTATCGAAAAACAGTGGATGGAATTTCTGCGTATCTGGAAAATAAGGATGCAAATGCTGAAGAAATTACACTTATGCTGAATAGCTATATAGACAGGCATCTGCGCTCCAAGACAGATGAGAAAGTGCCGCAGGAGATTGCCGAAGATGCATCTGCACCGGATATCCTCAAAGAAGTAGCCGGGGAGGAAATGAGTACGGAGGAGGAAGCTGCTGAACCGCTTCCGGAGGAGGAAATGGGTGCCGTACCCACGAAAGAGCCTGTTTTGAAGTTAAGCGAAAAAGATCCGGAATTGCTTGAGATCTTCAAAAGCGAGGCACTGAACAACCTGGAAACCATTGACAAAAACCTTGCGCTGATTGAAAAATTTACGCATGACAAACAGACAGTCCAGACTCTCGACCAGGCGATCCATGAAGTTCGCGCTGCGGCGAAAATGCTTGGCTTTGCGGAAATAGGCCACCTGATGGACAATATGGAACAAGTGATCGAGGAAGTGGGACGAAACGAACCGGCTGATTGGAACCAGATTGTTCCCGCTATGCGCAAGGTGATACAAGTTGTTCGAAGCTTGACGGAAAAATTTGAAGTTGCACAGCAAGAATATGATGAAACCGCCAGGGCGATTACCGCGACTCTGGAACAGCTGAAATTGGGTGAAGGACCTAAGGCCAGGGAGAAAAAACCGACATCCCCGCCGGATATTGTCGAGGAAGAGCGGGTTCTGGAACCTTCAGAGCAGGTAATGGAAGCCTTCATTCAAGAGGCCAGGGATTACTTGGAGGATATTAACTTCCTTTTAATGAAAATGGAAAAAAATCCTGACAACGAAGAAATGGCTTATCACCTGATGCGCAGCCTGCATACTTTGAAGGGATCCGCAGCCATGGTTTATCAGGAAGCTGCCGAGAAGCTAACCCACCTGGGTGAAGACATCGTTGAAGGGTATCATGATAAAGGCGAAGCGCTTCCTCAGAAGGCGATTGATTTGTTGTTCGAGGTAGTTGATGAAGTGGAATTTATCGTTGACGCACTTGATAACGGATTGCAGGGAAAGACCAAAAATTTTGAAAACGTGGCGGCACGCCTGGAAGCGTTTTATCAAAATCTTGCCGGGGGCACCGGCGTGGAAGCCGCGACACCGGAAGAAGAAACTAAAGAACCGATAACACCCCCTAAACCGGCGGAAAAACCTGCGAAAATCGTTCCTGAGCCAACCGATGAGGAATATCTTTCCATTACCGAGGAATTGGAAACGGGAAAAACCGCACCGCGGGATGCTTATGTGCGTTTGCATGTAAATCAAATGGATACGCTCCTGAATGAAGCAGCGGAGCTGGTTATTAATCATACGCAGTTTAAAACGCAATTCGACAAGTTCAAGAATTACCTTCCCCGCATGGATATGGAAGGGAAAAACTTGCAAAATATCCTGTGGTATCTTGATACAATTGTAAATGAGGAACGGCGCATCGGGGAGCTCGTCAAACCTTATGTCCAAAACATGCCTGCGGTAGAAGAATCGCAGAAGAAGCAGATCGAAAACATTCAGCGGGCCATTCACAATCTGCAGGTTTTTTATGGCAACTTCAAACAATCGCTGCAGGGCATCAAGGAATCCGGCAAGCTCTACGAGGAGCAGGTTCATAAGATTACAAATCTGAGTGCCATGATCCATGAACAGATTATGGAGGCCCGGCTGGTTCCCATTGCGCTTCTTTTCCAGCGCTTCAATCGTCCGCTTCGCGATTTAGCCAAGAAACACAACAAGAAAATCAAGCTTTATCTCGAAGGCGAGAGTACCGAGCTGGATCGGTTGCTAATTGAAGAATTGTATGAACCGATGCTTCACATCTTGCGCAATGCAATCGATCATGGTATTGAACCTCCAAATAAGAGAAAGAAGGCCGGCAAAGCCGAAGAAGGGCTTATCAAAATTATTGCCAAACAGGAACGGAATTTTGTAAATGTTGAAGTGCACGACGATGGCGCCGGAATCGACATGGGGAAAGTCAAGGCGCGTGCGATTGAGCTGGGATTCCTGGAAAAAGACCAGGCAGCAGCCCTGGGCGAACAGGAAATTCTTGAATTCCTGACGACGCCCGGTTTTTCGACTGCAGAAACAACCACCGAGCTAAGTGGGCGCGGTGTCGGGCTCGATGTTGTGAAAAATGCTATTCAGAAAATAAAAGGCGACCTGCGGATTTATTCGGAAATCGGAAAAGGCACACGGTTTGTTATTCGCGTTCCTATTTCGCTAACAGTAACCCAGGCCATGCTGGTAGATGTGGGAGCCCAAATATATGCCATGCCGTTGCTGCAGGTGGAAGAGACGACCAATATTACCATCCGTGATCTCGATTTGCGGGAAAGCGTTTACTTTATGCGGCACCGTGGAAACCACATCCCGGTGCTGTATTTGACGAATCTGCTGCAAATTCGAACAACCCGACGGAAACCTGTTTCTGTTGTCGGCGAATACCCGGTCATCATTGTGCAGGATGAAGGGATTAAGGTTGCCTTACTGGTAGACAAGATCGTCCACAGGGAAGAAATATTGATCAAAACGCTGGGTCCGAGCCTGAGGCGCGTACGGTTTATTACCGGCGGCTCCGTGCTGGCGGATGGAAAGGTGGTGCTGGTATTGGATATTCCGCAAATTGTGCGGGAGGCGGTGCGCATGAAGGAAACAGGCGCAGCACTTCACCCGCAGGATTTAATGCGCCCCGATACCGAACGTCCGACCGAGGAGCTTGCTGCGGCAAAGAGCAGGAGAGTTCAGCGCATTATTAAGGATCGCAAACCGGCGGTGCTGGTAGTTGATGATTCCCTGAGCATCCGCAAATTTTTGGCCGGTCTTCTTACCCAAAAGGATTACGAGGTTGAAATGGCAAAGAACGGCTATCAGGCTCTGGAAAAGCTGAACCAGAGAGAATTCGACCTGGTGGTCACCGACCTCGAGATGCCTCATCTGTCCGGTTATGAATTGATCGAGCAGGTCAGGGCGGATGCCCGCTGGGATTCGATGCCGATTATTGTTCTTACAGGTCGGGCAAGCAAACATATCCAGCAGTTGACCCAAAATCTAGGTGCCGACGAATTCATTATCAAGCCATTCAAAGAAAATGAATTGATTGATAAGATCGAAACCTACATCGGACGAGAATAGATCTTTTCCGGGCAGAAGGGAAAACGGGCACCTGTCTTAAATTGCTTCTATAGATACATGAGTGACCCAGCTCGAGGGAAAGGTGGATATCACACGACGATTTGGCATCTTCTATTGTGTGTCGGGTCTCTCGCTTGCGAAGCAAAATGAAACAGATGGCCTCCCCGATGCCCGCCGGAGCCGCAAAGCAAACATCCCTTTTCTATAGACTTACCTGGAATAATTTTTTATATTCATGCTGACTATTATTTCTTCCGGCCTTGGTCCGAATAGGGGAGAGTTTATTTTTTCACCGGGATGCGTCCAAATAAAATAGAATTTCATGCTTAAAATTTTTTACATCCTCATCATTTTATTTTTTTCAATCAGCTCATCTGCCCAGAATTATTTTTCCGGCAGGATTGACCGCGACACTCGCTGGATCGGCGATATTTACATCGATGGAGACGTGGTAATCCCGCGAGGCGTGATCCTTTCAATAGAGAGTGGAAGCAGGGTTTTGTTTAAGCCGCATACCGATTCGCAAAAATCCGGGAAGGACAAAGAGCGGGCGGAGATTATTATCGATGGGGTGCTGTTGGTACGCGGCGCCGGAAGTCAAAGCCCGGTGATATTCACTTCTGAGGCCGTCAAACCGCAAATGAATGATTGGTACGGGATTATCGTAAAGGATTTTACCGATAAATCTGCTCTTCGCAATTGCATAGTTGAGTTTGGCTATAAAGGAGTTACCTGTTATGGGAGCGCGCCCACCATTACGGATTCCGAGATAAGGTACAATTATAATTCGGGGATAAGCTGCGAAGTACGGGCAAATCCATCCGTAGATAATAGTGTGATTGTCGGGAATGGATTCGCGGGCATCAATTGCGAGCTGGCCTCCACACCAAGAATCAGCAGTTGCACCATCACTCAAAATACATATGGTGTCATCATCTTTAGTCGTTCCGAGCCGGACCTCGGCCACTACCCGGCCAGGGAAGGTCAGAGTTCCGGCGAAAACCGAATCTACAATAATTTTGATTTCGATGTTTACAATCATTCCACCAATAATATTTCTGCCCAGAATAATTTCTGGAATACCACAAATCCAAATGAAATTCGATTTACAATTTTCGATAACCTGAAAAATCCGGCCTATGGAAATGTTATGTTCCAGCCGATATTCTTTAAAAAGAAATCGCGGCAGTTGGCCATTCCCCCAATTGCCATGGAAGAACAGGAGCATGAGACTCCGGTACGTTACCCTTCGCCAGGAACAAAAAACGACACACTGCCAATCGAATCTATTGAGGGTACGCCGGGTTTTACCGAAAAATTGACCGGAGCCGATTCGCTAAATGCATCGACAGCTCCAACTACCCGGACTTCGCCTGAGACATTCGTTCGGGCGAAACCCGAGACTGTGTATGTTTACAAAGAAGCAGCATCGCCGCCGACGCCCAAACAGCCGGAGATTCAGGAGCCATTGCTGGAGGCGTTTCTTGATTCCGGGAAAAGGGAATACAGGAATAAAGTGACACCCCAGTACCCGGATATTTATGTGAAAACCGGGCTGGAGGGCGATGTGTTAATTCAGGTGATTGTTGGAAAAGACGGCAATGTGGCAAGCTATCAAGTATTGCGCTCAGACGATGATCTCTTTACACAGGCGGCGCTGCGAGCTTTATCGGAATTCAAATATAAACCTGGCACATACCAGGGAAAACCCATACAGTATAAAATAGTGGAGCGTTTTCGTTTTAAAAGGAGTACTCCTTAGTGGAAATCGAGAAGAAAAATCATCTTGTTGGAATAGCCGGAAATATTGGGGTTGGGAAGACTACGCTGACCCGCAACCTGGCGGAACGCATGGGCTGGAAACCCTATTATGAAAGCGTAATTGATAATCCCTACCTTGATGACTTTTACGGTGACATGCGGCGCTGGAGCTTCAACCTGCAAATATATTTCCTGGCCCACCGGTTTAATGCGCAAAAGGAAATAATCGAATCGGCTTTTCCGGCGGTGCAGGACCGCACAATTTATGAAGACGTTGAGATTTTTGCCCGCTCACTCCACGAACAGGGGTACATGAACGAACGAGATCACCAGACCTACCGCGAATTATTTAAAGACATGGTGAATTATCTCCCGAAGCCGGACCTGATTATTTACCTGAGAGCTTCTGTTAGCACGCTGCTAAGCCGCATCAAACAGCGCGGACGGGATTTCGAGCGCACCATTTCCCCCGATTACATCGAGTATTTGAATAATGCCTATGAACGCTGGATGAAAGAAGCCCGTGAGACATTTAATATTCTTACGGTGAATGCCGACGAGGTCGATTTCCTGCTGGAAAAAGATAAATTTGAAGAACTGGTCCAAACCATCCGTGAATACTGCCCGTAAAAAGCATATCCTCTTTTTGAGCTACTATTTTCCACCCATGGGCGGGGGCGGCGTCCAGCGCATTCTAAAATTTTTGAAATATTGGGATTATATTTCCTACGACGTTAGCCTTGTAACGGTAAAGCCCAGCTATTTTTATGCTGAAGACCAGGAATTATTGAATGACATTCCTGCTGAAGTTAAGGTACACAGGACCGGCTCGCTGGATCCATTCCGTTTGCTTTATCTTATCAGAAATATCTTTCCGGCGAAGAAGAATCCCACGAAAGCACAAAATAGGGAGAGCGGGATTCTGTTTCGAAAGATCGCCGGGTTTTTGTTTGTCCCGGATAGCCGCCTGTTGTGGCTGCCATTCGTTGTTCATGCAGTCAGAAAAATTCACAAAAGACATCCGATAGATCTGATCGTCGGCAGCATGCCGCCATTCACAACCGGGCTGGCAGCCATTGCCAGTCGACTGTTTTTCCGCATCCCGGCCGTTCTCGATCTGCGTGATTCCTGGACAAACAATCCCTACCTGCCGGATGTAACATCTTTTCATGCTTACCTTCAGAAGAAACTGGAAAAGGTGGTTTTGGGACATGCAAATGGCATTGTCTTTGTCAACGATCATTTAGAAAAATATTATCTGGAACGATACCCCGCCCGGGCGTCATGTCCTTTTCGAACCATTCGCAATGGCTACGATCCGGAAGATTTTTCAAATCGTGAATACGGACCCCGCCTGTCGGCTGGAATTTTTCATATCGGCATTATGGGCACAGTTTATTCGCAGGGAAATGCGCCTTCGCCTCTCTTTGAAGCGATCTCCGGGCTTGTCCGGGAATCTCCGTCAATCAAGCAGAAACTTGGTGTTGTGCTTTTGGGCAAATGGGCAGAAGATTTCGTTAGTCACGTAAAATCGTACGGGATTGACGAAATAATAACATGGGTGAATTACTTGCCGCATCGTCAGGCACTCTCCTTCATTCGGCAGGTGGATGTTTTGGCGCTGGCCATTGATAGCCGAATGAAAGGAAGCAGAAACGTAATCCCGGGCCGGACTTACGAGTACCTTTATCTTCGAAAGCCAATTTTGGCCATGTGTCCGCCGGATGGCGATCTTGCCCGGGTTGTTCACGACTGTGATGCCGGCGAGGCAGTTGAATTTACCGATGTGAAAGAGATTCAACGAATATTGAAGATGTGGATTGAAAATCCTCCAGGTTTGCGGAAACAATATGGGGTCAGGAATATAGAAAATTTCAGCCGAGAACAATTGACCTCCCAATTGATGGACTTTATCTCCAAAATGTAGGGAACCGATGGGATTCTGTCCTTAATTTTACCGCCCTCCAACAGCAAAGAAATGAATTTTGAAGGACAATCTGTTCCAGTGCCCGCAATATTTCTGCGAATGGCCCATAACAGATAGCTAACTCCCGTTGAAAATCGCAGTCCTCCGATTTCAGGCCGATAGGAAGATCGATTTCATGGTTGAGAACATAGCACGAGCGGACCGGGAATCTGAATAGCATGATTTGTTGGTTGTGTTATTCATTTTCCCGGGGTTCAGCAGGAAAAGAACTCATGCTGATCAAAACACTTTTTCGGACAATATGCATTTCAATATCCCGGAGTAAATTCGGACATGGACAGTAAAAGACACGGAAGGTTATTGAAACCCTCTGTTTGGAGATTTCTGGAAAACCGTTTGTGATCTTTCGCCACAAAGATTATATTATCAATCGAAGTTGTGAATTGCATTGCTCTGTTATACTTACTAGTTGTAATACGAGCGCTTCCGCAGAATACCAAAAATCTACTGGCGTCTAAGAATATGACGCAACGGCCTCGGTCGTTTCTTGGTCTAACAGCATAAGACTGTGGTTCAAACTTAAAAAAGGTGTACTATCTTTAGATGATACAAACACGAAGAAACAACTTTCATGGCTTATATATGATCATTTGATCATTGAATTGTATACTGTAGTATTATTTGTTCATAAAATATAATTTAAGGAGGAACCTTATTAGAAGGAGAAAAAACATGAAAAAAACTCAGCCCAAGTACATTACAAAACTTGATAAAATTTCCGAACTCGATGTTCAGGAACAGGTAGAGTTGAAAAGAGTGACGGAAAAATTTGCATTTCGTACCAACACCTATTATCAGGATTTGATAAACTGGGAGGATCCTGATGATCCGATTAGACGAATTGTTGTACCGGATATGGAAGAATTGGCAACGTGGGGACAATTGGATGCTTCGCAAGAACACAGGTATCAAAAAGTGCATGGCCTGGAACATAAGTATGAATACACAGCGTTGCTGTTAATCAATGATGTGTGCGGCGCTTATTGCAGGTTCTGCTTCCGTAAGCGATTGTTTATGGATATCAATGATGAAGTAACACGGGATATTGCGCAGGGGCTCAAGTATATTCGCAATCATCCCAAGATTAATAATGTGCTGCTTACCGGCGGAGATCCGTTGGTAATGTCTACCCGGAAGTTGGGTTTGATTATTGGAGAATTACGCGAAATTGATCATGTGAACATAATCAGGGTCGGCAGCAAAATGCCGGCTTTTAATCCTTATAGAATTTTGAATGATCCGGCACTGCTGGAAATGTTCGAAAAATACAGCTCCCCCGGTAAAAGTATTTATCTGATGGCGCATTACAATCATCCCAGGGAACTAACCGAGCAATCCATCAGGGCAATGAAAATGTTACAAAAGGCGGGAGTAGTTACCGTAAACCAGACACCGCTGCTGCGCGGAGTCAACGATGATCCGGAAACGATGGCGGAGCTGTTTAACAAGCTTTCTTATGCCGGGATTCCCCCTTACTATGTTTTCCAATGTCGTCCGACGGCCGGGAATAAAATGTTTGCCGTCCCAATCGAAGAAGGATTGGAAATATTTGAGCAGGCGCGCATGAAGTGCTCAGGACTGGCAAAACGGGCGCGTTTCGTGATGTCCCATGCAACCGGCAAGATAGAGATATTGGGAAAATCGGATGAACACACCTACTTTAGGTATCACCGTGCAGCGAATCCGGAGGAAAAAGCGAAATTTCTGATTTTCCGCAGCAACCCCGATGCTTACTGGTTCGATGATTATGAAGAACTGATAGATGAATATGACTATGAAAATCCGTTCTACGGCCTTTTATATGAAAATGAAAAAGGTGCTTAAGAACAAACAAAAATTCTAAACACGGAAAAAGTTGAAGCAGTCTGTGAGGTTCTTATCTTGCGATGCGGGTTGATATCATTGATGAAGATGTCAACCCGTTTTATTTTGTACCATGGAATGGCGTTTGGAGAATAAAGACATTTTAATTACGGGTATGAAAAGGTTATGCGCCACCGTCAATTGATCGATCTTGATTTCCGCCTTTATGGAAAATATATTGCAGCCAAGCGATGATTTCTCTAATATATAAAAAAGGAAATACACTGGTGAAGAAAACTTTGATCCTGGGGATTGGAAATCTGCTAATGGGGGATGAAGGGATTGGTGTGCATGTGGCAAAACACATGGAAGAGGAAAAATCTTTGCCGGGTGTCGATAAAGTGGATGGCGGTACCGGCGGATTTCATCTCCTGGAATATTTCCACGATTATGGACGGGTAATTCTGGTAGATGCTACTATCGATGGACAACCGCCTGGGACCATACGCATGCTGAAACCCAAGTACTCCAGCGATTATCCGCCGACACTTACCGCGCATGATATTGGATTGAAAGATTTGCTGGATGCACTTTACCTTATGGACAGACAGCCCGAGATTGTTTTGTTTACTGTCTCCATCGAAAAACTGGATAAGGTCTCACTGGACCTTTCTCCAGAAATCAGGAATGCCATCGGGAAAACAGCGAAAATGGTTACGGATTTTGTTAAAGCTGAAATGTAGTGCTTTGCAGGTAATTTTTTTGAAGGGAACCTAATACAATTCGGGTATATAGTCTGAGAAGACTACTCGTCGGATCACCACACTCTTTAATAATATATCAGGGCATTTGCTGATCCTTCTTGTAAAAAGCTGCAAATATGTGCTATCGCAGGATTTAATACCAAGCCATTGCCCATGCTTCGGCGGTAGCCGGAAGCGCAACTCCTCTATTTTTTTCCCATATCCCTTATTTTAAAGAATAGCGCGATAACCAGCACGGTAATAAAAATTGTGGCAATCCCAAAGCCGCGCCGTCGTGTATGATAATCCCTGATCTCTTTTTTTGACAAATCGATGGCTTCACCGGTCTTTTTTAATCCTTCATCGGTCTTCTCTTTCACTTTTGCAGGCTGGAAAGTGTGGACCAAGGTACGCGATGTGATCAGATCCTGCCTGGCATCTTTAAGGATAAACAAAATATCCACATCGTCCATGCCCTTCTGCTGAACGTCTTTTAGCATTGTCTCCGCAGTATCATAATCGCTGACAAGCGTGCTGATATCTTCGTGAATTTTTCCGGCTGCCTGATATCCCTTGTCTCCATCCGAGTGGCAATTCACACAAACCGCTTTTTCGCTGGTGCCGACCATATTGTCGTTTGTCTTCATGACCCCGTGGTAGCCATGGCATTGCTCGCAGGCGTGAATTTCAAGCTTGGCATAAGCTGGTGCCATCGGACTCGATTCAAAATATTCCATGTTGCTTACATGACAATTCCCGCACACATGCGCCACAGATTCTACGCCGGGCGGGGTTGCACCGTGATTCCCGTGGCAGTCATTGCATGCCGGGGCGCCAATATCGTTGTTTTGCAGCAAATCCACCCCATGCACACTTTTTGAATATTCTTCATACTGGTTAGTGGGGATTTTGTATTCTTTCATGTATTCCGCATCCCCGTGGCACTTGTTGCAGGTTCCTGGCACATTAAGAGCATAGACGGTCGAGCGTCCGTCCTTTACTCCGGCAATGCCGTGAGCGGTGTGGCAACTGGCACATTCGGCGACCTTCTTATCACCTGTTCTCAGCCTTTTACCATGCACACTGGTGAAGTATTGCCTCACCTGATCGGTTTCAATTCGGGGCATGTATTTTCGCATAATGTCGATATGAGAATGGCACTTGCCGCAGAACTCGGGTATTTGATCGCGGTCGGGAACTCCCACAAAACCTTTTGCGGGATCCATCGCTTCGTCCATATCTTCGGCAGTGGGATCTCCGCCGTGACAGCCGGCGCAGGAAAGTCCCGGCTGAAGGTGAACATCATACTCTTTGAAATCTTCCGGCAGTATTTCATTCTCCTTGTGGCAGGAGATGCAGTGGTCGTTTGCCAACAGGTTATCTGCTGTTTGGCCTTGGGCGATTGCTTCCACGCCGGAATTTCCAACAAAAAATCCCAGTGAAGAAATAATAGAAAATATAAACATTGTTTGTATAATTTTCATGCTGGATTGACCTCTACAGTATGTATCCTAAGATTGTCATTACAATGATAAAAATGATGGCGATGACGCCGATTACCGTCATAGGTTTGAGCACCGCCATAGTTCTCGATTTAATTTCCCAGAAGGGAACAAACATCCAGGCGATACCGGCAATAATGAAAAACAGGATGCCGACCAATTCGCCTTCGACGAATAGAATGTGTGCCGGCAGAAATTTCAGGGACTGAAACATGAACATGAAGTACCATTCGGGCCGAATTCCCGCCGGGGCCGGCGCAAACGGATCTGCCTTAAGTCCCAGGTCCCAGGGATAGAAAACAGCCAGATACAGCAGGACATTCAGAACGATAAGCCAAAGCAGCGCATCTCGCAAAAAGAAGTTGGGAAAGAAGGGCATCGATTTTTTTTCACTGTCAGGCAGTGCCTTTAGATGTTCTGGTTCGCTCATTCCCTGCCGCTGCACGAATAACAGATGCAGAACCACGAGAGTGGTAAAAATTGCCGGCAGCATGGCGACATGTATCCCGTAGAACCGCGTAAGCGTTGCGCCGGTCACATCCTCTCCTCCCCTAAGCACCAGCATCAATGGTTTACCGATGAGAGGAACTGCCCCGACGATGTCGGTGCCAACCTTAGTTGCAAAAAAGGCAAGCTCGTTCCAGGGCAGCAGGTAGCCGCTGAAACCGAATGCCAGAGCGACAGCAAAAAGGAGAAACCCTGTAACCCAGGTAAATTCCCTCGGCTTTTTGTAAGCCCGGGTAAAAAAGGTGCTGAACATGTGCACGAAGACAAAGAAAACAAGCAGGTTGGCGGACCAGCTATGAATGGAGCGTACCAGCCAGCCAAAATGCACTTTTGTCAGAATAAAGCGCATGCTTTCGTAAGCGCTGTCTGCACCGGGACGATAGTAAAACAGGAGCAGAATTCCGGATAAGATCTGCACCACAAACAAAAAGAGCGTTACGCCTCCCATGTAATACCAAAACATGTGGCTGTGAACCGGGACTTCCTTTTTCCTCATAAAACTTATCAGGGGGGTTAAATCGTATCGCTCGTCGAACCAGCCAAAAATTTTCGATCCAATCTTTTTCATATCATTCAACCCAGGGGATTAATAATAGTAATTTCATCATTAACTATATTGACGGTGTATTCGTCCAAGGGACGGGGCGGAGGACCGGAAATATTGCGGCCATCGAGACCGTATACGCCATTATGGCAGGCACACCAGATCTGTTTGGTGTCTTTCCGGTACTGCACAATGCATTGCAGGTGCGTGCAGGTTGCCGAGAGTGCATGAAATTCTCCGCTTTCGGTTTTTACCAAGATAACCGGTTGACGTCCGAATTTCAGAATTTTGTAGCTGTTGGGGGGGAATTCTTCCACTTTCCCGGCTTTGATCGAATTTACATTTGCTTCCGGTATTTTGGGCGGGATCAGATAGGAAAATACCGGATAGATGACACTCCCGATCCAACCCAGGATTCCACCTCCGATCAGGATATTCAAAAATCGCCGCCGACTCGTCTTTTTGGTTTTGTCTGAATCGTTCATAATAGACCTATTCACTTTTCTTGATCATAAATTAAAAAACCAGATAATCACGTGTAAAATTGCAGGATTTCAAAATCATAAATGAGCAGCCCAATTTCTCCATTTTCATGTTCATACCCGAATAAATATTTCCGGAAAGTTCGGCGCTATGCCTGTAGAAACCGCGCTGCCGATGCTTCGCCAATCGTCTGCCCTTTCATCATTACTTGTGCAAATTTCAGATCGGAAAATCATTTGAGAATCATTCCTCACTCGATGCTTTAGCTGCTATCTTCGCTCTCATTTTTGCATAGACAATCGATACGATCACAAGGATTATGCCTAATAGAAGGAATGAAATAATGCGGTAAACTTCCGGTAGTTTGGCAATCCCGATAATAAAAATATAGAGAACCGTAAGGAGCAGCGTTAGAAGTGCCATCCAACGATACTTTTTATTGTTCAGCAATCGGCCCATTAAGTAATAGAAAATGGCAACCGCCATCCAGGAAAGGCCGATATAGTCTGCCGGTGCAGAATGATACAGAGCATAGGGAAAAATGAAAAATGCGGACACCAGATAAGCATTCCGCATCATCTCCGTCTTGAGTTCAAGACGATGCTTTTTCCAGTTCAAGATTCGTGCGCTCAGCAATGCCACAATTCCGAAGCTCAGGCTGACCACCCCAACCCGCCCGGCAAGAACGAGGTAGCTAAGAAAAATCAGGAGATAAATAAAAAAATTGGCGACGATGATAATTTTTGACCGGAACCAGATGGCGGTCACAATTACCAGAAGGCTTTGCCAACTGAGCCACACAAAGAAATCGGGTCGATGGAAACGGAAAATAATTGCCACGCTCAATGCCATATAACCCAGCATGGCATAGAAAAATGTGGCATATTTGCTTCTCTCTTTTACCCAATAAATGATGGACAAAACCAGAAATAAACCGGAGGTCGCGAGCTGATAAATGGCGATATGCGCCCGGAAACTGGTAATTGTTTCGAGCAAAAATACGAGGTAGAATCCGGCCGCGTTCAAAAAGGCGCTGCTGATTGCGATGCTGTTCTCCTGAAAATCTGTAATGCGGTACAGGCTGCCCAGGGCGAAAATGAGAGCGTAAAGCATAAGAAAGAGAAGATTGGCCGGTTGTGAGCTGACAAACTGAAGTGAATTCCCCAGGAAGGGATTGTTCAAAAACCAGAAAAAGTGTGTTAAGTAAGCAAGAACAATAGCATAAATCACAAGTTTCGGCCATTCGTTCTTTCGGGAAATATAAATTGCACTAATTCCCGCCACTGCAATCAAAGTGAACGTGAAATACGAATATTCACTAAGAATGGCCGTCAGGTAGCCCAATGTTATGCCAATCCCAGCCAAAAACAGCGATCGTTTGTGTATGGCGACTGCAAGATTTATTACAACGGCGACCAGAAGCAATGCTGATTCAACCACGCTGTTTGCAAGCGCCGGGTGTGGTGCAAAAAAGGAGAGTCGCAGCGCGGAAAAATACAAAAGAACCAGTCCGCCTCCTAAGAAATAGTCGGCCAAAAATCCGTAAGATTTTTTTAAGAAATGGGAAATAGCGGTAATCACGCCCACCAGTGCGAGGCCCAGAAGGCTTGGGAAAACGGGTGGCAAATCCCGGTAGGGGAAGGTGAGCAGGAAGATGATGCCAACTGCCAGGACAATTATTCCCACTTTTGCGAACCAGAATTGGCCGATCTCGAACTCCAGATTATCACGGACCGCCGCATGATCCACATGGCTGCCATCCGCCGGTTCTGCCTGGATTAGCCCACCGCTGGACTGGATCTCGAGAACTCGTTCTATGCGGCTGATTCTGGCTTCCAGTTTTTTCAGGTATCGAAGCACGTCAACTTCCATTTTCCCGGAAGGTTCTCCCATGAAATGACACCTAATAGAAATTGCCTGATTTTTAAAGCATCCTGCCTTAAGATATCTGTGCCCTGAAGCAGTATTTAAGTTTGCCTGCGTTTGGTGCAACGTAAATGATCAAACAGGTTAATTCCTGAATAAGGGCGAAAATAAAGACAGGAGGCTTTTGCACCACACGAAGCCTCCTGCATTGCAGGAGCCTTTTCGCTTAATCCTGTTCCTCGGTTTTTTGGAGGAATTTCCAGCCGCCAACCATTGAGGATGTGGTAGCCCGCTCTTCAATGTAATCGTGATAGAACACCAAATATACATGAATGATTGAGAACACGATAAAGAACCACATCATCATGTGGTGCCATTGGCGAACCGCCATATCACCGCCCATCAATGGTACAATCCAGGCGAACAGTTTGGGAAACCAGCTACTGCTGGTTGCGGCATACAATCCAAAGCCGGTAATAGACTGAAACAGAAAAGTCAGGAACACCAGGAAGTAAGTGAGTCCGGCTAAAGTGTTGTGCCCGATGGATTTTAATGGCTTCTTACAAATTTGGATCACATCGAGACACAGAACATGCCAAATTTCTTCCCACTGTTCCTTCTTATATGGAATGAAATTCTTCCAGTTGGCGTAGCGATTTCCGACAAAGCCCCAGTAGATTCGGAAGAGGAAATTGAAGAAGAAGATAAAGGCAAACATAAAATGCAGAAATCGAATGGTACCAAAAATATACTGGCCAGACGCTTCCGCCGAGCTGGCAAATGCAGGGGGCTTTCCGATCAGGTAGCCGGTCACTGCCAGGACAAGGATGCACAATGCATTTATCCAGTGATAGAAACGTACCGGAAGCTCCCACACGTAGATCTGGTAATATTCTGCATATTTCGATTTTGCTTGATCCATTACATGCCCTCCTACATAAAGCTGATTCTGTTGAGATGCTTCCCTTCCGGATCGTGCAGATGGACGGCGCAGGCAATACAGGGGTCGAAGGAGTGAACGGTACGCAAAATTTCCAGTGGCTGTTCGGGATTGGCCATTGGCGTATCCAATAGTGAAGCTTCGTAAGCGGACCGCTTGCCGTTTGCATCGCGGGGAGATGCATTCCAGGTACTGGGGACAACTAACTGGTAATTGGCAATTTTCTCATCTTTTATATCAATCCAATGTGCCAATGCGCCGCGCGGCGCTTCGGAGAGACCAACTCCCTTGGCTTCTTTCGGCCAGGTTTTTGGTTCCCACTTTTCGCTGTTAAACATCCTTATGTCACCGTTCTTGATATTTGTTATCAGGTCCTGGTGGAACTCCTTCATCCAGTGGGCGACCAATTTGGTCTCTAATCCGCGGGCTGCAGTTCTTCCCAGGGTGGAGAACAGGGCAGTTACCGGAGCATCAAATTTTTTGAGTGTTTCAGTAATAACTTCCTTAACATCGGTATTGCCCGAAGCAAAGGCGACCAGCAGGCGGGCCAGCGGACCCACTTCCATAGGATTGTCTTTCCATCGCGGTGTTTTGATCCAACTATATTTTCCGTCAACATTCAATTGCTCGTAGGGAGGTTTAGGTCCGGTGAAATTCAGGTCGGTCTCCCCGTTCCAAGGGGGCAGCGACTTGGCGTCTCCGCCGGCATATTTATACCAGGAATGCGTTACGTACTCTCTTACCTCTTCCGGATCTTCGCCTTTGACCTCAAAAACTTCGTTCAGGTTGCGATTTAGGATTGCGCCCCGCTGGAATTTGAAATTACTGGGATCGTTATATCCATTTGTCGGCAAATCGCCATAAGCCAGGTAATTCTTCAATCCACCGCCAATGGAGAACCATTCCTTGTAGAACGAAGCGACGGCCAGCAGGTCCGGAACATAGACTTGTTCCACAAAGTCTATCGCATTTCCAATCAATGTTCCGACATAGGCGAGGCGTTCGGCATTGATGGCGTTTGCGTCTTCGGTGTTTACTGCGCAAGGCACACCGCCAACCAGGTAATTGGGGTGTGGATTCTTTCCGCCAAATATGGTATGGACTTTTATAATTTCCTTCTGCCATTCCAGGGCATCCAGATAGTGCGCCACACCAATCAGGTTCACTGCGGGAGGCAATTTGTAGGCTGGATGTCCCCAATACCCGTTGGCGAAAATACCAAGCTGGCCGCTTTCGACCAGGGCTTTTACGCGGTTTTGCACTTCTTTAAAATATGTTCGGGAATTTTTGGGCCAGGGGGAAATACTCTGTGCAATGCTCTCGGCTTCCACCGGATTTGCCTTCAAAGCGCTTACCACATCCACCCAGTCTAATGCGTGAAGCTGGTAAAAATGCACCACATGGTCCTGAAGGTATTGCGCACAAAACATAAGGTTTCGCACCAGTTCTGCATTGGGCGGAACGACGATACCCACTGCGTTTTCTACGGTTCTGACAGATGCCAGTGCGTGGACAGTAGTACAAACGCCGCAGGCACGTTCGGTAAATGCCCATGCGTCCCTCGGGTCGCGCCCGCGCAATATTATTTCGATCCCGCGAACCATAGTGCCCGAGGAATAGGCATTGGAAACCTTTCCATTTTTGACCTCGGCCTCAATGCGGAGGTGTCCTTCAATACGGGTAATAGGATCAATGACGATTCTGGTCGACATTATTCGCCTCCTTTCTGCTCGTTTGCAGAGGCAACATCTTCATTTTTTACGCTATGTTCCATCTCCTGTTTGATGAGCCTTCTTTTACGTATGTTTGTGGCAATGGCATGACCGGCAACGCCTGCTCCCGCGCCGATTGCCGCCACTGTTCCGATGGTGTCCGCCGTAGTTTCAATGCCGAAACCCGGGAAGGATGCCAGATGCCGGTAGAAGGGCCCATTATCCCAAAAACTGGCTTCGCTGCAACCAATACATCCATGACCCGATTGTATGGGGTAGCTTACGCCATTATTCCATCGTATGATACCACACGAATTATAGGTGACCGGACCCCGGCAGCCCATCTTGTACAGGCAATGCCCTTTTTTAGCGGCGTCGTCATCAAACGTCTCGACAAACAATCCGGCGTCGTAGTACGGCCGGCGGTAACAGGAGTCGTGTACTCTGGTGGAATAAAATGATTGGGGCCGCCCCAGACCATCCAATTGTGGCAATCGATCGAATGCCAGAATGTAGACAATCACACCTGCCATAACCTCTGCAATAGGCGGGCAGCCGGGCACTTTAATAACGGTCTTATTGGTAATAACTTCGTGAATGGGTGTTGCACCAGTAGGATTTGGTTTGGAAGCCTGGATGCATCCGTTAGAAGCGCAACTTCCCCAGGCAATGATAGCCTTGGCGCCTTCTGCCGCTTCCTTGACAATATCCAGCGCAGTCCGGCCTCCGATGGTACAATAAACGCCGCCGTCCTTGGTTGGCACCGACCCTTCGACGGTCATTATGTACTCACCCTTGTATTTTTCCATGGTGTTATGAAGCGCAGCTTCCGCTTGATGCCCTGCTGCTGCCTGCAGGGTCTCGGAATAGTCAAGCGAGATTTTGTCTAAAATGATATCCGAAACAATGGGGTGAGAAGAGCGGATAAAAGATTCGCTGCAACAAGTACATTCCTGAAAGTGAAACCAGACGACTGGCGGACGTGGTTTCGTTTCCAGGGCTTTTGCAACTTTGGACAAACCGCTGGCATGAATTCCTGCCGCGGCCGTGATATATGCACAGAAGCGCATGAAATCACGCCTTGAGTAGCCCTGACTCTGCATTTTCTCCCAGAGTGTTTGGGGTTGATCAGGCATAGTACACCTCCACAGTTAATGTGTCCGAAAAGAATTAGCAATCTGACTATATATAAAAATGGCTTCCTTGATCAGAAGCTCTTTTAAACTGCGGACTCCAACATGAAGGAGGTGTGAGCTAAAAGAAAAATCCGGGTGAAAATGCGATTGAGTCTAGACTCCTCAACTAAAAGTATTAAGGAAATCTGCGTTTAAAACAAACCATTTGACATACCGCTTTCGTTTTCGATAAGTCCATATCGTATTATCAAATCATTCTGAATATATGAAAAAAAATATTTTTGTCAATAGAAAAATTTAATTGAGCGCAAATCTATTGTGAATATCGTAATATTTTTAAAACATATCCGATGATATTGTATAAATTTTATGTTGTAAATAATACGAGAAAATAAGGAAATATCGTAATTCAAAATTGTTTTAATACAGCATAATCAAATTGCGCTTTAAACCAATATTTTATTTTGAGATACAAACCAATCGAATCAATTTTTTACATCATTCGTGTGAAAAAAGATTTATATTGTAGCACGCCTAATTTTAATAATGGCTTGTTAGGATTTGCGATTTTATTCTTTTGTAAAACCATTTTTCAAAATTTATTATGGCCTGAAAATTTCCGGCAATGCTCCATTCAGAGCCGGCCAATTTCCTATCGATAAAATCTTTGCCAGTCGGCGTTGCGGGATTCTTCCATTTTAATAATGATGATTATCCTTAAACAGAATGCGAAACGAGCCGTCTGAAGATATTGACGGATTGGATGATAGATTCGGTTCGCAAAGATAAATATAAAAGCTTGAATATCATTGCAATTGCGTTATATTACTCTATGGGTTCAGTAGATTAAAACGTACTGAAGATTGAAAGACAATGTTATCCAAGAAAGCTAAATACGCGATTAATGCCCTGGTTTGCCTGGCTCGTTATCCGGAAGGCATTCCGGTACGGATCCGGGACATTGCTGAAAGTGAGAATATCCCCCAGAAATTTCTGGAAGCCATTCTGCTGGATTTAAGAAATGCCGGAATCCTGGGAAGTCGCAAAGGGAAGGGTGGTGGTTACTTTTTGCTCAAAAACCCTGAAGATGTGAATCTGGCAACTGTAGTCAGGATTTTCGACGGAGCGATCGCCCTGGTTCCGTGTGTAACATATGTCTATTACCAGCGTTGCGATGAGTGTAAAGACGAAGAAACCTGCGGTATTCGCAACGTCTTCAAGGAAGTCCGGGACGAAACCGTGGCGCTGTTAAAAAAAGCCACACTTTCGGAAATCCTGCGACGGGAAGCAGCTCTGATAAAAGAAAAGGCCGACAGGTGATTTGCACCATGCCGCGACAACCATCGCCTTATTATTGAACAACCGTAAATATTTCCCGTTTTCCCGAATCTACCAATGGAATAAATCGTTGATACCAACTCTGCCAATCGCTGCTGCTGGTTTCGTTCTTGAACGATTTTTCGTAATCGGCCAAGCTTTCGAATGTGATTTCTAAGACCATTGTGTAATATTGCCCGGTAAGATCGGTCAGCAATCGTGGCGGGGCGGCTCCGAAATTCTGCATACTCTTAGGGCTCTCCCGGAATAAATTTATTGCTTCCCTCGTTTTCCCAAATTTTAGCTGAAATATATCACGAACCAGAATCATGATTATCTCCTCTCTTGTTTTTTTATCAAACAACCGGTAACTCCAGTTGAACGGCTTCACTACAAGGCAGAAATTGAACCGATTGACGCGCTGGCATCTTTGTTCTTTAAGATCAAAGATGCCAGCACTCTCCCTGCTCCCGGGCACTCCCGATTTCATTTCGTGGGAATGCTGCATCACTAAATAAGACCAATCATGCTGAAGGCCTATGGGCTTAATTCATCCCCGTTTTTGAATTAGCCGGCGGTATTGGCGCCGGGACCTCATTCTGAATCGGTTTTAGCGATTGCAGATAGGAGAAAATGTCCCGCAAATCCGCATCACTGACTTTGCCTATGCTTTCCCATGGCATTGGCGGCAGGATCGGCCTCCCGGCACCCATGTGCTTGCCGGTGCGCATCGTTTTGATGAATATTTCCGGTGTCCATAATCCCAGGCCGGTATTTTTGTCCGGCGTGAGGTTAGCTGCAAACGATACGCCCCAGGGGCCTGCCCAGGCGGTTAAATCATTGGAAAATAAGCCTCCCCATTTATCGGGCCCCATGACTGACATGTCCACTTTGGGAAGCTTTTCGTTTGCCGGGTGACCTGACAAAAGCCTTGTTTCATCAGGAACAGGCCCCATCTTGGTCATCACCTTCGGCGAATGACAATCGTTACAACCACCCAGATTTACCAGATATTCACCGTGTTTCACCTGTTCCTGATTGGCCGCTTTATCCTGAGCGGCAAGCTTAGTGTTAAATCCATAACCGAAAACCATCATCACTACCATAACTGCAATTACTCCGACAACATGCGATCTGTTCTTCATCAAAAGACTCCTTTTGGATTAAGTTGAATGGAATCCGTCCCTGTGAAAGTGATCCCTGTTATTTGGCTGAACATTTACAATCTTATGGCCCTTTTTGGGGCGCAAACACATCATACCTTCTTTGTTTGATCTGACTGACTGCAGGAAAGAGTTTGCTATCGAACACTCTGCAAGCACCCACGTTTTTCGGAGATCTCTGGGAGTAAGCAGTCTTCCCCGGAAACGGCCGTCAAAGCGTCTTCGAGTATCCATGCAAATACGCGCGGCAAAACAAATTAACATTTTTTTGCCTTATTTATGATCTATATAAAAATGGAATCTAAATCAGTATCTTAAAATAGCTTAAGATATATTCTTGCCGAATATTATCCCGCAAATCGTATTAGGTGGAACAGAACAGTATTTCCGCTTTTCGCGGAGTTCCGGAGAACGTTATTTCTCCATGGAAGATTCTGTTGGCGTAAGAACTTCTTTGAAATCTTTAATAAATTTGTATTTGTCGAAACCACGGCAGATTTGGTTCTTCTCATGTCATATTCTCAAATTTACACTTGAAACATACTTCTAGTTTGATGATAAGTTCCGGGTTTGTTCCTCAGAATCTTAAATGAGAAGAAACACGGCCGGCTCTGTTCAGGATTCAGGAAAAGCCTGGCATTTGTTTACTGAGTGGTATCGTTTGGAGAATGGAGTTCAACCACATCTTTTTCTTTGGAATAGGGAGAAATTCCTTTGTAAATTGAGGGTCAATATGTGCACACTGATAGTTGCTCATTATTAAGTTTTTCTCTTAACATTTCACAATAAATAATGGAGGCTCTATGAATAAATGGTTTAAAGTGCTTGTTACCGTAGTCGTGGTGATTGTTCTCATCATCCTGGGCGGAATTGGTTATCTTCGGTTTTTCTTTCCCAAGGTAGGTGCCGCTCCGGAGTTAAAAATAGATGCTACGCCCGAAATGGTGGCGCGTGGCGAATACTTGGCGAATCATGTTTCTGTTTGTCTGGACTGCCATTCAAGTCGGGACTGGGATTATTATGCCGGTCCCATTATTCAGGGTACTGAAGGAAAGGGCGGTGAGCTATTCGGCAAAAAAGACGGTTTCCCGGGAGATTTCTATGCCGCCAATATCACACCCTACAGTCTTGGGGATTGGACAGATGGGGAAATTTACCGCCTGATTACTACCGGTGTGAAGAAAGACGGGAATCCGGTTTTTCCCATTATGCCGTACCCTGAGTATGCCCAGATGGATCCGGCTGATGTCAAATCGATAATTGCCTATTTGCGCACACTGCCTGCAATTAAAAACAATGTGCCGCGTTCTGAAGCCGCATTCCCGATGAGCCTGATTATGCGCACATTTCCACAGCCGGCAGCGCTGCAATCCATGCCGGAAAAATCCGACACGGTCTCTTATGGCAGATATATTGCGACCATCGCCGGTTGTGCCGGGTGCCACACCCTCATGGAAAAAGGGAAACCGTTGCCAGGTATGGAACTCGCCGGCGGCATGGAATTTGGCCTTCCCGGTGGTGGGGTTGTACGATCAGCTAACATCACGCCTGATGATGAAACCGGTATCGGAGCATGGACGAAAGCGGATTTTATCCGGCGGTTCAGTTCTTATGCCGATCCCGGGGCCAGGGAAAAAGTGAAAGCGGGACGGATGAACACCGTCATGCCGTGGTTTATGTATTCCGGAATGACGGAAGAAGATCTCGGCGCTATTTATGCGTACTTGCAAACCGTGACTCCTGCGAAACATGTCTTCGACCAATTTACCCCGCCTGCCGGTGATTGAGCATTCCGCGGCTCCGGCATGATTGTCATCCTGCTGGAATGAAAAACCGCTTCGGTTTGCCGCCTCTTTTGGGTACGCCCGGCTTAGTCTTTGTCTGCGGAGAGAGCAAATTAACGAAAAATCCCGGGTTGCAGAACAAATTAACTGAACATGAAATGGAGCGATTACAATTATGAAGAATCCCGAAACAGACTTACTGGCAATCGATCAAACAGTCGCGGCACTCTACGAGGTGATATCCATTAAAAGAGGCGGGGAACCGGATTGGGAGCGATTTCGGGCACTATTCTACCCCAGAGCACGCCTGATCAGCAATACCGGAGAGGAACCGGTGATTTGGACGGTGGAGGAATTCAGCCATTATTATAAGGAAAGAATTTCCGGAGGAACCGTCAGCGAATTTTATGAGGGTGAGATCAGCGGCAAAACGGATATCTTCGGCAATATTGCCCATCGTTTCAGCACCTACCAGGCCATACCACCCAAAAGAGGAATCAATAGCATTCAACTCCTGAAAGCCGGTGGCCGATGGCGAATTACTTCCATCATCTGGAATGACGAAACAGACCGTTTCCCCATCCCGGAGAAGTATTTGGCAAAATGACAATTCCAGGAAGGCGGCTCTCCCCATGAATAAAGATCGGGCAAGCCGCTTAGTCGGATTCCAGCAATAAAACTGCAATCGGAACAATGCACAAGTACAGAACGCATATCAGGGAAACCCTCCATCTTGCCTATCCTGTGACCATTGGGCAATTGGGGCATGTGATGCTCGGAGTGGAAGACAGCATCATGGTGGGCAAAGTGGGTGCAACTCCGCTGGCCGCTGCTTCGCTTGTGAATGGTCTGGTTTTCCTTATCATCGTGTTCGGCCTGGGGATGACACTGGCGATTACCCCGCTGGTGGCAATCGCAAAAGGGCAGAACAACCGCGAACAGTGCGGTGTGGTTCTTCGACAGGGGCTACTGCTGAACGCTGCGCTTGCCGTTGCATTATCCGTGGTAACCTACTTTTTATCCGATTTGATATTTTTTCTGAATCAACCACCGGAAGTCGCGGTCCAGGCCGCGTCTTATGCCAAAATTCTGAGCTTCTCCATCACACCCTTCATGCTGTTCCAGATTTACCGGCAGTTTATCGAGGGGCTTTCTTTTACCCGCCCGGCGATGTATATCACTATTCTTGCAAACCTGGTTAACATCTTCGGGAACTGGATTTTCATTTACGGCAAATTAGGTTTCCCCGCTATGGGGTTGGACGGCGCCGGTTATTCCACTTTAGCCGTGCGAATTTTCATGGCAGCGGTGATTATCGTTTACACAATTACCGCCAGCCGGTTCAAAGAATATGAGCCAACCCTGCGCTTCAGAAATATCAACCGGGCAGTTATTCGACGCTTGCTGAACATCGGCCTGCCCAGCGGCTTGCAGCATTTTTTTGAGGTGGGCGCCTTCTCGTTTTCGGCGGTGATGATCGGCTGGCTGGGCAGCACACCGCTGGCGGCACACCAGATTGCGCTGAGCATGGCTTCCATTTCATTTATGATCATTCTGGGAATTTCCGCCGCCGGGACCATTCGGGTGGGAAGCGCCGTGGGCCGGGATGATATTGCCGGTGTCAGAAATGCCGGGTTTTCTGCATTGTTCATTGCTGCGACGATTATGGCCTGCTTCGGCCTGATCTTTGTGTCCTTCCGGAATTTCTTCCCCCGACTTTTCATCTCCAATAGCGAGGTTATTTCCGTTGCCGCATCCCTGCTTGTTGTGGCAGCATTTTTTCAAATCTCAGACGGCGTGCAAGCGGTGGGGCTGGGTATTTTGCGGGGGCTGACTGATGTCAAAATGCCCATGATTTTCAGCTTTGTGGCCTACTGGGTGGTCGGCCTTCCGGTGGGGTATCTGCTCGGATTTGTCGCCGGCAAAGGTGTTGTAGGCATCTGGATCGGCCTGCTATCCGGTTTGAGTATCGCTGCTTTTTTCTTCGCTATGCGATTCAATTATAAAACAAAAATCCGGCATCCGTAGTAAATAAGCATGTTTTTGAGTTTTATTCGGTTGTTATGAATTTTTGGGAATAATGGGGGGAGGTGAGCACTCGTGCCACGAGGACTTCAACTTGCAGAAGTGTCCGAAAACCTTACTCCCCAATTGATAATAATTAATTGAACGATCTGTATTTCATTTTCCTTTTATACAAGTAGGGATGAAAAGATTGGAAAATTGTGCGCATATGGATCGAACGGCGGATGGAGTCGAGGTCAACGTTTGATCAGGCGGCCAAACCGCAGTTGCTAAACGAGAAATGCTATTTGTTGGGAGCACCAAAATATGAGGAACAGTTGATGAGCGATACGCTGCCTTTACGACAATTAGGTGGAACCGGTGTAATAATTTCACCGATCGGATTGGGATGCTGGCAGTTCAGTCAGGGCAAGGGCATAGCCGGAAAGTACTGGCCGTATCTTGAGAATGATGAGATCGGGGAAATTGTTCGGGTTAGTCTGGAAAACGGTGTGAATTGGTTCGACACCGCCGAATTTTATGGACATGGAAAATCCGAAGAAAACCTGGCTGCCGCGCTGCACGAATCAGGCAAGTCGCCAGGTGAAGTAATCATTGCAACCAAGTGGTGGCCCTTGTTTCATACCGCCGGAAATATTCCGAAAACTATCGGCAATCGATTGACCGCCCTGAATGGCTTTCCCATCGATCTCTACCAGGTTCACCAGCCGTATGCTTTCTCCACCACCCGCGCCCAAATCAGGGAAATGGCCAAGTTGGTGAAAACCGGCAAGATTCGTCATGTGGGCGTCAGTAATTTTTCTGCAAGAAGAATGCGGATTGCTGCCGATGAGCTTTCCCGGCACGGGTTGCGCCTGGCATCCAACCAGGTGCGCTACAGCCTGCTGGACAGGAAAATTGAAGGGAACGGAATTCTGGAAACGGCCAGGGAATTGGGCGCAACAATAATTGCTTACTCGCCGTTGGCGCAGGGCCTACTAACCGGAAAATTTCATGATAACCCAGCTCTGATTCGTGGCCGTTCCGGGCCGCGTAAATACCTCAACGATTTCAAACGGAAAGGTCTGGAGAAAAGCCGGCCGGTGATAAATGCTTTAAAAGAGATTGCTGCCAGGTTTGATGCAACACCTGCTCAGGTCGCGCTAAACTGGCTGATCACCAGCCAGGGCGATACCGTCGTTGCTATTCCTGGCGCCTCCAGCGTGGATCATGCGCGTGATAATGCCGCCGCTATGAATTTTCGGTTAACGGAGGAGGAGACTGGGAGGTTGGAAGAGATCTCCCGGGATTTCAAATAATTAGCAGATTGAGAAAGTTTAATTTGTCGGCAGCGGAAATCTGATTTATCCGCGCCATCCGTAATTTATTTTGGCAATATTGCAATCTAAAAGATGCTCGTCCAGATTTGAAGAGACGAGCATCTTTATTTAGAATCTGATTATTTACTCCGGCTTCCACTCCGGTATGCGGCCCGGTGTCCACGGCGCGCCGGCATCTTCCATTTTGGAATCCAGGTTCTTCAAATCCACATCCGCTAATTGCTTCAGTTTGGCAAGCTGCAGGCTGAATTCTTCTCCCGCAATCCGATAAGCCTTCTGCTGGGTTTCAGTCGGCGCGGAAGTGGAGCGCCACTGATCCCACACGATATTTTGTACCCGCTGCGCGATAGATGGCAACTGGTTGCCGTTGCGACTGCTGATGGTTTGGTCACCGGTGAGTGCCCGTAAGATATCGGTATTTTGTTTGTCAATCGCATTGGCCTGATCCAACAGTGCGGTTGCCGCAGCCGGTGTCTGCTTGAAAGCCGCCTTCAGGTATTTGATTCGCTGATCCAGCTCCCTGGCTGCTCTGACCGAACCCAGCACTGCCCGCCGCAGGTCGGCCACCTTACGCTGGAATTCCACTAACGCTGCGCGGTCGGCAGCCGGCAGCGAAACGCTTCCCAGCACCGAAGCGGTAAATTTCTGAGGTCCGGCGATTTGTGTGAGCTTCCCATTTACGCTCTTGGAGAGGGTTACTGAATAATTTCCGGGCATGGCCAGCGTACCGGAAGATTCCTCGTCATCTTCATCAGAACTTCCTGTTTGGGATTTATCCAATTCCACAGGAGCTTCGTCCGGATAGCGCAAATCCCAGGCGACGCGGTTAATCCCGGCTTTAGCGGGTGCGGTAAGCCGCCGAACGGCATCACCGGTTTCATCATAAACCGTGAAAAGCAGGTAGGGTGCCTCTTCTTCGTCCTCCGCACGGAGCTCATCCCAACTGGGATAGGGGACCGTTTTTCCCTCCTTGATCAGTTCTTTTTCTTTATCCTGCCGGATTTCCTTTTTGGTCTTGATGGATTCCTTCAAATAGTAGGTAAAGGTTGCCCCGAACGGCGGATTGTCGGCGGCGTAAAAAGAGCCACCCTGCGATCCGGTGCCGGTGCGGGTGGGAATGTACATCCATGCATCTTTTACCGGTAGTAATTGGCTTTCCTGTTCCAGCGCAGCGGTAGTAATTTCGCGCAGCGGGCTGTAATTATCCAGAACATAGAAGCTGCGGCCAAATGTGCCCAGCACCAGGTCGATCTCGCGTTGCTGAATTGCGATATCCCTGACTGCGATAGTAGGCAGGCCGCCTTTTAGCTGCACCCACTTTTGCCCGCCATCCACTGTGAAAAAGACGCCGAACTCGGTGCCCACGAAAAGCAAACTGGGTTTTACGAAATCTTCCGCAATTGTATAAACGGCACCACTGTCCGGCAGTGTGGCGGCAATGGATTTCCAGCTTTTTCCGGCATCGGTGCTTTTCATCAGGTAGGGCTTGAAATCCGCATTTTTATGATTGTCAAAAGCGGCGTAAACAGTGCCGGCATCGAATTGCGAGGCTAACAGGCAGCTCACATAAGTCATATCCGGCACACCTGCAATTTTATCGATTTTGCGCCAGTTCTTGCCGCCGTCCCCGGTTACCTGTACCAGGCCATCGTCGGTGCCCACGTAAATCAAACCCTCTTTCAGCGGCGATTCGGTAAGTGAAACAATCGTGCCGAAAAGCGATGTTGAGGCATTCTTGGAAACGGCATCAACACTCCATACTTTTCCCATCACCGGTAACTTGTTGCGGTCGATCTGGCGGGTGAGGTCGGGGCTGATTACCTGCCAGGAGTCGCCGCGGTCGTCACTGCGAAACAGCTTGTTGGCGGCGAAATAGAGGCGGGTGTGGGAATGCGGGCTGATGATCAGAGGAGAATCCCAGTTCCAGCGGTAAGGTGCGTCGTCCTTGCCTTCCTGTGGCTTGATGCCCATGGATTCGCCGCTTTTTTTGTTGTAGCGAACCAGGTCGCCGTATTGCGCCTGGGCGTAGACAATATTCGCATCTTCGGGATCGATCTGCGACTCGAATCCGTCCCCGCCATTGGTGACGAACCAGTCGGAGTTGACAATTCCCATTTGACTGGTGGTGCGGGACGGGCCGCCCATGCTATTGTTATCCTGCGTTCCGCCATAAACGAAATAGAACGGTTTGGTGTTATCCACGGACACCCGATAAAATTGGGTGATTGGCAAATTGGCTTTGAAATTCCAACTGGCGCCCCGGTCGAAGCTTTCATAAACGCCGCCGTCCCCCCCAATCAAAAGATAATCGGGATTTTTGGGATTGATCCACAACGCGTGGTCGTCCACGTGGCGCGATTTATTCCCCAGGCGGTTGAACGTTTTTCCGCCATCGACCGTCACCATGGTAAATGTGTTGAGGGAATAGACGCGGTCGACATCCACCGGATCGGCAATTATCTCATTATAGTACTGCGGACTTGTCGTCATATAGCTACTGCGTTTTTCCCACGAAGCGCCGCGGTCCATCGAGCGGAAGAATCCACCCTGGCCATCTGCGGCTTCAATAATGGCGTAAACCACATCGGGATCCGCCGGGGAAAGCGCCAACCCAATTCGTCCCAGGTCAACTTTAGGAATTCCGGATGTGAGCTTGTTCCAGGTGGCGCCGGCATCGGTGGATTTGTAAATGGCGGATTCCGGCCCGCCATTGATCAGCGTGAAAACATGGCGCCGGCGCTGGTAGGCTGCGGCATAAAGCACATCCGGATCGCGGGGGTCCATGGCGATATCCGTAACGCCGGTATTTTCGCTGATTGTCAAAACCGCTTTCCATGTTTTTCCGCCATCAGTCGTTTTATACAAACCGCGATCTCCGCCCGGTCCCCATAACGGGCCTTGCGCAGCCACATAAACGACATTCGAATTACGAGGATCGACCACAATCTTGGCAATGTGCTCGGAAGAACGTAAACCCATATTCTTCCAGCTTTTTCCGCCGTCATCGGAACGGTAAATACCGTCCCCGTAAGACACACTGCGCTGGCTGTTGTTTTCGCCGGTGCCGACCCAGACGACGTTGCGATTATTGGGATCCATCGTGACGCAGCCAATCGAATAGGAATGCTGACCGTCAAAAACCGGCTGCCAGGTGGTCCCGGAGTTGATCGTTTTCCACAGATTTCCGCATGCCACTCCCACAAAATATTCCGCCGGATTATCCGGATTCACTGCAAAGTCGGAAATCCTCCCTGAAGCGACCGCCGGCCCGATACAGCGGAATTTCATGCCGGAAAAGGTCGCGGATGACATGGGATCTTTCTTTTGGTTGTCCCCTTTTTTCTCCGCTCGTGAGGTTGCGGGAATCAGAAAGGCGAGGGTTAGAATGAAAATAGCCAAAAATTTCATGTTGTCTCCTGTGGCTTGGGTGGAAAACAGTCACTGCGGATCACACCGGCTGAGCCGCAGTAGGACTGCACTTGATTTCTGTGATTTAATGCCGGATATATAACCAGCTTCGTAAAATAATTCCCAGGCGTAGAGAATGCACATTAAAATTTTTTTCGTTGCTCTCTGCTGGAAATAAAAAACCCGGCGCTACCGATTCTGCGCCGGGGAGATTTTAGATCATAAAATGAAGAGCTTATTCAACCAGCTCTTTCCAGCAGGATTTTCTCAGCTTTCTTTAACTGGGCAACATCGTTGATGCCGTGCGTTTCCTCCACATTAGGGGAAAGCACAGCCGCCACCCTTTCTCCTCTCTCCACAAAAATTTTCACCACATCCGGCAGGTAATATTCTCCCTGGCTGTTTTCATTTTTGATAAGGGGAAGTGTTTCGAAAAGTGCTTTGCTCTGAAAAAGGTAAATCCCGACATTTATCTCCCGGATCTTCAATGTTTCGGGATCGGCGTCCTTGTGTTCAACAATCTTGCGCACAAATCCATTTTCATCTCTCACGATTCTCCCGTAGCCGGTGGGATCGGGCATGTCGGCTGTTAGCAGAGTTGCCAGTGGTTTCTCAGAATCGTGAACCTGCGTCAAGGTCTGAATGGTTTGCGCTGTCAGCAGCGGCACATCACCGGAAAGCACCAGGATATTTCCGTCATAATCTTTGAATAAATTTTCCGTTTGCCGCACCGCATGGCCGGTTCCCAACTGCTGTTCCTGAACGACATATTCTACGTTCCGGTCACTGGTGGATTCCATCACCAGTTCTTTCTTATGCCCGATAATCAGGACGACCTTCTCTGATCCGACTGCCTCCGCTACATCAATTACATAATGAACCATCGGCCGCGAGTTCAGGGGATGAAGCACTTTTGGCAAATCCGATTTCATCCGTTTCCCTTTTCCTGCGGCCAAAATGATTGTCGATAATTTCATCGTAACTCCTTTTGCCTGAGATTTAGTCCTTCCGATTCAGCCTGCTTTTGCTATCAATCGAACGAATTTAGGATGATCCCGAAAATAATTTCTGATCAGGATCAATTTCTGTCGATTTAAAATTAGGGAAGTTGTTCAATGACTTATTCTATCTCGGACATGAGAGAAGATTGGCCCTGGAAAGAGTTACCAAAACTTTGCAGGACAAATCAAAGATTCTTGATGACAACATTGTCTATCAAACGTGTATCTCCAACGTAGGCTGCAAGGGCAATGAGGGTGTTGCCGCCAATCTCATTCACCGGTTCGAGCGTCTCTGCGTCCACGATCGCAATATAGTCGATGATAACATCGGGCAAGCTGCGCATGAGTTGTTCCATCTGCATTTTGACCATGCCCGGGCTTCGGACGCCCTCTCCAACCAGCTTTTGCGCAAGCCTAAGACTCTCTTGCAGAACCAGTGCATGCTCCCGTTCTCTAACTGTCAGGTATTGATTTCTGGAGCTCATTGCCAGCCCATCCGCCTCGCGCACAATAGCACCGGTCACTATTTCCACATCAAAATTGAGCTCTTTAGCCATCTGCCTGATAACCAGCATTTGCTGAAAATCCTTTTCGCCAAAAATGGCGTAGTGTGGTTTTACTATGTTAAAAAGCTTGGCGACAATTGTAGCAACTCCCTGAAAGTGGCCGGGCCGGGAAATGCCACACATGGTTTCCGTCAGCTTGCCAACAGCAATCGAAGTCCGGAACGGCTTGATATACATCCGGTCGGGTGAAGGGTGAAAAACAATATCCACATTCTCCGCGCCGCACATTTCCTTGTCTCGCTCGAAATCCCGGGGGTAGGCGTCAAAGTCCTCATTTTCTCCAAACTGTGTGGGATTTACAAAGATGCTCACAACCAGCAGATCGCATTTCGCCCGCATCAATCGAATGAGGCTGAGGTGCCCGTCGTGAAAATATCCCATTGTTGGAACAAACCCGACAGTTTTGCCTTGCCGCCGGGCCGTATCAGATTTGTTTTGCATCTCTTTTATTTCATTGATCACTTGCATCCGGCAGCATCTCCCTTTCTCTCTTTGAATTTCTCAAACCTGCTCTGAAATTCTAAGGTCATGGCTTCCGATTCCCGCATTTGCGATTTTCAACAATATTCATTCCCCGATCCATTTGCGCTTCTCATTCGAACGATTCGTCCTGTGATGGGAAATCCGCTTTCTTTACATCATCAACATAAGAACGAAAAGCGTTTCGCATCTCTTTCGCCACTTCGGCATAACGGCGAACAAAACGCGGTTTGAATTTATCGAACAATCCTAACATATCATGACTCACCAAAATTTGCCCGTCGCAATGCGGACCCGCACCAATACCGATGGTCGGCACCGAAACCGAAGCGGTAATTTCCTGCGCCAGGCTGGCGGGAATTTTTTCCAAAACGATTGAAAATACACCGGCATGTTCCAGGATTTTGGCATCTTTTTTTAACTCGGCGGCGACCTCTGCTTCTTTTCCCTGCAATTTGTAACTGCCAAATTTATGAATAGATTGCGGTGTGAGGCCGAGATGGCCCATCACCGGAATCCCGAAATTTACCAGTTTATGAACCAGGTCGGCAACCGGCTCCCCGCCCTCGATTTTCACTGCTTCCGCACCAGCATCTCTCAAGAAACGTCCGGCATTTTCAATTCCCTGGGCAATGGAAACCTGGTAGGACAGGAATGGCATATCAGCGACCACCAGCGCCCGTTTCACGGCCCGGGAAACGATGGACGTATGGTACAACATCGCTTCCAGTCCGATTGGCAGGGTAGTGGCATGCCCGGCAACCACCATGCTGAGCGAATCACCAATGAGAATGATATCCAGTCCGGCTTCATCCAGCATTTCGGCCATTAAAAAATCGTAGGCCGTTAATGCGGAAATCTTCTCGCCTCGTTTTTTGAAGTCGATGATATCGGGGACAGTAACCTTTTTAATCTCTTTTTCAGCAGACATAAGCCGTTCCATGCAATATTTGAGCTTGCCAATTTATAAATAAAGCAGCATGGTTACAAACGGAAATATGGAACTGTTGCGAAAGTCTAATAGAGGAAGGGGATCATCTCACCAGTTCAACGGCTTCTCCGGCCTTGCCGGCAAAAATAAAAAACCCCCGAACAGTCGGGGGTTTTTGATGCACTTAACTCTTGTTATCTATTAATACATTCCACCACCGGGAGGCATCGCCGGCATCGGTTTTTCTTCTTCCGGTTCATCCGCAATCAGCGCTTCGGTCATGAGCAGCAAACCGGCGACTGAGGATGCATTCTCGATCGCGGTGCGGGACACTTTGGTCGGATCGATGATTCCGGCTTTCAGCATGTCATCTTCGAACTTCTCGGTAGCCGCATTAAACCCGGAATTCTTGCTTCCCTCTTTGACCTTCTCAACAATGACAGCGCCTTCCAGCCCGGTATTGTTGACGATCTGACGAATCGGCTCTTCCAGTGCGCGGCGAATAATGTTTACACCAATTTGCTGATCATCCGGTAACTGCAATTTGGACAATGCCGACAGGGTGCGCAGGTAAGCAACGCCGCCGCCCGGCACGATACCTTCTTCTACTGCTGCACGGGTGGCATGGAGCGCATCTTCCACACGCGCTTTCTTCTCTTTCATCTCGACCTCGGTAGCTGCGCCGATTTTTATTACGGCAACGCCACCGGCCAACTTGGCCAGTCGTTCCTGCAGCTTCTCACGGTCGTAATCAGAGGTTGTGTTTTCGATCTGTTTTTTAATCTGGCTAATCCGGCCCTTGATATCTTCGGTTTTTCCGGCGCCTTCCACGATGGTTGAGTTCTCTTTGTCTATGACAATGCGTTTCGCCTGACCGAGATCTCCCAGAACCGCATTTTCCAGCTTGAAGCCGGTTTCTTCGCTGATTACCCGCCCGCCGGTCAGAATGGCGATGTCTTCAAGCATGGCTTTGCGCCTGTCTCCGAATCCGGGTGCCTTGACTGCACAGACCTTCAGGGTTCCGCGAATCTTATTCACAACCAAAGTTGCCAGGGCTTCGCCCTCCACATCTTCAGCGATAATCAGCATCGGCTTGCCGGTCTGGGCTACCTTTTCGAGAATCGGCAGCAGGTCTTTCATTGCGGAGATCTTTTTGTCGTAGATGAGGATCAACGCGTCTTCCATAACAGCTTCCATGTTCTCTGTATCGGTAACGAAATAGGGAGAAAGATAGCCGCGGTCGAACTGCATACCTTCCACGACATCAAGAGTTGTATCGGTAGATTTTGCTTCCTCAACAGTGATGACGCCTTCGTTGCCGACCTTCTCCATTGCCTCGGACAAGAGTTCGCCGATGGTCATATCGTTATTAGCCGAAATTGCGCCTACCTGCGCGATCTCATTTTTACCTTCGATCGGTTTGCTCAGGCTTTTTAATTCGTTGACAACTATCTTTACCGCTTCCTCAATGCCGCGTTTAATCTCGGTAGGATTGGCACCGGCGGTAACATTTTTGAGACCTTCGTTGTAGATGATTTGCGCAAGAACAGTCGCAGTAGTGGTTCCGTCACCGGCATCGTCGCTGGTTTTGGAAGCTACTTCTTTTACCATCTGGGCGCCCATGTTTTCCATCGGATCTTCCAACTCGATCTCTTTTGCCACGGTAACCCCGTCTTTGGTGACGGTCGGTGCGCCAAATTTCTTGTCAATGACAACATTCCGGCCTTTGGGGCCCAATGTCACTTTTACCGCCCCCGCCAATTGATCGACACCTTTTTTCAACTTGGTGCGAGCTTCTGAACCATACTCAATTATTTTGGCCATTTTTAGCCCTCCTTTTATTATTATTTATTTTTCAACAACTGCCAGGATATCGCTCTCTCTCAGGATTAGATAGTCCAGATCCTGCATCTTGAAATCGGTACCGGAATATTTTCCATAAATAACGATATCCCCTTTTTTTACATCCAGAGCCACTCTTTTTCCTTCGTCGGTGATTTTACCCGGCCCGACTGCCACGATTTCGCCGCGCATTGGCTTCTCTTTCGCGGTATCCGGAAGAATGATCCCTCCGGGAGTCTTATCCTGATCCTCGATCGGTTTTACAACAACCCGGTCAGCTAATGGCTTCAGATTCATGTGCACCTCCTGAATTGTTAATTAATTAGTTATATTGTATTTATGTATCGTTTTTAGCACTTGCTCACTCAGAGCGCCAACAATATACAATAAATCTCCATGGCGCAAAATAGAAAAATTAAAAATTTCGGATTTTTCTTTCGATGGCGAATAAGATAAGAGTTTGGTATATCTTAATGAGTGGGTACTAATCTCAATGATATTCTGGCTCTTTGCTCTGTCTTGGGAAGTGGGCACCGAAGGCTTCGGAATCCGGTGAATGATAGCGGAGCTTTCCTAATCCGAGTCAACAGAATCTTGCAAACAGCAAATTTTACAACGCCCTGCTTGAAGGCATGCCTTTCCTGATTGAAGCCTGATTCGAAATCTTCAGCGTTGCTGTTGTGTCATTTGGCGAATTTACTTATATTGATTCTTTCTGAAGAGGCCAGCGGGGGGTAGCGGAATATCTGTTTGCGGATAGAGATGGCATGAACAAAATAGAACAGTGTCCAAATGAAAAGTTTTGCGATAATAGGAGGTACATCACGGCTTTTATTCTTGTCGCTCCAGGCCCGTTCATCTATGGAAATGAATTCATGTTAAAAATGTGACATTTGCCTCAATGGGCTAATAATTTATGTTTATAATTTAAATCCGGAAAAGAGGAGGCGATATTGAAGGCGCTCATCACCAGTGGCGGAAAAGGGACCAGACTAAGACCGATCACACATACCCAGAACAAACATCTAATTCCAGTGGCAAATAAGCCAATTCTTCATTACGCAATCGAGGCCGCGGTTGAAGCCGGAATCGGAGAAATTGGAATTGTTATCAACGCCGAGGCAAAGGACGTAGTAGAAGCAATCGGCGATGGTCGGAAGTGGGGTGTTAAAATTACGTATATTCCGCAGGAAGCCCCGTTGGGGCTTGCCCATGTGGTAAAAATTTCGCAAGGTTTTATCGGCGATGAGCCATTTATTTTTTATTTGGGCGACAACATGGTGGTTGGCGGAATAAAACGCTTTATCCGCCAGTTTGAGGCAGACCATTGCAATTGTCACCTGACATTGGCGCGGGTGAAGGAACCGTCCCGTTTCGGTGTTCCTGAAATCGATGGCAATCGTATAATTGGCGTAGAGGAGAAGCCCGCACACCCCAAGAGCGAATTCGCGGTGGCCGGGATCTATATTTATGACAAAACTATTTTTGAAGCAGTAAATGCCATCCAGCCCAGTAAGCGGGGGGAACTGGAGATTTCAGATGCCCATCAATATCTGCTCGACCATGATTTTAAAGTAACTTATTCCGAGATTACGGGGTGGTGGAAAGACACCGGGAAACCGGGCGATTTGCTTGAAGCAAACCGGCTGGTACTTGCCAATATGGATGGTGAGTCGAAGGGCGAAGCTGACGAAAATTCTCACCTCGCCGGCAAGGTGATTCTGGGCCAGGGAGCCAAAGTGATTGGCAGTCATATCCGGGGGCCTGTTATTATCGGAGAAAATACGATTGTTGAAAACAGCTACATCGGTCCCTACACCTCCATCTACCACCATTCCTTGGTGCGCAACAGTGAAATTGAATTCAGCATCGTCATGGATCATTGCCGGATTGAAAATGTGGGAATACGGATCGAGAGTAGTATTCTGGGCTCGGAAGTTGAAATCCTGCAGGCAAAAGGGAAGCCTCGCACCCATCGATTTATTTTAGGTAATCAGAGTCAGGTTGAACTTGTTTAATAAAACGGAGGAGGCATCCAATGACCACAAAAAATATCTTGTCAGAAATCAAAGACAAAGTCGCAACTGTTACAATTAACCGTCCTGAAAAACTGAACGCCCTTGACGCTGAAACCATTACCGAACTATTTTATGTATTTAAGAAACTAAAGCAAAATGATGATGTCCTGGTGGTGATTATTACCGGCAGCGGTGAGAAGGCATTTGTGGCTGGTGCCGATATTGCGGAGATCAGCCGGCATGATGACATCTCCGGCCGAATTTTCGCGCTGCGTGGACAGAAGGTTTTTCGTTTTATCGAAAAAATGGAAAAGCCGGTTATTGCCGCAGTGAATGGTTTCGCACTGGGCGGCGGATGTGAGCTCGCCATGGCATGTCACATACGCATAGCATCGGAAAATGCGAAATTCGGACAGCCGGAGATTAATCTCGGGCTTCTGCCGGGTTATGGCGGAACACAGCGTCTTCCAAGATTGGTTGGCAGGGCCCGGGCTCTTTCAATGATGCTGACAGGCGATATGCTCGATGCAAAGACTGCCCTGGAAATTGGACTGATTACTGAAATCACACCCCCGGCAGAACTTCTGAATCAGGCAAGAGCGCTGGCGGCGAAGATAGCGGAAAAAGCGCCGGTTGCTTCGCGATTTGTTCTGCAAGCGGTAACCGAGGGGATGGACATGAACCTGGACGCCGGACTTAACCTTGAGGCCGATCTCTTCGGAAATATATGCGCGACTGAGGATATGAAGGAGGGAACCTCAGCTTTTTTAGAAAAAAGAAAACCCGATTTCAAGGGGAAATAAAACCGATTTCCAATGATAGAAAAGAATACAGCAGTAATTATTTCAAACCATGCCGATTTTGGTGCGAAGTGGGAAGCGTACCTGAAATCCAATAATTACTTTCCAAAGCATGTCGGGCGCCTGCAACGGTGGGACGCACTGGAAATCGATATATCTACGAATTGTTGTGTTATCGATAATGTTGATGGGAATTTCCCCTTCGCGGATTTTTTTCAGAGTTTAAGTATCTCATTTACCCAATTATTTTTGATCAATGTCGGCAACTCTCTCCCCGATAATTTAAAAGCCCCGTATATTATTTTCAATGTAGATCCATCATCGGAAAGTATCCCACTTGCTAACTTTCTAAAGTATTCCGAGTTGGTTTTGCGGCACGAAAAGGTGAGAACCGAACTGGTTAGCATGCTTTTGCATGATGTTCGTTCACCCCTGAACAGCCTGATCGGCTATCTGGAATTATTGCTGAATGATGTTTTTGGCGCCCTGAATGAAGGGCAAAAAAATATTCTTGAAAAAGCGATGGAAATGGGTGATGCGACTCTTGATATGATGGAAGATTTAAATGAAGCATTTCGCGGCGAGCAAAATGCGTTTGCGCTGCAAAAAGAGCCATTTAATTTTTCAGAAATTCTCGAATCAGTATTGGTGAACATCTGGGTAAAAGCAGACCGGAAAAATATTAAAATAAAGAAGGAAATCGATGCCAAGCTGGATAAAATAACGGGAGATGACTACCAGATTCAACGGGTCCTGGCTAATCTGCTCAACAACGCTATAAAGTATTCTCCCGACAATTCCCAGATTACCATTCAGGCTAGTCCCAATCCGGATAATTGTGCGCAAATCAGCATAATCGATAACGGGCAAGGGGTTCCCGAAAAGCAGCTAAAACACCTGTTTGATAAATATTACAGGGTGAAAAATCAACGCCAGGTTGAGAAGGGCTACGGATTAGGACTTTACATCAGCAAAAATATTATAAGAACTCACCGCGGAAAAATCTGGGCGCAAAACAATGCTCTCGGCGGACTCACTGTTACTTTTACATTGCCCCTCACCTAATTGAAGATGGACGTTTCTTCACAACTTTTGCGATAACCCGAGGTTCAATGATAGGAAAATGTGTTCCCGGAAGGCCATTGGTTGCGGCTGGTGATTTGCCCCGGGGACAAATGAAACAGGATTTGCGCCTCGTTGTGTGGCCCAAATAGAGGAGAATTCTGATGCCGGCGTCTAATATTATCTGGCGTATCGACGATCGCCTGATTCACGGACAGATAATAATAGGGTGGTGTAGTCAATTGCCTATCCGTCTCCTGGTGGTTTGCGACGATGAAATTGCGGAGACCGAATGGGAGAAGAATCTCCTTCTTATGGCAACGCCGCCGGGGTTACCGTCAATGGTATTGACGGCAGAAGAAACTGCAATGCAGGCAAAAGAGTGGCTTACCAGAGACCTGATTGTATTGGTAATTATGAAATCACCGCATTACGTGCAAAAACTAATCAGCCTTGGATTGGACATGCAAAAAATAAATATCGGTGGAATTCACTATCGCGAGAATCGAAAAGAGTACCTACCCTACCTGTATCTTTCCCAAGACGAAGTCGAAATCTTCAGACAACTTATGGAGACCGGAATTCAGGTGGAATGCCAGGATTTGCCAAATTCCCCAGCATACAATCTTCGGAAACTGATTGAGAGGAAACAATGATCGAAATCTCCACCGAAGAAATCTTCCTCAAGACCAAGGGATTTACTGATATCCAGGACATTACGCCCAGGGTTGCCGAGATGCTGGAAGAGAGCGGCTATTGGGAGGGACAGGTAACTATCTTTGTTCCGGGAAGTACCGGTGCACTCACAACGATTGAATTCGAGCCGGGCTTATTGGTGGATTTTCCCCGGTTTTTGGAAGACATTCTGCCGATGAAAAAGAGCTACCAACATGATGCAACGTGGCACGATGGCAACGGCTACGCCCATCTTCGCTCTGCGCTCATAAAACCATCTTTCACTGTTCCATTTAGTGGAAGGAGATTATTACTTGGAACCTGGCAACAGATAATCTTTATAGATTTCGATAATCGTTCCAGGCAACGACATTTAGTAGTTCAATTCTTAGGTATAAGAAAATAATATGTAGTGTAATTCCGGTTTTGTTGTCCGGAGAAGAGGTCCAAAAATATAGAAAGTGTTTTTTTACATGAATACCGGATGATTCTCCAGATAGGTGCTTCTGAACTTTTCAGCATGACCTTCCGTAAACCATGCAACCACAACATCTTTTAGCGAAAGACTCTTTTGCGATTGAATCTTTAATTCCTTGTAAAGAATATGAATGGCTTCCAATTGCTTCTGTTGGTAGTCATTTAATCCATTCATGATATTACCTCAATAGATTATGGAATCCATGTTTAGTTTTTTTTGCTTTTTCGCAACTGCACTTTTGTCAAGCGCGGTCTGCGTCAACATTAGGGCGACTGCCTCGGAAAAGGAGACAGGTCGCTTCAACTCTTCCGATATTCGCTTTTGGAAATCAAAAATCCGTTTACAATATTCGCCGGATACCTGCATTTTTATCTCCATCTTTCTTTACAAACGTTTCTTCAATTTTAGTGCCAAAGCCACCGGGAAATGCTCGGTTTTGCCAAATCATACACTAACATATAGAAAATATTAGGATTAAATGAGATTCGGCGAATTTTCCATTCTTGATTGATCTGTACAGATTTTCGAAATGTGTGTAGAAAATTTCACCACGATACCGGGCCGGATTGCTTGTGTCGATGGGCATTGCGGTGTAGCAGATGGTCATATCGACACCCATAAAGGTGCTCGATTGTCTAAAAACAAGCCAATAATAGATTGATCAACAAATTGCCTGGTAACAAGCGAAATGGAACCGATCAGACGGTCCGAAGTAACATATATTGCTAATTATTCGTTCTACGGCTTCAATTTCGCCAATTCATTCTCACCATCTGAAATTGCAGGGAAAATCAAGGCAGGGATGTGAAATCCCCAAAATGCACGAGGTTTCACATGCAACTCGAAGAATGGATGAGATCCCGAGTATATTCCTATAAACAGTTTGCCGATGTCGATGTCCTCATAAATAAGAAGGCGCGGCAGAAAAACGCGGTAAGTCTATGTCTGCCTGCTCTTAATGAATCCCCTACCATTGGCAAAATAATCAAATCACTCAAAAAAGATCTGTATGACAGGAAACATCTTATTGATGAGATTATTGTTATCGATAGCGGTTCGACTGACGGGACCCCGGAAATTGCCCGAAAATTGGGCGCGCGTGTATACGAAGATCGGCAGATTTTGCCGGAAATGGGAATCATACACGGAAAGGGAGAAAATCTCTGGAAGAGCCTCTATTTGGCAAACGGAGATATCATCCTCTGGCTGGATACCGATATTCGCAATATGGATCGCCGTTTTGTTACCGGCCTGGTTGGACCGCTGTTACAGAGTCCGGAAATCGCGTTTGTAAAAGGATTTTACCGGCGTCCGATCACGATCGGAAAAAAAGTGTTGGCAGCCGGTGGCGGCAGAGTTACCGAAATCCTGGTGAAGCCGTTTTTTAACCTGTTGTTTCCTCAACTTGCCCTGTTTAATCAACCTTTATCGGGAGAGTACGGTGGGCGAAGGGAACTATTAGAAAGGGTTCCCTTCTTCACCGGATATGGCGTTGAGACCGGGCTCATGATCGATATCGAAGATCGATTCGGACTTGGGTGTATGGCGCAGGTGGATCTTAAAGTGCGTATTCATCGCAACCAGGATCTGGATTCCCTGCGGAAGATGGCATTTGGAATCTTAAAGGTTTTGATGACCCGCGCTGAACAACAGGGCAAATTAATTCTGATGGATAATGTGGGAAATCAAATTACTTCCATGCTGAAAAATGAATTTGGCCAATTTGATCTCCACGTCGCTGATATTCAGGAGATTGAGCGGCCGCCGATGATTCTTTGTGAAGCATACCAGAAAAAGCGTAGCTTGACGGAGGAAAACCTGATTCTTATTGAGGAAGTGCAGAAGAAGAAGGGCTTCCCGTTCTTATCGATATGCCCATTGTTAAGGCCCGCCTTGATAGTTCTGGACGGAAAGGCAGAGAACAAAGACCAGCTTTTTAAGGAAATCAGTTCTTTGTTGGTTGATAATAAAAATGCCACGGATTATCCGCGCCTGGTTCAGGAGTTTCATACGAGAGAAAACGCGCTCAGTACCGGCACCGGTTCTGGTGTGGCAATTCCACACGTTCTGTCGTCCAATATTAAAAGAATGCAGATTGTCGTATACCGGAAGTCGAATAGCCTAGCGTTCGATTCGATGGATGGGCAGCCGGTAAACCTGATTTTTGCAGTTGTTGCGCCCGCTGAGCGGCGGGGTCAATATCTGCAGGTTCTGGCAAACCTGGCGCGAATCCTGAAGGATGGAGAACTGAAAAAGCATCTGTTGAATGTCGCCACGCCCGAAGATTTTATCAGTGTGCTGAGAAAGATTGAGGCGGTTAAACAAATTGAACAGGAACTGCGGGCTATAGAATCCTGAAATTCTCTTTTTCGAAGGTATCCTGCTCTGTTTTTTTCCGGTCGTCAGGATATGCATCAACCCATTTTCAGCGAATCCGATTTTTCCTTCAGGCAAATTTCTTTGGGGTTCGGATAAGATTTGTTTCTATCGGCAGATGTGATATGGTCTAAATCAGAACCGCATCGCTGCGCTGCTCGTCACTTTGCTTCACATCCACCAGCACTGGCAGCGAATCCTTGACATCCTCGATGTGGGTAACCACAAAGATTTGCCGAAACTGGTGGGAAAGCTGGTTCATTGCATTCAGGATCAGCGATTTTCGCTCCTGGTCCTGCGAACCGAATATTTCATCCAGAACGATGAAATTTAGCGGATTGCCGCCGCTGCGTTCCGCTACCACCTGGCTGATAGCGATCCGCAGGCACAGGCTGAACAAGTCCTGCTCGCCGCCGGAAAACCGTTTAATCCCAAAACGCTCCGTCTCGTCGTAAATGAATATGTTGTAGTCGGTATCCAGCTCCATAATGGAGTAGCGGCTGTTGGTGGTAAGCGCCAGCAGTTCCGATGCACGCTGGGCAATCAACGGACGAATACGCCCTGCCAGCTCCAATCGGAAATTGCCGAAATATTCATCCAGCAAATTCAGGTAGTAAATTTCCTGTTTCAGGCGATCGATTTCTTCCCGCAATTGCTGCTGTTCACTGATTTCCTTTTCCAACTGCTCCTGCGCCTGTATTCCCAATGCCAGATTCTTTTTGGCTTCCGCTAAGCGCTGGTTAGCCTCTTCCGCCTGCCTTTCCAGCTCTTCCAGAGCAGCCTTCTGTCCCAGGTAGATTTCCTCATTGTAGCCAAGATTTTCGCGATCCGCCTCCGCCTGTTCCAGATCCTGGCCGGTTTCCAGCAAAATTTTCCGCGTGGAGTCAAGGAAATCGCTTACTTCCGGGAGCCGTGCAACAATCGTCTCAAGCTGAAGCACACGCTCGCGTTTTTCGCTTATTTCCTCGAATTGCCGGCGGATCTGGTCATGCTTTTCAGAATCGTAACGGATTTCGCCCAGCTCCGAAATTCCCAGTCTGATTTTCGTGCGCTCATTCTCTTTGTTTTCCAAATCTTCCGTTAAACGCGAGACAGATGCAGCTATTTCTTTTTCCCGGCTGTTCAGCCTGATCCACTCTTCATTTTGTTGCCGCACGGTTTTTAATTCCTGCCGGATTTTTTCTACCTCTTTTTTCGTGCCTGCCAATAGTTTTTGCTTCTCTGCTTTTTGCTGCTGCAAAGAGTCCAGGTCTTGCTCAAATTGCCGGATTACGCTATCGTAATGTTCCTTTAGCGGCCGCCTGCACACCGGGCAGGGGCTCTCCGGGCCAAGCTCATTTACCGTCTGGCGGTGCCCGGAGATTTCAGCAACCCGGTTGTCAACCGATTGAATATCGCCGCGCAGTTTGCTTTCGTCCTCTTGCACATCATTCAGGCGCTGCTCCAATTCCGCCATGCGCTCCGCGATTCCCTCAAACTGCGATTTGACACTTTTTATTTCGCTCAACTGCTCGTCCAGAGCGGCTGACTGTGCGCTTGCTCGCTCCAATTCAGTTTCCAACCGGGACAGCAGTTCTTTCTGATGCAAAATTTCTTTGAATTTAAGCTCCCTCGCATCCCAATCCGTTTTCTCGTTTTTCAATTCCTGCCACTTCTCGACTTGGGGAGCGAGTAGATGCAATTCTTTTTCGGCCAGTTTGATTTTTTCGATCTCCTCGCCGAGACGCGTTTCTTCTTTCTGGCGGTTGTGTTTGCGCTCCTGCAATTGGTCAATCCGGCGCTGCTGTTCGTTGAAGCGATCCCGTAGCTTGCCGGAAGCGTCGAAATCTTTCCTTTTTTGCTGCCTGTCTACGACCAGCGTTTTCACTGCCCGCTCGGCTTCAGCAACAGATTTTTGAAGCACGCGGTTTTCTTTTTTCTTGTCTCCGAGCTGATTCCTTAATATTTCCGGATCCTTCAGGTGGCTTTCTTTTCCCATCCGGAAGGCGTCCTTTTCATTGCGGTCTCGCCGAACCATTTCCCGTGCGCGGTCGATGCGGTCGATGTTGATCAGCCGGTTGATGGCACGCCGGCGCTCTTCCGCCCGCATTTCGGACAGCGCCGCCAGATCGCGCTGCCTGGCAAATACCGACGCGAAAAACGAAGAGTAATCCAGCCCCAGCAGCAACTCCACAAATTCATTCACGCCGCTGTCCTGCACCGCCGCCGGTTCTTTCTCCCCGGTGCGGTAGATGGCAGCTTCCATCACCGCATTTTTACCGCGTAACTCCCTCCGCACCCGGTACTGCATCCCGCCGATTTCGAAAACCATTTCCGCCCGGCACACGTCGCGTTCTCCGGCAAATTGTGAACGCACCTCGCTTTTGTCGGTTCGCACCACCCTGTTGCCATACAGCACCCAGCCGATGGCCTCCAGCAGCGTGGATTTTCCGCTTCCGTTGGGCCCGATAATTCCAACCAGGTTTTCCGGAAATTCGAGATACAGCTTTTCGAACCGCCGGAAATTTTCAAGAAGCAGAGATTTTATCACCATGATTTGTTCTCATAGTTTTTATGTGCTGGAAATAGGAACCGCCTCCCACCCAGTCACCGGTAGGAGGGGAATCCCTTCCCCGACCGACTTGGGAACCTCATCCCCCAACCCCCTTCTCCATCTTTGGAGAAGGGGGCTTTGGAATACTTTTAACAGCAAGGCCCGCTGACGCGCATAAAGTTGACCCATTCTGGGGCCTTCCCTCTTCCCCTTCGCCAAAGTGGAGAGGGGGAAGGGGCGTTTTCGCAAATCAACCTGCAAGAAAATCCGGGGGATGAGGGTGAGGTTCTACGCTTTTTCATTCAGCAAATTTGCTATCTTTTCCAAGACCAATTCGTAATTACTCTCTACTTCATCGTTCCCGAAACGCAATTCTTTTATTCCCATCTGTTTTAATTCCTCCGTTCTGTTTCCGTCATGCTCCTTCTGCTCTTTTGAATCATGAATCCCGCCATCCAATTCTATGACCAATTTTGCCTGCGGACAGTAAAAATCCACGATGAAATGGGCAATCGGATGCTGGCGTCGGAATTTTAAACCGAACAATTTTCTATTCTTTAAATGCTGCCAAAGGATTTTCTCGGAGGGTGTCATATGTTTTCGTAACGTCCTAGCCTTCTCAAAAATCTCAGGCCCTGCCCCAAAATAGAGATTGCTGTTAGATGGCATTGAAATTCCCCAGATGCTAAATCGCAAAAATATGATGTTGGTTAAGGGAGTCCAGTATAGTGCCACGACCGTCTCCCAATATTCTTTATGGGCGATAGGAATCGCCTCCCACCCAGTCACCGGTAGGAGGGGAATCCTTTCCCCGATAACCATAAAAATCACCCCAAATATTCCAATCCCAACCGAACCAGGTTTTCCCTGTCTTTCTCTGACTCGACGACCTGGTTCACATATCGTTCGAACTCTATATCCAGCGCCTCGATGAAAGTGGTTTTGGCAGCGGAAGTTTTTTCTTCCCAGCGGCTGAACTGTTTTTCCAGGTAAAACACCTGCGGAAAGCGACTGTCGATTTCACGCACGTCCAGTTGCAGGAAGACTTCCGGCCGGATATTCTGCAAGGAGAGGCTCACCAGCGCCCCTTCATTCACGTCGCCGCTCAGCTTTTCCAATCTTTGGTAAATATCAGCGACCGACAGCTCGCGACAATTGAGCGGCGGAAATTTGATCATTTCCCGTGTCTCGATCTCAAAATATTCGCGCCGGTTGGCGGCGAGGTCGACCAGCAGGTAGCCGTTGGGATTTCCTGCTTCATTAAAACCGGTTCGCTCGGTAGAACCGCAGTAGGCGGCGTTGGGCGCAACATCGATGCGGCGGTGGTAGTGCCCCAGCGCAATATAATCAAATTCCAGTCCCACGACGGCCGCCGGATCGCTGATGCGCTGCTCATTGAATTCGCCCATGCTGAAATTCTGTTTTCCGCTCCACGCCCCATGAGTTACCAAAACATTAAATTTTGCATCCGTTAGCTCAATTGCTGCAAAAGCTGCTTCCAGGTCTTCAGTCAGCGAGCAGTGCGGGATGCAGTGAAAATCGGTCTCCCCGATCCGAAAGCGTTCATAGCGCCCCTGGTAGGCGGCGTACACATTGTCAAACAGGGCAATCGATTCGAATATAGAACCGGTGGCCCGGATGCGGGGAGTGGAGTGGTTGCCGGATATGATCACCAGTGGAATCCCCGCCTGGCTTATCTTCTGAATTCCTTCCAGTGCCACCCGGATGGCGCGGTTGGATGGCCGCGAGGAATGGAACAGATCGCCGGCATGAATCACTACATCCGGTTGCTGCTCAAGAATCGCATCAATCACCTGGTTCCAGGCGGTGTAGAAATCCTGTTCCCGCTGGTTGAGCCCTGTTTCGGGATCGATGCGGGTATATTCGGAGAAACCCAGGTGTGTGTCGGAGAAGTGGAGTAGTTTCATGAATTGTCCGAATTCATTCAGATTGATTTGAAGTATGTACCAGATTCGAATATAATAACCGGATTGCCCTTGTTAAAACAAAAAACGTAAATCTCAATCTCCTTTTTTCGGGGGTGACCTGGCACCTGAAAATTTCTGACAAATTGACTATAAATATTTCCCTCGCAAGGGATTTTTCCATAACTTCAGAAAGTAGCGATGCACTTATGGTGAAATCTTCCGAGGATCGAGCCTGAACGTGTCTGATCAATTACATTTTATTCGCCGGTTGCTTAATCCGGTTGTCATTTGCGGAATCCTTTTATTCCTGATTTTATTCACCGGCATTATCAGGAGCCAGGTGCCCAATCAGGATGAAAAATCCACAGCTGCGAGCAAGTCCCTGCACCCCCTTCCTGCAATAACGAATGGCGCCGGCTTTCTGCTGAATGGGGTGGTGGATGGTCGCTACAAAAAACCCGGCTGGCGGGAATATATTATGCCGGACCGGATGGAATTGCCGGACATTGTTCCCGGCGCCTTACCGCCGCATCCGCGGCTGATTAACACCCGGCAGCTTCAGGCGGCGAGGATGAAAGCTGCCCGCTCCCCGCTGCGCGAATGGTACCGGCTAGTGGTGAAACGTGCAAACGGCCCGCTGCAATTCAACAATTTTCAGGTGAAGCCGCTTACCGAGCAAGCCAAAGCGTGCGCCTTTCTTTACCGCCTGGAAGGGAATTCCTTTTATCGCCAGCGTGCGCTGAGTCTGCTGGAGAACCTGCCGGAAGCGCCGGACATCTTGGATTTAGAAGGCGGCGCGCCGGACCGGGGATGGGGCGACTACCTGCAAAGTGCGGAAGCGCTGCCCGACTTGTGCGTGGCGTACGACCTGCTGGAAAGCGAGATGCCGGCACAGGTCAGATCCGGGCTGGAGCGTAAGATGATGGCGGTGACGCAGCAGCTAATAGACGGCTTTGCGGTTACCCCGCGGAATAATCACGTGACGGTAATGGCCATCGCTGTTTCCACCGTTGCGCTAACCATCGATGAGCCGGAACGCTATATTCCCTACCGGCGGGCGGCTCTTTTCCGGGTGGGATTCGACCATCTTTCGCAAAGCCTGGGCCTCATTTCGCCGGATGGCGGTTACGGCGAAGGTCCCTACTATGCTCGCTACGTTCTGAATTACCTGGCGCCATTTTCCGTTTACCTGAAGAATACGACCGGGATCGGGCTGTTTTCCAATCCCCGGCTGGATCGCATGGTGAACTGGGTGCTGGACAATGAGAAGGGCAGCGGGCATTTTACCCAGTTTGACGATGCCTTCGAATACCGCAATTTTTTCCTGCCGCTCATCATTTCGCAAAGCGATTCGCGCGTTTACTTTGATACTTATTTTCAGCAGGAACAGCCGTTTCCGGCGTTCAGCAGCAACATGGTGGAAGGGCTGGCGGTGTACGAAGCAGGGCAGCAGGAAAATTTTCCGCAGCCGTTTTTCCCGGCCAAATTTTACCCGGATATGGGACAGGTGATTTTCCGTGACCGCCAGCCGGCGCCCCAATTTTTCGCCAGTCTTGTTTATGAACGGGAGAATTTTTTTGCCGATGTTCACGAGCAAATCGATCCGCTCAGCATGGAGCTTTCCGCCTTCGGCGAAGATTTTATCATCGATGGCGGCTACGGCGGCGGCACCGGCGACCGCAACCGTTCCTATTTCGTTTCGCCGCAGGCCAACAGCACCGTCCTGGTGGATGGCTACGGCGCCGATCCCAATCCGTTGGTTGGCGATGAATTGGAAGGTCGCCTGGATTTTGCTTTTTCCACACCATCTTTCGCTGCCGCTGGAATTGTGCACCAGGTGAGTGATGTGGAAATCTCGCGTCAGATTTTTTACCTTGGGCACCAGCGCCTGCTGATGTTCGACAATCTTGAGGGCAGCACCGCCCACAATTACACCCTGCAATTCAATTACCTGGGCAATTTCACCGATGCCGCCAGCGGACGCTGGCAATTGCAGAAAAACAATGTGAATCTTGATGTGCAGTTGCTCCCGAAGAATGTGGCTGAATGGCAATTAGAGCAGAGCCGTGGTCTGGCGACCGGTGCTGTCGGCGTTTATGAACATGATCTGCTAGGAATCCGTTCCGTTCCGGCGAAGCAATCGCAAATGGCCTCGCTGTGGGTGGCATCGCAGGCAGCAAGCCCGGTGCAGATGGATTTTCTTCCATTGGCAGAAGGGAATGGTGAGTGGCGGCAAATCGGGGATTTCTCCAGTTCGGCGACCGAAGATGTGGTTCGCAATTACGGCGGCACGGTTGCCACTGCGTTTTGGAAAAGTGACGCCCGGC
>CAZUZS010000026.1:0-53975 GCA_964624795.1 uncultured Calditrichaceae bacterium
TTCTTCCCGGGAACAGCCGGGCGATACGAACCTGCCCCATATATGGTTCTCACAATCCAACGTTCTTCCTGTAAAACCGATATTTCAAAGACGAGCAAAACCGTTGCAATAGGCTGTCCTAAACACTCTCAAGCAACTGTGAATATTATAGCAAAAATGAACATTTTTGTCAAGAAGAAACATTACATTTCGGAAATCAGGTGAATTCATTTTCTCTGTCGATGGATTCCCTCCGGAAAGGCAGAGAAAGGATTATAAAAAGCAAGCCGGTCGGGATTGGAGCAATGTGGTATGGTAAACCTAACCACTGCCCGATTTTCTAATTACGGCTTCTGTTGCAGCAATTTGTTCAATTAAAGTATTGACAGATTAGGAATCTGATTCCTAATCTGCAAGCTATTTGAGGAGATTTTTGATTTATTATTGTGGATAATTTGATTCTGCGTCCAACATATTTAGGAGAAAACCGCGATAAATAAAACTGCCCGGGAGCCGCAAATCGCAAAATGCAGCTCCGGGCAAAGTCTTTTCAGACAGTTTTTAATTCCCAATCATAAAGTTTTGGATTTGAGCTATTACCGCTTCATGGCCTGATCCAGGTCGGCAATCAGGTCATCGGTATGCTCGATGCCAATCGACAGGCGCACCAGGCCGGGCGTGATGTGCGCTTCTTTCAGCGCCTCCTCGCTCATGCCGGCGTGGGTCATAGACGCCGGGTGCTGGATCAGCGTATCGCAATCGCCCAAACTTACCGCCAGGGTACACAGGTGCACGGAGTTCATCAGGTTCTTCCCGGCTTCGTAACCGTCTTTCATTTCAAAGGAAATAACACCGCCGCCGCCTTTCTGCTGCTGTTTGGCAAGCGCATACTGCGGGTGGGAAGGAAGAAATGGATAGGCGACACTCTCCACTGCCGGATGCGCCTCCAGCCATTGCGCGATTTTCATAGAATTCTCATTGTGCCGGTCCATCCGCACCGCCAGGGTTTTCAATCCCCGCAAGAGCAGCCAGGCATTGAACGGCGCCATGGTCCAGCCGTAGTGGGTAGCTACCTTGTAGGCCTTGTTCATGAAATCCTGGTTTCCAACCACAATACCGGCAACCACGTCCCCGTGACCGCTGATATATTTGGTAGCGGAATGAAGCACGATGTCCGCCCCCAGCGCTTTAGGATTCTGCAGATAGGGCGTCAGGAAAGTGTTATCCACGCACAGAAGTGCATTTCCGCGGTGGGTAATTTCTGCAATGGCCGCGATGTCAATCAGCTTCAGAGTGGGATTGGCGGGCGTTTCGATTAGCACTAACCGGGTGTTAGATTTCATGGCATCCGTCACCTGCTGCGGCTGCGATGCGTCCACCCGGGTTACCTCGATGCCGATATTGCGGATCTCGTCTTCCACCAGGTAGTGAGTGCCGCCGTAAACGGTATCATCAATAATCACATGATCGCCGGCCTTTGCGGCAGCCAGAATTACATTGGAAACCGCCGCCATTCCCGATCCGGTGGTCAAGCCGGCCTCATAGCCTTCCAGCACTGCAATTTTCTTCCCCAGAACATCGGTGTTAGGATTTCCCAACCGGGTGTAGATGTAGCCGTCCTCCTCTTTTTTAAAACAGCGGGCGCCGTGTTCCGCACTCTTAAAAATAAAGGTGGAGGTTTGATAGATAGGCATGGAAAGTGCGCCGGTGGTACTGTCGCTCTGGTGAACGCCATGCACAATGTCCGTTTCAATTTTATTTTTCATTTCACAACTCCTTGTTAAAAAATGAACCCATTTATTTTTTGTTATCTCTTTCTCATGGCTGGAAATATAAAAGGATGGAGTGCAAAATGTCCAGTATTTTAAATATTTAACAGACTTTCACCGGCAGGCCGGTGTTTCGTCGTAATCGTATTCGCTAGAAATGCATGGGGCTTGGAGCGTGGGGCGAGATGCAGAGGCATAATTTAGATCACTGGCAAACAACAGAGCCGGACAGCGTCCGGCATTACCTTATTATCCTAACCCGTTCTGTTAATTAATTTTCCGCGTAAAGAGGCTGATGGTATCGCATTATTAGCAAGATACTTGTCATTCCGAATCCTGCTTTAGCAGGGTGAGGAATCTTTTCAAGATTTCTCGCTAACGCTCGAAATAACAGTTAGTTATCCCCATCAATGTTTTATAGAGTTTTTTCCCGCACAACAAGTTATCACAATCTTAATCGTATTCGCTAGGAATGCATAGAGCGTGGAGCAGGGGGCCAGTTAAACCGCAGCGCCGGAGAGCATCCGGCATTTCGCTATTTCCCGCCCGGGTTCCCGCGGCGTTTCCGATAGAGCTTTCGCAGGCCGATGGCCGATTCCTTTCCATCACAGATCCCGTCTCCATCCTTATCGACGAATTGATCTTTGCCCAATCTTCGGCCCTTGCCTTTTTTTGCCTTTCCACCGGTTTGCCCCTGCTCTACCCTGTCATCGATGCCATTTCCGTTCCGGTCGACAAATCCTTCCAGCTTTGCGGCCTGCTTTTCCTGCTCGTTCTTCTCATGGGATGCTTTCTGCGTTTCTTTTTCCTTTTTACCTGAAGATGTGGAATCGGCAGACTGGGAATACCCACCGGCCACCGCCAGAAAAGTCATCAAAAAAACCAGCAAAAAGAATTTCATAGGGATTCTCCCCAAATTTTATTTTCTAACATAACCACTCGCCCGGATTCATATTCTTTGCCACTCGCATGGCGATAACTATGTGGTGTGATGTGGTGGTTAAACATTTACTGCCTGACTTTATATGCTCTTTATGGATTTCACCTTACTGTTAATATAAGACATTTATCGCTTAAAAATCCAACCGAATTCCGGTTGAAATATAATGATTTCGGTATTGATACCAATAGCTATTGGACGTATTGTCGGTCCACTGGTAATTCAATGCCCATGTGAGACCGCTTCCTCCCAGAAAATCGGAATCCCATACTTTTTCGAGTGTCAGCCACGCGGTACGATGGTCGTCGTTCCGCAGTGTCGCCTGATCATATTCCTCGGAATTCAGATAGACGCCCTGCGAGATGTAATTTTTTCTCTGCAAATAAGCCGCTGCTTTTATTTTCATGCTGGCCGGCAACAACTGTGTTAATTCGACCCCGAATGTTGGTCCCTGGTATCCCAGCGGATCATCAAAAATCTGCGATTCCTCGGTCGAACCGGGCAGCAACCCTGCCACACTTCTATCCGAACTGTTCAGCGAAATTCGCTGCGAATATTGCAGCGCCAAACCGGTTGAGTTCATCAGCGATTGCGCAACGCGAAATGAGAGCATAATTTGTGCGACAGCCGGTACATCTGTGGCGGCAGCACTGTAACGCTGCGATGGGCCACTCCCCTGTCCGTTACCCGGGCCAAACCCCTGGAGTATTTTCAGAGAAGCTAAACTCGCCGCTGTGCTTTCCTCGGTCGCCTGCAGGGTCGCATCCTGATTCAAATAGCGTTTATAATTTACGGCAAGTGCACCAATCAGGCTGGTTCTTGTTTGAAACGAACGGTTTGCCGACAGTGTGCCGTTAACCAGAACATTGTTAAGCTCCGACAGGTGCTGAAAGGCGTTAACCGATAGCCTGCCTCCCCAGTGCAGGAGGAAACCGCCGGCACTGGACACTCTTTGAATCCCTCCACTTCCGGTAACATAATCGTAAATATTGTACTCCGTCCGATTGATCCGATTGTCCACCGAAAGATACCAGGCAGTGGAATCGCCGCCCCCCAGGTGCAATTGATGCCAGTAAAAATTTCGCGGGGAATTCAGATTAAACCGACCGTACGTTCCATAATACTGCAGGGCGGCTTCGCTCCATTCTTTTTGAATCCCAAAAGCAAGCTCCGAGATCTGGTCGTAGGAGCCATCATTTTCCGGCAGACGAAACGGATTGGAATTATATTCGTGGTCTACAGAAAGTGAATAGTACCATTGCGAAAGAGCGGTGTTGTAAAACAAAAAAATCCCGAAAACCGGAATCAGCCAAAACCTGCAAGTAGATTTAAATAGTTTCATTTCAAGTTTCCTTCTTAAAAGAACAGGCGGCGCTCCTCAACCCATGATAAGCGCCGCCGTTCCCTGTTAATTATCGCTTGCCGCCACGATTTGCTTTTCCTTTGGGACCGGTTCCGTCGCAGTTACCGGTGCCGGCACCGGGGCCGTATCCTGTTCCATTCTGCGGCCGCACACCCTGGTTGCCTGTTCCATCACCAGGACCGTATCCGCCCTTGCGGTTTGCCTTTTTGCCAAGGCCTTTGCCTGCTGCTACATTATCGGCAATTCCATCACCATCGGTGTCCACAAACTGCTGCTGGCGTTTGCCCTTGTTTGCGCCAGTGTAATCGGGATCCTGCCCGTTGGGAATACCGTCGCCGTCATGGTCCGGGGCATTGTCGTTGAAACCGTCGCCATTGTTATCCACGAAATTCGGGCCATGAATGACTTTGTTTTGGATCTGGTTTTGGGTTTGGGTTTGGGTTTTCTGCTGCACTTTCGCCTGGGTTTTCACCTGCTCTTTGGTTTGCGTCGCGGTTTCTTCCTGCGCCCAGCCAGAAGAGGCCATCATAGTTCCCAGGACAACTGTTAGTGTGAGATACATGAAGCGTTTCATTTTACTACCTCCTTTTGTGTTATTATGGTTTTGTTAAACAACTTCATTCAAAATCACTTTTTATGGCTTCAACTGGCGTGCCAAAAAACATTTCTTCCGGACATCCTGTTGTAATTATATGATTTATGAAAATTCTTGAGTTCGCAGGCGAAATAGAAAGTTCGCCCATCCGGTCGAACCGATGCTACCAGATGGGCGAATTTTATAATATGGAGATGAAAACGGGGCCGCAACAATGAACTTCGGTCAAACGCTTAGGAATTTGATTTCTCCGGGTCGTGCCCCGGGTCTCATTTCCCAGTCACTCAAACGATTAGAATTATGATCAGGATTATGATTACGAACCGGTTTGGTCGATCTACAGAGACAGATACACCACATGCTCATTGAATTTCAGGTAAGTATTTCTCTCAGCGCGCTCACGCAATACAGCACATTTTTGGGGTTGGAAGCGTAACCCATCAAACCGATGCGCCAGATCTTTCCCGCCATTGGGCCGAGGCCCCCGCCAATTTCCAGGTTGAATTCATTCAGCAAGCGGCTGCGGGCGGCGGCATCGTCCACACCCTCCGGAATAATTACCGTATTCAGATTTGGCAAACGCTCTTCCTCTTTCACAAAAAATTGCAGCCCTGTCTTTTCCAGCCCTGCTTTTAGACGAAGATGGTTTTCCCGGTGCCGCGTCCAGGCATTCTCCAGACCTTCTTCCTGCAAAATAACCAGTGCTTCGTGCAATCCGTACAGCGCGTTAATCGGCGCAGTATGGTGATAAGCCCGCTTAGTGCTGCCACCCCAGTATTGCATTACCAAGTCCAAATCCATGAACCAGCTTTGCACTTTTTTCTTTCTTTTACGAACTACCTCCATCGCCCGGTCGCTGAAGCTCAGCGGAGAAAGTCCCGGCGTGCTGGAAAGACATTTCTGGCTTCCTGAATAAACGGCGTCAATTTGCCATTCATCTATTTTTAGCGGCACGCCGCCCAGCGAGGTCACCGCATCCACAATGGTGAGGCAATCGTGGCGGTGGGCAATCTCTACCAACGTTTGAGCATCGGAAAGCACCCCGGTTGAGGTTTCGGCGTGCACGAAGCAGACAACCTTAGTGTCGGGATTTCGCTTGAGCGCGTCCTCAAGTTTCTGCGGATCGATGGCATGCCCCCACTCCTCCTCCACTACTACCGGGATACCGCCACAGCGTTCTATTATTTCGCGCATTCGACCGGCAAAGAAACCGTTCCGGCAAACAACCACTTTATCTCCCGGCTCCACCAGGTTGACAATGCTGGTTTCCATTCCGGCGCTTCCCGGCCCCGAGACTACCATTGTCGTTTCATTTTTCGTTTGAAACGCATACCGGAGCATTTCTTTCACTTCATCCATCATTCGCACAAATTCGGGATCCAAATGGCCGATGGTCGGCCGGCTCATGGCTTCCAGAACCCGGGGATGGACATCCGACGGGCCCGGTCCCATCAAAATTCGTGACGGTGGATGAAAGGAATGTGGCGTCATTTTTCTCTCCCTGCGTATTTTTTGCAAATTCAAATCGATCATCTATTTGTGTTCAGCGGCCATATTCAGAGCCGTCTGAACGCTCTCATCAATGCGGCAGTATTGATTTTCTTGCCATCACGCTTTATTTATTCCAGCTTAATCCTTTCCAGCCGGCTTCGCAGGTGCCTCTCGCTGATTCCCAGCAGGCGGGCGGCGGCACTCTTGTTTCCGCCTGATTCCTGCAATGCCCTCGAAATCATTTCTTTCTCAAAAGCCTGCATCTTTTCCTCATAACCATCCTCCAGATTTGCGGGATTCAGCAGACCTTCCGTTTCCGCGCTCAGGATTTGCGCCGGAAGATCGGAAGTAGTGATAACTTTTCCCCGGCATAATACTACCGCCCGCTCAATAATATTCTCCAGTTCCCGCACGTTTCCCGGAAAACCATATTTCATCAATTGATCCAGCGCTTCTTTTGTTAAACCTTCCACAGCTTTCTGATTTTCCGTTCTGTATTTTTGCAAAAAATGTTCAGCAAGCACCGGAATGTCCGTTTTGCGGTTTCGCAGCGCAGGAACCTGAATGCTCACAACATTCAGCCGGTAATAGAGATCGTCGCGGAATTCGCTGTTTTTGATCATCTCCTCCAAATTGCGATGGGTCGCGGCGATGATTCGCACATCAACCTTTATCGCACGGTTCCCCCCAACCCGTTGGAACTCACCAAACTGGATGGCCCGCAACAACTTCACCTGCACCGGAAGCGGGATGTCGCCAACCTCGTCGATAAACAGCGTACCACCATCCGCCTGCTCGAAGCGCCCGATACGCTGTTGTGCAGCCCCGGTGAAAGCGCCTTTCTCGTGACCGAACAGCTCGCTTTCAATCAGGTTTTCGGACATGGCAGCCACATTTACAATAATAAACGGCTTCTCGCGGCGGGGACTGGCAAAATGGATAGCATGTGCCACCAACTCCTTTCCGGTTCCGCTTTCCCCCCGCACCAGGACGGAGGCCTTGCTGCCAGCTACGCGGCCGGCGGTGCTCATCACTTCTTCCATTTCCCCGCTTTGCGAAATGATGGAATCAAATTTAAATTTTTCCTCAAGCTGCTGTTTGAGCAACCGGTTTTCGGCAAAAAGCTGCCTTTTTTCCTGCACCCGGTGAATCAGATTTTCCAGCTCGTCCAGATCGATGGGTTTGGTCAAATAGTCGTATGCACCCGCTTTCATGATCTCCACCGCATCCTCCAGGCTGCCATAGGCGGTTACGACTACCACATCAATTTCCGGGTTCAGCTCTTTTATTTTCCGGAGCACCACAAAACCGCTCCACTCAGGCATACGGTAATCTGTCAACACCAGATCAATGGTATTTTTCCGGGCGATTTCATATCCTTTTTCGCCGCGCGATGCCGTAAACACATCAAATCCACGGCGTTTCAGAAAGCTCTCCAGCGATTTTAACTGTGCTTCTTCATCATCAATTATGAGAATTGTAAACTGTCCCATTCAAGAATTCCCGTCCTATGATAAAAATGAATAATTGATTCGCTGCCCCGGCAAACCCACCCTCGTCTTTAGTCTGCCAAAAGTCACGATTCCGTTTTACCAACATTCGGATTCTCCCAAACTCAAATCACAGAAAAGGGCAGATAAAGCAAATTCGAAATTTTCTCCGATAAAAATGAACTCTTGATTTTATGCACCAGCACGCGGAATCCGAACCGGCATTACAAGAATAAAACGAGTGCCTTTTCCCGGCTCGCTTTCCAGTGAAATAACGCCGCCGTGTTGATCCACAATGCGCTGCACAATGCTCAAGCCGATGCCGGTGCCGTCTGCTTTGGTCGTAAAATAGAGGTTAAAAATCTTTTTCTGAATCTCGGGGGAAATCCCGCCGCCGGTATCTTTCACGGAAATTTGGATATGCTCCTCGTCGGAGACGGAGAGCGGGTGAATGGGCGAATCGGCGATCGAATCCTTGCTTTTACTGCCAATGCTCCGGGTCTCTCCCGTTCTCCGATTCACCCTCTCGCCAATTAGCTCTTTTGCCTGCACCGAACTTACCCAACAGGATAATTCACCGCCATGCGGCATGGCATCCATGGCATTTTGAAACAGGTTGACAAACACCTGCTTCATCTTCGGGCGATCCCATTCCACCTCCCCGGTCCACTCCATTTTTATCAAAAGAGAGATTTTCTTCTCGTTTAACAGTGACTGGTATTGCGATTTCAGCTCCTCCACAAAATCGGCCAGGTTAAATTCTTCCGACCGGATCGGCTCCGGGCGTGCAAAACGCAGAAAATTTTCTACAGTCTTATTGATTCGCTTGACCTCATGGTACACAAGACCGGAAAGCTGGTGGTACTCTTCGCTTCCATTCTGCGGCTCAAAATCCCGGTCCAATTGCTGAATTACGGTCCCAATCGCATTCAGCGGATTGCGGATCTCATGCGCCACACCCGATGCCAGCTCTCCCAACGCCGTAAGGCGCTCACGGCGCTGCACCTGGTTTTCCAACATTTTCTGATTGGTTAAATCGCGGATCACCAATATCGTTGTCACCTGGCCATCCGGATTGTGGTACTGATTCTTCGAGACCAGCAGATAGTAGGTCTCATTCCCCAACCGACAACTTATCTCCTGCATCACAAATCCCGGCGCTAAAACCTGCTCACAGGTTCCTTTTCCCAACGTTTCCGCCAAGCTTTTGCCCAGCACGGGATCGCTTTTAACACCGAACAGCTTTTCCGCAGACTGGTTAAAAATTCTAATTCCACCCGGTTCTTCAAACACAATGATGGCGTCTTTCACATTCTGAATAATTGATTGTGAGTATGTTTCCACCGTCTGATATTGCCGGCTCAGCATATCCAGATTTTGCCGGACAGATAGGAAAGTGAACAGAATAAATCCAACGATTAGCAGGACAACCGAAATGAAAATAATACGACGATAAATTCTGCGGTTTATGGCGTTCATCGGCTGCAGTGACAGACCCAACCGGAAAAGCCCGATGGACTCGCCTTCAAAATAAAAAGGGGTTACCGCCTCAAAAACACTTATGGAATTGAATGTTGTGATTCGCGCCAGGAACAGCGAATCGTTCAGAGCCTCCTCCAAAAAAGGCGATCCGTTAATGCGCTCCAATTCCTGTACATTTCCGGAGGCGGCCAATATGCCCGCGGTATCCTGCAAGGCGGCGTAGCGAATGCCGGAGTTCCGGATTAACCGGCGCAGCAGACTGCCAAGTCCGATCTTTTTCCTAAATTCAAGCAGTTGGTCGGCGTTTAGGTTTACGACGATGGCGCTTCGGTTCGGACCGGCTAATGCCACGGCATAGCGGAATCCATCTTCAAAACGGGCGGCTTTCAATCCAAGCCGAAGCGTATCTGCCTTGCCTTCAAAAATCGGCCCGAGAAGTTCCTTCGGACTTTCCCGTTCTTCCAGGTTGGTATGAATGGGGATGTGGCTGCTATATAATTTTTTCCCACTTCTGCTAAAAATATTGATCCGGTAGAGATCGTGGTCTTCCGCATACCTGACCAAATATTTATCCGTTACCACACCTCTTTCGTACAGGCTGCGAATAATTCCGGCATTATCCAGCAACCGCTCTTCGATGATGTCTTCGACGGCCAGATTAGTTCTCAGCGTATTTTGAGATGCAGTCAGGACTGACTCGGATAGAGTGTGCGCTTGCTGGCGCATAAGATCGAGCAGCTCCTGCCTGCTTTGCCGCAGCTCAATTAAGGCGGAACTGACCATTAGAACAGCCATTGCCAGGAATATCAGCAGAAGATGCGTGCTCTTGATAACTTTCGATTTCTGTAAGAACTTATTCTTCACCGGCGAAAAATACACAATGAATGAAATTACTGCAAGTACTGTTAACCAGGGAGAAAGGATCGGTATTTCTGATAACGGCTCACATGAAACCCGGTTAAAATTCGGCGCGGGATTCACATTGCTAATTATGCGGCATTTCGGATTGAAATTTCATATTTAAACTAAAGAGATAAGATAGCAATCCCGAATATAAGAAGAGATTCAAATATGATTGATGAATCAGGAAATGTTAACAAATCAGGGAAGAAAAGACAAAGCCTGTAAAATGAGCCAAAATTCTGAATTTCCGATCCGACCGGGAGATTTAAATCTCAGTGAAGAAGACCGGGATATTTTAAACGATTTTATCAGCGAAAGCAATGAGTCCATCGAAGAAATCGAGCCGCTGCTGATTGAACTAGAAGAGAACTCGGTTGAATTGGAAACCGTGGATCCGGCCCTTCTCAACAAGATTTTTCGTGTCTTCCACTCTATTAAAGGCAGCGCCAGTTTTATTGGCCTTTCGCTTACCAGCGCCGTAACACATCATGCAGAAACATTACTGGATATGCTCCGAAAAGAGGTTCTTACTCTAAAGAAAGAGCATATCGACATTTTTCTGGAGTTGTGCGATTTTTTCACCACACTGCTGGATCATATTCATCAACATTTCTCGGAAGCCGGCTTTGAGGAACAGGCATCCCATTTTTCCGCGCGCCTTGAGGACCTGGTCCTACAAGACCGGCAAAGCGCACCGGCTAACAAACCCGAAACCAGCGAAAAGGCCACCGGTAAATCGAAAAGAACGACCACCAGGAAGCTCGAGGCGCAGACCTCCTCAACTACAGACAACACCGGATTCGATATCGATTCGCTGATCGGTCCGGAGATGGTAGTGCAATTCATCCAAGATTCCCGCGAACTCCTTGATGGACTGGAAAGCGATCTGATGGTGCTGGAAAAAATGCCGGAAAACAAAGACCAGGTCCAGGATGCCTTCCGGGCGCTGCACAGCCTGAAAGGAAATGCAGGATTTTTCGGTTATGAAGATATTTCCGTTATCTGTCACCGGGCCGAATCATTTCTTGACCAGGTTCGTGATGGAAAGGGCCAGGCAACATCCGACCAATATGCAACGCTTCTGCAAATAATGGACTTTATCCGAATCGCTGTCGATAATCTCGAAAAAGGCGAACCACCGTCAATTCCGGGAAAAGCAGGCGTGATGGATCTGATGGAAGAATTTCTTTCATTCCCGGAGGAAAATAATGCAGTTGCGGAAATAATTCTTTCACCATCCGAAGAAAAGAACGAACCGGAACAACCGGGCACCCAGCCATCTGACAATCCGGAAGAAATCGAAAAAAAAGCAAAGGAAATTCCTTTAAATAAAACTGCGCCGCCGACAACAGCCGGTACCGGCCCAATCAAAAAGCAGGAAAACGACAAACATGGGAAATCCGGCAGCACGAATGAAGTTATCCGGGTCGATGTGAATAAACTGAATACCCTCATGGACCTGGTGGGAGAGATCGTCATTGCTGAGTCTATGGTTTCGCAACATCCCGATGTAATCGAGTGTGATATGCCCGGTTTTGAGAAAGCAGCTCTTCACCTTCAAAAAAATATTCGTGAATTGCAGGATTTAGCAACCTCCATGCGAATGATCCCGCTAAACGGTTTGTTTCGCAAAATGATCCGGCTGGTGCGCGACCTGTCTAACAAAAATAGCAAGCGGATGGAATTGGAAATCTTCGGCGGCGAAACCGAAGTTGACCGTTCGGTAATCGAGCATATTTCAGACCCTCTTGTGCATCTTATTCGCAACTCGGTTGATCACGGGATTGAGAGCGCGGAAGACCGGGCGAATCGTCAAAAACCGGCAGTAGGGAAAATAACCCTGGATGCATCCCAGGTTGGCGGAGAAATATGGATAAAGATACAGGATGACGGCAGGGGCCTTAATAGGAAAAAAATATTGGCAAAAGCCCATGAAAGAGGGTTGGTCAATGGAAACAGCGAAGAGCTGCCGGACGAAAAGGTGTGGGAGCTTATCTTTTCGCCAGGTTTTTCCACAGCGGAGAAGGTAACGGATATTTCGGGGCGCGGGGTTGGGATGGATGTCGTGCGCCGGAATATCGAAAAAATCAGGGGAAGGATCGACGTCCGCAGCGAGTTAGATGTCGGGACAACGATCATTCTGCGAATCCCCCTTACGACGGCTATTATTGATGGAATGTTAATCCGGGTTCATAATTCATTATATGCCATTCCCATGCTGGATATTAAAGAGTCTTTCCAGGTCTCGGCTTCACGCATTGTACGCCTGACCGACGGGCAGGAAGTTGTTAAGGTCCGGGACAACCTGTTGCCGGTTGTCAGAATTCATGAAATGCACGATATTTACTGTGAGCGAAAAGAACTTGTGGATGGAATACTGATTGTGGTGGAGAACGGAGGAAAATCAATTTGCCTGTTCGCGGATGAACTGATAGAACAAAAACAGTTGGTAATTAAACCGTTGCCGGACTACATCGGCGAGTTGCAATGTGTCTCCGGCTGCGCAATACTGGGAAACGGAGAAATCTGCCTGATTCTGGATGTCGCAGATTCAATTAAAACCGCAGAATCTTTGGTAAAAATTTAGGAGATGCCATGGCGGACGAAAAACAGGAAATGGAATATCAGGAAGACGAGGATACGCAGAACGGTAAATTCCTGACATTTCGGATAGGTAATGAAGAATACGCAATAGAAATACGATATGTAATGGAAATAATGGGCATTCAGAGAATCACCGATTTGCCGGATATGCCGGATTATGTCAAAGGCGTCATCAATCTGCGAGGCAAGGTTATCCCGGTAATCGACATCCGGGTACGTTTTCGCATGGAAGGAAGAGAATATGATGAGCGGACATGCATAATCGTGGTTGATGTCAACCAGACCAGAATTGGCTTTATTGTCGATTCCGTGAAAGATGTTCTAGATATTGCTCCTGATCAGATTGCCCCCCCACCCTCTGTGCATAAGGGGGCTGAAAGCCGATTTATCCAGAGCCTGGGAAAAGTGGGAGAAGATGTAAAGATTATTTTAAACATAAACAAACTCCTGTTCGAAGAAGAGCTTGAAGTGCTGGAAAGTATTGCAGAATAAGTTTCGGCAGATTTTTCATTTTATACAAATCGGCAAATGAAATCTTTTCAGGAGAAACTTAATTGTTGTTCGCTTAAGCATTTTTAGTTTCAGGGAGCAATGCACGATGAAAGGGATTTTAGCTTCGGTAGTCTTGGTTCTTTGTAGTTATGTGGTGTCATTTTCCGGGGAGAACGCCACCGCCCTGCAGGTTTTTTTCGCAATAAAGAAGGTATTTCCGGAAACCCAAAACGTCTCACTCCTCATCTCACAGAATTTACTGGATCAGGAAAATACCAAAATCGCGAGAGCGGCCACTCAAACCCGATTGACGGTAGAAATATACGCCGTCCGGGATGCCATCGACATCGGGAAAAAGCTGAAAAAGATTCCTGAAAATAGCATTCTGGTCATCTTTGCCTCGGACGCATTATCGAGTAACAGCAGCAGGCTTTATATCTTGTCCAGGTGCAAAGAAAAAAACATAGAAATCGTATCCACATCCGAAGATTATACAAACTCGGGAGCGTTGCTGGGAATCTTACTGAATGAACAGCATAAGGTGGAACTGATTCTGAATCTGAAACACAGCCAGGTCCTGGCATCAAAATTCACAAAGGAATTTATACAGCAAACGGGGATCAACCAGATCATTGAATAGTCTGGTCAACTCTGTTTTTAAGGGAGCTCCGGAATTAAATAGGCATATCGGCAAACAGAAATAAAAGTAGTGAAGTCGGGAAAGGTTCAAAAATGAGTTTTAAATCAATGAAAATAAGAACGAAAATGCTGGTTGGTTTCATCCCTTCAATTATCCTTCTTCTGCTTCCGGTAACTCTTGTGATAAATAGTATGACAAAAAAAGCATTTATGAAAAACATGGAATCTTCGTTGAACATTATCGGACACATTACCGCCAAAGCAGTGAGTGCGGGTCTGGAATTCAACGATCGTGATGCGGTAGCCAATGCAGCGGCGGCCTTAGCGCAGGAGGATATGTTCTCATATATTAGTATCAAAACACTTGAAGGTGAAGAAGTCTTTCATTTTCGAAAAGAAGGATTTCCTTATATCCAAAACGACACAGAAGAGGCTCCGGCCAATTTCAAAAATGAAATGTTCATCAATGTCCCGGTGGAGAGCAGTCGCGGCAAAGTCGGGAGCCTCGCCATAGGGATAACCCTGGAAAAAGTAAGACAGCCGCTGATAAAAGCGGAAATGATCATCTTTGGCGTCGGGCTGGCTGTAGTAATACTCTTTATTCTGATCACCATGTTTCTTGCCAAAAGATTTTCCGATCCCATTAGGCGATTGACCCACATTGCAGAAAAGCTGAGTAAAGGCGATACGCAGCAACATATCACAGTTGAAGGGGAAGATGAAGTTGGGCAGCTTTCGGCATCTTTCCAGAAGATGATTTTGTCCATCGATCGGAAAGCGGAAGCTGCACGTCAGATTGCACAGGGCAACCTCGACGCTGAAGTTACAGCCGATTCTCCCGAGGACGTTTTGGCACTGGCAATGCTGAGAATGAAAGAACGGATTAAAGCATTGACAACGGACACCAAACAGTTGGTTCAATCCGCTTCCGCCGGCAACCTGAAACAGCGTGCCGATGCTGCAAAGCACGAGGGAGAATTTCGAAAGATCGTGGAAGAAATAAACGCCATGCTGGACGCTGTGGTGTCGCCGTTGGAGGTGACCTCGGAGTATCTTGCCCGCGTTTCCAGGGGCGACATGCCACCCAAAATAACGACCAAATACCAGGGCGACTTCGAATTGATAACAAACAACCTCAATGTTTGTATCGATGCAATCGACGCCCTGATTTCAGATGCAACTATGCTGGCGAGGGCTTCCGCAGATGGTCATCTGAGCAAACGGGCAAACACTCAACGCCACCACGGAGATTTCAGGAAAATCGTGGAAGGAATGAACGACACCCTGGATGCCATAGAAAAACCGCTCCGCGAGTCCGTGGACTGCCTGGTTGAAATCTCGTCCGGCAATCTGGCGACCAGCATAAATTCCGACTATCGCGGAGATTTTTCGAGAATGAAAGATGCACTCAACCAAACAATTGCATCGCTTAGCGATCTACTGGGTCAGGTGGCAAGGGCGGTTGACCAGTTAGCAGACGGATCGCAACAGGTTTCGAACGCCAGCCAGGCTGTTTCGGAGGGAGCCACCGAACAGGCCAGTTCGCTGGAAGAGATTACTTCATCCATGACACAGATCGGATCACTGTCCCGCCGGAATGCTGAGAATGCAGCCCAGGCGAACCAGATCGTTAACACTGCACACAGTTCCGCAGAAACCGGCAATACCCAAATGCAGCAAATGTTATCGGCAATTGGCGAAATCAATGAATCATCCGGGCAGATCTCAAAAATAATAAAGGTGATTGATGAGATCGCATTTCAAACCAATCTACTCGCATTAAATGCCGCGGTGGAAGCTGCCCGGGCCGGGGTTCATGGAAAAGGCTTTGCGGTGGTTGCTGAGGAAGTCCGGAATTTGGCACAGCGCAGCGCAAAAGCGGCGAAAGAGACTACTGCTTTAATCGAGGGCTCGGTTAACCGTGTGCAGAATGGAGCAAAAATAGCACACAAGACCGCTGATGCGTTAAACGAGATTATTGAAGGGATCAATAAGGTCACCGACCTGATTGGAGAAATTTCCAGTTCTTCGAGAGAACAGGTAGAAGGAATGGAACAGATGAACCAGGCACTTGACCAGATCGGCCAGGTCACGCAGAGCAACGCCGCCAATGCCGAGGAAAGCGCTTCCGCGGTCCAGGAATTGTCCGAACAGGCAATTCAAATGAAAGAAATGGTAGGCAGGTTCAAGCTGAACAACTCGGCTTTTGGCGCCAACTCGGCATCAGCCCTCCTCTCGAAAAAGCAGAGGCGCGCTGGAAATGAAGTAGCCGTCGTAGGGGAATGGGAAAAAGGAAGGATAGTGCAGGGATAAATCCTAATGATGTAACCGTTTTGGACGATCATGATTCGTGAGGTTCTTCGGAGACCTCCGGGAATTGAATCGGGCGCTTTAATGTCTGGCATATAATTCAAAATTTTACCGTGTAACCCGATAATAAATTATGAAATAATAGGATGTAATATTGCTGGAAAAGGAAGTTCTCCGGTGAATGAATTAATTTCAATATCAGCGCAGGAATATAAACTCATCAGTCAACTGGTTTACGACCAGTTTGGTATCAATCTTGGCGACAAGAAAAAAGCGCTGGTACTGGGCAGACTGAACAAGGTCGTTAAGCAACACGGATTCCAAAATTTTAATCAATATTACGAATATGTGTTAAACGATGCATCCGGCGCAGGACTTAGTACCCTGATTGATCGTGTTTCGACAAATCACACCTTCTTCAACAGGGAGAACGAACATTTCGATTATTACATGACAAAGGTGCTACCGGAAATGCTCACCAAACCCGATGTCCAAAAAAGTAAAACCATACGCATCTGGTCCGCTGGCTGCTCATCCGGGGAAGAGCCATACACACTGTCCATGTTGGCTTTGGAATATTTTGGCATGAAACTTTCCGATTGGAAAGTAAGAATCCTGGCAACCGATATTTCGGTGCGGGCGCTGAACAAAGCACAAAGCGGTGAGTACAGTGAGGAAAACATTGCCAAACTACCCAAGATGCTTCAAAACAAATATTTTTCAAAAGACCGGGAGGGCAACCGGGTAGTCAGCGACAAGATACGAGAAATGGTACTATTCCGGCGAATGAACCTGATGCGCGAAAAATTCCCCTTTCGGAATAAATTCCACATCATTTTTTGCCGCAACGTTATGATCTATTTTGACGGATCGACACGCGAGCGGCTTGCCGAACAGTTTTACAACAATATGGTGCCGGGGGGATATCTGTTTATAGGGCATTCGGAGAGTCTTGGAAGATCCAATCAACACTTCCACTACGTCAAACCGGCTATCTATGTAAGAAAAGGATAAAAGGTAATGGTTCGGGTACTGGTTGTTGACGATTCCGCGCTTGTAAGGGAGTTGCTAACCCGCGGGCTATCCATGGACCCCGACATTGAGGTCGTGGGCGCTGCCAGGGATCCGTACGTTGCCCGGGACTTGATAGTAAAGCTCAATCCCAATGTACTCACACTGGATGTGGAAATGCCCAGGATGGATGGTCTGGAGTTTCTGAAAAAACTGATGCCACAATATCCGCTGCCGGTAGTTATGGTAAGTGCTCTCACGGAGCGGGGATCGCAAATAACTTTCGATGCGCTGGCGGCAGGAGCAATAGATTTCGTTGCTAAACCTTCGATGAACATTGCCCGCGGTTTGTCCGAAATGATGGCGGAATTGCGTGAGAAAGTAAAGATGGCTGCCACAATTGATGTGAGCCATTGGAAGAACAGACGTCCAAAAATTGAAAACATCAAACGCGTGAAAATAGATTCGCTCTCCAAAACAACCAATAAGGTAATCGCTATTGGTGCATCAACCGGGGGCACCGAGGCCATCCGCGAGGTTCTCTCGGCTTTGCCGGGTGACACACCCGGTACCGTTATCGTTCAACATATGCCGGCTGGTTTTACCAGGATGTTTGCAGAAAGGCTGGACAGCCTGTGCGAAATGGATGTAAAGGAAGCACAATCCGGTGACCGGGTATTGACCGGCAGAGTGCTCGTTGCGCCCGGCAATTACCATGTGAAGCTTATTCGCTCCGGCGGAATTTACCAGGTGAGTTGCGAATCAGGGGAGTTGGTTTGCGGGCACAGACCTTCTGTGGAAGTGCTTTTCGAATCCGTTGCCCGTTTCGCGGGTTCAAACGCAATTGGGATTATGCTGACCGGGATGGGATCAGACGGTGCGGATGCAATGGTAAAAATGCGTAATAACGGGGCCCGTACACTTGCGCAGAATGAAGAGACCTGCGTCGTCTTCGGAATGCCAAAAGAAGCGTACAAACGTGGGGGGGCAGAGCGATTGGCGCCGCTCGATAAGATACCGGAAATCATTCATGAATTTTTAGGGGCGATGTCCTAATGTCAACAAAATTAGTTGGTATCGGGGAGATCGGAATTTCAGCAAATCCCTCGGACATTGTTAAGACCATGGCGTTGGGATCGTGTGTTGCAGTGATCTTCCTGGCTCCCAAAGCAAAAGCGGCAGGTCTGGCACACGTGGCACTTCCCGATTCTGCCATCGGAAGCCAGCGAACCCAGAACCTTCCCGGGTATTTTGCCGATACGGCGATCCCTAATTTGATAGCAGGTTTTAGAAAATTTGGCGCTACCAGGAGTTCAGATCTCATCATTAAGCTTGCTGGGGGTGCCAGTATAATGGACCCCAACGGAATATTCAATATTGGAAAAAGAAATGTTCTTGCTATTCGCAAGATATTATGGCAGAACCGGTTAGGCGCAATTGTGGAAGATGTTGGAGAAAACTTCAGCCGTACAGTTTGGATCGAAGTAGGCACCGGTAGAGTTTTTGCCTGTTCACCAAGAAAGGGGACCTGGGAATTATGAACGACATACTCGAACAAATTACCCGCAAAATCGATGAGATGCCGCGCGTCTCGGAGGCTCCTTACCGGCTGCTGAAAGTGGTTTCTAAACAAGACTATGCCATCGGGGAAGTTCTCGATATAGTGGAAACAGACATTTCATTAACCACACAATGCCTGCAAATGGTCAACTCGGCGGCGTTTTCCCTCCCGAACAAAGTAAGTTCCATCAGACAGGCAATAGTACTTCTTGGCAGCAATGCCATTGTGCAAATCGCACTCGCTCAAGTGTTTAAAAGTATTTTTGCAACTTCCATGAGGGGGTACAATGCCCAACCAAATGACTTCTGGGAACATTCAATACGCACCGCGCTTGCTTCCCGAATTATTGCTCAGAATCATTTGAAAGGGATTCCACCGGATATGGCCTATACCGCCGGCCTGTTGCACGATATCGGGAAAGCAATAATTTCCGAATTCCTGGAGAGATCCAACGAGGAGCTTACGGGCAAACTTAGAGATTCCGAGATGAGCGATTTCCTCGATATCGAAAGAGAATTATTGGGAACAGATCACACTCAGGTTGGCGAGGCGATGGCGAGGAAATGGAAATTCCCGGAGGCGCTTGTTGCCGTGAATCGTCATCATCACCATATCGTTAACTGCCCGGAGGAATTTATCGTGCTCACTGGAGTCGTCCACATAGCTGACCTGCTTTCAATGATGGGCGGAAACGGCACCGGTCTGGATTCCCTCGCGTATGGCATCGACCACCATGTTAAAAATTATATTAAATTTGATAGGACAATTCTCGCCGAGGTCATGCTCGAAATCGATATGGAATTCATTAATATTAAAAATAAGTTTAACATCTTTTCCGGAGACGAACATGTGGAATAACATCCTAATTGTCGACGACTCTGCAATTGCACGTTCATTTATCCGAAGGATACTGGAAATCAGCGGATTCCTGAATGTGAAAGTGGTCGAAGCCGCCAATGGGAACCAAGCACTCGAAATTCTTAAAACATTAGAAATTGATCTTGTTTTAACCGACCTGAATATGCCTGAAATGGACGGCGAGGAGTTATTGAAAAGGGTGAAAAGATCACCCAAATTAAACCACATACCGGTTATCGTTATCACAAGCCTGGGCAGTTCTGCCAGACAGCAAAAACTGGTTTCCGAACATGCCATGGCGGTCTTTACCAAACCACTCTCGCTGCCGGAGATTTCACAGTTCTTGAAGAGCCATTTTGATGAAAATGCGGAGAATAAGTATGGAAATTAAAGAACAGGATATCGTTTCTTCCCTGAAGAAATCTCTTTCGGAAGTTTTTGAAAATATGGCTTTTACGGAAATAGAGACCTTCGATCAAATCAGCACACCGCCACCAGTAACGTCCAGAAGTTTTGCCGGATGGTTAAGCATCGAGGCTCCCCTCAAAGCGGACTTTGGTTTAATTATCCCGGAGAGATTCCTGTTCAATATTTTGCAATCGACATTGGACGAATCCCAACTAAAAGATTGGCAAAAAATGGAAGGTGATCTCATTTCGGAATACTGCAATACAATTGCCGGCGACTTTATGAAAAACCTGCTTCCACCGGATAAGGATTTTGATTTAAGTTTGCCCAATTACAAAAGAGGTGAATCGCCTGCATACTTTTATGAAAAAAGAGAAATGATCACCCTGGCGCTAACCGTTGAGTCGGATAAAATTTATTGTGTGCTTGGACTGGAGTAGAATACCTTTTTGGAATGATACAGTGCTCAGTATAATGAAAAATCATTTTGGGAATATGGTGAATCATATAAGATTGAAATCATTTTGAGGTTGTCATGGCAGAAAATAATAATGAGTTTACAATTTTTGAGCGAATTCAAAATTTGAAAGACCTGTTTAAATTTGGGGGCGAAATTGTGCCGTTCCTCGAGGAACTGTTTTCATTTCTCAAAGATGTGCTTCCTCTGATGGATAGGGTGAGCGCATCGCTCCAGGAAACCACTGCCCATATGCCCAAAGCACAAAACAGAATTGCGGAAGCAAGTCAAACCGCCGAAGCAGCCACACAGCAAATCATGGATAAACTCGAACATATTAACAACAGCCTGGCCAACCTCTCCGCCCAGATGGGCGAATCAAATGGAAATGCCAACATGAAAACAATCGTGGAAGATATCCAGAATGATTCCTTCGAAATTATATATTCACTGCAATTTCAGGACATCACCGCCCAGCAGCTCGGACACGCACAACAAATTTTGCAGGCCATCAACGAAAGATTCCAGAAGCTTTTTGATGCGATTAAAAGCATGAACATTGATGAAAATCTGAAACGTCAGTTTTTCGGAAGGCTTTCCGAAGATATCGCTGCCCCGGAAAAAGATAGCATCGACGAAATCAGCCAAGACAAGATCCGCAACTCAGGCATTTCACAATCGGACATCGACAAACTCTTTGAAAAAATGTAAGTTTGCTAATGCCTTGCCCTTGCCAGGATCAGACATGGTTTCATTTGCTTACTAAGAATACCCTACTCTTGCACACAAGTATTTATCGTAGGAGTCCGTGCGAGAAACTGCACCAAGTGCTCCGCCATTCTTTAAATTCTTGCCAAACCCCGATTTTTTATTTGCCTCAGGAATTCTGAATCTTAAATTTGATGCTAATTTTTTAGAGCATCTAATATTCATCCTGGAGGTGTACATGAATGATTTTGATATAATTATTGTCGGCGGTGGACCGGGCGGCAGCACAGCAGCAATGATGTCGGCTAGAAAAGGCCTGAAGACAATGTTAGTCGAGAAAGCCAAATTTCCCCGCGACAAAGTCTGCGGCGACGCAATTAGTGGCAAAAGCATAAATATACTTCGTGATTTAAATCTTTTAGATGAAATTGAACTAATACCCCAGTTGCGCGCCAATGGAGTTCTTTTTTCTTCCCCTAAGGGAGAATCCATTAACATCCGGTTTCGATCCAAGACGCCCGGCGAGCATCTGCACGGTTATGTTTGTCAACGGATGGAATTCGATAATTTTCTTTTTGAACACGCCAGATCCGAGGCACAACTTTGCATGGATGGATTTAAGATTACAGAGCTTTTGATGGATAACAATCAAGTTGTTGGAATCCGTGGTATTCCGCCGGGCGATAAGGAAGCGACGGACTACCGCGCAAAAGTCGTGATTGGTGCCGATGGCTACAAATCCTTCGTCGCCCGCACCCTGGGAATCTACTCGTACGATTCGGCCCACACTTTGGTTGCATTGCGCGCTTATTACCATAATGTGAGCGATATGACGGATTTCATTGAGATTCATTATGTAAAAGAATCGCTTCCGGGATATTTTTGGATTTTTCCGTTACCAAACGGCCTTGCCAATGTCGGAATCGGGATGCGGCACGTCGATATCAAAAAACACGATATCGACCTCAACCAGGCATTGGAAAACATCATGAAGTCTGCTACTTTTGCGCCCCGCTTCGTGGGTGCGGAACTGGTGGACAAAATCAAGGGGTGGAATCTTCCCACCGGCAGCATTTTTCGGCCCAATTATGCTGACGGGGCGCTTCTGGTTGGAGATGCAGCGGGTCTGATCGATCCGTTTACCGGCGAAGGAATCGGGAACGCCATGCTCTCTGCTGAGATTGCAGTGAACGTTGCGGCTGCGGCGATCGCTGAAGGGAATACCGGCAGGCAGAGGCTTTCGGAATACGACAGCTTGCTCAAGAAGGAGATTGGCAGCGAACTCTCTTTGAGCTACCGTCTACAACGGATTGGCACCAAATTTCCGTTTTTGCTAAACCTGGTAATCGGGAAAGCTTCCCGCAGCAAAAAGGTGGCAGAATGGATCTCCGCAATGATTGCCGATGAGGAATCCAAACAAGATCTGACCAGCCCCCTCACCTACCTTCGCTTGTTGTGGGCATGATTTATGGCAGATAGTCTATCGGCTGTTTTCCTGGGCACAGCTCGAAATAACTAAATGGTTCGATCTGCTTGATTCATCATTGATTTCCGGTAGCATTCTTTCTTTCGGCCGATTTCTCCATCAGAAATCGAGTGCAGGGTTTTTGCTCTCCTCCATATTTTTTTCTGCGATTCCGTGAATTTGAAGGATCACAGATTTCTGTCAAAGGCGCTGTTTGTTTTGAGAATGCGGATTTCGCAACTACGCTTCCGGTCTTGATCTTAATGTAAATTTACTGCACAAAAAATATTTATGCTATTATCTCCTCCCACAGCCAGGCTACTCGGGATCATTGAAAATTGGTGCGTTTAAACGTCTTGCTCCTGCCAGGAATGATATTTGTATCTCTGCAGGCAGAGTCCATAGAATCGGTTATGGAGGTCCGGAACGAAAACGAATCAAATCCAAGGAAAGAGGTAAAGATGAAATTAGGAATTAACAAAGGACAACATAAAAAACAAAAGAAATCCCATGAGAAATTTCACCTGGGACGGTCTTTCATTTTGCTGCTTTTCCTGGCCTGCCTTGTTTCCGCCCAAACAGGAAACAGCGTGCGGTTTGCTGTTATTGGTGATTATGGTGACGACGGCACCCCGCTGCTCGAGGTCAGCAATCTTATCCGAAGTTGGAATCCAGACCTGATTATTACCACCGGAGATAACAATTATTCTGACGGCTCGGCATATACGATCGACCAAAATATCGGGCAATATTTTCACGATTTCATCGCCCCATATACCGGTTCCTACGGGCCCGGGGCAAACGAAAATCGCTTTTTCCCCTCGCTGGGAAACCACGACTGGAAAACGACCGGAGCACAGCCCTATCTTGATTATTTTACACTGCCCGGAAATGAAAGGTATTACGAGTTCACGTGGGGACCGGTGCATTTTTTCGCCATCGACAGCGACGACCATGAGCCCGATGGCTACAGGGTCAATTCGGCGCAGGCGAGTTGGCTGCAAGATGCCATGACCAATTCTACATCAATATGGAATATCGTGTATATGCATCATCCACCGTATTCATCGGGTGAATCGCACGGTTCCACGCCAGAGCTGCAATGGCCATATCGAAGCTGGGGCGCCTCGGCGGTATTGGCCGGTCACGATCATACCTACGAAAGAATTCTCCAGGACAGTCTGGTCTATTTTGTGAATGGATTAGGAGGAAAAAGCGTCCGAAATTTCGGGACACCTGTAGCCGGCAGCCAGGTGCGGTACAATGGCGATTACGGCGCGATGCGGGTTGATGCCAACCAGGATAGCATGGTTTTCAGATTTTATGCGCGCTCCGGCGAGCTGGAAGACAATTACAGGATTGTTCGTGGTGCTTTGACCTCCGCAAGCGGAACGACAATGGCCCGGCCGCTGCAATTCGAACTGGGACTGAATTATCCCAATCCTTTTAATCCAACTACCACAATTCCATTCCGATTGAATTCGCCGCAAAATGTTGTGCTTACGATTTTCAATATTGCGGGACAAAAGGTGAAGACCTTGGTGCAGGGAGAGCTTGCCGTCGGAGATTACACCATCAACTGGAACGCAGAAAACGTTCCCAGTGGTGTTTATTTCTGTCGGCTGGAATCCGGGAAGAACGTTTTAACCAGGAAACTTATCCTCATGCGGTAAAATCGCCAAAGCGAAGGAGATAGAAACCAGCATCAGGCAATCAAATTTATGGAAGGTGATTTGTTTTCCAGCGCTTGTGCATCCAGAAATACTGCTCGGGGTGCTGACGGACGGCATTTTCCAGCAGCGCCGTGTGCGCGGAAGTGATATCAATAATAGCCTTCCTGGACTCCTCCCCCGCTCTGCCGTCGGGAATTTGCTGAAATTTCAATGTGAAACCACCACGTGCACCGCGAATGCAGGTCCCAAGCAGCATTGGCGACCCGCTTTTCAGGTGAATGGCTGCCGCGCCGATGTGTGTGGATGAAAGCCGGTCAAAGAACGGCACGAATACCCCGCGCCTGCCGGCATCCTGGTCACCAAGCAATCCTACCATCATTTTTCTGTGCAGCATGTGAACGCACTGGGAAACAGCGCCGCGTGGGTAGACAATTTCCATCCCCCATTTTTCACGCAGAAGCTTCATGCGGTTGTTCACCAGCCGATTTTTTTGCCGCTGCTGAATAATCGCCGATCGGATTCCTTGTAGATGCAAATATCCCATCGCAATTTCCCAATTTCCAAAATGGCCGGAAACCATGATCGCGCCCCTGCCCTCTTTCATTGCATCCTGAAGCATTTCCAAATTTTCCACAGTTACCATTTGCCGCAGGCGGTCCGGTGGCCATTTATTCATCTTCATAAATTCGAGGATCATGAGCGCAAAATGGCGGTAAGACGAAAAAGCGGTCTTCTTCCTCCATGTTTCCGGTTTTTCAGGAAAAGCGTACTCCAGGTTTTGAAGCGACACTACGCGGCGTATTCTCAGGATACGGTAAGACAGGAATGCCAGAAACCTGGCGACGAGACTCAGGGAGCCATCCGGCAATGCGCAGATCAGTCTCTCCATTGAAACATACGCGATGTATTCAAGTCGATGCTGAAAGCTTATCTTTTCCATCTGCTGCAATCTTTTTGCGTTTCGAAGCCGTTTCAGCCGGGTCATTCCAGCCAAGGGCCAGTATTCATTATCCCTTAATAACACCCAATGGCCGCAGGCGGGCCACCTTGCGGCTGATTCCGGCATGGTGCATCACATCCACAACATCAGCCACATCTTTGTAGGCGTAAGGCATTTCTTCGGCGATGGTGCGCATCCCATGAGCCCGAATCACAACCCCTCTCGCCCGCAGATCGCCAACCAAATCTTTTCCTTTTCCGGCTTTCAGAGCCTGGTGCCGGCTTTGCACCCGGCCAGCCCCATGACAGGTGCTGCCAAAGGTTTCAGACATGGCCAGTACCGTCCCAACCGCAACATAGGAATAGCGCCCCATGTCTCCCGGCACCAAAACCGGTTGTCCCACCTGTCGATATTTGGCAGGAATATTCACACTGTCGGGGGGAAAAGCACGGGTTGCACCTTTCCGGTGCACGCACAATTTGGTTTTGCGCCCCTCCAGCTCATGCTCCTCAATTTTTGCAATATTGTGGCAGACATCGTAAACTAGTGAAAATCCCAGCGAGTCGGCAGAAAGATTAAATGTTTCCATCAGGCTTTTTTTTGCCAGCGACATGATGACCTGCCGATTATTCCATGCGAAATTCGCAGCCGCGGCCATTGCGCCAAGGTAATCCTGTCCCTCGCGGGAATTGATCGGCGCACAAGCCAATTGTTTATCCGGCAGTAAAATGCCGTACCTGGGAATTGCTTCCACCAACACTTTCAGATAATCATCACAAACCTGATAGCCCAGTCCCCGCGAGCCAGTGTGGATGCTGAGAACAACCTGCCCCTCAAACAGACCAAACACTTCTGCAGTCTGCGATTCATAAATTTCGTCCACCACCTCGATCTCTAAGAAGTGATTTCCGGATCCGAGCGTGCCGGCCTGCACCTGTCCCCGCTCGATGGCGCGATTGCTGACTACATCCGGATCGGCGCCGGCAAGACAGCCTTTTTCCTCGGTGAATTCCAGATCTCGCTCCTCGCCAAAACCCTGTTCCACTGCCCAGGCCGACCCCTTCTTCAGAATATTCTTAATCTCTCTTGGCGACAGTTTGCGAATGGCTCCGGACGATCCAACACCGGTCGGAATATGCTGGAAAAGCTTTTCCACCAATTTTTCAATCCGCTTATCAACATCACCCTTAACCAGGTTGGTGCGGATCAGGCGCACACCACAATTGATGTCATATCCTACGCCGCCCGGCGAGATGACGCCGCTCTCCAGATCGGTTGCCGCCACGCCGCCAATCGGAAAACCGTAGCCCCAGTGAATATCCGGCATCGCCAGGCTGTATTTGCGAATGCCCGGAAGATGAGCGACATTTACCACCTGCTTGATGCTTTCATCATTCTGTAAAAACTTTTCGATCATCTTTTGGGACTGGTAAATCCGACCCGGAACCTTCATCCCATTTTGAGGCGGGATCTCCCAGATGTAGTCATTGACGCGGTTTAACTCAAAACCACCGGCGTGCATATTCTCCCCCAATCTTCCCATCGTTTTTCAAAATGCTGACCATCCGAATCACGAAAAAATTCCCTAATAAATTTTGCTGAAATATTTTTGACAGTTTCCGGATACGCCTTTGTAGATATCCGGCAAACTGCCGGCCTCATTTCATTGAAACGTGCGTCAAAATCCCAATTTCCCTCAAATATCAAAAACGATTCGCGTATGAAACACCCCGCCTTCCTCCACGATATTCATCTGGTGAAAGGTAATCGCTTTAATTTCCACATTCACTTCCTGATGCTCAGGAATGAACCTTGCCCATTCCATTTCTCCGGTCAGCCACCATTTGCCGTCTTTCATGTTAATTCGCAACTGCCTTATCGTCTTAAATACATGGCTTTTTACAGTGAACTGGTAGTTTAGTTCACTCAGGAAATCCACCAGCAACAGTTCCCTGCTGTTTGCGGAAACCTCCATGGTTGCTTTTCGAACCGCTTCGCCTGCGACTTCTCCAAATACAATATGCTGCCACACCCCGGCGGCAGTGAAGAAGAGATCTTCAAGGGAAATCCCCTGAATCTCGGCAGCAATATCCGCAGTGTGATCGATATATTTAAAAGAACCCATTTGGTGAACCCGAAATATTTATGGTTAAGAAACAGGCAATCCTCAAACAATCATTGCTGGCTGCACACAAATCTTCACCTGAAATTTAAAACAAAATGCAGTGGAATCGATAGTATTTAATTATCCCGGAACAATCGGGGCCGCGGATTTTATAATGAATTGAATTTAGGAAGTATCAAACACGGGGAATCAGTAAGTCTCTAATTATTATTTTGTTTGATTTCAATATGCATCAAAACTAAATTTGGTGCTTATTTTTGTAGCCTGTTTGATATGAAAATATTAAGGAGAAGTGTGCTTTATGATGACCAAACTGCGTGAGATGACTTTTATCTTCATCTGGATTCTGGTTTTCGCCTTCGTTGGTTTGATGGTCTTCGAATGGGGTATGGATATTACCGGCATTCGCAGCCGGCCGAATATCGTGGGCGAGATAGATGGGCAGAAAATAACCATCCAGGATTTCCAGCGGGCGATGCAAAATGCTTATCAACAGGAAAAAGAGAAAACCGGCACAGAGCCGGACGAAAACCGCATGAAGCAACTGCGGGACCAGGTGTGGGAGATGTATGTGCAACGGGTGCTTTATGGTAAGGAAATCCGCAAACGGCACATTACAGTTACCGACCACGAAGTGTTTCTGCAACTGACGCAGAATCCGCCGGAACAACTCCGACAAAATCCGAATTTCCAGACGGATGGAAAATTCGATATGCAGAAATACCAACAAGCACTGCAAAACCCGGATGTAAATTGGGCACCCGTGGAAAATTACTTTCGAGATATATTGCCATTCCAGAAATTGCAGGAACTGATCACCTCCTCTGTTATTGTCACTGAGGAAGAAGTCAAAGACGATTTCATTGAAAATAATCAGAAGGCAAAAATCAAATACTTGCTGATTCCGGTAAACGCATTCGCCAAAGATTCGGTTCAGGCAACCGACAAAGAAATGATGGATTATTACGATAAGAACAGGAAGGACTTCAAGGTAGAAGAGAAACGAAAGCTGGATTATGTTCTTTTCTCCACCGCACCTTCTGCCGCGGATAGCGCAAAGTTATATCAATTGGCGGAGGATGTAAAGAAGGACGCCGAGAGTGGCGAGGATTTCGCCAAATTAGCGGACGAATATTCGGAAGACCCGTCGGTAAGGAACAACCATGGCGATTTGGGATATTTTGAGAAGGGCCGCATGGTGAAGGAATTTGCCGATGCCGCATTCGCCGGTAAACCCGGCGAAATTATTGGGCCGGTGAAAACCCAGTTTGGTTTGCATATCATCAAGATTATTGACAAAAAGACTGAGGACGGCGTCGAAAAAGTCCATGCCGCGCATATTCTGTTCAAATTTACTGCCAGCGCCCTCACCCGCGAACAGGCCAAAAACGGCGCTGACGACTTTGATGAAATGGCAAAGGAAAAAGGATTTAAGATAGCTGCAGACCAGCTAAAGACGATCGTGAAGCAAACTCCGGAATTCAACCAGCGCAGCTTTATCCCCGGTTTCGGTTCCATGCCCTCTGCAGTAAATTGGACTTTTAAGGCAGAAAAAAATGAGGTTTCCGCAGTTTACAATTCCACCCAGGGATATGTCGTTTTCAGCGTAGCCGATATTCAACCGGAAGGCTATCAGCCTTTCGACGAAGTTAAGCAGACCTGCAAAAGCAAGGTAGAATTTGAGAAGAGAAAGGTATTGGCGGGAGACTTCGCAAAGAAAATTCAGCAAGAGGTCGACAACCAGTTGCCAATGGAAAAAATTGCGCAGGATGATCCCACCAAAACAGTAATGTTCGATTCGACAGCAGAATTTACCATGTCGCAAACCATTCCAAAGGTCGGTCGTATCCCGGAAATTACCGCAGCAGCCTTCACGCTGCAACCCGGCGTGGTTTCTCCTATGCTCGATACGGATCGCGGGTTCTATTTCATCGAGGTTCTGAATCGCACCCCATTTGATGAAGCTGCATTTAATCAGCAAAAGGAGGCCATTCGCACTCGCCTGCTCAACCAAAAGACACAACGATTCTTTACCCAATGGTATGAAAACCTGAAGAAGAAATCGAATATTGTGGATAACCGCGACAAGTTTTTCACTTCGTAAAATTAGGGAGTAAGAAATTTCAGGGCGCCTAACAGCGCCCTTTTTTTTGGTATTGTATGTGGAAAAGATACAGCAATTTTGCCTGTTGTCACTCAAGGAATTAATACCAGGACAACCGGTATGTCTGGTAAGATACCTAAACCAGAATTCATATAAAGGGAATAAATGAATAATAAAATTTGGAGGTTAAAATGGCAGTTGTGAGACCTTTCCGCGGATTGCGGCCAAAAAAAGAACTGGTAAGAGAAGTAGCTGCACCGCCCTACGACGTATTGGATTCAAATGAGGCCCGGGAAATGGCGAAAGGAAATCCATATTCGTTTCTGCATGTGAATAAACCTGAAATTGATCTTGATCCGGAAATCGATTTGTATGACGAACGAGTTTATCAAAAGGCAGCAGAAAATCTGGGCAAACTTCGGCACGAAGGTGTAGTTTTCCAGGACGACAATCCTAATTTCTATATCTACCGCCAAAAAATGGGCAATCATGTGCAAACCGGGTTGGTAGCATGTGCCTCGGTCGATGAATACGAAAAGAACATCATTAAAAAACATGAACTCACCCGCCAGGACAAAGAGGACGACCGTGTAAAGCACATGCGTGCCCTGAATGCCCAGGTAGGCCCAGTTTTCCTGACCTACAAGGCAGACGCGAAAATCGATGCACTCGTCCTGAGGATTGCCGGGGGAGAACCCACTTACGATTTCCAAAGTGGTGACGGCGTTTATCATACATTGTGGAAAGTAGAAGAGGAGCGGACAATTGCGGAAATCATCAACCTGTTTGAGGCAGTAGACTTTCTTTACGTGGCAGACGGTCATCATCGTTCGGCGTCTGCGCAACGGGTACGCGATCTGAAACGCAGTGAAAATCCGACTCACCAGGGAGACGAGGAGTACAACTACTTTTTGACAGTAATCTTTCCCCACAATCAGATGCAGATTCTGGATTACAACCGGGTTGTAAAGGATTTGAATGGTTTTACAAAAGAAGAATTCCTGAAAAAAGTTGAAGAGAAATTTGAAGTAAAAGCAAGCGGCACAGCGCAGTTCAAACCGGGAAGAAGTCATGAATTCGGGATGTACCTGGACGGTGGATGGTATGGTCTCACTGCCCGCTTCGGCAACTTCGATACCAATGATCCGGTAAAGGGTCTCGATGTGAGCATCCTTCAGGAAAACCTGCTGACTCCGCTATTGGGAATCGGTGATCCGCGCAAGGACAAACGAATTGATTTCGTTGGAGGAATTCGCGGTTTGCAGGAACTGGAAAAACGCGTGAACAGCGGCAACTGGACGGTCGCCTTTGCCCTCTACCCAACTTCCATTGAGGAGCTAATGAGAATCGCGGATGCGGGAAAAACCATGCCGCCCAAATCCACCTGGTTCGAACCGAAACTCAAGTCCGGCCTGGTAGTACATTTACTCGATTAAAAAAAATCTGATCTTACTTACTCGGGATGGTTTCGCTGGCCGAAATCATCCCGTTTTTTTAGGTAATTCTGCTGCCACAGAAATTTCCACACCATCGGACGCTGGCTGCCACCAATATTGGCTGTTCCGGAAAATGCCGAAAAGGCATGCAATTATGTGAATTATAGAAAATATAGTGTACGGAAAGTGAATCTTGCAGGGAGAAATTAAAGCTGCTCTGCAATATCTTTGATCGATTTGCGAATTTCCAACCGCAGGTAACCGACATTCAGATTGCTATCCCCCAGTACGCTAATCCAGGCATCTTTTTCGGGTACCCTGCTGGCAATCAAGACCATGCTGCCAAATTGAATTTCCAGGAATGCTGCCGGCGTGGTCTGGAGGTGCTGCTGCAATTTGTTCATATCCTTAAGGAATAGAGAAAGCTGATTCCCAAGGTTGGTAGCCTCCAGGTTGGCATCCTCATTGTCCGGGAGATAGGTAACAGGAAACCCGGCAGAATTGTGGATCAGAATAAACTCGACGCTACGAGTTTTGAAAATGGAATCTAATATTTTGTGTATTTTGCGGACACGCTGCCGTTTCTCCCGCTCCTTCTCTTCGACTACCGACTGGGAGTTTTCATCGATTCTCCGCATTGCCTCCAGCAAAAGACTTTGCCACCCCTTATTGATGGATTCGGATGGCGGTTTGGCATTCCGTTTTACAAAGAACTCGCCTCCCTGCCAGCTCATGATATAGTAGAATGCATTTTCTCCAATAAGCTTGTTTGTTTCCGCATGAACGATATTTCCGTCAGCAAAATAAATGAAACCGGTTTCCTGATCGTGGGTAATCTGCAACCCGGAAGTAAGGCGGCCCAAACAATTTAACTGGATAATATCACCAAGCTGGAAATCGGAAACACTCCCTTTAAATCCTTTTGTCTCGGTAAGGCCCTCCAGGATCAGGCGGCGCAGTTCATTGATTTCAAACGGTTTTTCAAGGTAGCGGAAGGAACCTCGCTCGTTCGCCGCACGCTGTACATCGGACGAGCCGTAGGCAGTCATGATGATTACTTTTGTCTGCGGGTACTTTTCCTTGATTTCAACCAACAGATCAAGGCCGGAAACTTCCGGCATGCGAACATCGGTGATAACCAGGTCTACCGGCACCTGGTTCAGAACCTCCTTTGCTTCCCTGCCGGAATTGACACAGATTACCTGGAATTTATCGCTATCCTTGGACAGTTTTTTGCTCAGGGTCCATGTCAGGTCCTCTTCATCATCGACAATCAGGACTCTTTTTTGATTAACCGTCATTCTTATTCCGCCCTTCCTGTGAATATAATATTTTCGAAATCAAAAGATTTTACTTTAGCATCCGAGTGAATCTCAATGAGCCAAATAGGCCGCCCGAGTAAAATCGGACTGTTCCGCCGCCTGCATATAAAAAAAGCTGCAAGCAGAAACCCGCAGCTCTTACCCAAATTTATTCTGCTAAATCACTACCTTACATTAATTTCCGGATTTCTTCCACTTTATCAAGTTTTTCCCAGTTGAATCCGTTTTCTTCGCGACCGAAGTGCCCGTATGCAGCAGTGGCCTTGTAGAGCGGTTTCAATAAATCCAGTCCGGCAATAATTCCGCGTGGCGACAGATCGAATACCCGGGAGATGATCTTGCTGATCTCCGTTTCCGGCATAACGCCGGTCCCGAAGGTATCGACCATGACCGAAACCGGGTCCCTGCGGCCGATTACATAGGCGATCTGGACTTCCAGCTTGTGAGCAACGCCGGCAGCAACAAGATTCTTGGCCACATAACGGGCGGCATAACTGGCGGAACGGTCTACTTTGGATGGGTCTTTCCCCGAAAAACAGCCGCCGCCATGACGTCCCATGCCACCGTATGTATCCACGATAATTTTACGTCCTGTTAAGCCGGTATCGGAGTATGGGCCGCCCATTGTCCAGGCACCGGTTCCGTTTACAATATAGTTGGTTTCGTTCTCATCGAACGGCAAATTGTATTTCTTGAGCAGTGGCTGGACTATTTTCTCATTTATTTTTTCGGCGACATATTCCCTGGTCACGCCGGGTGAATGCGGTACAGCAATTACGATTTTTTCGATCGCTGCCGGACGGTCATCTTCATACCGTATGGTAACCTGCGATTTCCCATCCGGACGGAGGAACTGCAATACATCATTCTGCCGTGCCTCGTCCATCCCTCTCACAATGGCGTGTGCCATGCTGATGGGCAGAGGCATATACTGCTCTGTTTCATTAATCGCAAAACCGAACATCATTCCCTGGTCACCGGCTCCGCCGACATCCACCCCCTGGGCAATTTCCGGGGATTGAGCATGGATTCGACACACTACTTCACAATTGTCATCAAAACGCAGCTCAGGATCTGTGTAGCCGATTTCGCGAATGGTTTGCCGGGCAATCTTCTCGTACTCAATATTGCTCCCATCCGGAATTTTTACTTCCCCTGCCAGGATGGTTGTATTTTCGGTTACCAGGGTCTCGACCGCAGCGCGATAATAGGTGGGATCTCCCGGAAAATTATAAATCGAATCGACAATGGCATCGGAAATAGCATCGGAAACTTTATCGGGGTGTCCATTGGAAACCGATTCGGAAGTAAACAAAAAAGACTGACCCATTACTCATTCCTCCGTTTAGATATAACAAAAATCCCCTGCTAAAAGCCAGGGGACAATTCCTTCATCATTCGCTTTTTAGCATCTTCTTTAACGTGGCTGCAATATGCCTCAAATCGCCACGAATGCCCGCCCAAATGGGCTGATAATATACCATTCGAAAGACAAAGCTGCAATCCTAAATTTATTTTGAGATACAGGCGACCGGCTTTTTCCCGGCATCCTGCTCAACTTTAGATTTAAATTACCATTTATGAATTGTCCCCGGTCGGGAGTATTATTTGAGGGTTTTGGCGAAATCAATTCACCCCGCCGCTGACTAATTACCGGTATCCGATGTGCCACTGCCGGAATGAGCCAATTTTGGAACTGCTTTTTTCCCTCATGCGGAAAAAACATTCGGACCACGCATCAAAAAATTGCCAAAACTGTTGATAATGATAATTGGAAAACGTATTTTTGGCGGCAATCAGCAGCGGCCCGGATTTAAAAAACGGTCGCGGCTCATGAAGAAAATGAAGGATTTGAGATGAATCTTGACAAATTGATCCCGGTTTTGCAGTTGGCGATTGGCCCGGTAATCGTGATTTCCGGTGTTGGATTGGTTCTTTTGTCCATGACCAATCGCTATGGCCGCGTTATTGATCGTGCACGGATGCTGGCGGATTCACTTCGGAAAATGACAAACGGTGATACCGTAAATCTCAGCAGCCAGTTACGAGTAATTGTGCACCGCGCGCGCTTGTTACGCACCGCTATCGCTTTTACCTCACTTAGCCTGCTCTTTGCGGCTCTTTTGATAATTGCCCTTTTTCTGACAACAATTCTTGGTCTGGATAGCGCTGCATTTATTATAGTACTTTTCATTTCATGCATGGCAGCCCTGATTGTTGGTCTGCTCGTATTTTTTGTTGATGTCAACCTGTCACTTACCGCCCTGGATTTAGAAATTGAGCTTAAACACGACGCGAACACCGAAACAACCACAGCATAACATTGAACTTTGATGTGCTGCACTGTTTGAGGATTGCACCGGAGTGTCTGCTTTCACATCTCACGTTCGATGTTTGAGCTTATCTAACCGCCCTCTCTTTATCTATCTCCCAAGCCCCGAAATTAGTGAATCGATCCGTTCTCTGATCGCTTCTACCGTTGGCAGTCCATTGCCATAATAACGGCAAGCCAATGAAGCCTCGGTCGGCTCAGGTACTCCTTCAAAATCATCCCCATCAATTAAAAGAGTCGGCGACCCTCTGAATTTGATTTTTTGTGCCAGTCCAATTGTTTCTACCAGTGTCTCCTGATAATCCACAAATTGTTCTCTTCCCTTTAACGCTTCTGACACACGTCGCCTCAATTCGGGGCAATTGGGACACTCCTCAAAGTGCTGCAACTCGATATTTATTCTATGTTTATTCGGCATCATAACCTCCGGGTTGTTAGCAATGAACTCGCCACACACATTACTGAAACGCAATAAATGGGTAGAATATCCTTGAGTGATATCGAATATAAACCTTCCAGGAACCGGGCACAGTATTAAAGACAACTTCTGCTGAAAAGGCAGAGAACAATTTCAATTGATATATGCAATAATGTTGGATAGCGTAGTTTTTGTGGAAATCGGGAAAAACCAACCATAGTGCAAAAATTGCGCAATGCACTGATTTAGCTTGCAAAACAGGAATTTCTGAGATAAGTTTCATCTCGTTAACACGTTCTACTGAGAAACTCGATCTGCGATTTTGGCTCTCATCCGGTTGTGCCGGATTAATTCACAGGATCAATTAATAATCATTCCATTTCAAAATAAAAGGAGAATTCTATGGCAGATGGTCCCTGGGATGTTGAACAGATTATTCAGGCCATGAGAAATAGAGGATATGCGGTTTTCGATGGCGCCGGTCTCGATTTGAATATTGTGGGAGTTCGCACCAGTGATCCCACGGTCAATGTTTTCAATGATTTCCTGTATGCTTTCTGGCGCGAAAATGACGCCTGGGAAAGTCGCGTGTATGCAATCACCACCGATCCCGGGCTTTATTGGCTGCAGAATCCAATGAATGTAGAAGGAACAGCGGTGCTCCGGGCCGGGCAATACCGCAGCGCGTTCACTTTTGGAATGCACCATAATTCGTACCGGGCACTTGTCCAACGGATACCGCTGCCGGTTTATCGCGACAACAACCGGGATAATGTGCTGAATTTCGATGAAGCAACCCTCCAGGAAGGCATGTTCGGAATTCATATTCATAAAGCGGGTTCACGTCCGGAAGGCTCTACCCAGGTAGACAAATGGTCGGCCGGCTGCCAGGTATTTTCGGTTGAAACAGAATTTAATGAATTCATGGATTTCTGCGACCAATCGGCGGCCAACCATGGTGACAACTTCAGCTATACTTTATTGAATGAGCCGGAAATCACCTGATTTCGGGAGCTACGGCCGGAATACCCGGCAACGAGAGATCACGCATCGGATACGGATAGCATTTCAGCGTGGGGCAAGCAAAGCTCTGCCCGTGACGGGAAATTCAGCCAAACCCAATAATTCTATCATCTGATTTGGGCAGAATGACCTGAAGATCAAAATATTGTTATTTATTATAAATATCGCTGAAATATTCCCGGGTCAGTCGGACAATAACCGGTGAAAGCGCCAGCAAACCAATGAGATTGGGAAAGGCCATCAGGCCGTTAAAAACGTCAGCCAGCGCCCAGACCAGATCCAGTTTTGCCATAGCGCCAATCCCAACGAATAGCACAAAAATCAGGCGATACGGTTTTACTGCCCGCTCTCCGATTAGATACTCGATTGATTTCTCGCCGTAGTAACTCCAGCCGAGAATGGTGGAATAGGCAAATAATATTAAACCCACTGCCACAATGATATTGCCCCACTGCCCGGGAAGGCCGTGAGAGAAAGCAAAGGAGGTGAGTTCCGCCCCGTTCTTGCCGCTGTTCCAGGTGCCGGTGAGAATCAGCACCAGGCCGGTCATGGAGCAAACCACGATGGTGTCGATGAAAGTCTGGGTCATGGAAACCAGCGCCTGCGTAACCGGATGCCTGGTTTGCGCCGCAGCAGCCGCGATGGGTGCACTCCCCAAACCCGATTCATTGGAAAAAACACCGCGCGCGACACCCATCCGGATTGCTACCATCACGCTGGCTCCCAGGAATCCACCGGTAGCAGCGGCAGGCGTAAAGGCGGATTTAAAAATCAGACCCAAGGCCTGGGGAATTAAATTTATTTTTAAAAGAATAATGACCGACGCGCCGCCCATGTAAAAAACGATCATCACCGGGACCAGCAGCGATGTGACCCGCCCGATACTTTTAATCCCCCCGATAATCACCAGCCCGGTGGCAACCATGAGAACCAAGCCGGTGGCGAGAAATGGTACTCCGAAGGTTGCCTGGACGGCATCAGCCACCGAATTGGATTGCACCATATTCCCAATGCCAAAAGCCGCAACCGCAGCGAAAATAGCGAAAAGCGTTCCCAGCCATTTCCAGCCCAAGCCATTGGATATATAATACATGGGGCCGCCGCTCATCAAACCTTCCTTGTCCCTCACACGGTATTTTACTGCCAGAACTGCCTCCGCGTACTTGGTCGCCATCCCCACCAAACCGGTAATCCACATCCAGAACAAAGCCCCCGGTCCGCCGGCAGCAATTGCGGTAGCAACCCCGGCAATATTTCCGGTGCCTACAGTTGCCGAAAGCGCCGTCATCAACGCCTGGAAATGAGTAATGTCTCCCGGCTCATCGCCATCTTCCTTTCTCTTAATAAGCGCCAGGTAGAGCGCATAAAACAATTTTCTGAATTGGAGTCCGCGCAAAATCGCGGTAAGCCAGATGCCCGTGCCTACCAGCAAAACTATCAGCACCGGGCCCCAGATATAATTGCTCAATTGGTGAATCCAAATTCCTATATTCTGTAGCAGCCTGTCCATAGTTACTCCGTTTATGAAAGGAATCAGCAGTTTTTAAGATATGAAAGAACTTAGCTGGAGATACTTTGTGATTTGCGTCGTCGGTCTATCATTATGGCAGGGGCATTTTTTATAATGATTCTTAAATGAGATTTCAGTTCCCCTGAATTTTTATAAAAATCGCATCATTTCGGTCAGGACCGCCCCGGCAATTGCCCGGTGTTTGAAATCAAAATACAGATAGGCATCACTTGCGACTCCCTCATAAACCAGGGCCAACGGCTGCCGCGCCTGAATTATTTTGCCGCTGTGGAACAATCCCCATATCTGGCCTTCGTAAGGCGAACGGATTTCAATTTCATTGACCGTGCCGAATGGCTCATTGCGCCGGATTTTATCCCCGATATTTTTCATTCCAACAAATACACCTTCCAATGGAGAATTCACATGCTCAAATGGGTTCTTGAAAAATCGCATATCAAAGTCGGGACGTTTGTCGGGCGCTGCCGTATACACATCACCAATCCAGTAGTTCAAGCGGGTTTCGACCGCTACGTGACAATCCTTGCCCGGCACATGGTGCGGGAAAAAGCCAATCACCAATCCAGCGTCATCTATCTCAATCTCATGGACATGGCTTTCGCTAGCCCGGACAATAACGGTGGGACCAAGTACATCCGGGAATGCGGGCAAATCGGAGTTCAGAAAAACAGGAATATGCCCATTGCGTATTTTAAAATCTATGGCCTCTTTCCAGCGGAGTCGCTCATCAGGTTGGGAGACCAAATCCAGATCTTCAGCGGTTACCAGCTCAGCCGTTACCCCTTCCATCCGCTTCTTACCGGAGAACGCCGCTTCGGCAAAACAAATTGGCCGCCGCAGGTGAATCTCGGAATCGTGGACCACCATGGCGGTTGGCACATTGGATTTCGCTAAATAAACGGCCACCGCCGAGCCGATTTCATCCCCGCCTGCGACCAGTACCAGGTTTCTTTCTCTCACTTGGGGGATACCAGTTTGATGAGATTTTCCTTGAGATTTGCAGAATAGATATATTCGATTCCAGAAACGAAAAGATCCCTTGCCAGGTTGATCGCCCTGTTTTCCAGCAATGGATTTGTCACGTCGGTAAAAACAAGCGATGCCGGCCATTTTTGCCTGAACAGGTTACCGGCGCCCTTTTCCTTGTTCACCAGATAATCGCAAATCAACTGCTGGCTAAATGTCGGCCGGTCACGATATTTGCTGAAATTGGCAAATAATTCGTCCATATCCTGCACCACATCGCCGTCGATAGCCTGATCAATAAGATCTAACTGAAAGCAGTAGATCAACTGCTCAATCAGCTTTGAGCGACTGAGATGAGCAATCTGCTTATTATTCAGGATGCTTATTTTTTGGACGGTTTCCACGAAAAGTAATAAGAAGTCAATTCCTTCAAGCCGGATTATTTTTCGGGCAAGCTTTGAATTTATTCCTTCGAGAAAATGGTCATTCACACCCAAACCGCCGTAAATTACGCTATGGATTTTACTGTCGGCCCCGATCCGCTCAAGAAGAGAATTCTCATCCTTATCATGAATTATATGCCCCGAGGTTGGCAGCATCTCATTTCCAACACTGCTGATGATCACCTTTTTTCCACTGCGGCTTAATTCGAGTGCCAACTGGTTTGCGAGATAATTCCGCCCTTTTCCGCCGACAAAGCCAATTATTTTAGCGGCAGGATTTATTAAAAGCTGCTGCACAATTGCCATTCGTGTCTCCGTTAATTCTCAGGCATAAGTTTGAAGCCCATTTTACTGTAGGCAGAATTCGTCGTTAAAATAAATCGGATATTCCTGCGGTTCATCAGAACAACATTGGCGCAATCGAAAAGTGAAAGCTGCGAGTCGGGGAATTTTTTGAAAAGTTTAACTGCATCTTTTTGGGTCCGTCTCCCTATCCACAGCACATGCAGGTGGGTTCCCAACCAGGCCTCTTCCAGAATATCATAAAACCGGTTAGCCTTTGTCGCGCCTAATTCCTGTTTAAGCCGGGAAACGACATTGCCAATAATAATATTGGTTGTGTAAAAGCTTTCGCCACCGTTTAAATAATGTAGTAACTGTTCCTTTATTGGCTGGTGCAGAGGATTCCCAACATCGGTCATCGCCAGCCAGGCCATCTCATCTATAAAAATCTTCATGGACAACCTTTCTTATTCTTCTGCAAATTTTATTAGCTTGTAAAGGGGATTTTCGCTGATCAGTATTTCCAGCCGGCGGGTCTTGATTTTTTTTACGGTGATTTCCACTTTGTCTCCGGGACGGATTTCCAGTTTATCCCGGATTTCCACAGGAATCTCGACAGAATTTTCTTTTCTCACTTCGGCTACGAATGTAGTGTATTTCATATTGAGCCTGTTTTTTTCTAAAATAGTGATTTGGCTTTTTATTTCCAACAAAAATATAAAGTGTGCTTTTTGGAATAATTACGTCGTTCCCGATCATCTTTGCAAAAGTATTTATGGGGGAAGGAATTACCTCCCCGAATTTTCGGAAAACAGTTGCGCACGAACCTACCGGGGAAACCGGCATCCCAATTTCAAGCGTCCAATTTTTGTTTGAAGAAATCCACAGTCCTGGCAAGGCCCTCATCCAGTCTGACGGAAGGTTTCCAGTTTAGCTCGCGGTTAATGAAACTGCTGTCCAGAACGCTGCGCATCTGCTCTCCGGCTTTTGCCGGGCCGTGCTGCTCCGGCACTTCCCGTCCGGTATGCTTTACAATATTCCGAAAAAGATCGTTTACATTGCTCTCGATGCCGGTTCCGATATTGTAGATTTTGTTATCCCCATTTTCCAGGGCCAGTTCATTTGCCTTAACGACATCTCCGACAAAAACATAATCGCGCGTCTGCAATCCGTCTCCGTTGATCACCGGCTGCAGGCCCTGCAAAATCCGTTCGCTGAAAATTGCCACTACCCCGGCTTCTCCGTGCGGATTCTGGCGCGGGCCGTAAATGTTTGCATACCGTAGAATTGTGGAGGTGAAACCATACGTTTTATTATAAAAGAAAAGATACTTCTCGGTAGCCAACTTGGTTATTCCATAAGGCGAAAGCGGACGCAGCGGATGCTGCTCGTCAGCCGGAAAATAGTCCTGCTCTCCGTAAATCGCCCCGCCGGTGGAAGCAAATATAAATTTCTTAACCTGATATTTAATGCAGTTTTGCAGCAGGTTAAGCGCCCCCAAAACATTTACCGACGCATCGTAAACCGGATCATCCACGGATTTGCGGACATCCATCTGGGCAGCGTGATGGTTCACGATATCCGGTTTTTCCTTTTCGAATACATCTTTCAGCGCTTCGTCGCGAATATCCACCTGGTAGAAGGCAGCCGCCGACGGAATGTTCTCCATCTGGCCGGTCACCAGGTTATCTACTATCACGACTTCATGCCCCAATTCCAGAAAACGATCGGCAACATTTGAACCGATAAAACCTGCACCGCCAGTAATTAAAATCTTCATGCGCGCTCCTTTTTTTAAATCATTCGACGAGTAACCTGCAGCAAGATTCCGAATGCCGTCAACCTAATTATAATTTGAAATTCCGGATTGACCGGAGTTGCGAATTCCTGATCATAGCACCAATTTCCAGCCATGTTCTGCGATATCGCGGCGATACTGCATTCCTTCAAAATGAATCTTCTCCATATTGGCGTAAACCTTCCCGATGGCAGTTTTCAAATTCTTATCCAGTGCGGTTATGCCCAGCACCCTTCCGCCGCTTGTCACGATATTTTGGCCTTCTCTGCCGGTACCTGCATGGAACACTAGCACCTCATCATCAACTTCATCCAGGCCGGATATATGTTTTCCTTTCCGGTATGCATCCGGGTATCCACCGGATGCGGCAATAACACAGACTGCATATTGATCTTTAAATTCCACTTTTTGCCTGTCAAGCGATCCCTGCACGCTGGCCAGCAGAATTTCCATCAGATCGGATTTCAGCAACGGCAGTACCACCTGCGTTTCCGGATCGCCAAAACGGCAGTTGAACTCGATAACATGGGGACCGCTTTCGGTTATCATCAAACCGACATACAGGACGCCTTTAAAGGAAATTCCTTCAAAACGCAGCCCGGACAGAACCGGCTCGACGATTTCGCTAATGGCGCGATCCAGCATTGTTTTGCTCAGAACCGGGGTAGGCGCGAAGCTGCCCATTCCCCCGGTGTTTTTCCCAAGGTCTCCATCCAACGCACGTTTGTAATCCTGCGCCGGCGACAATGCCACATAATTCTTGCCATCCAGGATCAAAAACAGACTGGCTTCCCGTCCCTCCAGATATTCCTCGATCAGCACCTGCTGTCCCGCATCCCCGAACTGCTTATCCACCATCATCGACTTGAGAACGGCGCCTGCCTCTTTTTTATTCTTGCAGACAACGCTGCCCTTTCCGGCTGCCAGGCCGTCGGCCTTTATCACAATCATCCCATCTTCCAGGCTGTTGAGATAAGTAATCGCTTTGTTATAATCGGTAAAATCCGCAAAGTGTGCGCTGGGAATTTTATATTTCTGGAGGAAGTTTTTGGCGAAAATCTTGCTGCCCTCCAACTGTGCTGCATGTTTATCCGGACCGAAAACGGCATGGCCTTTCGCCTGCAAGTAATCCACGATCCCCTCCACCAGCGGCTGTTCGGGGCCGACAATTGTGAGATCGATTTGCCTGCCGGTGATGAATAATTCTATCGCCGCAAAATCTCCCAAATCAATTTTCTGGCACTCGGCCAACTCCGCAATTCCCGGATTGCCGGGGATGCAATAAAGTTTCTTCACCATAGGCGACCGTGAAATCTTCCAGACCAGTGCATGTTCGCGGCCGCCGCTGCCCAATACCAAAACGTTCATGGCTGCTCCTATGTTTTGAACTGCTTTTTCCGTTGGATTAACATGAACCGTTCCCGTGTCAAGATAAGTTGAGTGTACTCGTCGTTTGTAGATCCGGCTTTGTCCAGCATCTCCGAGGCTTCATCCCAGTTTTTGAGTTCCCGCAGTACCTGCGCGTAGTGGATGAAAATCCAGGCGCGCTGAAATTCATCTTCCATCTTGCCCAGCTTCTCAATCAGGCCGGAATAAATTTCGGCAGATTCCCTGAACTTGCCCAGCTTATATCGAACGACCGCCTGCAAATCACGGGAGAGAAAAATCAGATCCGGGCAGGCGTTTTCCCCATCCCGGGATTCCACATCAGCCCAGAGCTGATCTACCGGTTCAGCCAGCGAAGTCGGTTTCCGGCTGGTGAATACGCGGTTATCCAAGACAATAAAACGATACATCAGCGAGTCCATTGGGTATTTCGCGTACATGCGCGATATGTTGAACCAATACTGGGTATCCTTATTTTTAGTAATCATCCTTAAATATCGATCTGCCAAAGGACGGTCAAATTGGAGGTCGGCCAATAAACCTTTGTAATACTCGAGAGCCGCCAGGTAGTACAGGGACTTTCTGATCTTGTGATCCATTAAATAATTGAAATGCTCTTCGGCGCGGCGAAAATCGTTTTTCAGAAAATAACATACGCCCAGATTGTAATATTTCATCACTGTGATTTCCGGTAGTTTTCCGGCGTAGTCATCGGGCACCGAGGAAAAAACAGTAATTGCATTTTCCACATCGCCATGCCGCCGATAATGATAGCCGAGGAGAAGCGTGGGGGCGGGATTTCCCGGGTACTGGTTGTGCATGCGGTAGAAGGTTCCCAGTGCAGCCTGCTCGTCCCCTTCCAGAAAATAACCAAATACCGCCTGAACAAAACGGGCCTCTACCTTGAAAAATTGCCCCTTTTGTGCGGTCGATGCGATCTCCTGCATTCCCAGAAGGCGATTCCCGCTGAAGCCCAGAATTTTTGCGAAAAATTTGGTCAGCCCCGGTAGCAGGTCCACATAATAGTGAAAGATCCCAAGTCCGAGGTAGGCATCGTAGTAAGTCGAGTCTTCCCGAACCACATCCTCCAGGTAATTTTTTCCGCGGTGGCCATAGATATAGCCCTTTACGTAATTCCGGTTCAGCACGTGATAGATGCCCAGAACGCCGTAAGACACGCCGACATAATAAAGCGCATCCGCCGAATTTTTGGTTTTTTCTTTATATGCCTCTCCCACTTTTATGGCCTGCTTTACCGACTGCATAAGCGTGGAGTCCAAGACCGCATTTGTTTCATCCTGGGAATACAGGATCGCGGTAATATAAGATTCGTAGAAAAAGCCGTGCGGATATTGCGGAAATTTCTGCTCCACCAGCCTGAAAGTGTTGAGGGCTTTGTCCAGATGAAACTGATAGATTTGTTCTTTGCCGGTTTGGATCATTTCCTGGAGTTCGCCGGTAATGTGCTGTGCGGGCAACGCTGCAACCAATCCCAGAAGGACAATAAGCCAGAGACTTTTAGAAAATCCCATGCAGCTACTCCAGCTTTCCTTTTAGCCGCTTGATTTCATCGCGCAACTGCGCTGCTTTTTCAAATTCGAGATTCTCCGCTGCTTTTTTCATCTCTTTTTCAAGTTGGTTTACCAATTCTTCTCCGGACAGGCGATCCATGTATTCGAATTCGCGAATTGCCTTTTTCGTTTTATATTTTCCCCGGATGTCTGCCACCGAGGTTGTGTTCATGATTTCTTCCACCGATTTGTAGATGGTCTGCGGCGTTATACCATGTTCCCGGTTGTATTCCATCTGCACCTTTCGCCGGCGGGTAGTTTCGTCGATTGTTTTGCGCATGGATTGGGTGATTGTGTCCGCATAAAATATGACTTTTCCTCCCACATTGCGGGCTGCCCGCCCGGCGATTTGCAGGAGCGAAACTTCGGATCGCAGGAAGCCCTCCTTATCGGCATCCAGAATCGCGACCAGCGATACCTCCGGCAGGTCCAGTCCTTCGCGAAGCAGGTTGATGCCCACCAGCACATCGAATTCGGATAATCTCAAATCCCGCAAAATATCCACCCGTTGCAGTGAATCGATTTCGGAGTGCAGGTATTGCGCGCGGATATTCAGATTCTGCAGGTAATCCGTCAAGTCTTCCGCCATGCGCTTGGTGAGGGTCAGGACAAGAACGCGCTCCTCTTTTTCAACGCGCCGGCGAACTTCTTCCAGCAGGTCGTCAATTTGGCCGCGAGTGGGACGCACTTCGATTTCCGGATCCATCAGCCCGGTTGGCCGGATAACCTGTTCCACCACCACTCCCCCGCTCTGCTCGACCTCATACGGCGATGGGGTAGCAGATACAAAAACCACCTTGTTCAGGCGTTCCACAAATTCCTCGAACTTGAACGGCCGGTGATCGAGGGCGCTGGGAAGGCGGAATCCATGTTCCACAAGTGTTTTCTTGCGGGAATGATCCCCGTTGTACATCGAATGCAGTTGTGGGATTGTCTGGTGCGACTCATCAATAAAACACAAAAAATCTTTCGGGAAAAAGTCGACCAATGTGTAGGGCGGCTGGCCGGGCTCGCGCCCGGAGATGTGCCGCGAATAGTTCTCGATGCCGTTGCAGTAACCGATCTCCTGGATCATCTCGAGGTCAAAATTGGTTCGCTGCTCCAGCCGCTGGGCCTCTAACAGCTTGCCGTGTTTGCGCAGATCGATCAGGGTTTCCTCCAACTCCTCGCGGATTGTTCCCATCGCCCGCTGCAGTTTTTCCTGTGTAGTAACATAGTGCCGGGCCGGGTAAATCACTGCCTGTTCCACCTCTTCCAAAATTTCCCCGGAGGTGATATCCAGGTAAACGATTTCCTCCACCTCATCCCCGAATGTGTCGATGCGGATCGCATATTTTTCATAAGCAGGGTAAATCTCAATCACGTCGCCCCGCACGCGGAAAGTGCCGCGTTCCGGGCTGATGTCGTTGCGGGTGTAGTAGATGTCGATCAGGTTGCCAAATAGCCGGTAACGATTGATTCGTTCACCTTTACGGATAATGGTCACCAATTTCTGGTAATCTTCCGGCGACCCGATTCCGTAAATGCACGAAACGCTCGCCACAATTACAACATCCCGACGGGACATGACAGACGCCGTTGCCTTGAGCCGCAGCCGCTCGATTTCGTCATTCACCGAGCTGTCTTTCTCGATATAAGTGTCGGTCTGCGGGATGTAGGCTTCCGGCTGGTAATAATCAAAATAGCTGATGAAATATTCCACGGCATTTTCCGGGAAATATTGCTTGAACTCGCCGTAAAGCTGGGCAGCCAATGTTTTATTATGAGAAATGATCAGGGTCGGTTTGTTGACTTGCTCGATGACATTTGCCATCGTGAAGGTTTTGCCGCTTCCGGTAACGCCAAGCAGCGTCTGAAATGGGCGGTTCTTCTCGATCCCTTCAACAAGTTGTGCTATAGCTTCCGGTTGGTCTCCGGTTGGTTTGTATTTTGAAACCAGCTTAAAATTATCCATTCCGCCTCTTAAAATTTAGCCTAAATTTAGGTTCGCCCCGGTTCGAAATCAAGCGAACCATCAGACCATTTTCATCCGGTTTGAACGCTTTGATTCTGAATATGATTCTTGATTTCTAATTCTCCGCGAAATCCGGCAATCATAAAATTATGATAAAACGCAAGACGCAGGATATTCCCCAACATTAAATTGCCAACCTGCGCTGACGGCGGCATTGAATTTACCGGTACAGATGCCTCCAATCCGGGAATTGGTGTTTTTTTGGGGGGGAAAAAGAGAATGCGCAATTTTATTCTGTAAAAATCGGAAAACTAACGAATGAATTGTATGCCCTTTTTTCGCAAACGAATCTCATCGATTCTCACAGTCTTCGCGGCTGCAGTAGCCTTGCTTTTCCTGCTAAAATTTTCTCCTGACAAAGATATTCCCAACGCTCTCCATTCCGAGCGAATCTGCTTTCTGCCGGAATATTACAAAGTGGCCCCATTCTCCGGAGAAATTGTGGGACTGCCGGACAAATCTCTGGCGGATGTGGCAACTTCGGTCGTTTTCGATACGATTCCGGCGATTGTCAAGATGAGCGGAATCCCAGGCGAGACAATCTCTTTTCAGCTTGCCATTCCTGCAGGCCTCACAACAAGGATTGACGCAATTTCCGTGATTTCAGAAGACGAGATGCTGCAATCCAGTCTCTCACTTTTTTTGGAAATACCGGTGGAGATCCTGACTGAATCGGATGAGAAAGGAAAATGGCTGCCGGATGCATTGTTGCCGGTTAATTTATCGGCACCGGATTGGAAATATCACTTCGCGGACAATCAGGCGAATTGGAATGAGAAGGAAAAATACAAAATTCTCTGGTTCGATCTCTGCATTCCACCTGCGCTTCCAGCCGGAACCCACCAGATAAAACTGATCATCAACTCCCGGCAGATGGAAAAAAGAGAGTTTTCAATTCAATTGACGACACTCCGGCATAATTTACCCCCGCCTTCGGTGCGGCTGGATTTGAACGAGTACGGCCCACGGTATCTGAACAATAAAGCGAAGGCGACGGAAAATTCGCGCGTTGAAAAGGAATATTTCCAACTGGCGCATGCACACTATGCCGCACTGAATCCGCTTCCTTACAAGAGCCAGCGCGGGGCACCCCGGGAAGGATTTGTCCCGGAAATAAGGTTAAAAAACGGAAAGCTGCTCGGAATCGATTGGACAAACTTTGATCGCCGGTTTGGCCAATATTTTGATGGAACTGCATATTCGGATGGCGTCCCGATTGATCATTTTTACCTTCCCTTTAATCCGGATTGGCCTGCTTCATTTTCGCTCTGGAAAGATGACCGCGTCTCGTATGAGAAGATTTGGGAGGAAACGGCTGCTGCCTTCATTAAGCACTTTCGGCAAAAAAACTGGACCCGTACCACCTTTCAAATTTACTGCAATCAGAAACCGGCCGAAAACAACCAGATCCCATGGAACCTGGATGAGCCAAAAAATGTCGACGATTACCGGGCGTTGCGTTATTTCGCCGACCTCACCCACCGGGTATTTGCAGATGGCGGTGATGTGAGGTTCGGTTTCCGGGTGGATATTTCCCATTTTTTCTGCGATGAACATCGCGGCAGCCGCCAGAAAGATTTTCGCGTGAACGGCGGTGATAAAATACTCGAGCCGGTAGATATCTGGGTTATTTCCGGCCACTCGCTTACCGGTGAGTATGCCATGCAAAAGGCTCGCGACCTGATCGGCGAAGGAAAACAGGTCTGGTGGTATGGCAACACTCCGGTCATCCCGGCCAGCGCTGATTCCGCACTGAAGATCATTTATCAGGTTTGGCAAAATAAATTAACCGGCCTGCTGATGTGGAAAACTGTCGCAACTGATCTAAATGGCAAAATCGGCAAAGATTTCATTATTTACCGCGGGGATTTATTTGGTAAGATCGGTCCGGTCGCTTCCATTCGGCTGAAGCTGCTCCGCCGGGCCATTGATGACACCCGCCTGCTTTCTCTGTTGGCCCAAAAGGCCGGCGTTGAAGGCTTCAATGAGATGTCCAACAGATTAATGAAAGCTTCCCCCGAACAAATCGGAAAAATTCGTCAGGAGATTTTTCACAGGCTGCAGCAATCGCCCTAATCACCACTTATCGATTGTCTTGGAACTCGACGCAGCTCCGGAATTTTTCACGGGAAGAACCAAATACTGAAAATATTCAGGATTTTTTTTACCGGATCAGTTGAGCGATTTTAGCAACTTCCCTGCCGCCACGGCGCCCACAAAATAGTTCTTTATCTTGCCCTTTTCGATGATAACGGTAGTGGGAGTTCCCATGACGCCGAATGCGCGTGCCACATCCGGCTCCTTGCCGGCATTTATCTTAACAATGTTTTTGAACTTTTCTTCAACTTTCGGAAAATAGCTTTCCTGCACATGGCAGGCCCGGCAGGTTGGACTGTAAAAGTAGGCAACCACTTTGCTGCCTTTCTGAATCTCCCGTCCCAATTTTCCATTGACTTTGGGCGCAGGCTTTCCCTTCCTGAACCAGCCGCGCAATTTCACAGATAATTGCAAAAGGATAAATAAACCAATAACTCCTACAACTACATAAACCAGATTCATCATGATGTTCTACTTTCACTCCTCTTCATTCGTGCGCGCTTTTTTGCCCAGCAGCCTTGCATCAAAACCGAGGACAATTCCCATTACCATTCCGTATAATGTTGTGATCAACGGATTGCTTGTGATCGGGCAGGTTCCGGTTTTGCAGCCAATAAAATAATAATAAGCGTAGCCTGCAATTGCGCCGCCCGCCGCAAAGATGCCCATTTTTATGCCAATCTTTTTTTTCAAAATACCACCTTTATTGCTGCCGGTTTGCACCGGCCTTTCCATTTGGATTTAATGATTTATCACTTAGTTGCAATTGGTTTGGCTTGATCGTCGTTTGCCATCCGATTCAGCTCTGCAACAATCTCGTCAAGATTCAGGATCCCCTTCTCCCTGGCATTTTCTTCCAAGGTGCCCCACACCGGCTCCCCGCACGCAATGCACTTGATACCAAATTCCATCAATGGGCGAACAAGACCGGGATAGTTGCTGACGATCTCCTCAATCGTCGTATCCCCTGTTATTTTTTGTGATTCCATTTATTAGTTCCCTTCCGGTAATTCCGCCGTATCTTTTTCGATGGGCAGACCATCCTTATTCCAGGCTTTCATTCCGCCGGCCATATTATAAACATTGGTAAATCCCTTTTCCGAAAAATATTTGGCCGCCACTCCACTGCGATTTCCGCTGCGGCATACCATAATGATTTCCTGGTTTTTCTGATTCTCATATTGCGATACCCAGGTATCAATTTCCTGCAACGGGTGCAGTACCGTGCCGGAAATATGCCCCAGCTCTCCAACATACTCGCCCGGAGTCCGCACATCGATTACAATAACCTTCGAGTTCTCACGCATCATTTGAGATACTTCCGCAGGTGTTATCGTTTTATAATCAGTGGGACTGTTTTGGGCGCACCCACACGCTGCCATGCCTGTAACAATTAAAACAGTTGCAAAATAATTGACTCGTCCCATTTGCTTTCTATTCATATTGCCTCCCATTACTGATACTCATACTTTATTATCTCCAGCCATGCCAATCCGCTTATGAACGCAAGATTTTTTGATGTACTCAAATCACCGAAGTTACACAAAAAAGGATTATTGCCATGGGCATGCCGATTCTGCTTTCTTCGGGCAGAACAAAAGAAAATTATCGTTTATGATGCTCCGGTTAAATCCGATATTTTAACAAAGAACTGGTAACGGGTATGTGCATTTTTTCTAATAAAAATATTTTAATTTGATCACACGGTCAATTAAAAAACTGGATTATAATTGAATGGAACTGAGGGTTGAAGGGTACGGCAAGAGTAGTGATGAAGCTTTTATTCTTTTAATTGACAATTATACCGGCGGATTGCAAAAACTATATCACTACCTGCTGTTGAAACAATACCGGGTGGAACTTGTGAATAAGGCTGCGCAAGCCCGAGAATATGTATTCAGCAACCCGGTGCAATTGGTGGTCAGCCAGGTAACACTTCTGGATTCCGACCTGACTGTATTGGAAAAGGAGTTGAGAAGTCTGGATTTTGACGGTATAATAGTGGCTGTAATAGACGATCCGTTGGTGGAAAAAGCTGCCAGGGCGTTAAATTTCAAATGTCAGTATGTAATCAATGATCTCAAGAATTTAAAGATGAACGAAAAACTGATAAAAACATTAACCGAAAAAAACTCCGATACGCAGTTGGCGAACTGCTCTTCGGCTAATATCGAAGAGGTCTTCCGAATATCCATTCCCAGCTCCATGAACTATATTTCCAGAACAATTGCCTATCTTGAACAGCGATTATCGCTCAACCGGGAGCTATTTCAACACTTCAATATCCTGCAAATTGCATTAGTAGAGGCGCTGGAGAACGCAATTGAGCATGGTAACAATTTTGATAGCAAAAAAATGGTCAGGATCAGCTTAAATATAAATAAGGAAAGAATGATCTTAAGAGTAAAGGATGAGGGACCCGGTTACAATTATCGTGCGCATCATAAAAATGCAAAAAACCTCAACAATGGGTTCAACAATCGTGGAAGAGGCTTGCTAATCATCAAAAATGCAATGGATGAGGTGAGGTTTGAAGCCGGGGGAAGCACAATTATCATGACAAAAAAATTCTGATTCCATTTCCTTTTCTGAGATCGCCGCTAAACGCATTTTATCGCAAAACCCACCAAGTAAAATTTAAACCAAAATATGAGCTTACTCCAAAATTTTTAACGATTTGCAAAATTGAACATTTCCTTGATCATTCGCCAGATAAGCTGCCAGTTTTCAAAAATGTAAACCACCGCTGAATAAATTGTCAGTGCCGTTATCAGCAGCATGCCCAGACCAATGCCGTCAAAATACTTGGAGTGGTAGGAGGCACTGCCACTGCCGTAAAAATTGAGCCAGTTGATGTAAATCAGGATGGCAAATATTAGCGTCATCTGGAGAAAAGTCTTCCACTTTGCAACCGCGTGTGTGGTGAGTGGGGTTCCTTTTTGAATCGCATAAATGCGGATAATGGTTACCATTAAATCGCGTCCGACAATTACCCACACCATCCACCATTTGATAAAATTCATTACAGCGAAAATTATCAGAGCTGACGAAACCAACAGTTTATCGGCTAATGGATCCATAAACTGTCCCCATCGCGTTATCACCCCAAAACGGCGCGCATACCAGCCGTCATACCAGTCTGTGATGGAGGCAACGACATACACCGCTGACGCAATAAGCTGGGAATGGGCTGTTCCCTTGATAAAATAGAAGAGGAAAACAGGGGTCAGGGCAATTCGTAGGAGTGTGAGCTGGTTGGGAATTGTAAGGCGCATAAGAAGTCATCTGCTTTTAGATTCCTGTTTCGGAATATAAAATTTCAATGGAAAAATTACTAAGCAATTTTCATTTTGTGAATCATTGCGATGAAATAATCTGGCTATGAGAGGGCGGAACGATCATCCAGTAAATCGCACTTGCTGAACTGCGAGATACCTCGCCGCTGTCCACCGATAAGATCCGATCTTTCCTTCACCCCAGTACCCAAATGGAACCGGGAGACCGAAAGAGAATTTGTTTTTGCATACTTTTATTTCTATTTTTGCACGATTTTAAACTGGAGAATAAATGTCAAATGAACTCTTATGGCTCCTATTTCTTATTGCCGATTTCACGATGGCGCTGATTGCTATTTACTTCTTCGGGAAAAAGGGATTATTCGTCATCATTGCTGCCGACATTATCGTTTGTAATATCCAGGTGATGAAAACTATAGATATTTTTGGTTTTACCGCCACACTGGGGAATATCGTTTATGGCAGTATCTTTCTTGCTACCGACCTGCTCAGTGAGGTATTTGGGAAGAAAGATGCCCGGCGGGGTGTCTGGCTGGGATTTTTCGCACTGATTTTCATGACCATCTCCATGCAATTTGCGCTGCTATTTCATTCCGCACCCAGCGATTTCTCCCACGATGCATTTCAGACCATCTTCGGTTTCATCCCCCGGATTACGCTGGCCAGCATCATCGCTTACCTGGTATCGCAGCATCACGATGTGTGGGCATTTCATTTCTGGAAAGATAAGACTGCGGGGAAGCACCTCTGGCTGCGAAACAACGCCTCGACCTGGATCAGTCAGGCTATCGATTCTGTTTTGTTCGTCTTCATTGCTTTCTACGGAGTGTTTGAAATGAATGTGCTGTGGTCAATCCTTTTCACAACCTATTTTGTCAAACTGCTGGTGGCCCTGATGGACACCCCGGTGGTCTACATTGGCCGTCTGGTTCTGAACAAACATTATCAAAAGTTCGGTGATGCAATTCCGGTAGAAAATCGCACCACCGAAAATCTGTAAACCATTTTTAATTCAAATTCATTTGCTAACGCGAGAGAAATAATGGTCGACAAAAAACAGGTCATTCAAATGCTGGAAGAGATGGCGGTTCTGCTGGATTTGCAGGGTGCCAATCCTTTCAAGGTTCGCGCCTTTAGCAATGCCGGGCGCATTTTACAGGGAGTTCCGGAGGATATCAACAACCTGGTTTCCAGTGGGGAGATTCTCAAGATCAAGGGGATTGGGAAAGGAATCACGGATTTTATTTCGGAGATCGTAAAAGCCGGCAAATCGGAAGAGCTGGATTCGCTGAAAGCGCAAACGCCGGCGGGATTGATTGAAATGCTGAAGATCCCCGGAATGGGACCGAAGAAGGTTAAAGCGGTTTGGGAGGAATTAAAAATTACCACTGTAGGGGAGCTGGAGTATGCCTGCAAGGAAAACCGGCTGAGCGATCTGGATGGATTTGGGGCAAAAACCCAGGAAAAAATCTTAGCAGGCATTGAGCTGGTCAAAAAGTTCTCAGAACGGCATTTGCTCGGGGATGCTACTGAAGCAGCGGAGGCGCTTCACAACGAGGTGCAGAATTTCAGCGGCGTCATCCGCTCGCAGATTGCCGGCAGTCTTCGCCGCTGGCGGGAAACCATCAAGGATATCGACATCCTGGTGAGCGCAAAAGATGAGCACCGGGATTCCATTATGGAACATTTTACTTCACTGCCGCAAGTTGAGCGAGTAACCGGCAAGGGAAAAACCAAATCCAGCGTAGTATTGAAAAATGGGATTAATGCCGATCTGCGGATTGTGAGCGACGAGCAGTACCCTTATGCCCTGCATCATTTCACAGGCTCTAAAGAGCACAACGTAGCCATGCGGGAGTTCGCCCGGAAAAACGGTCTCAAGATGAGTGAATATGGGCTGTTCCGAGATGAAACCGAGAATATTCCCTGCAAAACAGAAGTGGATATTTTCAGAGAATTGGGTATGCAGTACATTCCACCGGAGCTGCGGGAGAATTTTGGTGAAATCGAGGCCGCACTTGAAAATGGCATTCCCACCTTGCTTACGGAGGGGGATGTGCAGGGCGTTATTCACTGCCATTCCCATTACAGCGATGGCGCTAATTCCATTGCGGAAATGGCGGAAGCTTGCCGCTCCAGAGGATATAAATACCTGGTGATCAGCGACCATTCCAAGGCGGCGATGTATGCCAACGGGCTCACCGAAGAGCGTATCAAGCAGCAGCACAACGAAATTGATAAGCTGAATTCCAACTTGAACGATTTTCGCATTCTCAAAAGCATCGAATGCGATATTTTGGCCGATGGAAGCCTGGACTATAGTGACGAGGTGCTGGCTTCTTTTGACCTGGTGATTGCCAGCATTCACTCCAAATTTAAAATGACGGAAGAGGAGGGAACACAGCGATTGATTCGGGCAATGGGAAATCCATACGTGACAATTGTCGGGCATCCCACCGGCCGCCTGCTTCTTGCCCGGGAAGGTTACCCGGTAGATATGAACCGGATCATCGATGCCGCGGCATCTCTGAAAGTTGCCATCGAGCTCAATGCCAATCCCCACCGGCTGGACATCGACTGGCGGCTCATTCGACAGGCCAAAGAAAAGGGTGTCATCATCAGCATTGGCCCGGATGCACACCGCATCGAGGGGATCGATGACGTGCGTTACGGCATAGGCATCGCCCGCAAGG